>NZ_JAPHWH010000004.1:0-435605 GCF_026241455.1 Bacillus sp. DHT2
CTACAGGGAGAGGGAGAATTGTCCCAAATGATCCTTACTTTCATTATCTAGGAATATCCTCGGACGTCCAAGAGAACATTGTGTTAAATCGTCGCTTGAAAGAGTAACTAAAAAATAATATACGAGGAGAGAGAAAAAGTGAAAAAACACTCTGTAAAGCTGTAGCAATCGGGGGAATATTTTCTTTATTAATGGGATGTGGTACTAAGAAAGAAGAAACTGCCGGGGCGAAAGTGAAAGATGACAAACTGTCTGAATCATTAGCAGTTTACACAGCAATTGAAGAAGAACTTGTACCTATTTATCTTGATTCCTTTAAAAAGAAATACCCAGATGTGAAATTAAATATTGTTCGTGATTCAACAGGGGTTATTACAGCGAAATTGTTAGCAGAAGGGAAAAATACACAAGCAGATGTTGTATGGGGAACAGCAGCTTCTAGTCTTTTAGCTCTAGAAAAGAAAGAAATGTTGAAAGAATACTCTCCAAAAGGTGTAGATCGTGTACTTCCGCAATTTAAAGATGATAAAAAGCCAGAAAAATGGATTCGCGACGATTAAAAATGATTATAAACTTCCGGATGGTTTCCCAAAAGATGTAACAGACAAGTTATATAAAAATAACGATTTTAAATGGGCGGCTGATAATCGCGATAAAACTTTAGAACGTTGGGAAAAAGAATTTGGGCAAAAAGCAGAACCGAAAAAGTAAGTGGGAGAGAGAAAAATGAGGTGAAGTTATGTCTATTGTTGGAGAAGAGAGAAAGCGTAGTATTCTTGAAAAAGTAGAGTTTAAGGGAAAAGTGAAAGTTTCAGAGCTAGCAAGTGAATTTTCAGTATCAACAGAAACCATTCGCAGATATTTAGAAGAGCTTGATCGGGAAAAGAAGTTGAAGAAAGTATACGGGGGAGCGGTTCAACTTCCGGGAGCAGGGATAGAGCCCCCTATGCTAGAAAGAGAAATGCTATATATTGAGGAAAAGAAAAGAATTGGCTATAAAGCAGCAACTTTTGTAGAAGATGGAGATGTCATTGTCATCGATGATGGAAGCACGCCCCTGCAAATGGTCCCGTATCTCGTTCATCGGAAAAACTTAACTGTTGTGACGAGTTCATTTCCTGTTGCAACCCAATTCATTTCTTCTATAAATAAAAAAATGTTTGATGGTGAAGTATTATTTATTGGAGGAAAGGTATCTCCAAAACACTGTCGTGTATCAGGATCTATTTCACAGCAAGTCATTCGTCAGTTTCATTTTCATAAGGCATTTATTTCAATTGATGGATTGTTACCTAGTTTTGGAATCTCGAGTTTTGAATTGGAAAAAGCTAAGTTATCAGAAGCGATGATTCAATTAGCGGAAAAGGCGTTTATTCTATGTGATCATACAAAACTGGGGGTAAAAGGAAATTATCGAATCGCCGGTTTTTCTGATATTGGGCACGTAATTTGCGATAAAAAAATGCCTCATAGTTTTGAAGAATTTATTACAAAAAATAATATTCGCTGGACGATTAGTTAAATATAGGTTTCCAATCCGAAAGTTGTAGGGCCTACTGTTTTATTGTTTTACACATAGATGAGAGAGGTACTTTGAAAAGTTTTGTATCAGTGCAAAAAAAATGGACACATTTTTCGGTTTCCTTCATATAATTTACCAACAGAAAAAAAGTTGACTAGAGGAAAGAAGGGGAAAAGGTGTCGGAACGCTTGTATAATAAACTTATATTGTATACAAATATGTTACAAAAGATCGGCATTATTAATGAGCAAGAGAAGAGTGAGATGCTTCAAATGATGAACAAAAAGGCTCTGTGAAAGAGCTTTTTTTGTTGTGTAACACGTGCCTAATTTTCAGGTAGATGAAGAAATTGTATTGACAAAAAGAGATTCTCATGTGATAATTCAATTAAATTTTTGGAATAATCAAAAAATACTTCTTTTACATAGAAATGGCTAAACCATTACAGTAATATTCTCATGGGGGTGACGAAATGTTATTTTTTTTAAAGAAGTGGAAAGAGTTAAGAGATGTAAAAATGGAATTGGCTCTCCGTGATTGGTTTTATGGTACAAAAATTAGTTTATCTATGCGGACATCACAAGAACCATTAACATTTTTAGTAAATATTGAAGGAAGAGACAAAGGGTTATTTGCAGAAGAGGATTTTATTGTAGTAAATAGTATGTGCGAGCCTGTATTTGCAAATGATGAAAAACCAGCAGTTGAATCGTTTATGCATGCAGATATTTATAAAAAAGGTAATGCGGAGTGTATTTTGCAAGTTCAAACTGTAGATAGTCATTTAATATCAGAGTTATATGGAAAAGAAGGAGCAGTTACATTTGAAAAACGCACTGTAGAACGTGTTTTTGGAAAAGAAGGAATTACAGAGATTACGATTCCGATTGTAGAAAATGAAAAGAAGTTTGCTGATTTATTAGAGAATCATGTTCCTAATTTTATAGAAGGCGGCGGTGCTATACTTGTTCATAATTACGGAATGATTGTATGGGGAAACTCGCCAGAAGAGACGAAAAAATGGCTAGAAGGGTTAGAGTATTTAATGAATTATCACGTGAAATTATTGATGATTAAAGGAACTAAGAGTTCAGTTATATAAAGAGAATAATTCGTCACGTGCAAACTAATAAATGAAAGCGTTTTAAAAAATAATTTCACTCATAAAATATGGGTCTCCTTATTATATATAGATTACATGTCGTCATGTGAGGAGGAACGTATTTTGCGAGTTAAATATCATTTTCTGCCGAAACAACAGGTGACATTTTGTAAGGATAATGATTCGGGGGAACAGGCGTTAAAAATTATGGACGTGAAGGGATATAGAGCAATCCCTGTACTTGCAGAAGATGAGAAGAGATTTAAAGGGATCATTTATAAAGTAGATATTTTAGAACGTAAATGTAATGAGGGTTTAGAAGATGTATGTGTGAAAGATATTATGGAAGATAAATCTGCATTTATTTTTGAAAAGGATTCTTTTTTTCGAGCCTTTTATGTAATTAGGCGTCTTCCATTTTTAGCTGTATTGAATGAGTACAATGAATTTGTTGGCATTTTAACACATTCTAATATATTTGATGTCATTGAAGATTCATTTGGGATGCAAACGGGTGGTTATATAATAACAATCGCAACGCAAGATTGTAAGGGGACAATTAAGGAGTTAGGAACGTTGCTCAGGTCTTATCATATTGGTGGATTATTTACATTGGACAATGGTGATCAATATATTCGTCGTGTTATTGTGAACATTACAGATGACTTAAGTGAAAAAGCATTAGAATCATTAATTGCAAAAATAGAGAAAAAAGGATTTCGCGTGAGTCATGTAGATTATATATAAGGTAGTAGTATGAAAAATAGAGAGCAGCATATAGCTGCTCTCTATTTTTGTTTGGAGACAGGTGGTGGTGAGAGGACAAGGTCGGATAAGAAAATAAAGTCTGCATGTTCACGTACTTTAGGAATGGTGGATTCAATAACACGAGAAGTAATTTCCCCAGGAGGGCCGACATGACCAATTGCTACTACGACAGGTTTTTCTTTAATTTTTTGTAGAAGTAACTGTGCTTGCTTTGTAATATGAGATGATGTATAAACATCATCAAAGAATAATTGATTTTCTACAATAGGAACTCCTAATTCCTTTCCGATTTTTGGTACTACGCTATTGGGATTTGTTTTACTATCTAAATAAAATAGGCCATGTTTTTTACATACTGATAGTATGATTCGCATAATTCTTTCATCAGCTGTTACTTTAGAACCCATATGATTATTCATCCCAATTGCATGTGGTACTTCTTGAATCGCTTGTTCGACCCGACTTTCAATTTCATGATCACTTAAATCAGTTGTAATGGCTTTAGGACCAAGCCATTCTTTTTTACCTTTAATAGGCTCCATTGGCATATGAATAATAACTTCATGCCCTTTTTGATGTGCAGCTACTGCATCTTGTTTTGTAGATGGAAGAAAGGGCATAACAGCTACAGTAAGTGGAATGGGAAGTGATAACATCCTTTCAGTTCCCTTCATATTATTTCCAAAGTCGTCGATTACAATGGCAACTTTATTTGTATGGGCATACGTTTGAAAAGGAAAAATGACAGTAGATAATAAAATGAAAAAAATAATGATATGTTTACGCATATAAAAAATTCCTTTCTGAATGGGTGATTTGTTATAAATAAAGCTTTATCAAATTTCTAGTTAGTGAAACAAATTAGATATGTAATTTGCATGAACTGCACTAAAATCCTGATTGGTAAGTGCTAATAATCAGTGGGGATGAAGAAAGTTCGCACTGATTAAGGTTTACCTTTATAGAAAATTTATCTTTTTTAATAAAATAAGGTACTGTATTTGTGAAGATGGAAACGAAAATCTATAATTATGATTTGCGTTTTTTACATAAATTAAACGAGAAAAATGTCGAAGTACTGGAAATCAAAAATGTAAAAGTAGAGTTTATTTGTCGTTTGGAAAAAATACCATGAAAAAAATGTCTATTATTGCGAATGTATTTACAAAGATAGAATAATTTGTAATAATTCTCAAAGTGAGGATAAAGATTTGTAAATTACAGGGAGAAAATGTTAGAATTTCTGAGTATTCTAATTCGGTTACAATATACATTTGTAGTCTGAATGTATGGAGTGAAAATGAAGTAGAGAGTATGGAAGAATAATGAGGGGGATATGGATGTTTACAGCAAAACGGGAGTACACAATGGAAAAACTTTCGCGTGATATTCATATGAAGCGTGAAGAAATGATTCATTTAGGTTTAACAAACGGATTAAACAGTACTGAAACAATTCAAGTGAGTCAAGAATTGGACAAGCTTATTGTACAGTATCAACGATATAAAGAACAAAAAACACCAAGATGGTTCGCATTTATGAAGGTACCCTTTTTTCAAATAGAATATGAAGGGAAATCAAGTGCTTTTTGGAAAATGTTTGTGACTGCTTTTATGAAATAAACATAATTACCCTCCGCAGAGAAGGATAATTATGCTGAATCTAATGGAAGCTTTATATGAACTGTGGTTCCTTTATTTTTTGTGCTATCAATCACAATTTGTCCATCATACATTTCTATAATTCGTTTGCATATGACAAGACCAAGACCTGTTCCGGTATCTTTACTGGTAAAGAACGGATGAAAGAGGTGTTTTTGAATATGCTTTGGAATACCTTTTCCTGTGTCAATAATGTGTAATTGTGCGTGCTCTTTATTACTGGTTACCTGAATTGTTAATACATCACCAGATGACATAGCTTCAATTGCATTTTTTGTAATATTTAAAACCACTTGTTTCATATGATCTTTTGAACAACGGATATGAACAGGATGATCTGGTAACTGCAAGGTGAATATAATATTATGCAAATTTGCTTCGGATCGAATAATTAATGAGACCTCTTTGATAATATCCCTTACATCATACTTTTTTTCGATAATCGCTGTTGGTTTACCAAGAATAAGAAATTCGCTAACAATTTCATTGATACGTTTTATTTCTTGTTCGATAACAGAAAAATAAAATTGGTCTTGTTCTTGTATATGTTTTTCCTTTAAGAGTGTTACAAGACCTTTAATTCCAGTAAGTGGATTACGGATTTCATGAGCTGTACTAGCTGCAAAAGTACCAACTAATTCAATTTTTTGTATTTCATTTTGTTGTCTCTCCAATCTTGTTTGTCGTTTCAGCAAAATATATTGAACGAGTAAAAATAAAATTGTCATTAAAAATAAAGTAACCAGACATTCTACCGCAACGGTTTTGTATAAAGTTGTTTTATGAATAGGTAATGGAGAAACAGCAACTTTCCATTTTAATTTTTGTAGTGGAGTAGAAATTTTGTTTGTATGTTGCCCGGTTGGTTCGTTATTATCATCTGTTAAAAAGACTACATCATGCTCATCGGTTACTTCAAAATGATATTGTGGTTTAATAGCATTTAAAGCAGACGATATATAATCAAAGCGTAAACTAGCCAACAATAAACCAGAAATTTGTTTGTGTTTTGTAAAAATGGGTGTGGCAATCATAATAGCTTGGTGTCCAAGAACCCGATCTGTAATGACAGATGATACAGTTGTTTTTTTTGATTTAAAAGCTTCTGCTATATAATACCGATCTGCAACCTGAATTGGTGTTGTTAAACCTTTTGATGCTACAGTAATTAGGCCGTTTTTATTTGTATAATATAATCCAGAAAAACGCTCGTCTTTTTCATCGGTATCGTGTAATATTTGCTGAATTCCGTTTGTATTTTCTGTTTCTGTATTTACGACCATAGCAAGCATCTCTAAGGCGGAAATTGCTTCACCAATACGGTGATCTAAGTAGTCCCTATATAAAAATAAAACAGTATGAGCAGCTTGTTTGTTTTCCTGTTGCATTTGGTAGGTGTGATAAGAATAGAAAGTTGCACCGATTCCCAGTGTCGGTAATATAACAAGCAGTATATAAAAAGTTATGCTTCGTAATTTTCCATTCAAGATTGCTACTCCTTTTTTTATTATCATTATATATAAACTGTGTTAAAATTGTCATGTTTTTATTTCATGTGTGAAAGTTAGTACTTAGCATGTGGGAAAGAGTAAAAATGAGAAATGATTGAGCGATCATTCGGAGACAAAGATGAACCATTGATAGCTATTTTGCTTTATGGAAAAACTTTTTATTTGGTAGATTGTCTCGAATTTTTGTGAATTTAAGTGAAGGGTTGAAATCGTATGAAGTTGAATGATGAGAGGGAAGAGATTTCTCAATCTTTGAAATTGTTTATTGCATTATCGCGTGTGCACCGCTTTGTTATGGATGCTACAAATAAATCAATACAAAGTAACGGACTAAATCCAACTGAGTTTGCTGTATTAGAATTGATATATCATAAAGGTAGTCAGCCGCTTCAACAAATTGGAGAGCGTATTTTAATTGCAAGTGGAAGTATTACGTATGTTGTTGATAAGTTAGAAAAAAAGGGGCTTGTGAAACGAATTCCATGCCCAAATGATCGCCGTGTTATATATGCACAGTTAACAGGAGAAGGAGAGACCTTCATCGCTTCTATTTTTCCAAAGCATGAAAAAGTTATACAGGATTCCTTTGGAATGTTAACAAAAGATGAGAAAAATGAGCTGTTATCTTTGCTTAAAAAAGTTGGGAAATATGAAAAGTGATAGAAAACCTTTCTTTTTTGATGGGAGAGAGCGACCGGCCATGTGTAGAAGCGGCCCGATCCTTTTTCAGCCCCATGCCAAGTGAAAACAAAAGGAGAAAAGGAGTAGTAATTTCCTTTTGTTGTTCATAGCCATGACTTTATGTGTTGGAAGTTAACAAAGGGTTATCTCGCAAAGTCCCGAGTAGTGATGGGAATTTCAATTTATATAAGTACAAATTGAAAAAACGGCAGAAAACCTTTCTTTTTTTGATGAGAGAGAGCGACTGGCCATGCGTAGAAGCGGCCCGATCCTTTACCTGCTCCATGCCAAGTGGAAACAAAGAGAGGAAAAGAGCGCAGGTCATCTTTTGTTATTCATAGTAGCGATTTATATGTCGAAAAATCAAAATGGTTTTATATAACATGTTAAAAAAGCTTTCGATGTAAAATGGTCAAAGGCTTTTTTGATTATCCCGCTATTTACGGGTAGAAAAACCTCTTCCTCAAGATTCAGAGAGAAGCGAGAAAGATAGGTGAGGGTTTGAGGGATAAAGAAAAAACTCACGGATGGAAGTTTCATTTTATATAGGTAGTAATTTCATTCACCGTTCTACAAGAAGTATGGATGGAATGTTACAGTTTCTAATGGATTCTGTTGAAGAATAAAAGGAGATTCAGAAAAGGAAATGGAATTATAGTAAGGGTACATATAATTGAGAGGAGGCATATTCATGTCATTTAAGAACTATGAATATACACGCCCAAATACGGAAGAGTTGCAAGAAAAATTCACTGTAGCTTTAGAACAGTTTGAGAATGTAAAGACGATAGAAGAGCAAAAGCAAGTAATTGGTGTAATTAATGAGATTCGCAATGATTTTGGTACAATGGGAAATATTTGTTATATCCGCCATTCTGTTGATACAACGGATCCCTTTTATAAGGAAGAACAAGATTTTTTTGATGAGTATTCTCCGATTGTACAAGGCTATGTAACGAAATATTATAAAGCATTGATGAATTCTCCGTTTCGTGATGAACTGGAGGCTTATTATGGGAAACAATTATTTGCTTTAGCAGAATGTAATTCAAAAACATATTCAGATGAGGTTGTGAAAGATTTACAATTAGAAAATAAATTATCTTCGCAATATACACAACTTTTAGCGGCTGCAAAAATTGATTTTGAAGGAGAAGAGAGAACATTATCACAACTTGGACCTTTTATGCAACATACGGATAGAGATATGCGTAAAAGAGCAAGTGAAGCTTATTATGGTTTTTTAGAAGAGCATGAAGAAGAGTTAGACAGTATTTATGATGAACTTGTAAAAGTAAGAACGAAGATTGCGAAAACACTTGGTTTTAAAAACTTTGTTGAACTTGGATATGCAAGAATGTATCGCACAGATTATAATGCGGAAATGGTTGCAAATTATCGTAAACAAGTACTAGATTACATCGTTCCAGTTGCGACAGAATTACGAAAAAGGCAGCAAGCACGCATTGGTGTAGAAAAGCTTGCTTACTATGATGAGAATTTTGAATATGCAACAGGTAATCCGACTCCAAAGGGAGATGCAGAGTGGATTATTAATCATGGGAAGACAATGTATAAAGAATTATCAAAAGAAACAGATGAGTTCTTCAACTTTATGCTAGATAATGAATTATTAGATTTAGTTGCGAAAAAAGGAAAAGCTGGTGGCGGTTATTGTACATACATTGAAAATTATAAAGCTCCGTTTATTTTCTCGAATTTTAATGGAACATCAGGTGATATTGATGTGTTAACACACGAGGCAGGTCATGCGTTTCAAGTATATGAGAGCCGGAAGTTTGAAATTCCAGAGTACAATTGGCCAACGTACGAAGCGTGTGAAATTCATTCTATGAGTATGGAATTTTTCACGTGGCCATGGATGAAATTATTCTTTGAGGAAGATACGGATAAATATTATTTCTCTCATTTAAGTTCAGCACTTCTATTTTTACCATACGGTGTATCTGTTGATGAATATCAACATTATGTATATGAAAATCCGGAAGCATCTCCAGAGGATCGCAAAGCGGCATGGCGTAATATTGAAAGAAAGTACTTACCACATCGAGACTATGAAGACAATGATTATTTAGAACGTGGTGGTTTCTGGCAGCGTCAAGGGCATATTTATAGCTCACCTTTCTACTATATTGATTATACATTGGCTCAAATTTGCGCACTGCAATTTTGGAAGCGAGCAAGAGACAATAGACAAGAAGCGTGGGAAGACTATGTGAACCTTTGTCAAAAGGGTGGAAGTCAATCCTTCTTACAATTAGTAGAAATTGCGAATTTGACATCTCCATTTACAGATGGGTGTGTGCAAGGCGTAATCACTGAGATTCAAACGTGGTTACATGCAGTGGATGACACAAAATTGTAAAAATCAACCTTGTTTTTTTCACATTTTGTAATCGACACATTTATAAAACAATGAGATAATATAAGAAAATTCAGATTTATCTAAAAGGTGTTTCTAAGTTGGAAACACCTTTTTTTACCAAAAAAGAGGGGGGAGAATTATGCTTCAATCTAATATGAATATTAGTTTGGAAACTTTGCTGCAATCGTTACAATCTACAAGAAACACACTATTATCAGAAATTGAGATGTTAAATGATACGGAAGTGAATGTAAAACCGCGCCGTGATAAATGGAGTATCATTCAAATTATGCATCATCTACACCTAATTGAACAATCTGTCACTTCATCCCTTGTGTATGCTTTACAGAAAAAAGACAAAAAAGTAGTTCCACTCAAAGATCTCCAACTTACTCTTGATCGAACATATAAACGAGAAGCACCTCAACAAATGCAACCAACAGAAACATTAATGAAAAAACAACAAGGAATTCAATTACTCGAACATTCACGCGCAGAATTATTGCATACGCTGCATAGTATTATAGACGAAAAAGAATTGTTCGAAAATTCGTTAAAACATCCTGTTTTTCAGGAGCTTAATCTATATCAATGGATTCAATTCCTTGATTTACATGAACAACGCCATCTTACACAGTTAAAAGAAGCAAAATATGCGATTTTGCAAAGGTAAAGAAAAATTCCCATTTACATGGGAACTATATTGAATAAATAAGAAGAAGCGAGGTAGTAATTATCTCGCTTCTTCTTATTTATCCCTGCTTTTCGAGGGTAGTAATATCCACTCCTTAAGATGCAGAAAAAGAAGATGGGTAGGGGATAAACCACTTATAAAATCCTAATTAATGAGGACTAATTATTAGTGGAGGATGAAGAAACTGGATTGATGCATATTTTTATCTTTTATTTTGGAATAATACATAAAGAGAACATAGAAGGAGTTGAAAGCATGTCACACAAAAAGAAAGAGCAAGAGCGTAGTTGGAAGGCACGAAAAGAAAATCAAAAACCGCATGGGAAAGTAAAGACTTTTGCGGAACTTGTTGATGAAACGGAAAAAACGTGATGATTTCATCACGTTTTTTGTATGAGTGGGAAAGTTAATAGAAAGGTTGTACCAATGTCTTTTTCACTTGAAATATCGATTTTTCCACCCATTGCTTTTACGATGCTGAATACGACCATCATCCCAAGTCCAGTGCCTTTTTCTTTCGTTGAATAGAAGGGAGAACCAAGACGTTTCAGTTGTTCTAGATCCATGCCAATACCAGTATCTTTTATGGCCAACTGTATCTGTGTATGACTCGGTATTAATGTGAGAATAAGATCTCCCCCTTTTGGCATGGCTTCAATACAATTTTTTAAAATGTTTAATAAGCATTGGTTAAATTTTTGTTTTTCTCCAGAAATACAAAAGATGTTGCTTTGCTTTGTGTAAGTTATACGAACATTTGTCAAATTAGCTAGTGGAGTAATGAGAGATACAGCATGAAGTAATTCATCTTCGATTTGTAATACTTGTTCTTTTTCTATACTTGGTTTTGCAAATGTTAGATAATCTGTGAGTACGTGATTTGCTTGTTCAATACCACGTATAGCAATTTCTGTATATAATTTTCGATCTTCTTCAGAGCATTCTTCGGATTGTAGGAGTTGTAAAAAACCTTTCGTTGAAGTTAAAGGATTACGAACTTCATGAGAGATAGAGGCAGCCATTTCTCCGATTAGGTGAAATTTTTCAGCGTTAATTAGTTCTTCTTGTAGGCGTATTTGTAATTGTAGTACGTTTAGTAAATAAAGAATAAGAATGGTACCAATGATGGTACATAATTCATACACAATAATATGAGGGAGGTAATATTCAGTGCTAGAAACTTCAGCAAGGAAAAAAGGAATCCAGCTAAATACGTATACAAAACTATATAAAATAGCAAGTACTACTTTTATATGATTGCTCCCTCTTTGAAAGAGTCTGTATGTGGCAAGGAGAATAATATATAAGCAAATGGAAGCTATAATAGATGGAAAAACTCCTATGCCTCCTAACAAAAAACGGTATATGTTTAATACAGCTAAAATCGATCCACCCGCAATAGGACCTCCTGTTAACGTACCAACAATTAATACAATATGACGCATATCAAATTGAAATCCATTATCCATCCTTGCTGCAAAAGAAATACAAAGAATTGTTGCAGCACTGCAAAATAATATAAATACGGTTGAATTTAACTTAGGTGAATGTTTCCCTTTTTGATTCCAAAATGAGTGATATATTAGCATCATAACGAGGATGGATAATATGTTTAAAAAGAGATAAATAATAAAGAGTTTCAGGTTTATCTCCTCCCTATTCTCATATGTATGGTGTTATATAAGTACAAATTGAAAAACCGACATAAAACCTTTCTTTTTAGGTGAGAGAGCATCCGGCCATGCATAGAAGCAGTCAGCTCCTCTTTCTGCCCCATGCAAAGTGAAAACAAAGAGAGAAAATAAGTAGCGGTCACCTTTTGTTCTTTATAGCAGCGACTTATATGTTGGAAAATCAAAATGGATTTATATAAGTATAATCATACTATTAAAATACAAGAAAATGAATCTTAAACCTGAAAAAAAGACAGAAAAATCAGATGTTTTTCTGGATATGTGCAGTATGTTACAATATGTGTTGTTAATGAAAGAAGAAATTCCATGTATAACATGGGAGAGGTTCGCGAACTCCCTCTATAAAAAACTATGGAAACAACAATATCCTTAGGTATTGTTTTGTTTTTTTATTGTGACAGTTCAAGAACGTTCTTTCTTCTTATTCGTAGTAGAGAAGGAGAATGAGTGAGATGAAAAAAGAAAAAGCAGTTGTCGTTTTTAGTGGTGGCCAGGATAGTACAACATGTTTATTTTGGGCAATGCAGCAGTTCGCAGAAGTCGAAGCTGTGACATTTAATTATAATCAACGTCATAAGTTAGAAATTGACTGTGCAGCTGATATTGCGAAAGAGTTAGGAATTAAACATACAGTACTTGACATGAGCCTATTAAATCAACTTGCTCCAAATGCGTTAACGAGGACGGATATGGAGATTACACATGAAGAAGGTGAATTGCCATCAACATTTGTAGATGGACGAAATTTACTATTCTTATCATTTGCAGCTGTGCTAGCAAAACAAGTTGGAGCACGTCATATTGTAACGGGCGTATGTGAAACAGATTTTAGCGGTTACCCTGATTGTCGTGATGTATTTGTGAAATCGTTAAACGTTACTTTAAATTTATCTATGGATTATCCATTTGTTATTCATACACCACTTATGTGGATTGATAAAGCAGAAACATGGAAATTGTCAGACGAACTTGGCGCATTTGAGTTTGTTAGAGAAAAAACATTAACATGTTATAACGGAATAATCGGTGATGGCTGCGGTGAATGTCCAGCTTGTAAACTTCGTAAAGCAGGTTTAGATACGTATTTACAAGAACGCGAAGGAGCGAACGCATAATGGAACAGAATTTTTTTGGATTTCGCATTGTAGAAAATTTACAAAAAGTGGACAAGGACATTCAACGTGAACAACTGAAATATCATAATAAACGAGTGATGGTAAGTAAGGAATTTACATTTGATGCAGCGCATCATTTGCACTGTTATGAGGGGAAATGTAAAAATTTACATGGTCACACATACAAAGTTGTTTTTGGAATTAGTGGATATGTAAATGAGATTGGACTTGCTATTGACTTTGGAGATATAAAAGAAATTTGGAAAAATGAAATAGAAATTTATTTGGATCATCGTTATTTAAATGAAACATTACCAGCGATGAATACGACAGCTGAAAATATGGTCGTTTGGATATATGAGAAGATGGCAGAGGCACTTATAAAAGAAGACCGTGCAAATGAATATAAAGGAGCACGGGTTGAATTTGTTCGTCTATTTGAAACACCAACAAGTTATGCAGAAGTAAGACGGGAGTGGATGATCGGTGAGTAAAATTCCTGTTCTGGAAATTTTCGGGCCAACCATTCAAGGTGAAGGAATGGTTGTTGGACAAAAGACGATGTTCATTCGTACAGCAGGTTGTGACTATAGTTGCGCGTGGTGCGATTCGTCCTTTACATGGGATGGATCAGCGAAAGAACAAATTCGGCAAATGACTCCCGAAGAGATATGGAGTGAGCTTGTAGAAATTGGTGGAGAAAATTTTTCACATGTAACGATTTCAGGTGGGAATCCAGTGTTGTTGAAAAATATAGACGATTTTATGTCTTTATTACAAGAAAAACAAATTCGCACCGCCATTGAGACGCAAGGAAGTAAATGGCAGGAATGGTTGCTTCATATTGACGAAATAACAATTTCGCCAAAGCCCCCAAGCTCACAGATGAAAACTGATTTTATTATGCTGGATTCTGTTATTGAAAGATTAGCAGGAAAAGATTTTAGCTTAAAAGTCGTTGTATTTGATGATCACGATTTTGAATATGCGATAAAAGTGCATGAGCGTTATCCACATGTACCGTTTTTCTTACAAGTTGGAAATGATGATACGAAAACAGTGGATGATGCAATTCTTATTAGGAATTTACTACAAAAATATGAATGGCTCATTGAAAAAGCTGTTCATTGCAAAGAAATGAATGACGCAAAAGTATTACCTCAGCTTCACGCGTTAGTGTGGGGAAATAAACGAGGCGTATAAGGAATGGAATTGAAGGGATGTATGAAAAATGGCAGGAAGATTAGATGAAGATTTAAAAGATGTAACGTTACTTGGAAACCAAAATACAAAATATTTATTTGAATATAGCCCAAAAATTTTAGAGACATTTGAAAATAATCATCCAAACCGTGATTATTTTGTAAAGTTCAACTGTCCTGAATTTACAAGCTTATGTCCAAAAACAGGACAACCAGATTTTGCAACGATCTATATTAGTTATATTCCAGAGCAAAAAATGGTGGAGAGTAAATCATTAAAATTGTATTTATTTAGTTTCCGTAACCATGGAGATTTTCATGAAGATTGTATGAATGTCATTATGAATGATTTAATCAAATTAATGGATCCACGTTATATTGAAGTGTGGGGGAAATTCACACCACGTGGTGGTATCTCGATTGATCCATATTGTAACTATGGTCGTCCTGGTACAAAATATGAAAAAATGGCAGAATATCGCATGATGAATCACGATTTATATCCTGAAACAATCGATAATCGTTAATGAAAAAGGATCTGTATGATACATGCAGATCCTTTTTTTCTATTATATTACGCATGTTGATTGATAACTGTATAGTTTTTGTGATTTACAACTGTAAGAGGTTCCATATCTAGTTCTCTAAAATTCTCCATGATTGTTATATCGACAATAACGGAGTTTTTATTTACTTTTTGAACACGGCCTTGCATTCCACCTTTAAATTCGATAATATCTCCAGTTTCTGCGGTTTTCATAAGCAACTCTCCTTGTTACAGTTTTACCAAAAAAAGAACAATATTGTTCTTTTTTATTTCCCTTTATTTTGAACTATATTCCCCTGTTTGTAAATGTTTCCATGATAAAATTTCAAAAAATAGTCATTTTTCATAAGAAATGTATAAAGTATTTTTCTATTTTAGGAGAGGGAATTGATAAAAAAGTGCTTATATCAGTATATAGGGGTATAATAAACTGGGGGCGGTAAAAATGTTGTTTAAAATTGTTGGAAGTTTTATAATGATCCTTTTATTCTTATTTTCATATAAACAATTAAAAATAATGCGTATCCATGAAACAGATACATATTTTGATGGATTAGATGGTATGCATGCTTCTGTCACTCATGAGAGCGGTGCGGATATGTAAGGAAGTATGACTTTCTCTTTCTCCATGGTATGATGATAATAAGAAAAAGTGCATAATAATATAGGTGATGAGCGGTGAATGGAGAGTGGAGAAGATGCGAATTTCTTTTATTCGTCACGGTCGCTTGAACAATGTTACAGAATCAATGACAGTATCATCGTTCCACAAATGGATGGAGCGGTACGATTTAGACGGTATGGAAAAAAGTATGGACATACCAATTGAGACGGTTGAAGTAATCGAATCTGCGAAGCTTATTGTAACGAGTGATCAAAAACGTACGGTACAGTCAGCAGCAGAATTAACAAATTCTCTTTCTTTTATACAAAGCTCCCTTTTTCGAGAGGCAGAAGTACCATCTAGTTTCTTTGTTCCGAAATGGGTGAAGTGCAAACCGGAAGTATGGACATTTATTGGGCGTACATTATGGATGATTGGATATTCTAAAGGTGTTGAGTCTTATCGTGAAGTACAAGGAAGAGCGAAGCAAGCAGCTGATACATTAGTCGGATATGCGTTAGTACATGGGCAAATTGCGCTCATAGGGCATAGTTATTTTAATACGATGATTGGGGCTGAGCTACGTGCTAGAGGATGGTCTGGTCCGCCTATTTTTCATGGGAAGCCATGGAGTTGTACAGAATATACATTTCATGAAGCAATGAATGGAAATATATTGAATACCAATTTAACATAAAGGCACACGATTACAATAAAGAATCGTGTGCTTTTTTTTAAGAAACGAAAGCTTTTTTATATAGTGGTTTCACTAAATGAGCATATGGCTCTCCAACAAGCATAACCGTTTTATCCTCTTGGTAGCCAAGTTTTTTATATAAAGAGAAAGCTCGCTTGTTTTCTAAATTTACAAGTAATGCGATTTTCTCATAGCCTTTTTCATAGGCATCATTTTCTGCTGCTTTAATCAATTTTGAGCCGATCCCTCGTCCGCCATATGTGTTTGAAACGGATAATGTGTCAATATAATATTCATCGAGCTCAGCTTCTTTTTCTAGCGTAATAGATGAATCTTGATGGATTTTTCGTAAGTGTTTTACAATGGGAGTATCTAGTTGTTTTGCATGGCTGCCATGATAGGCTACGATGATTCCAATTGCTTGTCCATCTTGTTCTTCAACGAAACAGTTCTCGTAGCTAAGTCGATTTTCTTTTTTTGAAAACCAAGTTTCAAGCCCTGTCAAGACTTCTGTTCCTGTTCTCCCACCTGTGATTTTTTCAGCAATTTCATGCAGAGCGTTATACAATAAAGGAGATATTGCCTTCGCATCTGTCTTTTTTGCTTTCCGAATCATATTATCCCTCCTAGTTGTCATTCTTATTGTAACATAAAATAAAGTTTCAACCAGTTATTCATCAATTTCTTGAATTTTATAGGATAAGCTTGAATATCGAATTGATTCAGTATAGATGAACCGTTATGGTAGTATATGATACTTGCTGTGAATGTAAGAAATTTAACATTGTCGACTTGTGAAAGATAGGATAAAATATTGCAGAGAGGTGAAATACATGGATAAACAATTAGCAAATACAATTTTAGATCAACTGAAAAATGGAGAGATAGAAGAGTATATTGTAACTAAGGATGTATTTTATACGTTTCGTGAAGTTGTAGTAAATCGAGAAGATTTTAAACATTTCAGTGGGAATGCACAGCACGGCGGGAAAATTATTTATACATATATAGAAACACCGCGTTCTTAATAGAAGGAAAAGGAGAGGAGAATTATGGGAGAATTTAAACAAGGTATTTTACCGCACTGGGACTACATGTGGAAAGATGGTACAGGAAAACGATTCGTAGGAATGGTTATGTTTCCTGAGAAACGTACAGAAGAAGTTATAGAAAAATTGAAAGTAGCATATGAGCAAGAAATTCACATTCGAGCAACTGTGAAATTTCAGCTTATGAATCAATATGTAGAGGGAATGGTTGTATATTTTGATGAAGAAGCGCCAGTATTTACAATGCAAGATAAAGACGAAAATTTTCATCATTTATTTATAAAGGATATTTTACGTATTGAACATTGCGAATGAGCGGTGCTTTGTGTACAGTCTTTTTAAAATTCTCATCACACTAACGAATAAATTGGTGTGCCATAATAATTGTCCTTTTCATTACAATAATATGTTTTATTGTGTAACAAAAAAGAAAGTATATGTACTCGATTTAATAAATGTTTAATCCACAAGAGAGAGAATTCCTTACTTGTGTGATCTGAATAATGTGTAACCGGTTTCGAACAGATTATCTCGTAAATTCTGTTCTTTTTTATGTGATGCTGGAGAAATATATTTCTCCAGCATTTACTGTTTTTTGACAAAACATATTGATAACATTTTTGTAAATATGATTAAATTCGTTGACAACTTTTTCGAAAAGCACTTTATTGACATGAGTTTTAGAATGTTGTTTCATAGTCTTTGTATTGAAAAAAAGGACTTGTCATGTCGAAAAGTAAAAGTTAAAAAAAGAAAGAATTTATACATATATCTTGTGTCTTGTTTTGAAACGTAATACAATATATAGAGAAATCATGAAACGACATCTAGATATTAAAGAAAGAAGGGGAGGGTCGGAAATGTTAGTTGCATATGATTCTATGACAGGAAACGTGAAGCGTTTCATCCACAAATTAAATATGCCGGCCGTTCAAATTAATGACGATCTAGTATTAGACGAAGATTTTGTTCTTATTACGTATACAACAGGTTTTGGAAATGTGCCGGAACGTGTTTTAGAATTTTTAGAACGCAATAATGCAAATTTAAAAGGCGTATCTGCAAGTGGCAATCGCAACTGGGGAGATATGTTCGGAGCAAGTGCAGATAAAATCTCATCCAGATACGAAGTACCTATTGTATCAAAATTTGAGTTATCTGGAACAAATAAAGATGTAGAATATTTTAAAGAAAGGGTGCGGGAGATTGCGACACATTGAACTGAATAATGAAATCACGCAAATGCAAGACGGTTTCTACCAGCTTCATAAAGATAAAGAAGCATTAGAAGTCTTTATGGAAGAAGCGAGAGCGAATACCGTTCATTTTGATAGCGTGGCAGAGCGAATCGAGTATATGAATAAGCACGATTACTATTACAACGTTCTGGACGAGTATAAGTTGGAGGAAGTAGAGGAAGTATACAACGTTGCATACGGTGAAAACTTCGAGTTCCAATCTTATATGGCGGCATCTAAGTTTTATAAGGATTATGCATTAAAAACAAATAATCAAAAACAGTACTTAGAAAGCTACGAAGATCGTGTATCAATTGTGTCATTATACTTAGGACGCGGTGATGTTAATAAAGCAAAACAATTTGCAAGCATGATTGTAAAACAAAACTACCAACCAGCGACACCAACCTTTTTGAATGCAGGAAGAAGCAGAAGAGGAGAAATGGTGTCTTGTTTCTTGTTAGAGATGGATGATAGCTTAAATTCGATTGGATTTAATATTAATACGGCGATGCAGCTATCAAAAATTGGTGGCGGAGTCGCTTTAAACCTTTCTAAGCTACGCGCACGCGGTGAGCAAATTAAAGGTATTGATAACGCAGCAAGCGGTGTTGTACCAGTTATGAAATTGCTTGAAGATTCGTTTTCATATGCGAATCAGTTGGGTTAACTTATGGCTCAACTATAAAACCGGGTCAATTGCTGGAACGCCTGAGTATATCTAGGTAGGATACTACGAAGAAATTACGTAGCGCCCCCTAAAAATCCAAGATTGCAGGAAATCAGCAGCCGAGCTCCTAAGTCTATTAGATAGGGAGAAGGTTCAACGACCAAGTGGCTATGTAGGTGACTATATAGCTCGAACCTGGCTTCTCAAACCAACCAAATTCAAAGGGTGTATCCAGTTATGGGGAGAAAAAAGAGCTTTATAACAAAAATATGTCCTATTTGTAAAAGTAAATATGAGGTTAATCAGAATAATAAAAGAGAGATGGAACGATCCAAAACGTGTGGAATATTAGAGTGTCGGAAGAAGCTTGCACTTATTAATACAAACTATAATTTAATATGTTTTGGATGTGGAAAATCATTTGTAGGAAAAAGGATAAATCAAAAGTTTTGTAGTAAGAAATGTCAAACTAAAAGATATAAATTAGTTTGTGTTATATGTGCGAGTGAATTTTATTCTGATAAAAGTGTAACAAAAACATGTTCGCATGAGTGTAGGTGGACATTGAATAGAAGTCAGCTTGTAAATTTAATATGTTCTTACTGTGAAAACCCTTTTTCTAGGCCAGCATATACTGTTAGAGATTCAAAAGTTTTTTGTTCAAAAAGTTGTAATAATAAATTTTTTGTGGAGCTGAATTACGGCACAACGAACAAGTATGGGAAAAACTGGTCCAGGATGCGAGAGTATATGTTTGAGTTTTATGATTTTCGTTGTCAAAGGTGTTTAGAAAAATATGATATAAATACACTAAGATTACATCACATTATTCCATTCCGTTTTTTGAAAGCTTTGATCAAGCAAACCTTATGATGAATTTATTGCCACTTTGTGATTTATGTCATATTCATGTACATCAAAAATACGATGAGTGGTTAAACAAAGAATTTGGTGAGAAGAAGATATGGTCTGAACTCTATAGCGATATAGAGAGGATAGCAGAAATGACTATCCCCCATACGTTTTAAAGGTATGGAGTAACAATATGCAAAGAAAAGGTGCCGGAGCAGTATATTTAAACATTTTCCATTGGGATATTATAGAATTCCTCGATACAAAAAAAATAAATGCCGACGAGAAGAGCCGTATTCAGTCCCTATCAATCGGTATTATCGTTCCGAGTAAGTTCTTTGAGCTTGCAGAGAAAAACGAACCATTCCATGTTTTCGCACCTTATACAGTATATAAAGAGTACGGAAAACATTTAGATGATATAGATATTGATGAAATGTATGATGAACTGATGAGTAATCCGAATGTGAAGAAGAAGCCACTTGATATTAGTGCACGTGATATGCTCATTAAAATTGCTATGATTCAGCTTGAGTCTGGTTATCCATACTTAATGTTTAAATCAAATGCGAACAAACAACATCCGTTAAAGGATATTGGAACTGTGAAGATGTCAAACCTTTGTACGGAAATCTTCCAGTTACAAGAAACATCTGAAATTAATGACTATGGTACAGATGACATTATCCGCCGTGATATTAACTGTAACTTAGGATCATTAAACATTGTAAACGTAATGGAGAATAAAGAAATTCGTGAAGCAGTTCATGCAGGAATGGAAGCATTAACAGCTGTTTCTGATATGACTGTTATTCCAAACGCGCCGACTGTGAAAAAAGCAAATGATGAGCTTCATTCAGTTGGACTTGGTGCTATGAACTTACATGGATATTTAGCGAAAAATAAAATTGCTTATGAAAGTGCAGAAGCGAAAGAATTTGTTCGTACATTCTTTATGATGTTAAATTACTACTCCATTGAAAAGAGTATGGGTATTGCGAAAGAAAAGGGCGAAACATTTAAAGACTTCGATAAGTCGGATTATGCAAATGGCTCATACTTTGAAAAGTATGAAACAACAGACTATAGTCCTGTAACTGATAAAGTACAGCAGTTATTTGAAGGAATCTATATTCCAACAAAAGAAGATTGGACAAGTCTAAAAGAGGAAGTACAGAAGCACGGTTTATACAACTCATATAGATTGGCTATCGCTCCGACACAATCGATCAGTTACGTGCAAAATGCAACTTCAAGCGTAATGCCGATCGTAAGTCAAATTGAGTCAAGAACGTATGCAAATGCGACAACATATTACCCAATGCCGTATTTATCAAAAGATACGTTCTGGTATTATAAATCTTCTTACGATATGAATCAGTTTAAACTAATTGATTTAATCGCAGAAATTCAAGAGCATATTGACCAAGGAATTAGTACAATTCTTTATGTAAATAGCGATATTTCTACGCGTGAATTAGCACGTTATTACATCTATGCACATAAAAAAGGTCTAAAGAGTTTGTATTATACAAGAACACGTAAGTTAAGCGTGGAAGAGTGCGTTGCTTGTACAGTTTGATGCAAACTATAATTGATTGATATACAAAATAAAGAGTAAGACATCATGAGCAGGGTTTTTCTGACCCTGCTCATGCTTAGTTATAAAATTTAAGACGTCTAACATGCGGTTAAGTTTTCATTACAAACTGAAAGCTTTACCGCATGTTAGAAAAGCTTATTGATAGAGAAGGGGCGATTCAATGCGCGCGGTAAACTGGAACAAAAAAGAAGACGATTTTAGTTTAATGTTTTGGAAGCAAAACATCGCTCAGTTTTGGACAGAAGAAGAAATTGCGGTATCTTCTGACAAAAATACTTGGGTGCAATTATCAAAAGAAGAGCAAATTGTGTATAAGCGTGTATTAGGTGGTTTAACACTTTTAGATACAAAGCAAGGCGGCGAAGGGATGCCACTTGTACTTGTTCATCTTGAGAATTTGCAAGCAAAAAGTGTATTAGCTTTCATGGGTGCTATGGAAGAAGTACATGCGAAGAGTTACAGTCATATCTTTACGACACTCGCAACGGAAGAAGAAATTGATGAGATCTTTGAATGGGTAGATAGCCATCCATTGCTTGAGAAAAAAGCAGGTATTATTACAGGTTACTATCGTCGTTTATTGAAGCCACAAGTAACGAAAAAAGAATTATACATGGCTATGGTAGCAAGTGTATTTTTAGAAAGTTACTTGTTCTATAGCGGATTTTTCTATCCGCTTTACTTAGCAGGACAAGGAAAATTAACAGCGAGTGGTGAAATTATTAACTTAATAATTCGTGACGAGTCAATTCACGGCGTATTCGTTGGTATTTTAGCACAGCAAATCTTTGCGGAATTTTCTGCAGAAGAACAACAAGAGGTGCAAAAAGAAACACAAGAGTTATTGATGGAACTGTATGAAATTGAAATGGCATATACAGAAGAAATTTATACATCCATTGGTCTTGTTGAAGATGTAAATCGCTTTGTTCGTTACAATGCGAATAAAGGGCTTATGAACTTAGGATTAGAACCACGCTTTGAGGAAGAAGAAATTAACCCAATCGTATTAAACGGTTTACGTACAGATACGAAAAACCATGATTTCTTCTCTGTAAAAGGGAATGGTTATGTAAAAGCAACAAATGTTGAAAAGTTATCAGACGATGATTTCGTATTCGATTTTTAATAGATAAGATTGAAAAAGCTGTCTTTCATATAAAGGCAGCTTTTTTGTTATGAATAGTTTACATAATGTTATTATCTCATGATAAGTTTTTATTCGCCGACTGATTAAAGTTTCACTTCATTTGTATTTATTGGTATGAGAGATTGAATAAGTTATGTCAAAATGAATAGAAAATTAACGAAGCAATTAGAAAAATAATCCCACCTGTAATTTCATTGGAGCATAAAAAAATATGGCTGTTTAGTAAATTTTTTAACAAAGACAATTTTGGCTCAAAAATTGCATGAATATTTAAAGAATAAAGAAAGGGGTTTTGTAATGCATTATATGACATATACGGTTCGTTGAAAGCGTTTTCTGTTTAGTTATCAATCTGTACATGAAAATTAGATAGAGAAAGTAGGAGGAATGATAGGTGGGAAAAGGAGTTGGGTTAAAGCGTTCATTAGGACTTTGGTCAATTGTTATGCTAGGCGTTGGGTATATGACACCAATGGTAGGGTTTGATACATTTGGAATCGTTTCTGAAAAAACGGGTGGGCATGTTCCTGGAGCTTATCTTATTGCATTAGCAGGGATGTTATTTACAGCTGCAAGCTACGGAAAAATGGTAAAGGTTTTTCCTACTGCTGGATCTGCTTACACTTATACACAAAAGACAATTAGTGCAAGGCTTGGGTTTCTTGTTGGATGGTCAGCATTATTGGATTATTTGTTTTTACCAATGGTGAATGCACTATTAACAAGAATTTATATGTCGGCACTTTTTCCAGGTGTTCCAGATTGGGCATGGGTCATTGGTTTTGTTCTACTTATTACACTTATCAATATTATTAGTGTAAATGTTACTGCCAATTTCAACACGTTCTTAGTAACATTTCAAGTGCTAGTAATGGTTGTGTTTGTAGTTCTCGTTATAAAAGGATTGATAGCAGGAGAAGGAACTGGAGAAGTCTTTTCCATTCAGCCGTTTTTTCAATCAGATATACAAATATCACCGTTAGTTGCAGGGGCAACAATTCTTTGTTTTTCATTTTTAGGTTTTGATGCAGTAACTACATTTTCAGAAGAAACACCAAACGCAAAGAAGACGATTCCTCGAGCTATTTTTCTTACTGCTTTAATTGGCGGAATTTTATTCATTGTCACTACGTACTTTACACAATCCTTTTTTCCAGATGCATCCGTATTTAAAGATCAAGAATCAGCAGCTCCAGAAATTGCATTATACGTCGGCGGAAAATTATTTCAAACTTTCTTTTTAGTAGGAACATTTATGGGAACAATAGCATCAGGCTTAGCTTCTCATACAAGTGTATCGCGATTATTATACGTAATGGGGCGAGATAATGTAATTCCGCAGAAGATATTTGGATACATTCATCCTCGCTTGCGAACTCCAGTATATAACATTATTTTTGTGGGAATTATTGCGCTCTCTGCTATGTTTATTGATTTAGAAACAGCAGCAGCTCTTATTAACTTCGGAGCGCTTATTGCATTTACATTTGTTAATTTATCTGTAATTGCCTACTATGTTATAAAGCAAAAAAGATATAAAACAACAAAAGATTTTTTGAATTTCTTAGTTATGCCTATTTTAGGTGCAGGTACAGTGGCTGTGTTATGGTTTAACCTCAATATTCATTCGCTTATTCTTGGACTTAGCTGGGCTGCCATTGGAATCGGTTATCTTTTATATATTACGAACATGTTTCGTTCAGCACCTCCGCAAATGCATTTTGAAGAAGTGCAGGAAATGTAAAATAATAAAAAACATCGGGATTTATCCGGTGTTTTTTATTTTGTAGAGGCTACAATTATGCAATAATGCATAAATCATTCAACTATTCATAAAGAACGTGAGACATTTTGTAAATAAGAGAAAGAGTTGAGGTTGAAACGATAATATAAACATTATATTTCCAGTTGGCACGATTATTGCTTTATAACACTAGTAAAAATAAATAAATGAGGTGTTATCGTGGCAATTCAATCAGAAAAAGAGGATGTAACACAATCTATTCAAGAAAAAGTTGAGTCGGAAAATGCTTTAGAGGAATTTCAATCCATATTAAAAGAAGCACTCCATGTTTTGCATTATCCAGAGGAAGTATTCGAGTTTCTTAAGAAGCCGATGCGTTTTTTAGAAGTAAGTATTCCTGTTCGAATGGATGATGGAACAACAAAGGTATTTCAAGGATATCGTGCTCAGCATAATGATGCAGCAGGGCCAACAAAAGGTGGTATCAGGTTTCATCCAGATGTTACAGCAGAGGAAGTAAAAGCGTTGGCCGGATGGATGAGCTTAAAATGCGGAGTTACAGGACTTCCATATGGAGGAGCAAAGGGCGGAATTATTTGTGATCCGCAGAAGATGAGCTTTAGAGAATTAGAGTTACTTAGCCGTGGCTATGTAAGAGCAGTAAGCCAAATTGTTGGACCTACTAAAGATATTCCAGCTCCTGATATGTATACAAATGCTCAGATTATGGCTTGGATGCTGGATGAGTATGATCATATTAGGGAATTTGATTCTCCTGGTTTTATTACTGGAAAGCCGTTAATGCTAGGAGGATCACAAGGACGAGAAACAGCTACTTCTAAAGGGGTATTATACACGCTCCAATTAGTAAGTGAATTAAAACATATTCCAATTCAAAATATGCGGGTAATCATTCAAGGGTTTGGAAACGTTGGAAGTCATTTGGCAAAATATTTATATGATATTGGTGTGAAAGTAGTAGGAGTATCTGATGCTTTAGGTGGCATTTATAACTCAGACGGTCTAGATGTTCCTTATTTATTAGAGAATCGAGATTCTTTTGGTGTTGTATCGAACCTCTTTAGTAAAACAATCTCTAACCAAGAGTTGCTAGAAAAAGAATGTGATGTACTCATTCCAGCAGCAATTGGAGGAGTAATTACGAAACATAATGCAGAAAGACTTGGGTGTAAGATTATCATTGAGGCTGCAAATGGTCCGACAACGAAAGAGGCGATAACAATATTAGAAGAGAAAGATGTTTTAGTTGTTCCGGATATTTTAGCGAACTCTGGAGGTGTTATTGTTTCTTATTTTGAGTGGTGCCAAAATAACCAAGGATATTATTGGACAGAGCAATATGTAGACCAATGTTTAAAAGAAAAAATTACATCTAGCTTTTCTGATGTATTTAACACTTCAAAACGGTTTGGGGTAAATATGAAAATTGCTGCTTATATAGAAGGGGTTCGTAAAATTGTAGAAGCGTCGCGTCTAAGAGGATGGTTGCATTTTTAAGTTAAAGGGAGGAATCAAATGAAACTGGACATTTTATTAGAACAAATTGAAAAGCAACCAATTGGTTATTACTGTATTGTGTCGAATCATCATCGCTATGATATAGCAGTCACGTATTCACAGCAATTTTTTGGAAAAGCAATGGTCACATCTATTCAAAATGGAAGAATGCTTTTATTAAGTCAGGAAGATATCGAAGAAGAGCAATACTGGGCACCTAAGCTAGGAATTGAAATAGAAGATGTAGAAGATTTTCAAAGCTTTTTTCATATGATTCTCCAGTCACAAATGTTGACAGAGCAATATTAATAGAATAAAGGAAGGGAATGATTTATTTTGTATTATGAAATAGTTACGAGCCCATGCTATGGAACAGTTGAAAAAGTTGCTATTGATAAGGACTCTCGAATTTATGAATGGGAACCACTGTTTGCGATTAAAAATATGAATGGTAAGCTGGAAGTAATTAAAATGGGATGTAGCGGAGAAGTACAATCTTTAGAAGTAGAAGCAGGAGATAAAGTAATCCCAGGGATGGTATTAGCGTATATTCAAGAAGATATTTTAATTAGTGGTAGTGATTAATTTTAGGGAGGAAGATGGAACTATCCATCTTCTTTTTTTATTTAAGTAAGTAAAAAATGCATATTGTCAGATTAATTAAAAAAATCCAATTTTAATGATACAATACAAGTTAAGCAGTTTAAAGGAGGAGTAACAAAATGTTTTCCATTGCTCATGATAAAATTAGACCTATTGTTTCCATATCGATCGATCAATCTGAACAGGAATGGAATATAGACGCTGAAAATATGAAAGAATCTTTTCTGTTTTTAAAAAGAGAAGATCAATTATCTGCATACGTCCATGTTAAGGAGCTGCTATCAAGAAGTGAGCGCTTAACGACTAAAATGTTACTTTCAAATGCTGTTTCATTAGATACAATATGTCATCTTAGCAAAAATATTTCCTTAACAGCTCTCTTTCAAATTATTGGGGCACCTATTGCCATAGTGAAAAATGAAAGAGGAGAGTTAACGGGATACATAAGAAGAGAAGATGTTTTTGCAGAACTATTTAAACAAGAAAATAAAAGTGTGGATCTACTGAAAATTATTTTAACTTCTATTCCAATGGGGATTTTTGTAGTAGACCGTGAAAAGAAAATTGTAAATTGTAATGAATCTGGTTTGAAGATGATTAAATCTACTCCTGAAAAAGTAATGAATGCACCAGCAGAACAGATTTTTAATGGGGAACATATTAACAATGTATTTGCAACAGGAAAAACGATTTTAAATCAATTACAAATAACAAATGAGATGGGAGTATTAGTTGACTACAGTCCTATACCAAGCTTCGATCAAAGAATCGAAGGAATGGTCATTATTGTGCAAGATTTACCGATGGTTGAGGATATGGCTATGGAAATTGAATATATAAAGGATTTAAATAAAGACTTACATGCAATTTTATCTAGCATTTATGATGAAATATTAGTAGTTAATCATAAAGGGGAATTAATCCGTTATAGTGAAACCGTTATCAATGATTTTTGGGGAAGAGATTTGAAGGATCTTTTAGGAAAAAATTTGTTAGACTTAGAGAAAAAAGGGTTATTTAGTCCATCAGTTACACGATTAGTGTTGGAACAACAAAAAAAGGTATCGATTGTACAAGAGACAAAAAAAGGTAGAAAGATATTAGCCGTTGGAAATCCTGTGTTTAATGAAAATGGAGAGCTTCATCGTATTATTATTGCCTCAAGAGATATTACAGAAGCAACGCGATTAAAGACGGAATTACATGAGATAAAAAAGATATCCGAACAATATAAGAAAGAGTTGGACAGTTTTAAAAATAAAGATCGCTTTCTTAAGAAACTTATTTATTGTAGTCCGAAAATGGAGCAAATTATTACTCAAGCAAAAAAAATAGCTGATTTTTCTTCAAATGTTCTTATTTCTGGAGAATCAGGTGTTGGGAAAGAAGTGATTGCACAAGCGATTCATCAACTTGGAAACAGATCTTCAAAGCCATTTTTAAAATTAAATTGCGGTGCGATTCCAGAGACATTGTTAGAAAGTGAACTGTTCGGCTATACGAAAGGTGCTTTTACTGGTGCTGATAAAAATGGAAAAGAAGGGTATTTTAAGCGGGCGGATCAAGGAATTTTATTTTTGGATGAGATTGGAGAAATGCCTTTACATCTGCAAGTAAAATTACTCAGAGTATTGCAAGAACAAGAGGTAATTCCAATTGGAAGCACAATACCTACGAAAATCAATGTTCAAATTATTGCCGCGACGAATAAACGTCTTGAAAAAATGGTGGAAGCGGGCACGTTCCGGGAAGATTTATTTTATCGCTTAAATGTCATCCCACTGCAAGTTCCACCGCTTAGAGAACGAATGGAAGATGTTCCACTACTCGCGTTTCATTTTTTACAAGAGTTAAATGAAAAATATAATAAAAACTATCATTTAACTCCTGATGCACTAAATTTACTAGAGTTTTATTCATGGCCAGGAAATGTAAGAGAATTACAGAATATGATTGAACGTTTAGTAGTATCGGCAGATGATTCAGTCATTGATGCTGAATTTGTTAGTAAATTCCTTAATCCTGGATATGATTTTAAAAAATCAAAGCCAGTGATTACAAGAGTTTTGCCACTACAAGAAGCATTGCATTCTGTAGAAGAACAATTAATTTTACTTGCAATGAAGCAGTATAAAACGACAACAAAGGCAGCAAAGGCTCTTGGGATAAGCCAGTCTTCTGTTAGTCGTAAATATCAAAAAATCATGAATGAAAAGGAAATAGCAATTGATACAATTTCGTATTTTTAAAGGAGAAAGGGGGAGTCTACATAGACTGCCCCTTCTCTTTGTTGTAATTATGCGAAATGTAATAATCTATGCAAAAATGCATAACTTTGTATAGGTTATTTAAGGAAATCGTCAGTTTTTGTATGATTGCTTCATATTTCAAATGTTGGCACAATAATTGCTTATATAATATATGAATGATTGACAAAGGGGGCTATATACAGTGCTAGATTTAAAAATGTATCTAAACGGTGAATGGAGAGATTCTAGTAATCAAGAGAAAAGACCGATTATTAACCCTGCGAATGGCAAGGTTATCGCATATGCATCTGAAGGAACGATCGAGGATGCGAAATACGCGATTGAAGTGGCAAGAGCTACCTTTGATAGCGGAATTTGGTCAGAAACTTCTGCTGCGGAAAGAGCATCTTATTTATTTAAAATAGCAGATGAAATTGATAAAAATTTGAAAGAACTTGCGCGTCTTGAAACAATGGATAATGGAAAAACATATCGAGAGGCAGAAGGAGATATTGGAGATGCGGCAGCTTGTTTCCGCTATTATGCTGGGTTGATTACAAAGCCAGACGGACAAACGTATCATGTAGCTGATCCGATGCAAGCTATGGTAGTGAGAGAGCCAGTTGGTGTTTGTGGTTTAATAGTTCCTTGGAATTATCCGTTACTAATGAGTGTTTGGAAAATTGCACCTGCTTTAGCAGCTGGAAACACAATTGTATTTAAGCCTTCTGAGGTTACACCAATCACTGCAATGAAATTATTCGAAATAATAGAAAAAGTAGAATTGCCAAAAGGTGTTGCCAATATGGTAATGGGCGCCGGGCCAATAGTAGGAAATGAGATTGCAGCAAGTAATAAAGTTGATATGATCTCCTTTACGGGCGGAACAAAAACAGGAAAGCACATTATGAGAACAGCGGCAGATAATATGAAAAAGATTTCGCTAGAACTAGGCGGGAAATCTCCAAATATTATTTTTGCAGATGCAGATTTTGAAACAGCTGTTGATTATGCTCTGTTTGGTATTTATGCAGGTGCTGGACAAGTATGTTCAGCAGGATCAAGAATTCTTGTAGAAGAAAGCGTTTACGATAGATTTGTTAATCGTTTCGTAGAACGAGCAAAGCAAATTAATGTTGGACCTGGTGATAACCCAGAATCAGAGATGGGGCCACTTGTAAGTCAGGAGCATATGGAAAAAGTATTACGCTATATAGAGATTGGAAAAGATGAAGGAGCAGAAATTGTTTGCGGAGGAAAGCGTATACTGGCGGATGGGAAAGGTGATGGCTTCTTTATTGAACCAACGGTCTTTGTCAATGTAAAATCTGATATGCGTATTGTGCAGGAAGAAATTTTTGGTCCTGTTGTAGTAATCCAAAAATTTAAAGATGAACAGGAAGCAATTGAACTAGCAAACGGTACAGATTACGGCTTAGCTGGAGGTGTATTTACAGTTGATGGTGCTAAAGCGATGCGTGTAATCCGCAAGCTTCGTGCAGGAATTACGTGGATTAATAGTTACCACCCAACATACAACGAGGCGCCTTGGGGCGGATATAAACAAAGTGGTATCGGTCGTAGCTTAGGAACGTTTGGTTTAGAGGAATTCCAAGAAATTAAGCAGATTAATATAAATCTAGAAGTAGAACCAATTGGTTGGTTTGCAAATAAAAAGACTGTAGAGGTGAAATAGATGGGAACGAATGTGAAAAGTAAATCTAATGAACAAGATGTGAAGAATACGAGTGTAAATGATTATATTACAAAAGTACTGCAACTAATTGAAAAAGAGAAAGTTTCTGCAGAAGAGGCGAACTGGATCCAAAAAGAAACAGTAGATGGATTTAGAGAACACGTAAATCCTGGCTTCCTCGCATATAGAAAAACAGTAACAAAAGATGGGCAATTTGCAGCAGTAGAATGGTCTGATGAAGGATCTTGCTTCATGGATATCAATGGAAAAAAATATATTGATTGTTTAGGTGGATTCGGGATTTATAATGTTGGACACCGTAATCCGAAAGTTGTAAAAGCTGTAACGGATCAATTAAAGCGTCAAGCATTGCATAGTCAGGATTTACTAGATCCACTTCGTGCGATTCTTGCAAAAATTTTAGCGGATATTACACCTGGTGATTTGAAATATGCTTTCTTTACAAATAGTGGGACGGAAAGTGTGGAGGCAGCATTAAAACTAGCAAAAATGTACAGTGAACGAACAACTTTTATTTCCACAACACGTGCTTTCCACGGTAAGAGTCTTGGTTCTTTATCTGGAACAGCAAAAGGAATGTTCCGTAAACCATTCTTACCATTAATTCCAGGCTTCCGTCACGTCCCATTTGGTGATATTGATATGATGAGAAAAACATTTGAAACATGCGCTTTAGTTGGAGAAGATGTTGCAGCTGTTATTTTAGAACCAATCCAAGGAGAGGGCGGTATTATTTTACCTCCAGAAAATTATTTGAAACAAGTGAGAGAGCTTTGTGATGAATTCGGATCACTACTTATTTTTGATGAAGTACAAACAGGAATGGGACGCACTGGGAAAATGTTTGCTGCAGAATTATATGATGTTGTACCGGATATTATTTGTCTTGCAAAGGCATTTGGCGGGGGCGTAATGCCAGCGGGTGCAATTGTTGCTAAAGAAAAAGTATTCAAAAGCTGGTTTGAAAATCCATTCATGCATACAACAACATTTGGTGGAAATCCACTTGCATGTGCTGCTGCAATTGCAACAATCCATGTATTATTGGAAGATAAATTACCAGAACGAGCTGCGGAAGTTGGGGAGTATTTCTTAAAAGGGTTGAAAAAGGCAGCGGAAGGACATGAAGACAAAGTATTTGAAATCCGTGGCCAAGGTTTAATGATTGGGATTGAATTCCATAAGGATGAAATTGGTTATGAAGTATCGAAGGCGATGTTTGATCAAGGAATTCTTGTTGCAGGAACGTTAATTAATTCGAAAACAATTCGTATTGAGCCATCGCTTACAATTAGTTATGAAGAAGTAGATACAGTAATCAATGCATTTAAATCAGTGTTGGCACAAGTAAAAGTACAATAATTTTTTACACAATAGCTTGTAAATACAAACCAGTAAAACCAACATGTCTCCTTTTTTTCTCATTGGTTTTGCTGGTTTTTACTATAGGAGGAGAAGGAGTTGGAGGGAGCACTACAAGGGATTACAATTATTGATTTATCTCGGGTTCTTGCCGGTCCTTTTTGTACAATGATTCTCGGTGATTTAGGAGCTGAGGTAATTAAAGTTGAGAATATAGGAAATGGTGATGATACAAGAGGATGGGGACCGCCTTTTGTAGAAGGAGAAAGTGCTTATTTTCTTTGTGCGAATCGTAATAAAGAGTCGCTTACATTAAATTTAAAATCAGAAATGGGAAAGGATATTTTGAAAAAGCTTGTTTCTCATGCTGATATCGTTGTGCAAAATTTCAAGCCTGGGACACTTGAAAGAATGGGACTTGGTTATGATGTGTTACAAGAAGTGAAGGGAGACATTATTCTAGCTTCTATTAGTGGGTTTGGTCAAAAGGGTCCTGCTTCACATCTTCCTGGCTATGATTATATGATTCAAGCAATGAGTGGGCTTATGAGTATAACAGGAGGAAAGGATGAAGAGCCTGCAAAAGTAGGGGTTGCAATTTCAGATGTTCTCACAGGTCTTTTTACGTGTATCGGGATTTTAGCGGCTCTGCAGCACCGAAATAGAACGGGAGAAGGGCAAGAAATTGATATTTCTTTATTTGATTCCCAATTAGCAGCATTAGTAAATGTAGCGAGCAATTATTTATGTACAGATGAATTACCAGAGAGACTTGGCAATCAGCATCCGAATATTGTTCCGTATCAAGTATTTGAAGCGGAGGATGGTGATCTTGTTGTTGCGGTCGGAAACGATGAGCAGTTTCATAAGTTTTGTTTGTTGCTAGGTAGACAAGATTTATCCAGCTTAGAACGTTATAAAACAAATGCAAGTCGCCTTCAGCATAAAGATGAGCTCGTCAATATGATTGCTATTGAAATGAAGAAGAAAAAGAAAGAGGAATGGAAACAACTTTTGGATGAAGCAGGAATTCCAAATGGACCAATTCTTAATGTGAAAGAAGCGCTAGAAACAGAGCAAGCCGTGGCGAGAGATATGACGGTTCATATGAAACATCCAACAATTGAAAATCTTAAACTTGTAGGTTCACCATTAAAGCTTTCAAGGACACCAGTACAGATGCAAAAATATCCACCACTCCACGGGGAACATACAGAAAAGATTTTGCGAAAATTAGGGTATTCTCAGGAAATCATTACGAGAATGACAAAAAATCAATGGATATAAGGAGGCAGTACAAATGAATTTTTCGTTAACAGAAGAACAACAAAGTGTTAGAAAAGTAGTGAGGTCCTTTGTAGATAATGAAATTATTCCATATATTAAAGAATGGGATGAAAAAGGACATTTTGAACAAAAAATCTTGAAGCGTTTAGCAGAACTGCAATTTATGGGCGTTTGTATCCCAGAACAATATGGCGGCGTGGGTATGGATTATAATACGCTGGCTATTGTTTGTGAAGAATTAGAACGCGGTGACACAGCTTTCCGTACAGCTGTATCTGTACATACAGGTCTAAATAGTATGACACTTCTGCAATGGGGAACAGAAGGACAAAAACAAAAGTACCTTGTTTCACAAGCGAAAGGTGAAAAAATTGGGGCTTTCGGTTTAACAGAACCAAATGCAGGATCAGATGTTGTTGCGATGCAAACGACTGCGGTAAAACAAGGCGATTATTACGTCTTAAATGGATCAAAAACGTGGATTTCGTTATGTGATGTGGCAGATCACTTTTTAATATTCGCGAAAACAAATTCGGAATTAAAGCACCGCGGTATTTCTTGTTTTATCGTAGAACGAACATTTCCTGGAGTATCGACAAAAGCGATAAAAGGAAAGCTTGGCATTCGAGCTGGCAACACAGGTGAAGTATTTTTAGATGAAGTAAAAGTACCAGCGGAAAACCTTCTTGGAGAAGAAGGTGAAGGGTTTAAAATTGCAATGGCTTCATTAGATAATGGACGTTTCACAGTAGCAGCAGGTGCGTGCGGACTGATTCAAGCAAGTTTGGAGGCAAGTGTAAAGTATTGTGAAGAGAGAAAAACATTTGGGAAAGAAATTGGGAAACATCAGCTTGTGCAGCAAATGATTGCGAAAATGTCTGCAAACCTTGAAATATCACGTTTATTGGTTTATAAAGCTGGGTGGTTAAAAAATGAAGGGAAACGTAATACACGTGAAACTTCTTTAGCAAAATGGATCGCTTGTGACGCTGCATTTGAAGCGGCAAATGATGCAGTGCAGGTGCACGGGGCATATGGATATTCAAATGAATTTCCAGTAGAACGATATTTGCGAAATGCAAAAGCTCCAGTTATTTACGAAGGAACACGTGAGATTCATACTATTATGCAGGCAGAATACGCACTGGGTTATCGCTCTGATAAGGAACTCCGTAATATGTTACCGAAGTGGCCTTTTGAAGAAAGTGAAGCAGAAATGGTAACGAAATAAAATAGGAAGGTAGTGCAACGAAGGTTGCACTACCTTTTTTTGTTATATTTTTAACTTACAAGTATTTACATCCCTTTTATCTTAGTGTACTATTTAACTAGTACACTAAGACAAAAGGAGGGGAGAAATGAAAATTGAGTTTTCTCCTAACATACCGATTTATATTCAGATGATGGAATACATAAAAAAGGAAATTGTAACAGGTCATTTATTACCTGGTGACAAAATTCCCTCTGTACGTGAATTAGCGAGTGAGTTACAAGTCAATCCAAATACAATTCAGCGTACATTTCAAGAACTAGAGAGAGAAGGTATCGTTGTAACACGCAGAGGGATGGGGAGATATGTAACGAGCGAAGGGGAGAAAATTATGGAGCTGCGCAAAGATATGGCAAAGGAACTGCTTCATTCATTTATAAATGGCATGGATAATTTAGGATTTTCAGAAGAGGAAATTCTCTCGATTCTTCGTTCTTCATTAGATGAGAAAAGGGAGGGGAACTGATGACAGAGCTATTAAAAATAGAGAACTTATGGAAGCGATATGGTTTAAAAGCAGTGATTCGTGAGCTAAACATAGAGATTACAGAAGGAAAAATCGTTGGTCTTGTTGGAGATAACGGTAGTGGAAAAACAACATTATTGAAAATGATCTCAGGTTTGCAGCACCCTTCGGAAGGAAATATCACAATAGCAGGTGAGAAAGTAGGTTTAGAAACAAAAAAGATTGTTTCATTTATGCCTGATAGACCAGTATTTGATGAATGGATGACTGTAAAAGAGGCTTTATTTTTCTATAGAGACTTTTATCAAGATTTTGATATTCAAAAGGCGGTTGATACGATAGCTGAATTTAAAATACCGCTAGAAGAAAAAATTACAGTACTGTCAAAAGGAATGGTTGAAAAGCTACAGCTGATTTTAACATTTTCGAGAAAAGCAAAACTTTATATATTAGATGAACCACTTGGCGGAATCGACCCTGTTTCACGGGAGCATGTGCTAGAACTTATATTACAATTTTATCGTGAAGATTGTACTATCATCATTTCGACCCATTTAATTGGCGAAATTGAAAACATTTTTGATGAGGTTATCTTTTTGAAGGATGGTGAGATTGTACTGCATGAGAATGTAGAAGAGCTTCGTTTTCAGAGGGGAAAAGCTGTAAATGAGTTGTTTAAGGAGGTGTTCAGGAAATGAGTTCACTTCTTCGATATTTATATAATTGTAATAAAAAGAAGGTATGGATAATTTATTTTGGATTTATTACTATTTCATTAATTTTATTATTTAATATGAAGGGGTCCTCAGGGATAAGGGTTTCAAATAGACAAGATATAGCATTAATCATATTTATATTCTTATTTTGTATGACTGCATTTTCTATCTTCTTATTGGCGATCTCTTCTTTCAGAAAAATAGTAAGAGGGTCTATGATTCAATATGTTGCCATCCCATCAAAGAAATATATATATGCGAATTTATTATTTTTTATAATAATGTTTACTCTATTGTCGTTAATAGGAATTGCTTTTTTACATCTTCTTTCTATCAATATATATGAGAATAAAGCAAATGGAGGGGTACAACAAGCCATTAATAGGTTATACAATTATGGGCTTTTACACCATTTGTTCTCTATCTTCTTATGGATTATAGATTTAGTGAGTACATTAGTTTCTCTGTATTTCATAATCATAGTTGTAAAACTATTTAATGTGAAATCCTCATTAAATAAAATGTTATTTATAATTTTCTTTGTTGTTTTCGGTGGAATCCAGTTTGTTATAACTAATATGCTAGACAAAATAAATATATATGTATTTTCGATAAAAAATGTTGGAGTTATAGATAAAAATGGTTTTTTCGAAACATCTTTTTATTTTAATGATGCTTCAAATATTTCTTATTTAATTTTTAGTTTATTATTAACTTTTTTATTGATGGTAATAACAAGTCATATCATCGACAAAAAACTAGAAGTCTAAAGGAGGAACAATCATTGGGAAACGTAGTAGTGAAATTAGAAAACGTCCATAAAAAAATAGGGAAAAATGAAATTATTCGTGGTCTTTCATTTGAGGTTCGTGAAGGGGAAGTATATGGATTTCTTGGACCGAATGGAAGCGGGAAAACGACGACAATTCGGATGATGACTGGTCTGATTTCAATGACAAAAGGCGATATTACAATTTGTGGTCATAGCATTCGTACAGAGCGTGAAAAGGCACTAGAGCAAATTGGCGCGATTGTCGAGAATCCTGAACTATATGATTATATGACTGGGATGCAAAACTTAAAGCATTTTGCAAATATGGCAATTACACCAATTAGTAAAGAACGTATCGTTGAAATTGTAAAGCTTGTTGAATTAGAGCATGCCATTCATAAAAAAGTGAAAACATATTCACTTGGAATGAAACAACGTCTTGGTATTGCGCAAGCACTTTTACATAATCCGAAAATTTTAATATTAGATGAACCGACAAACGGATTAGATCCAGCGGGTATTCGCCAAATTCGTGATTATTTACAACGATTAGCGAAAGAGGAAAATATCGCTGTCATCGTATCAAGTCATTTATTAAGCGAAATTGAATTGATGTGTGATCGTGTAGTTATTATTAAGCAAGGTCAGTTTGTGCAAGAGTATAACTTACATGAGCAAGCAAAGCATGGTGAAACGGTTGTAGTGGCATTTGAGGTAGATCAAATTCAGAAAGCGAATGAAATTATTAAAGGTAAGGCACAAGGGAGCGTAGTTGAGACATCTGTAGCGAAAGAAAAGATTCCGCAAATTGTAAAACAACTTGTGCATGCTGATGTACTTGTATATGGCGTTACAGTACAAAATAAAACGTTAGAAGATGAGTTCTTAGCGATTACAGGGGGAGTGAGAGCGTAATGTTTAAATTAATTCAAAATGAATTGCTAAAATTACATGCAAAAAAAGGTATGTATATTTTAATAGGTGTAATTGCTGCATTAGAAATTTTAGGTGTCCTCGCAATATTAAAATGGGGTGAAGCTAAAGATTTTAATGGAACATATTTAGATTTTACGAAGTCAGATATTAGTTTAGTTATTTTATTTGCAACAATTTTCGGTATTACGATTGCTTCTCGTACGATTACAGAGGAGTTTCAAAAAGGAACGATTAAGCAATTATTAATTCGTCCGAGAAAAAGAATTATGATTTTATTTTCTAAATACATTTCTGTATTACTAACAATGTTATTTGTTGTCTTTGCTGGTATGTTAATTGCAATGATTATCGGTGCAATTGCAATGGACGGAGGGAAAACAGATTTAACGTTAAGCATATTGCTTAAATCAATCTCATATCAACTTCTTGCACCGTTCTTCTTTGTAACACTTGCCTTTTTCTTGGCAAATGTATTTAGAAAATCTGTGTTGCCATTAATTATTACATTGTTCCTATTTTTCCTACAAGGGCCAATTAAGATGGCACTTATGATGTTTGGAAAAGGTACTGTGAAATTTGTTGTGTTTTTCCATTTGAACTTAAGTATGTACGACAGCAACAAATTAATTAGTGGCGGCGCTGAACCACCATTTACAGAATTTAATTTCACAACATCTTTACTGCTAGTACTTGCTTATTTTGTAGTATTACTCGTTGCATCAAGTACATTATTCCAAAAGCGTGATGTGCTATAATAGAAAAATCCCCGCTCGCGGGGATTTTTCTTAACCAACTTTTTCTTCTGTTTTTTCACGATCCCAGCATTCTGTATTTTCTAAACCAGGAATGCTGTCGGCGTAGAAGACAGGATCTTTTCCAGCCTCTTTTTGCTTCATATAATCTTTTAATGCTGCAAATGCGTATTTGCTTAAGAATATGATTGTAACTAAGTTGAAGATTGCCATAACGCCCATAAATAGGTCGGCTAAATCCCAAACAACTTGAATGGTTGCAACAGAACCTAGGAATACCATACCAATTACAGCGATGCGGTAAATCATAAGTGTTGTTTTGCTTCCTTTTAAGAACTCGATATTTGTCTCACCATAATAGTAATTTCCGATTAGAGAACTGAAAGCAAACAAGAAGATTGCTACAGCGACAAAGATTGGAGCCCAAGGACCAATATGTGCTTTTAACGCTTCTTGTGTTAACTGAATACCGTTTAAATCTGTTCCAGTATGAACGTCTGATAAAAGGATAATAAAAGCAGTACAACTGCATATTAATAATGTATCTGTAAAGACACCAAGTGTTTGAATAAAACCTTGTTTAACAGGGTGTGTTACGTTAGCAGTCGCAGCTGCGTTTGGTGCACTACCCATACCAGCTTCATTGGAGAATAAACCACGTTTGACACCAAGTAAAACAGCTGCACCAAAGCTACCGCCCGCGATTTCTTTTATGCCAAATGCGTGTGCTAAAATTTCTTTTATCATTTCTGGAATCAATGTAATATTTGTCATGACAACAAATAGTGCAACTGCAACATAAATGATTGCCATAACTGGTACAATCATTTCTACAACACGTGCGATTCGCTTTACGCCACCAAAAATAATAACAGATAATAGGGCAGCTAATGAAACTCCAACTATTTTTGGATCGATATGAAAAGCACCATCGAATGCAGATGTTACGGTATTTGCTTGTACAGCGTTAAAGACTAAACCGAAACTAACTGTGATTAAAACGGAGAAAATCATACCCATCCAGCGTTTGTTTAAACCTTTTTCCATGTAGTATGCTGGTCCACCACGGAATGTTTTACCGTCTTTAATTTTATAAATTTGTGCAAGTGTACTTTCAACGAAAGCAGATGCGCCGCCAATCATAGCGATAAGCCACATCCAAAAGACAGCACCTGGTCCACCCGTAGAAATAGCAATTGCTACACCAGCTAAGTTACCTGTTCCAACACGTGATGCTGTACTCATGCAAAACGCTTGGAATGAAGAAACACCATGCTTTTCTTTTTGTGCTTTACGTGTAGAAGGGCTTGCGCCATCGCCTAGCAAACGGACCATTTCACGAATGTGACGGAATTGAACAAATCCAGCTCTTATTGTAAAATAACAACCTACAGTGATTAACAATGTAATTAAAATATAACCCCATAAATATTCGTTTGTTGTTGTAATAAACTTATGAATCGGAGTAATGACATTTTCAAAAAAATCCATGTGCGTAATCCTCCTTATTCCTATCATGATAATGTGTTTTGAAAAAACAGGTATAAAAAGCGACGTTTAACATTATAACAGAAAATCTTGCAAAGAGGAAATTACAAAATAGATTCCTTATTATATATTTTAATAGGTATAGTATTTAAAAGCGAACTGAGAAAAATAGGAAGAATTTTAATGATATTCATATTAAAATATAAATATATCATCTTGGGGGTGTTTTTTATTCAATACGCATTTTCACGTATACGACTTCGGAATTTTTTTGCATGGATGATTTTGGGTATAGTAGTAATGGTGCTACCGCTATCCTTTGTGGGCGCTTCAGAAAATGTCATGGATGTTGCAGTGCAAATTTCGGTGTTTTTTGTATTTCCACTACTATGGTTATATTTAAAAACACGAAAAAATAATGTTATATTTACTAGCTTCTTTGATAAACCATCACGGTTAAACTGGAAGATAATCATAGTTGCAACCGCAATGGGAATGATTTTTGCATTCGGTGTATCTTTTATTCAATTTTACATATTAGCACATCTTGTTCCAGATTTCTTAATGGGTGTATTAAGTGATGATAGTGTAATTGATATGAGTAGCACATATACAAAAATCTTTAGCTTTATTTCAGCATGTATTTTTGCACCTATTATGGAGGAAGTTATCTTTCGAGGTTTCTTTTTACAGCGTATGACGTTTAAGTGGGGGATAAAACGTGCTGTAATTGTGTCCTCTCTTATTTTTGGTTTAGGACATTTTGATGTAGTCGGTGCTTTTGTATTTGGTGTTGTCATGTGTCTTCTTTACATAAAAACGAAAAATATATGGACGAATATTGCTGTTCATGCGTTGAATAATTGTATAGCAACTACCATCCAATTAACGAGTGGTGAAGGAACAGATGATGTCATTTCGATTGCTGAATTACAAGGACAAAGTAATTTATGGATTGGACTCGTTGTAATTCTGATCAGTTTATTATGGTTGGCACCTTTTATTCGTAAAAATTGGCGAACTGTAAAAGAAGTGGGGGTACCACCTCTTCGTTTTATCAATGAAGATAAGGCAGTTGTACCATTACAACAAAATAAAATGTATAGTCAAGTCATTTTAACGGATCAACTTATGGCTGTGGAGTTGCCAGATGAGGCTGTGAATCAGTTGAGATTAGAAGAGAATGATTATGTAACGGTTGTAGTAGAGAATGAAAAAATTATTATAACAAAGGCAGAACACTGATAAGAGTATAGGAAATGAAAAATAGCAGCTCTCCAATATAAATGAGGAGAGCTGCTATTTTAATGGATAACAATTTCAACGTGGAAGTTGTTTCCGTTTTTTACATATTTAATATCTGTGACTGTACGAACCATTTTTAAAATTTCCACCTTTTCCCCAATTCGAGGGATGGTGGGAACATTATCCCAAATTCCAAGTAAATCATCTTCTTGTATCGTTTTTTCGTAAAACCAAATTTTCAATGTAATGCCCCTTTCTCGAACTTTATGTATTTTAATACATAATAAAACATTTTTATTCTTTTTGTAAGGGGTTTTTTATTATATTTTGAATAAAAATTAATTTTGTTCTTCTGGAAAAATATGTTCGATATCAGGAGTAAGGGATACTTCCGATAATACGATATGAGAAACAGTTGTTGCATATGAAGAAACATCATTAATAAACTCTTCAAGTTCAACTAATGAAGGAACAGAAATTTTAACGATATAACAAAGACTTCCAGTTACGCGATAGCAAAAGCTTGCCGATGGGTACGATTGAATAAATTGTTGCATGCGCGTTGTATCACCATTTTTTAAGGTGATTTCTAAAATACAATCTAAGACGAGCCCGGCTTTTTTATAATCAATATCAATTGTATATTTTTGAATGACTCCTTCATTTTCTAACTTACGAACACGTTCTGCAGTAGAAGGCGCGGATAAGTTTACGCGTTTTGATAATTCTCGCATAGAGAGGCGACTATCATTATATAATTCATTTAAAATTTTACGATCTACACGATCTAATTGCATATGTAACTATACCTCCAGTAAAATAATAATTTTTGTAAAGAAAATATATAAATAAAGATTCATATGAAATGTGAAAAGGCTATACTTTATTTTACAATAAAACAGAAAGGAATAGGAGGAGAAATGATGGAGAGAATTTCATTATCAGATGTAGGAGAAACAAAGTTTCAAAAATCATTAGGGCATTGTCCAGATATACTACATACTTGGAGTGTATTAGAAAATACATTATATGAAAAAGGGGCACTTTCTGCAGAATTAAAAGAACAAGTACGTAGAACACTTGCTTTTGGAAATGAGTGTTTGTATTGCATGGCAAAAGGAAAGCCAGATGATGTGCAAAAGGTAGAAGAGATTAGTACTGCTGTAACCTTTGCACATGTATTTGTACATAATCGTTCAGCGATAGATGATAAGATGTTTGATGTGTTGAAACAGTATTGGAGTGAGGCAGAGATTGTAGAGCTCTGTGTATATATTTGCTTTATTACTGCTTCACAACAACTTGGATTTTTATTTCAATTACGGCCAGGAGAGGAGAAGGAATAATGCTGAAACAGTCAGCACTTGTTATTATTGATGTACAAAAAGCGTTTAATCTACCTTATTGGGGCGAGCGAAATAATCCTTTTGCAGAAGAGAATATGAAAAGTTTATTAGAAGAGTGGAGACAAAGAGATTTGCCGCTTTTTCATATACAACATGTAAACAAAGAAAATATAGAATCGATGTTTCATCCAAATGCAGAAACAAGTCAGTTTAAAGAGGAAGTACAGCCATTACAAGGGGAGATAGTTATTCAAAAGTGTGTGAACAGTGCATTCATGGGAACAAATTTAGAAAAGCAATTAAAAGAGAAGAACTGTAACTCGGTTATTATTGTTGGGTTAACGACGAATCACTGTGTGGAAACAACAACACGGATGGCTGGAAATTTAGGCTTTTCAACGTATTTAGTAAGTGATGCAACAGCTACATTTAATCGAAAAGGGCCGGATGGTTTACAATATTGTGCAGAAGAAATTCATAATATGACCCTCGTAAATCTTCATGAGGAATTCGCTACCATCGTTACAACATCGGAAATATTAGAGAAGGTAAGATTGGTTCAGTTGTAACGATGAATGATTGATACTATTTCAATAAAATATTTGAATAATTATGTAGAAAAAAATAAGAATATTTCGTATAATTAAAGTATAATTATTTTGAAAATAGGGGTGGCAGCATATGGAGCAAATTCCAGTAAAGAAAATAGAAACAGTACTCGTTTTAGCAGAAGAGGATAAACAAAAACAAAAGGAATTTTATGAATTGTTGCTAACAACTCATTTTTATGTTGCTGGATCTATAGAGGCGGATGATTCTGCATCAGAAGGAACACTTCGTTTGCGTTATTTCCAAGGAGAGGGTAGATGGATCGTACCGTTCTTTACACAATTGGAATTTGTGAAAGATGTGTTGCCGGAAGAAACGCCCCTTATTACGATACGTGGGAAAGAATTATTTGAAAATCTAGATCAAGAAGCGACGGCGGTATTGAATGTTGGTACAGAGCTTAGCAAAACGTTTATTCCAGAAGAGGTTGCGGATATAGCATCTGGGCGTATATTTAATTATTATCAGTAAAAAAATTGTTGTCAGCACTCCTTATAGTCAACTCGGTATAAGGAAATATATATAAATACAAATTGAAAAATCGACATAAAACCTAATATGTAGGTGGAAGAGAGCATCCGACCATGCATAAAAGCGGTCAGACCCTCTTCCTCCCCCATGCTAAGTGAAAACAAAGAGAGAAAGTAAGTGCGGGTCACCTTTTTTCTTCATAACAGCGACTTATATGTTGAAAAATCAAAATGGATATATATAGTAAAAAGGAAAAGCGATACACGCTCTTCCTTTTTTTGCTGTGAATGAAAAATTATATAGAGTATTTCCTTCTAACCTAATATAAAGTGAAATCTTAATCAGTGAGGATGATTAAAATTTCACACCTGAAGGGATAGAAAGTGTATTTCTTTCCGTGTCCATTGTGGCAGTAACACCGAGTGGTATTCCGACATTTGGCTGTATATGCCCGATAGGAAGGCCGAATAATACAGGAATATTGTATGGAGCGAGATAGTTATACAATATGGTTTGTAATGATAGAGACTGCTTTGAGGCTATACAATCATGGCAGCTTGTGAATACAACTCCTGCACATTCATTCAATTTTCCTGCTAAATGTAATTGATTGAACATGCGATCAATACGATACGGTTCTTCTCCAATATCTTCAAGTAATACAATTTTATTCGCTGTATAGATTTCATAGGGGGTACCCAGTGTACTTACTAAAACGGTTAAATTACCTCCAACTAATGGTGCGGAAACTGTACAAGTAGATGTAGTGGTAATGCATTCTGCTGCTGGTAAAATAGTTGAATACGGATAGAATAGTTGATTGAAAGAAGATAAAGAAAGAGAATTCACTCCTTTTCCTAATTCTTCAATCATAGGTCCATGGAATGTAATGAGTCCTGCATATTGTGAAAAGGCAATATGTAAAGCAGTAATATCACTATATCCCCAAAAAATCTTCGGGTTGTTTCGAATGAGTTCATATTGAATATGAGGAAGGAGACGACCACTTCCGTATCCACCTCTTGCGCAAAAAACAGCTTGCACTTCAGGATTGGAAAAAGATTCATGTAAATCCTGAAGGCGGATTGCATCATTTCCAGCTAGATAGCCGTATTTCTCGTAAACACTTTGACCAATTATTACGGATAGGCCCATTGTTTCTAATACTTTTTTTCCTGCAAGGACGTGTTCTATTACTGGAGGGCCTGCTGGAGCAATAATCATTACCGTATCGCCTTGTTGTAAGACATTTGGCTGAATCATTTAAATCTCCTCCTTCGTTTTTAATATATTCGTTTATAAGCAGTTCGATCCTTTTAAAAGAAGGGAAAAGTTTGTTGAGTCGAGAAGATATAAGAGGGCATAGGGAGGGGAAGAAGGATGTTTACAAGCAGAGTAAATGATGTATTACAAATAAAGTATCCAATTATTCAGGCTGGTATGGCAGGTGCAATTACGACACCAGAGCTTGTTGCGGCTGTGTGTAATAGCGGCGGCCTAGGAACGCTCGGGGCTGGTTATATGAGTCCGGAACAAATTCGTCAATCTATTTATAAAATAAGAGAGTTAACAGATAGGCCGTTTGCAGTAAATTTGTTACTTACGAAAGAAATACAAATTGAGGAAGAAAAAGTACAAGTAGCAAGAAATTTATTAGAGCCGATACGAAAAGAATTAGGTATAGATGAGTATAATCAATCATTACAACTTCCGAAAAGTTATAAAGAACAATTGCACGTGTTAAAGGAAGAAAAAGTTCCGGTTATAAGCTTTGCATTTCACACGTTAGAACAAGAGGAAATTGTATCGTTGAAGAAAGAGGGCATAAAGATAATTGGAACAGCTACAAATGTGGCAGAAGCGAAGGTGCTTGCTGAATTAGAGGTAGATGTAATTGTTGGACAAGGTAGCGAGGCTGGAGGACACCGCGGGACTTTTATTGGGAAAGAACAAGATTCTATGATCGGTACATTTGCATTAATTCCACAAATGGTAGCCGCAGTATCAAATATCCCAATTGTAGCGGCAGGAGGCATTATGAATGGGCAAGGTCTTGTTGCAGCAATGGCACTAGGTGCAGAAGGCATTCAAATGGGAACAGCATTTTTAACAAGTGAAGAAAGTATTACACATAATGTACATAAAAAAGCGGTACTGCACAGTACAGATACGAGTACAACTGTAACGAGATCATTTTCTGGAAAATATGCAAGGGGGGTTCGAAATACATTTATAGAACAACATGAAGAAAAAGAAGAAATGCTCCCAATGTATCCAGTTCAAAATGTATTAACCGCTAAAATACGTCAAGAAGCTGCAAAACAAAACAAAGGGGAATATATGTCACTCTGGGCTGGACAAGCTTCTTCATTAGCAAGAAAAGAATCAGCTCAGCAAATTGTTGAACGAGTGTTGGGAGAAGTAAAGGTAACCGTAGAAAATTTACAAAGCATATATACAAAAAGACCACTTGAATAATTCAAGCGGTCTTTTTATTAGTTTGTTTTATAAAATTGCTGGATCGCTTCGTCGATGTATACCCAGCCTTTCCAGCCTAAGTGCATATGATCTTTTAAGAAGTATTTGTCATACTCATGGTTTGAAAAGTCAGCAATTGGATAGCCAGCTTGTTTAATTTGCTCATGAACTTTCTTATAGTATAATTCGCGTCGTTCTTTCGGGAATCCAGCATAATCATACCAAGGACCTTTTACAGGAACAGAAATGAAGAGTGGTTTTGCACCAGATTGTTTTAATAAATCGAGCGCAATTTGTAAATCTTCATATTCTGGAGAGTGATCATAAGCGTCATTTTTTAAGTAATCTTTGCGTTGCTTCAATTTCTTTTTAATTTTGCTATTGAAGTAATCATCTTCGATACCATACTGATTTGATTTTGATTCTAATTCACCAGTTTGATCCGCGTGTTTACGTGCTTCATTCCAGTTCATTTGTTTCAATGCTGGATCAAGTTGTTCTTTATGCGGTTTAATATCGAACATCACTGTAAATATGTCTTTGCGATCTAAAATATTACGGTAAAGATAAGCAAATGGTTTCGCTGCAATTGCTTTTATCTTATGTTTAGTATCATCATAGACAATGCCTTCTAAAGATGTTTTTAATAACGTCTCTTTTTTTACAATTTCAAAGTTCAATAAACGTTTTGCAATTTGTTTTTTCATTTCAGGCTTTAAATCATTGTTAAAAATGAAATGGTAGCCTTGTTGTTTTGAAAAGTTAGGTGCAAAGTGTGTTTCATCAATGCCTTGTGGTACAAACCATTGTGGTGAAAGAACAAAGACCATTTTTTTATCTTTTAATTGATCCATTGTAGATGCAAAGTTTAGCACATGGATAAGGTCTTGCGTTCCGCCACGACCAAGAAGAAATGGTGTGAATCCTTCAGGTTTTACCTTAAAGTAATTGGATGGATGAAAAGCATCCATTCTCGCAAATTCCGATGAACCATACATCGGAAGGTATTTCGGATCTTCTAACATTTTTTGCTGTAAAATCATACTTTGTATTTTCTCTGATTTTAGAGAAGTTGCCGCCTCTTCTACTTTCTTATCACTGACAAGCGGAAGTAGAAAGCGTGTTGGAATAAGTAAGAATACAGCAAAAAGGGCCAATGCTAAGAGCATCGGTCCAAAAGTTGCTTTTTTCATCGGATTTCTTCCAACTTTTTAATAATCATGTTTGGTGTTGCCCACTCATCACGATCAAAATCAGAAATAGATACTTCGATATCTAGACGTTCTTGGAATTCTACTAATAAAGATACTGTACCGAAAGAATCAAGGATACCTTCTTCAAATAATTGTACATCTGGATTTTCTTTTACAATATCATTTTCACAAACTTCTTCTAAAATATCTAATACTTGATCTTTAAATTCTGCCATTTTTAAAATCTCCTTTATATCCGAAATATATTATGTGTAACTTCTTAGCTGTAAGAAAAGAAGCTATTCATTAAAAGTATCTGTTAAGGTGACCAGAGAAGATTAGGAAACCGAAACATACGAAATGGAACGTAATCACTACTGCAAGAACATGCATGAATTTATTGTTTGGCCAAAATTTATGTTTCTTGTTTTTTCGTTCGAAAATATCAAACGAAATAAATAAAACAGTATGGTAAAGGCCGTAAATAATGTACTGGTAAACATGTTCACCTAGAATATGCCAAACGCCCATAATGAAAAAGTTTAAAAATGCACCGATATATGAAATCGTGTAGCGATTTTTAAGTAGCTTTTTCTTTGTTGCGAAAAAGACAAAGCGCATATAAATAAAATCACGGAACCAGAATGATAAGGTCATGTGCCAACGGTTCCAGAAATCTTTAATGTTACGACTAATAAATGGTTTATTAAAGTTTTCTGGTGTTTTAATACCCATCATATAACTGACACCAATTACGAATGCACTATAGCCTGCGAAGTCGAAGAATAGGTATAAACTGTAACTATACATATAAATCGCATTAGAGAAAATGGTATCTTGATTCGCAAATACTGCATCAACAAAATGCTTCTGCAATAAATAAGCGATAATAAACTTATACAGGAAACCTTGGAAAATACGATTAATACCTGTATAGAGTAACTTTTGATATTCTTCAGCACTTGGTGGCTTTTGAATATCTTTTTGGAACCTACGATAACGATCAATAGGTCCAGTCGAGATAGCTGGGAAGAACAGAACAAATTCCCAGAAATTAAAGAATGAGAATTCTTTAATTAAACCGTCACGAATCTCAAATACCATTTGTACTGCTCTGAATGTTACATAAGACATACCAGCAAATACAATGAATTTTAATTCATGTACAAATGGTGCGATTTTTGCCAGAATTAGTGGCAAAATCGATAAAATAACAGCCATGTAAAACATGGACGTATTATTATTTTGTTTTCTTAATAATAAATAGCCTTTAATAAGGATGTATTGCCAAATGATAAATGCTGCTAACATCATTGCTTGCTTCGGTTTGTCAGAGAAAATAAGTGCAAGCATTACTAACGTTAGAACGGCATTATATTTACGCAACATTTTACCTTTTAATCCAGCTATGATAGTAGGTATTAATAAAATGCCCACTATAGCGAAAAAATAAAATGATCCATATGCGGTCATGCTGTAACCTCACTCAATAATTTTTTGCGATCTACCTTTCCATTTGGTGTCATTGGAATAGAAGATTGATACATGAATTTACGTGGAATCATGTAGTTTGGTAATCGCTCATTGAGTTCTTTTTTGATTGCAGATGTCAATTTGAATTCTTTTTCAAATGAATGCTCTCCAGGAACAACAACCGCTAATAAATAATCGTATTTTTCACCTTTTTTAATTGGAACAACAACTGCTCCTTCTACGTAAGAACACGCGCGAAGGTGATGTTCGATTTCTTCTAATTCCATTCGATAACCATGAAGCTTAATTTGGAAATCAAGACGACCATTATAGAATAGAAGACCATTTTCTACATAGCCAGCATCACCTGTTTTGTAGGCGCGCTCACCATCAATCATTGTGAATACTTTTTCTGTTAATTCAGGGCTTCCTAAATAACCAACGCTTACGCTTGGACCGACAATTACGATTTCACCTTTTTCACCATCTGGTGCAATCGTGCCATCTTCTTTCATAATAAGAAGGCGACAGTCTGATTTACAGTAGCCAACAGGAAGAGATTTATATTTATCAACAACTTCTTGTGTAACGTGAATGCCTGTTACAGCAACAGTAGCTTCTGTAGGACCGTACGTATTCATAATTGCTGCTTTCGGGAAGCGCTCAATTAATTTTCTAGCTACTTCATTTGGTAATACTTCACCGCAGAATAAGAATGTTTTCATGTTTGGTAGCATACTTTCAGAGAAAGAAGCTTCCATTAAACACATTTCTGCGAAAGATGGTGTGGAAGTCCATACTTGAATATCCGATTGCTCTAAAGAAGCAAACAAGTCTTTTGGACGTGCAATCATATCTTTATCGATTGCCCAAAGTGTACCACCTGTTACTAGCGATGGGTAAATGTCCATTACAGATAAATCGAATGAGAACGGTGCTTGGTTTAAGAATACTTGTCCTGTTTGTAAGTTGAAATCTTGGGCAGCCCATTTTGTAAAGCTAACAAGGCAATTATAAGTAATCTGCACACCTTTCGGGTTACCTGTGCTCCCTGATGTGTAAATAATGTAGAAGTTCTCATCATCTTTTACCGCATGCTCAGGGTTTGGCGTTTGCCCTTTATGAGTAAAGAAAATGTCTTTTAAGTTGTCTTCACATACGATGCGAACTGGTAAGTCAGTTACAGCAACTTCTACCGGAGATAGAAGTAATTTCGCACCAGAACTTTCAGCAATACGTAGCACACGATCAGCTGGAATAGATAAATCTACAGGAATGTAAGCATGTCCAGCTTTCACACACCCTAAAAAGTTGATGATCATTTCAGGTTGCATATGGCCATAAACCATAATTGGTGAACGATCATCTGGATACTCAGAAGAAATCCAGTGCGCCAATGCATCAGAATCTTCCTTTAATTGTTTGTACGTAATTTTCGCATCTCGCCAAACGAAAGCGGTTTGATCAGGCGTTTCTGTCGCCCACTTTTCGATTTGTTCTAATAACTTCATAACGTTCCCACCCTAAAATTCATTGTAAATAAATGTACTTGTGTTTGTATCATGGAATCCATACAACCAAAGTAGTGCAAATAAAATTGCAAGGTAATAAACCGTCTTTGCAAACCATTGTGTGAGTGGTCGAGACCATATCTCTTTTAATCTTTCCATGTCTTTCCCTCTCTTATGAAATAGTAACTATATGTAGGTATCATGTCCTACATCATTGTGAAAAAAACAAAATTCCACATTTTAGGTAAAATTAAGACAAAAAGGCTCTTTTTTGATAGTAGCACTAAATACTAAAAAAGAAAATCCCTAACTTAGCAATTATATTACATTCTATATGAATTTGTAATGGATTTGTCTTTTTTTAATGAGTTGTGAGTGTATAAATCGATTTTTTGAAAATGAAAATCTTACAAGGAAATTAAATAATCACAGTGAAATAAGAAATGTGAAGAATGAAAAGGAGGTTGTCAGGAATGGAGCGTTTGAAAAAGGTATGGCAGACATATGTGTCAGAGGAAAATATTATAAAGTGGCGGAGACATTTTCACCAATTTCCTGAACTATCATTCCACGAGGAAAAAACTTCACAATTTATATATGATACATTATGTTCATTTTCAGCTTTCGAGGTGACAAGACCGACGCGGTATAGTGTGATGGCAAAGAAAAAAGGAAAGAAGGCAGGCAAAGTAATAGCAATTCGTGCAGATATGGATGCCCTGCCAATTCAGGAAGAAACGTCTAAACCATATGCATCAGTTATTTCAGGGGTTATGCATGCATGTGGGCATGATGCACATACCGCTATTTTATTAGGTACAGCAGAAGCGATAGCAAATAAGAATGAGGATTGGGAAGGAGAAATTCGTCTTTTATTTCAACATGCTGAAGAAGTGTATCCTGGTGGTGGACAGGAAATGGTGAGAGCTGGTGTGATGGATGATGTGGATTATATTATCGGCCTACATGTAATGTCTGGATTAGAAACGGGGAAGGTTGGAGTTGTATATGGGCCTATGATGGCTGCTCCCGATGTATTTACGATTGAAGTAAAAGGAAGAGGTGGCCATGCTGCTAGGCCGGAAGAAACAGTAGATCCGATAGCAGTTGGTGCGCAAATCATTACGAACTTACAACATATTGTATCTAGAAATACAGGCGCTTTTATGCAAAGAGTTGTTTCCATAACACAATTTCACGGGGGAACAGCAGATAATATTATTCCTGATACAGCATATTTAATGGGAACAGTCCGGTCCTTTGATCAAAAACTAAGGAAAGAATCGGAAGAGATGATTGAACAAATTGCTAAGGGGATTGCAGAGGCACATGGTGCAGCGTATACGTATACATATCGCTATGGATATGACCCGGTTATCAATGATACGTTTATTACAAAAATAGTAGAAGAAAGTGCGGTAGAGTTGTTTGGAGAGGAGAGAATTGTAAAGCTAGCTCCTTCGATGGGAGGGGAAGATTTCTCGGCATATTTAAGAAAAGCGCCAGGCTGTTTTATTAAATTAGGAACTGGAAATGAGAAAATCAAAACTTGTTATCCTCATCATCATCCAAAGTTTGATGTGGATGAATCAGCTTTAATTAATGGGGCAGAGTTATTTTTACAGGCGACAATGAATTTACTAAAAGCTTAAAAGAGTACAAAAAAAGGCAACTGCGCTTATCGCAGTTGCTTCTATTTCTTTCCGTTAGAGAGGGCTGAGAAAGAACTATGCTCATTTATAGTATATGAATAGCTGGCGGACAAGCTTGTACCTTTTCATTATTTTTTAAAAAATAGTTATTGACTTTGATAATCATTTTCATTTAATCTAAAAGTATAGTTGAAATTGATAATTATTATCAATGTATTCGCAAGTGCAGAATGGATGAGGGAGAGATGAAAAAGATATTTCGCCTTGGGCAAAGGGAAATTAAAAATAAAGATATAAAATGGCAACGGCGTGTAATTCGTGCTGAATATGTAGAGGAGAAGAAAGGAAACAAGGAAGAAGAAGCGATACATAATCAAGGGAGAGATTCAGTTGAATAAATTTGTAATGATTTTTGCAAGTATGAGTGGAAATACAGAGGAGATGGCTGATCATATAGCTGGAGCGATTCGTGAAACAGGCAATGATATTGAAGTGATTGATATTATGACGACGCCAGAAGCGTCTATATTAGAGGAATATGATGGGATTATTTTAGGAGCGTATACGTGGGGAGATGGTGAGCTTCCTGATGATTTCTTAGATTTTTATGACGAAATGGAAGAAATTCATTTAGCAGGTAAAAAAGCAGCAGTATTTGGATCTTGTGATTCTGCTTATCCGAAATACGGGGCAGCTGTTGATATCTTAATAGAAAAGTTACAAGAGCGCGGTGCTGAAGTTGTAATGGAAGGGCTAAAAGTAGAACTAACGCCAGAAGATGAAGATGTAGAGAAATGTCTTCAGTTTGGTGCTGAATTTGTAAAACACCTTTCTTAATGGTGAGAGGGAGATGAAGATGGGTGCAGGGGAAAATATCAATTAAAACGATGACAGATTATCATTTATATGATTTTATGCGTTGTCCACATAAGTTTTATTTTCGCTATATAAAAAGAAGAGAACCTTCTTCGTTTGAATGGAAACAAATGGTTCAATCGATTGTAAATCAAATTATTATTGACTATTACACATCACCTGTAGAAAAACAAACAACAATGCTGTTGTTAAAACGATTAGAGAAACACTGGGATAAAGTGCGTATTGGAATGTTCGCTTCTAAAGCAGAATATTATATTGTTCTTGCAAAGTTAACGGACCATCTAATACAGTTTGTGAAAAATGATGCGAGTAAAACACCACCTTTATTTTTATATGAGAAGTTACAAACATATATGGACGAGTTAGGTGTGCACATTTCATTAACGTTTGAAGTGGGTGAATGGTCTACACAATCGTTTGTAATTAAAAAGTATGTTGTTGATGCAAATGAAGAAATGCTTGCTCTTTTTCAAAAGCTTACGGCAGTGTTTAGCTACAAAGTTTTTGGGATTCTTCCCGAAAGAATTGAAGTTGTTAATTTAATAGAAGGAACTAGGTACGAATCTGTTCCAAAAGAGCAAGATATTATGGATGGAATGAACGATTTATATAGAATGAAAGAAATGTTACAGCAACCAGAATATTACACAGAACGTACATTTTGTTCTGAATGTATTGGATGTGCTTTTCGTAATGAATGCAAAGTAGACGAGATGCAAGATGCATTGATAGCGAAGAATACTATACTACATTAGGGGGTGCAAATTTGCATCTCTTTTTGGTATTGACATGAAAAGCTTTTCATCATTTACGGTATATACGTAGGGGAACTTATGATGGGAGGAATACTTAATGGGAAATGGAGTAAAAGTATTTCAATGGTTAAAAGAACAACAGGCTCCTTTTTGGGTCCAATTGCAAATTTTGCAGGCGTTTCAAATGTATAAATTAATTGTAGAAATGGATAAAAAATTAATGATATACGAGGAAAAGAAGAATAGGGAAAGAAGTTAACTCCTTCCCCGAAGTATAGTTTGTAAATGTTTTCGATTCTTCTGTATCTCCTGTTCGTTATTTGTTTCAAAGTTATAAACAAGGTTATGGAGTAATGGACTATACTGATAAAATTGAATGACACGCTTAAAGAAAGATAAATCATGATGGGGAGTGAGAGTACAGTACCGTTTATATATGGCATTTGTAAATTCACTACCAAAATTGTTATATAATCCAGCGAAGTCAAAGGCAGGATCTCCAATTTGAGCATCACCAAAATCGATAATACCAGCAATGCTTCTTTTCTCCCCATCAAATAAAATGTGATGATGTGTAAAGTCAGCGTGGATCATTGTTTTTTGGAAATCAGATGCATACATATGTTCAAAAAAATCCTCGAATAAACAATCAAAAGCTTTTTTTTCTAACAATGTAAGTGTGCAAGCAAGATGAACGTGTAATTTCGTTTGAATCTGTCGCCAATATGAGATAGGTTTCTCAGTATCAAACCCCCATTTTACAGCATGTTCTATTGGAATGGTATGTAAAGAAGCGAGAAAGATAGCAAGCTGCGAGATAACTGTTTCACGCTCTTTTACAGTTAATCTTTCTATTGTTTGTACTGTTAATGGCTCCCCATGAATGAGTTTATAATAACTACAAAATGGAATTAAATCTAATTCATTTTTATATAAGATGTGGTATTTTGGGACCTTTATCTCTTGTGACGATTGAGAAAGTATTTCGCATAGTTCTTTTTCGCGAGGTATTCGTTTTGCATACTGGGATTTACGTGGAAAACGGAAGAGCCATTCATTGTTAATGATAATGGCTACATTATCCCAGCCATTATCGTTTTGTTCATAAGAGTGTATAGGAATATTGGGTAGTGATTGCTGGATATCTCGCATATAAGATGTCATATGATTCTCTCCTTTTTTTGGATATATGCATTAATATTATCAGAATTTTTAAACTCTGTGATAATATGGAATAAATATATTGAAAAAAGAGAGGGACATAACGTTTAAATGAAATGCAGTTAAGTTATAGAATGAAGATTATAAAAGAAGATAATACGTTTAAAATTGCGAAGCAACGGCAACGTGTAGAATAAAAATGTCCCCGAAAAGTGGGGACATTTTTTGTATTCACAGGTTCTCGTTTTGTTGTCCAATTTCTTTTTTTGCAATTTCTAGATTGCCTTGTTCGACTTGTTTATGCACATTTATAGAATCACCAGCATAACCTTTTTGCGTTTTTACAACTCTTTTAGAAAAGAGTGAGGATTGTTTAGTCATAATATAGTTCCCTTCCCATTAAAAGTAGACGAAAATGATGAGTACAAGTAATATTGTCCCGAAAATACCAATCCCAACTAAAAAGGAAGTATTTTTATATTGAGGCGGTTTATGAATATCTTGCCTGTATCCAGGTGAGATTTCAGGAGCAAACTCTTCATCGTAGGACTGCTGTTTTTTCTTTTCATCCATAGATTTACACCTTTCTTTTTTATTATGTTACACGTTTAAAGAGGAACTATGCATGATGAAAAAAGCCGCTAGGATTAGCGACTCTTTTGTGATGTATATTTACGTTGTACTTGAAAGAGACGAACAAGCAGAAAGGTAGCTCCAAATGCTAGCCCTATAATAAGACCAACCCAATAACCTTTAGCTGCCAAAGAAGTATAGGTTGCTAATATATAACCTAGAGGTAGACCAATGATCCAGTAGGCAATAAGTGTCATAATCAAGGTAACATTCACATCTTTATAACCACGGAGTGCACCTTGCACTGGAGTAGCAATTGCATCGGAAATTTGAAATAAAATCGCAAAAATGAGAAACTCTTTTGCTAAATCATGAACAGCAATATCTGTTGTATAAATAGATGCAATTTGATCGTCAAAGAAAAAGAGTAAGATAGAATATAACAAGGCAAAAGCAAGTGCCAAACCAATTCCAATAAAACTGTATTGTTTTGCGTTTTCACAGCGATTTGCTCCAACTTCAAAACCAACTGCAATTGTCATAGCCATTGCTAAACTTAAAGGTGTCATATATAAAAGGGAAGCAAAGTTCATTGCTGCTTGATGTGCAGCGATTGTTGTTGTGCTAAAATTACTCATCATGAGTGTTACGGCAGCGAAAATACTCGTTTCAAAAAAGATGGCAAATCCGATAGGTACCCCAAGTTTTAATAATTCTTTCCAGCTTGAAATAGAAAGTCGGTATAAGCGCCTGAAGATACCAAAAGATGTAAACGGTTCTTTCGTACGGATAATAATAATCGTAATAAATAAAATGCACCAATATGTTGCGGTAGAAGCAATTGCTGCACCAACGCCTCCTAGTTTCGGAAAGCCGAAATGACCGAAAATAAATACATAGTTTAAAATGATGTTAATAGGTAAGGAAAGTAATGTAATAATCATTGTTGTACGTGTTTTTCCTAATGCATCAATAAACCCACGTAATACAGTATAGACAAATAAAGGGATGATACCAATTGCAATAATGCTTAAAAATTGAGAAGCAATGTGTTCGACCTGCTCTTCTAAATGCATGCCTTTTAGAATTGGTGAAACGGCAAAGAAACCAATGAGAATAACAAGTAAACTAACTCCGATTGCCAAATACACGGCTTGTATCACGATATGAGGAACATCCTCTTTTTGTTTTGAGCCAACAAGTTGAGCGATAATAGGCGTGGTAGCCATTAAGATTCCTGTTAATCCCGTACTAATCGGAATCCATATACTTGTTCCAATTGCGACCCCTGCTAAGTCAGTAGCACTTGCATGCCCTGACATTGTTGTATCAAAAAAACTCATTGCAAATAAAGACATTTGCGTTACAAAAATCGGGAAAAATAGTAATACAAATTGTTTTATTTTTTGTGAAAATGAATTGGTTTCTTTCATAAAAGCTCCTTTCTATGTAGGACCAAACTCTTTCTATCATACAATTTAATAAGAAAATAGAAAAGAAATACACATATGTGAATGTATTGTTATATTTTGAAAGAATGAAAAAATAGATGCACTTTGAAATTGGATAAGGTATTATGATAAGGTGTGAAAAAAGTATATATAAGGTATTAAGGAGGCACTACTCGTGGCTGATTGGTTAATTGGTTTAATCATGGGAGCTGTTGAAGGATTAACGGAATTTTTACCGGTTTCATCAACGGGACATATGATTTTAACAGGACATTTAATTGGATTTGATGATGATAGAGCAAAAGTATTTGAAGTTGTCATCCAATTGGGATCGATTTTAGCGGTTGTCGTTGTATTTTGGAAACGTTTATGGTCATTAGTTGGGATTGGCAAGGTAACACAAGGACCATCTTTAAATTTATTACATATCATTATCGGTATGATTCCAGCAGGAGTACTTGGTGTTTTATTCCATAGTAAAATTAAAGAAGTTTTATTTGGACCAGGCCCCGTTGTTATCAGTTTAATCGTTGGTGGTATTTTAATGATTGTTGCTGAGAAATTTTCAAGACCAAGTACAGCGAAAACATTGGACGAGATTACGTATAAACAAGCATTCACAATTGGAATGTTCCAATGTTTAGCACTGTGGCCAGGATTTTCACGTTCTGGATCTACAATCAGTGGTGGATTATTAGCTCGTGTATCTCATACAGCCGCTGCTGAATATACATTTATTTTAGCGGTACCAATGATGGTTGCAGCATCAGGGTTAGATTTAATTAAAAGCTGGGACGTATTAAGTTCAGCAGATATCACATTATTTGCAACTGGTTTTATTACGGCTTTCCTTGTAGCAATGCTTGCGATTGTTTCATTCTTAAAATTATTAGCTCGTGTAAAGTTAACACCATTTGCTTATTATCGTTTTATTTTAGCTGCGGTGTTCTATTATTTCTTCATTATGTAATAAAAAAACTGCCATTTGGCAGTTTTTTTATTTTACTATTTTTTCAATCATATTTTCCATCGCATGTTCCCAAAGTGAAGTGTCGTCAGCTAATGTAGCACGGAAATTAGCATACATGTCTTTCTGTTTTTCTTCAAATTGTGGATCATCTTTTTCAGGTAATGTAGCACGCATAGAAGTTACTAATTCTTGCACTTTTGGAGCACGTGGTCCCCAAACCGCCTGTTCTTTTCCATCCTTATCAATAAAAATAAAGATTGGAATGGCACGGGCTGTTCCATTTGTTAAATATTGATCCATTAACTCTAAATTTTCATCACGGATGAGTAATCTCATTTCAATATTGGAAACTTCGCAAATACGTTTCATAACAGGTACGCAAAGAAGAGCGTCTCCGCACCAATCAGCGGATAGTACAATAACACGCCATCCGTCGTTTTGACGTTCTTCTAAAACAGGAAGCAATTCGTTCGGAATTAAAAAGTTATTATAAATATGTAGTAATTCATACTGGTTCACAGTCATGTTATTTACGTATGTATCAAAGGACATACCTTTATCAGCCCATTGTTGTAATGTCATATGTAACACCTCTTTAGTATATTTTTGTTTTTATTGTATCAATTTTTATCGTGAAATGCTTGTAATCTTACTCTTTCTTTTTGTTATCAGTAGACCATAATTTATCCAAGATAAAAAAGAAAAGGACAATAAGTAATTCAGCTTTATTAGAGATCGTTATACTTTCTATCCAATCATCTGCAGTATGAATAACGAGCCAATCAAGCGAGATTTCTATGAGGGAAAGCAGTAAAAAGGATAGCCATTTTGACATGTGCGTGAGCAGAGGTGTTAAAAGTACTTTGAAAAATAAAATCAAGAAACTACTAATTCCATCTAGTATAAGGGCTAATAAAAAAAAGAGAAGCAGTGCAGTTCGTGATGTATATTCTACACCAATGAGGCGAAAAACTCCGACATACATAAAGAAAATGAGTGCAAAAGCAATAATTATAAGAAGGGTAATACTACTAATAACAATCGTTTTATCTTTTCCACTTAGATCTGAAAACTTTTCTTCGTCTGGATTCATGATATACCCCCAAAAAGTTCATCTTATAAAGTGAAACTTTAATCAGTAGGGGGCTTCATCCCCCACTGATTATTAGCCCTCATCAATCTAGTTTTGCCCCCACCTAACTTCTTTGCTCTCGCTGAATTTTGAGGTGGGGGTCTGACTGCCCGTTAATGCGGGATAAAAGGAAAAAAATTCATATTTTATTATATCATGAATACTTGATGGGAAGTGAAAACAAAAAAGGTGCGACGAATCGCACCCTTTTTGTGGCTGATGTGAGTTTCAGCATGTTAGAAAAGCAACCTGTATCATTTATTTCCAAATAGATAATAAATGATACGTGCTCTAGTGAATAACGGAGATTTTTACTATTGGGTTTTGTTTTGGGAGTGTATCTATCAAATAAGTGAATACATTATGAGTGATTGTATGGGAAAAAAGATGACAAAATGTAAAATATAAGGTAATATAATTCATAATGTTTTTATTTAACTATATGAAATAAAAGGGAGATGTAAACGGTGTCTCATAATCGCGAACAATTAATGGAGGATCTATCTGCAAATGTTTTTGCTATGTTTCGTTCATTGCGGAATGATATGGGAAAAATTTTTGGAGATTACATACCATGGAATGAATTTCTCGTGCTCCGTATATTAAATCGTAATGAAAAAGAGATGGTTTCTCGCGTAGCAAATGAACTACATGTATCAAACAGTCATATTACAGCTGTTACAGAAAAGCTAATTAATAAAGGTTTTGTAACGCGTTCACGTTCTACATCTGATCGTCGTGTTGTATATTTGGAAATTACGGAACAAGGAAAAGAGTTAGTTGCAAAAATGGAATTGGCAAAAAAACAGTATTTAAAAGAAAGGTTTTCGGCCCTATCTGAAGAAGAAATGCATCTAATGATATCTATTTCGAAAAAACTTATATAGAAAAAAAGCCAGATGAACTATGGCTAATCGAGAATCCTTCCTTGTTTTAGGGAGGTTTTTTTATTCATACTAAAATGAAAAATTGAAATTTGTTACATAGAAGAATGCGATGTGTATGATTGGGATAGGAAAGACATACTAACAATGATGGAAGATGAAAGGAGGAAGAAAGATGACGAATCGCAACGGGAGTCAAGGAAGTGGAAATCAAGGTTCACCAAAAACAGGGCAGTTTCAACAAGAGTTTAGTTCGGAGTTTATAACTGGTAATGATAATAAGGGAAAAGAATATCGTTCGAACAAAGGAAGTAAGTCAAAAAAGGAGTGAATAGATTCACTCCTTTTTTGTTAGGAAATTTGAATTGTATTTTAAGATAAGAAAATAGACCATCTTGTTAATACAAGATGGTCATGGAAGGGGACAATTTATGTCAATTTTAATTAGGGATGGAAAGCTGTTCGAGACACTGGGGAATGTCTCATTATTAGGGAGGAACAGCTTCGATAGATATAATATAAAAGATAGATGTGACCTCAATGTGAACTTGAAGTGAAAGGTATGGGAATTTTAAAAATTTCCCTCTTTTTAAATAATAGAGGGAAGGTAGAACATAGTTAGAGGTCCCATAGTCTAATGAATAGTGGATAAAAAATAGACCATCTCGTTAATACAAGATGGCCATGGAAGGGGACAATTTATGTCAATTTTAATTAGGGATGGAAAGCTGTTCGAGACACTGGGGAATGTCTCATTATTAGGGAGGAACAGCTTCGATAGATATAATATAAAAGATAGGTGTGACTTCAATGTGAATTCGAAGTGAAAGGTATGGGAATTTTTCAGTTGAAATCTATGGAAAAAAGGATTATGCTCAACTATATTATGAGATTATAAAGATTTATCCAAAATAATGAGTTTGCTCTAAAAGTATGAGGAATTGAAAAAAAGTTAGGTGAAAAATTACTTTCCGTAAGATTTGGTCCGGTCAAAACGAACGATTAGTGTATGGAAAGAGGTTTTACTTTATTAAGGGAGTTAGTGATATGGAAGCAACAAAAAAACAAGGATTTTATAATCGTTTTATACGATTAAGTCCGCCGCAAATTTTAGCAATGGGCTTTTTTTGTTTAATTGTTGTCGGGGGAATGTTATTGAAACTACCATTCGCGACAAAAGAATCAATTAGTTGGGTAGATGCGTTTTTTACAGCAACCTCGGCAGCGACAGTAACCGGTTTAGGAGTTGTAGATACTGCTAGTACTTTTACAATGTTTGGTCAAATTATCATTATGTTGTTAATTCAGACAGGTGGTCTTGGATTAATGACAATCGCAATTTTAATTGTATGGGTGTTAGGGAAAAAAATTGGTTTACGTCATCGATTATTAATTGGAGAAGCGTTTAACCAAACGAATATTGGTGGTCTTGTAAAATTAGTGAAGCGTGTTTTTATTTTTTCTATTTGTATTGAGTTAGTAGGAGTTGTTTTTTTATCCATTCGATTTATCCCGGAATTTGGTTTCGGCAAAGGTTTATATTATAGTATTTTTCATGTTATCGCCTCTTATAATAATGCGGGATTTGCACTATGGCCAGATAATTTAACAAGATATGTAGGAGATCCTATTATTAATATTGGAATTTGTTCTTTAATTGTTATAGGTGGTTTAGGTTTTACCGTGTTAATTGATATATGGTATAGCCGTAGTTTTCAGAAACTATCACTTCATTCGAAAATTATGATTGTTGGAACAGTAGCGCTTAATGTTATTGCGATGATTGTGATTTTTATATTGGAGTATAATAATGTGAAAACATTAGGATCACTATCTTTAGGTGAAAAGATATGGGCTTCATTTTTCCAGGGGATTACACCGCGTACAGCAGGATTTAATACGGTTGATTATGGAGGAATGGAAGAATCATCAATATTGTTTACGATGATTTTAATGTTTATCGGTGCAGGAAGTGTGTCGACAGGTGGCGGAATTAAGTTAACAACATTTGTTATTTTAATTACATCGGTTATTTCCTTTTTTAGAAAGAAGGAAGACTTTGTTTTATTTCATCGTACAATCAAAATGTCAACGGTAACGAGAGCGTTAGCGATTGTAGTTGCCAGTCAAATTCTTATTTTTACAGCAGTATTTTTATTAATGCTTACAGAAAACTTTAGTTTTATTCAACTTTTATTCGAAACAATTTCAGCGTTTGGTACAGTGGGGTTATCAATGGGAATTACGGCTAAGTTATCTGTAATTGGAAAATGTATCATTATGTTTGTTATGTTTTGTGGGTTAATTGGTCCGTTAACGCTTGTATTCTCTCTAGCGCGACCAGCTAAACAAAAAATTCGATACCCATCAGAAGATGTTTTCACAGGATAAGGTATCTCGCAAAAAGCGAGATACCTTTTTTCTTTAAAAAAGTGAGAACAATAAACCGATGATTGCAGCGCGGAATAACAGAGCAACAATAGCAGCAATGCCGCCCACAATAGCAGCGATGCCACCGGTTACAGTAGCTCCACGATTATAGGCATAAATACCTAGTAAAACAGAAACAAGTCCGAAGAGTGTAGGAAATGTAAAGAGTGATAATACAGCAAGAGCAAGAGCGATAAACCCTGCTGTGGATCCTGCTGTTTTTGATTTTACATCGTCTTTATCGTTATAGTTGATATGCTGAGGAGCAACCTCTGCTGCGTACTCTTCTTTATAGTCCCCTTCTTCGGTTCTATGTTGTTCATTAATTTTATCAGTCAACGTAAAGTCTCCTTTCATAGCAAGGTTCATTAGTAGTATGTATATCTTTTTCTTTTTTATCCGGCAAGAAATAGATAGGCATATCATTACTTTATTTCGCTATTTGCAGGCGGTAACACTCCCACCTCAAAATTCAGTGAAAGCACAGGAGTTAGGTGAGAGATAAACTGCCCGTAAAAGTCTGATTAGTGAGGGCTGATTAAATTTTCACTTTATCTGACTGAAGTGAAGGATATGTATATTGTTTTTAGATTCTAAGCTGAAAATGGAACAGTGTTTTTTCATGAATTGTAAAACTTGGTATGAGTTCCTCTATTTTGGAAAGTATAAAAAAGAATTAAGAGGAAAAAGGTGGTTTAAATGATGGAACATCCAATTGAAAACTTAATGAAAACGGCAATGACAAATTTAAAAGAGATGGTCGATGTAAATACAATTGTCGGAAGCCCTGTTTCAACAGCGGACGGAAAGGTTGTTTTAACTGTTTCAAAAGTTGCCTTTGGTTTTGGCGCAGGGGGAAGCGATTTTAAAGGGGAAACGTCTGTAGGGAAAAGTTTGGCAGGACAAGGACAACAAAAAGAGGCGAAACAAGGGCATCCGTTTGGAGGTGGAAGTGGTGCAGGAGTTTCAATTGATCCTGTTGCGTTTTTAGTAGTAGGATCTAGTGGTGTACAAGTGTTACATTTACATAGTGGCACACACTTGATTGAAAAGGCTTTGAGTACAGTTCCAAGTACTATAGATAAGTTTGTAAACGGTCGTTAAAAAGTAAACTTGCATTTTTTAGGAATTATGATATATTAGAAAAAGTGTGTTCAGAAACGACAAATATAATTGGAATGTAAATATATATGATTTATGAAATAAGGGAGAGGTAGTTATGATTAACATCAAGAATTTTGCTGTCGGCTTATGTATGTTAGTAAGCGGATTTGTTGTGTATGTAGTAAAAGAAAAGGCTCCATTCTAAAACAGACAGATTGTGATGTCTGTTTTTAATTTGTTAAAATAAATATTGACGAATTTATTTTTAAGTGTTATGATGATATTTCGTGTCTCGGTTACAGCTAGTATATATTGGATATTTCTTGTAAATGCAATATGAAAAATTTGCGAAAGATCGGGTAATTTTACCAACAACTTTTGTGAATAGACCCAAAAAGTTGTATTTGTAAGCTTATACACATGCTAGTGTATCAGGAGCGGTCAGAGGAACCGTGTTGATGAGAGAGAGGTAGGGCTTTCATCCAGTATATGTTACTTTCCCGTTTAGGTGAATATAAAAAAAGAAGTCTCCTTGTTATAAGGAGGCTTCTTTTTTTTATAAACTACTTTCAATTCGTTGACAAATTTCATCGGTTGTTAAGCCACTTGCTTCAATAACGGGCCCTTTTATTACTGCATTACTAATTCCCATTACATTAGAATCTTGTCCAGTTACGACGCAACAATCGCACCCTTGCACGTCATTTTCAGAACGTAGTGAAATTACTTCATGTCCTTGTTGTTCTAAAGCTTGTTGAACATCGGTTAAAGAATTTTCAACACCAATTTTCGCCATACTCTTCACCTCCTACCATCTAGTAATATGCTCCATTTTTTAGGGAATATTTATGTTTTTAAGGAAAATATGGTAGAAATGTTGATGTATTTAATATTTACGAACAGGGAAATCCCCCTCCTAAAACAAAGAGGTGGGGGATAGCTGCTCAGAAAAGCCCGATTAGAAAGGGGAAGAAAAAATACGTAATGTATTAGTCGTTATATACACCTGTGAGCATTTGACTTACAAACTGATCATTTAATTGATCTTGAGCAGATTCATCATTTGATTGAATGTCAATTGAGGCAGTGAAGTTGTTATTCTGTTCTTCATTTGGAGATACCTCTACGTAATTATTAAATTTACACAAACCTTTCGTATCCATTAAATCAAATAGTTGTAACATTTCTACTACCTCTTGTCTCGTTCCTTTAATTTGTACACATGCCATATTATTTTCCTCCTTCATTTGACAATTTGTTTTTTTAAATAGGATTATGAAAGCTGCATGAAAAATATGATTGTTATTTTTATACAATGTTATTTTGCTTATTTTCCTCCTTTTCAATCAAAAGTTGTTTTTATTCCCGAATATACGAAATCGGACGCCCGTTTATTGAATACAATAGATTCGCATCATTTGACAAAACTCCTTCTTTTAAGCAAATATTTTTTAGGATGAAAAATGGCGAAAAAAATTTTTGACATGTTGTAAACGTTAACAATGTTGATAAATCAATATAAACAAGGATGTATATAAATTAAAAATTATAAATTTTCTAAAAATTGTCTTGATTTATTTAAAAAGGAGAGTAAACTAGGAAACAATAAAAAATTCATAGAACATAGGGGGCGCTTTTAAGTGAATGAGCAATGGATTTTCTTAAATGGAGAATTTGTTCCAAAAGATGAAGCAAAAGTTTCAGTATATGATCATGGTTATTTATATGGCGATGGAGTGTTTGAAGGGATTCGTGTCTACAGTGGCAATGTCTTCAGGCTCAAAGAACATCTTATTCGTTTATACGAGTCAGCAAAATCCATTATGTTGGAAATTCCATATACGTTAGAAGAAGTGACAGATATTGTTGTTGAAACGATTCGTCAAAATAAGTTATCTAACGGATACATTCGTTTAGTTGTATCACGAGGTGCTGGGAATCTTGGACTAGATCCTGATTCTTGTTCGAAACCGAATGTAGTTGTAATTGCGGAACAGTTATCTTTATTTCCGTCGGAATATTACGAAAAAGGTATACCGGTTGTGACAGTTGCCACACGTCGTAATCGCCCAGACGTATTAACACCACAAGTAAAGTCTTTGAACTATTTAAATAATATTTTAGTTCGAATTGAAGCGAAGCTTGCTGGTGTGCAAGAAGCACTTATGTTAAATGAACAAGGTTATGTTGCAGAAGGGTCTGGCGATAATGTGTTCATTGTAAAAGGAAATAAATTAATTACACCACCAAGTTCTGCAGGGGCATTAGAAGGCATTACAAGAAACGCTATTTTGGAAATTGGAGAAAAGCTTGGATATGACGTAAGAGAAGAATTATTTACAAGACACGATGTATATGTAGCTGATGAGGTATTTTTAACAGGAACTGCAGCTGAAGTTATTGCAGTTACGACAGTTGATGGAAGAACGATTGGGCTTGGGAAAACGGGTCCACATACAAATCGTTTATTAGAAGAGTTTCGTAAATTAGTTGTAGAAGATGGAGAGAAAATTTACGAAGCAAATAAAGTTGGATGATAACTCATTATAAAGTTGTAAAGCGTTGATAGGGAGGAGTAGTTGATTGTGAAGCCTCACAGAGAGTCGGTGGTTGCTGGAAACCGATGGTTCACGTCGACGAACATCGCCCTTGAGTGCTAAACTGAAGCATTTGCCTAGGTTTAGACGGTAGCTCCGTTATTAGCTAGACTCATCCCCGAGTCACTGAGGCAAGAAGTATTCTTGCGAAGAAGGGTGGTACCGCGAAATCTTTCGTCCCTTCAGCACATAGCTGGAGTGTGGACGTAGGATTTTTTTATTGTAAAAAACAATTTTAAAGGAGGTTCGTAAGAGCAATGTCTTCAAAAACGGAAGAAAAGATGGCAACTGGTGCACAGCTGTTGTTAGAAGCGTTAGGAAAGGAAGATGTAGAAGTTATTTTTGGTTATCCAGGAGGTGCTGTATTGCCGCTCTATGATGCAATTTATGATTGCGAAATTCCTCATATTTTAACAAGACATGAGCAAGGAGCGATTCATGCAGCAGAAGGGTACGCGCGAATTACAGGAAAACCTGGCGTTGTCATTGCAACAAGTGGTCCAGGTGCGACAAATGTGATTACTGGTCTTGCAGATGCAATGATTGATTCTTTACCGCTTGTTGTTTTTACAGGTCAAGTAGCTACAACGTTGATTGGAAGTGACGCTTTTCAAGAAGCGGACATTATGGGACTTACGATGCCGGTAACAAAACATAATTATCAAGTGCGCAAGGCATCAGATTTACCAAGAATTATTAAAGAGGCATTTCATATTGCGAAAACGGGTCGACCAGGACCGGTCGTTATCGATCTTCCTAAAAATATGGTAGTAGAAAAAGGTGAGCGATGTAGTAACGTGCAAATGGATTTACCGGGATATCAACCAAATTATGAGGCGAATCCATTGCAAATCAACAAATTATTACAAGCGATTGATATTGCTGAAAAACCGTTGATTTTAGCCGGAGCAGGTGTACTTCATGCGAAAGCTGCAAAAGAATTAACAGATTTTGCACGAATGTATCGTATACCTGTTGTTCATACACTTCTTGGACTAGGTGGATTTCCGCCAAATGATAAATTATTTCTTGGAATGGGAGGAATGCATGGTTCTTATACAGCGAATATGGCTTTGTATGAGTGTGATTTACTCATAAATATCGGAGCAAGATTCGACGATCGTCTTACAGGAAATTTAGAGTACTTTGCTAAAGAGGCTACAGTTGTACATATCGATATTGATCCAGCAGAGATTGGAAAAAACGTTCCTACAGAAATTCCGATTGTGGCTAGCGCGAAACATGCTTTGGAGGCACTGCTCTCCTGTAAAAGAGGAAAAGAAAATCATAGTGCATGGCTATCGCTTTTAAAAAGCAGAAAAGAACAATATCCATTTTTCTATGATCAAGATTCTGAAGTGATTAAACCACAATCAGCAATTGATATGTTGTATGAAATTACAAAAGGAAAAGCAATTGTCACGACGGATGTTGGTCAGCATCAAATGTGGGCTGCTCAATATTATCCACTTGAAGACCCAGATAAGTGGGTGACATCAGGAGGGCTTGGCACAATGGGATTTGGATTTCCAGCTGCCATTGGTGCACAAATTGCCAGACCAAAAGAATTAGTTGTAGCGATTGTTGGTGATGCGGGTTTTCAAATGACATTACAAGAACTTAGTGTATTGAAAGAACATTCCTTACCGGTTAAAGTTTTGATTTTAAATAATGAAGCTTTAGGGATGGTAAGACAGTGGCAAGACGAATTTTATAATCAAAGATATTCTCACTCGTTGCTCTCTTGTCAACCGGATTTCGTAGCGCTTGCCCATGCATACGGCATAAAAGGGGTGCGAATTGAAAATCCGTTACTTGCGAAGGGACAGTTGCAAGAAGCGATTGATTTGCAAGAGCCTGTTGTAATTGATTGCAGGGTGCTACAGTCTGAAAAAGTTATGCCGATGGTTGCTCCTGGAAAAGGAGTTCATCAAATGGAGGGGGTGAAGGGACAGTGAAAAGGATTGTTACGGCGACAGTTCGAAATCAAAGTGGGGTTCTGAATCGGATTACGGGTGTTATGACCAGGAGGCATTTTAATATTGAAAGTATTTCGGTTGGACATACAGAGTCGTCTGATATTTCACGGATGACATTTGTTGTTCATGTTGAAAACGAGCAACAAGTGGAGCAACTGATCAAGCAACTTCATAAACAAATTGATGTGTTAAAAGTATCTGATATAACAGAAGAAGCAATGATTGCAAGAGAGTTGGCTCTTATTAAAGTAGCGACAACAAGTGTATCGAGAGCAGAATTATATAGTTTAATTGAACCGTTCCGAGCCGCTGTAATAGATGTTGGAAAGGATTCCATTGTCGTACAAGTAACGGGTACACAAGAAAAAGTAGAAGCTCTTATAGAGCTAATGCGTCCATATGGTTTAAAAGAAATTGCAAGAACAGGTGTTACTGCATTTACGCGGAGTATGAAAAAACAAGATAAACAAATTATGTTAATTCATTAATCATTTTAATATAGGGGGAGAAAGAATATGACAAAAGTTTATTATGAGAAAGATGTAGCGGTAAATGTATTAAAAGGGAAGAAAATAGCGATTGTTGGATATGGATCACAAGGTCACGCTCATGCACAAAACTTACGTGATAATGGTTTTGAAGTAGTAGTTGGACTTCGGAAAGGAAAGTCATGGGAAAAGGCGAAAGAGGATGGTTTTTCTGTATATTCAGTGGCAGAAGCTGCAAAATCTGCGGATGTAGTAATGATTCTTTTGCCTGATGAACTACAGCCAGAAGTGTATGAAACAGAAATTGAACCGAATTTACAAGCTGGAAATGCACTTGTGTTTGCTCATGGATTTAACGTTCATTTTAATCAAGTTACACCACCAGAAGATGTAGACGTATTTCTAGTAGCGCCAAAAGGACCTGGACATTTAGTACGTCGGACTTTTGCTGAAGGCGGAGCGGTTCCAGCGTTATTTGCTGTATATCAAGACGCAACAGGAACAGCCATTGAAAAAGCATTATCCTATGCAGATGGAATTGGAGCAACAAGGGCTGGAGTATTAGAAACTACATTTAAAGAAGAAACAGAAACGGATCTATTTGGAGAACAAGCTGTACTTTGCGGAGGTGTTACTGCACTTGTAAAGGCGGGATTTGAAACATTAGTAGATGCTGGTTATCAGCCGGAACTTGCCTACTTTGAATGCTTACATGAACTAAAGCTCATTGTTGATCTTATGTATGAAGGCGGACTTGAAAATATGAGATATTCCGTTTCTGATACAGCGCAGTGGGGAGATTTTGTATCAGGACCACGCGTTGTAACAGAACATACGAAGAAAGCGATGGATGAAGTGTTAAAAGAAATTCAAGATGGCACATTTGCAAGAGGGTGGATTGCAGAGCATAAAGCAGGAAAACCGCATTTCCATGCAACGAATGCTAAGGAAAATGAACATCAAATTGAAGTTGTTGGGCGTAAATTACGTGAAATGATGCCGTTTGTACAACCGAAAGTAAAGGCGGGGGTTAAATAATATGAAACAGATTTTGTTCATGGATACGACGCTTCGTGATGGCGAACAATCACCCGGAGTCAATTTAAATGAACAAGAAAAGTTACAGATTGCCAGGCAGTTAGAAAAACTCGGGATTAATGTGATGGAAGCAGGATTTGCAGCAGCTTCTGAAGGTGATTTTCGCTCAGTAAAACGAATTGCGGAAACGATTCGAAATGCTTCCGTTATGAGTCTAGCAAGGGCGAAGGAAAGTGATATTCAGAGAGCGTATGAAGCATTGAAAGGTGCATCATCTCCGCGGTTACACGTCTTTTTGGCAACGAGTGATATTCATATGAAATATAAGCTTTGTATGTCAAAGGAGGATGTATTAGATAGTATTCATCGCTCTGTAACTTTAGGGAAATCCTTATTTCCTACAGTGCAATTTTCGGCAGAAGATGCAACGAGAACGGCTCGCTCTTTTTTAGCAGAAGCTGTGGAAGTTGCGATTCGAGCTGGAGCGGATGTTGTTAATATTCCGGATACAGTAGGTTATACAAATCCAGAAGAATATTATTCTCTTTTTAAATATTTACAAGAATATGTTCCTTCTTATGAAAAAACTATTTTCTCTTGTCATTGTCATGATGATCTTGGTATGGCAGTAGCAAATTCATTGGCAGCCATTGAAGGTGGGGCACTGCAAATAGAAGGGACGATGAATGGGATTGGAGAGCGTGCAGGTAATGCTGCTTTAGAAGAAGTAGCAGTTGCTTTGCACATTAGAAAAGACTATTATGAAGCCGAGTCTTCTATAACACTAAAAGAGATTAAAGCAACAAGTACATTAGTAAGCCGGTTAACGGGTATGGTAGTTCCAAAAAATAAGGCGATTGTTGGAGCGAATGCATTTGCGCATGAATCAGGTATTCATCAAGATGGTGTATTAAAAGAAGTAACGACATATGAAATTATTGAGCCAGAACTAATTGGAGAAGCACAAAATTTATTTGTACTTGGAAAACATTCTGGTCGCCACGCTTTTACTGAAAAAATGAAAGAACTCGGTTATGAGTTTACGGAAGAAGAGCGAGATATAGCATTTAGTGCATTTAAGAGATTAGCAGATCGTAAAAAAGAGGTTACAGAAGAAGATTTACGTGCATTAGTACTAGGAGAAACAGCATTTTCAACACAGCAGTATAACATTAAACAATTACAAGTGCATTTTGTATCCAACAGTACACAATGTGCAACAGTTGCACTGGAGGATGAGGCAGGTAATGTGTACGAAGATGCAGCAACAGGAGCAGGTAGTATTGAAGCGATTTATAATGCAATTCAAAGAATTCTAGGACTTGAGTGTGAGTTAGCTGATTATCGCATTCAATCCATTACACAGGGACAGGATGCACTTGCTCATGTTCATGTTGAATTGAAAGAAGGAACACATCAAGTTGCAGGTTTTGGTGTTGCGCAAGACGTGTTAGAAGCATCAGCTAGAGCTTATGTACATGCAGCGGGAAAATTAAAGGCTTTGTTATTCCTTGCAAAGTAATGTTTTGATAAGTGGGGGGATACCCCTACTTATCGAAAATGAATTCTGAATAATCAGTAAAATTATAAAAAAGGGGTGCTGATCATTGGAAAAACGTATTGTTTGTTTAGCGGGTGATGGTGTTGGACCAGAAATTATGGAGAGTGCCAAGGAAGTTTTACACATGGTAGAAAGGTTATATGCTCACCGTTTTTATTTACAAGATGAACAATTTGGAGGCGCTGCGATTGATTCGTTTGGGCAACCATTGCCGTCAAGAACATTAGCAGCATGTTTAGCGAGTGACGCTGTATTACTAGGTGCGGTTGGTGGACCTCGCTGGGACGAAGCGAAAGAAAGACCGGAAAAAGGATTGCTGGCGCTTCGAAAAGGGCTTGGTGTATTTGCTAATGTTCGTCCTGTCACTGTAGATGCAGCAACTGCTCATTTATCCCCATTGAAGGCGGCTGATGAGGTGGATTTTGTTGTCGTTCGTGAGTTAACGGGAGGGATTTATTTCTCCTTTCCAAAAGAAAAAACAGAAGAGGTAGCAACAGATACACTTACTTATCATCGTCATGAAATTGAGCGCATTGTTTCTTACGCTTTTCAATTGGCAAGTAAACGTCGTAAAAAAGTTACTTCCATTGATAAAGCAAATGTTTTAGAGTCGAGTAAACTTTGGAGGGAAGTAACAGAAGAAGTAGCACTTCGCTATCCGAATATTGAACTTGAACATATTTTAGTAGACGCAGCTGCTATGGAGTTGATTCGTAATCCGGGCCGGTTTGATGTCATAGTAACTGAGAATTTATTTGGGGATATTTTAAGTGATGAAGCCTCTGTATTAGCAGGGTCTTTAGGGATGCTTCCATCGGCGAGTCATGCAGAGAATGGACCTTCGCTATATGAACCAATTCATGGATCAGCACCAGATATTGCAGGGAAAAATAAAGTGAATCCAATTGCAATGATGCGTTCAGTTGCAATGATGCTTGGGCAATCTTTTGATTTAAGAAGAGAAGGAGAAGCGATTGAAGAAGCAATTTCTGCTGTTCTCCGATTGGGGAAATGTACAGCTGATATAGGTGGAAATGAAACAACATCGTCTTTTACAAAATATGTACTACAAGAAATGGAAGAACAAGCGCTAGTAGGGAGAGGGAGATAATGGCAAAAAGGTTACTAGATAAACTGTGGGAGAGACACGTTGTTACAACAAATGAAAATGGGTTAGATTTATTATATATTGACCTTCATCTCGTGCATGAAGTAACATCACCGCAAGCCTTTGAGGGCTTGCGGCTTGCAAATCGGAATGTTCGGAGACCAGATTTAACATTTGCAACGATGGATCATAATATTCCAACAAAAGATGTTTGGAACATTACAGATCGTATTGCTAAGCAACAATTAGATACGCTTCGTGAAAATTGTAAGCAATTTAATATTCTGTTGGCGGATATTGATGATGAAAATCAAGGGATTGTTCATGTTATTGGTCCAGAGCTAGGACTTACACAACCGGGAAAGACCATTGTATGTGGCGATAGTCATACGGCAACACATGGAGCCTTTGGAGCGTTGGCGTTTGGGATAGGTACAAGTGAAGTCGAGCATGTATTAGCAACTCAAACATTGTGGCAGAGCAAGCCGAAAGCGATGGGGATTGAATTAAAAGGGAAATTACCTAAAGGAGTATATGCAAAAGATATAATTTTACACCTTCTGGCTACATATGGGGTAGCAGTTGGAACTGGATATGTGATGGAGTTTTACGGAGAAGCAATTACAAATATGGAAATGGAAGAGCGTATGACACTTTGTAATATGGCGATTGAAGGTGGAGCAAAAGCAGGGATTATTGCGCCGGATGAGAAAACATTTGCTTATGTAAAAGGGCGTGAGTATGCGCCGGAAGAGTTTGACTTGGCAGTGGCGAATTGGAGGGAATTCTATACTGAGCCAGATGCAATATATGATACTTATATTTTGGTAGATGTTGCTGAACTAGCGCCATATGTAACATGGGGAACAAACCCGAGTATGGGTATGCGTATTGATGAACAGTTACCAGAAACACGTGATAAAAATGATGAACGAGCTTTTGCATATATGGGGCTTCAGTCAGGACAAAGTGCATTTGAAATTCCAGTTCAGCATGTATTTATTGGTTCCTGTACAAATTCCCGTTTATCAGATTTAGAAATTGCCGCAGCTGTTGTAAAAGGAAAGAAGGTAAAAGAAGGAGTGCGAGCACTTGTTGTACCAGGATCCAAACGAGTACGAAAAGCAGCGATGGAAAAAGGACTGCATCGTATATTTGAAGAAGCTGGATTTGAATGGAGAGAGCCTGGGTGTTCTATGTGTCTGGGGATGAATCCAGATCAAGTGCCTGAGGGAGAGCATTGTGCATCTACTTCCAATCGGAATTTTGAAGGACGACAAGGGAAGGGTGCGAGAACACATTTAGTCAGCCCTGCGATGGCGGCCGCAGCAGCGCTTTATGGTCATTTCGTTGATGTGAGAAAGGAGAGTTATGATGGAGCCATTTCATATTCATAAAGGCACTGTTGCTGTACTAATGAACGATAACATTGATACAGATCAAATCATTCCAAAACAGTATTTAAAGAGGATTGAACGAACTGGTTTTGGGAAATTTTTATTTGATGAATGGCGTTATGAGGACGACAGGAAAGAGAATCCAGATTTCCCACTAAATGCACCTGAGCGAAAAGGAGCAAGCATATTAATTACAGGTGAAAATTTCGGCTGTGGTTCATCAAGAGAGCATGCGCCATGGGCACTTGCTGACTATGGATTTCGTGTTATTATCGCGGGGGGATTTGCAGACATTTTTTATATGAATTGTACGAAAAATGGTATGCTTCCTATCATTATGGAAAAGGAAATGCGTGAAAAGCTAGCAGCTGTGGGTCCAAGAGATGTGATAGAAGTTGATTTAGAGAATGAAGTGATTACAACTCCGCTACATCGTTTTCATTTTACAATCGAAAAGATGTGGAAAGAAAAGCTATTAAGTGGTTTAGATGAAATCGGAATCACGCTTCAATATGAACAAAACATTGAAGAATATGAACGAGAAACAGCTCGCTAATTTGTTTAGTGAGCTGTAATAAAAAACACAAAAAGTTTGAATTTTGTTTACATTCTGAATTCCGTGTTATATACTATGTGAAAATAAGAGGAGAAAGGGAGTAAGGATAATGTTTACATTACAATCTATCAATATGCTTACACAACTACATCATCATACATAAACCCTTGAACCTAGCGTGAACAACGTGTAGGTACAAGGGTTATTCCCGTTGTACCTACACCCTATGAAGGGGCCTTGTAGGTATTTTTTCTACAAGGCTCTTTTTATTTTGTTCGTGATTGTTATAGTGTGCATACACTAGAAGGAGAAAGTTTGGTGAACAGAATTGAAAGGAGTGTAAAGCAGTATGACAAAATGGAAACGAGCAAATCCAGATGGAACAAGAGATTATGTATTTGAAGAGTGTACATTAATAGAAGAAGTTGAACAAAAATTACGACGTACTTTTTTAGAAAGAGGCTATGAGGAAATACGAACGCCTACGATTGAATTTTATGATGTCTTTTCTTTTCGGAATCGGCCGATAGATGAAGAGAAAATGTATAAGTTTTTTGACCAACAGGGACGCATTATCGTGTTAAGGCCTGATATGACAATTCCACTTGCAAGAGTAATAGGAACCCACGGTGAGGAAGCGCCTGTAAAATTAACATACAGCGGGAACGTGTTTCGAGCGAATGAATCACTATCTGGAAAATACAATGAAATCATTCAAACAGGTATTGAAATAATCGGGATTGATAATATACGTGCTGAAATTGAATGTATCGTAAGTGCAATTCATGCTCTTCAGGCTGTAGGGATTCAGGCTTTTACAATAGAATTAGGGCAAGTTCAGTTATACAAATGTATTGTTAAAAAGCTGTCATTTGGAGAAGAAGAGGAGTCGCTCTTACGTACGTATATTGAAAGTAAAAATTATGCAGAGTTATCCCGTTTTTTACAAGAAAAGAATTTAGATCGACGTGATGAAACTGTACAGTTACTTGAAAAATTACCAAGATTATTCGGAAAACTCGAAGTAATTGAAGAAGCGGAAAAGCTTGCTTCAAACTATGAGATGAAGCAAGCAATCGCGCGGGTAAAAGAAATCTATAAAACGATTGAAAAATTAGGATATGGTTCGTATATATCAATTGATCTTGGGATGATTCAACATTTGCATTATTATACAGGAGTTATTTTTAGAGGTTATATATATGATGTTGGGGGAGAAATTGTTAGTGGCGGAAGATATGATGAATTGCTTGGTAATTTTGGAGAACCGATGTCAGCAGTCGGCTTAGCTGTACAAGTAAATCAAATTGTCCGGACATTACAAGAACAGCAAAAACAATTCAAACGAAAAAAATTAGATATGATCATTCATTATTCTTTGGATAGGATAGCAGAAGCAGAAAGACTATGTGGTTTACTTCAGAAAGATGGGTGGAAAGTGGAATTGTCTATGTTTGAGAATTTGCAAGATACATTTCAGTTTGCGAAGAAGGAAGGGATTATAAAAGTGATCGAAGCGACTGGAAAAGCATTAGTGGAATATGTGTGGAAAGAAAAATGGGTGATACAGAAAGAAGGGGAAACTTCATGCGTAACATTCAAATTGCGTTAACAAAGGGGAGGCTTGAGAAACATGTCATTCCACTGTTTGAAAAGATTGGGATTGATTGTTCGGAACTGATGGATAAAGGAAGAAAGCTTGTATTCCAAAGCGCTAGTAGGAATGTTTCATTCATTCTAGTGAAAGCAGTAGATGTTGCAACTTATGTGGAACATGGTGTTGCAGACATTGGTATTGTTGGAAAAGATATTTTAATGGAATATGAGAAAGATATATATGAAATGGTGGATTTAGAAGTAGGATGTTGTAAGTTTTGTGTCGCTTCTATCCCAACATATAATCCGAAAGGCTATCGGAAAAAGAGAATTGCTACAAAATATCCGCATATTACTTCCACTTATTTTCGTGATAAGGGAGAAGATGTAGAAATTATTAAAATAGAAGGTTCGGTAGAAATCGCTCCACTTCTTGGATTAGCAGATGCGATTGTTGATATTGTAGAGACGGGAAAAACATTACAAGAAAATGGATTGATTGTATTTGAAGAAATGTATTCAATATCAGCTCGCATGATTGTAAATAAAGCTGCTTTAAAAACAAAAAAAGACGAAATATTCGATATTATCAATAATATGGAGTGTGTAATCACTGCAGATAAATAAAGGAGGGACCCTGGGTGGAGGTAATATCTGAAAACTACACGGAAGCGCTGAAGAGAATAAAACAGTTAAGAGAACAGGCTAATATAATAGAAGAAACTGTACAGATACGCGTAAGAGAAATTGTTGAGCGGGTGAGAGAAAGGAAAGATGAGGCTCTATTTTCTTATACAAAAACTTTTGATGGAATTGAATTACAAAAGTTACATGTTGCAAAAGAAGAAATTGAAAAAGCGAGTGAATATGTAGAATCTTCATTTCTAGAAGCATTGCAATGCGCAAAGAAAAACATCATCTCATACCATGAAAAACAAAAAAGGCAATCCTTTTTAGATTGTGAAAACGAAGGTGTGATTCGTGGGCAACTGATTAGACCATTGCAAACAGTTGGTGTATATGTACCAGGAGGAACTGCATCTTATCCGTCATCGGTACTCATGAATGTATTACCTGCTAAAATTGCCGGTGTCCAGAAAGTTGTAATGGTAACACCACCAGGGAAAGAGGGAATAGATCCACATATTTTAGCAGCTGCTGAAATTGCCGGTGTAGATGAAATTTATACCGTAGGTGGTGCACAAGCTATAGCGGCATTAGCATATGGGACGGAATCGATTCCGAAAGTCGATAAAATTGTCGGTCCAGGGAATATATATGTGGCTTTTGCAAAACGTGAGGTATTTGGAGCTGTTCATATCGATATGATTGCTGGACCATCTGAAATCGTTGTAATTGCTGACAAAACTGGAAATGCGTCTTTTATCGCAGCAGACTTATTATCTCAAGCTGAGCATGATGTGAGGGCAACAGCGATTTGTATTACAACTTGTGTAGAACTTGCTAAAGAGATAGAAAGAGAAATAAAGCAGCAACTTCGAGTATTACCAAGAAGTGAAATAGCTCGTGAGTCGATAAAAAGAAACGGAGCAATTCTCGTTGTTCCTTCGCTAAATCACGCGTTTCAATTGTCGAATGAAATAGCACCGGAGCATTTAGAGTTGCATATAAATGAGCCGATGAATGCCTTGGCATATATTCAGCATGCGGGTTCGATTTTTATTGGACCGTATGCCCCAGAGCCTCTTGGAGACTATTTTGCAGGACCGAATCATGTACTGCCAACAAGCGGAACAGCGCGTTTCTTTTCGCCGTTATCAGTTGATGATTTTGTGAAAAAATCGAGCTTTGTATCATATACAAAAGAAGCGTTACAAAACGTTCAACACCATATTACAACGCTCGCCGATAAAGAGGGATTACACGCGCACGCGAGAGCAATTCAAATTCGATTTGAGGAGGAGAAATAATGCGTGAGGCAAGTCAAGTACGGGGAACGACAGAAACAAAAATTAAACTGAGTTTACACTTAGATGAAAGTACAGACGTTTCAATTCAAACAGGGGTTGGATTCTTTGATCATATGCTAACTTTGTTTGCGAAGCATGGCAGATTTGGTTTGCAAATTGAAGCAGAAGGTGATGTGTTTGTTGACGCTCATCATACTGTTGAAGATGTTGGGATTGTGCTTGGAAACTGTTTGAAAGAAGCATTGCAAAATAAAGAAGGTATTAACCGCTATGGAGCAGCATATGTACCAATGGATGAAGCATTAGGTTTTGTAGCGATTGATATAAGTGGACGATCTTATCTTGTCTTTCAAGGTGAATTGAAAAACCCTAAGTTAGGAGATTTTGATACAGAACTGACAGAAGAGTTTTTCAGAGCGGTTGCTCATGCAGCGAATATAACACTACATGCTCGCATTTTATATGGCAGTAATACCCACCACAAAATTGAAGCGTTATTTAAAGCATTTGGACGTGCACTGCGTGAAGCGGTAGACAAAAATGACAAAATTGTTGGTGTAAACTCTACGAAAGGACTGTTGTAATTGATTGCAATTGTAGATTATGGAATGGGGAATATTCGCAGTGTTGAACAAGCGTTAACACGTATTGGGGCTGAGCATATTGTAACAGATGATAAAGAGAGGATATTACAAAGTGACGGTGTGATCTTACCAGGAGTTGGGGCTTTTCCAAAAGCGATGATCGCTTTGCAGGAAAAAGATCTTGTTTCAGTGATTCAAGAAATTGGAGTGCAAGGAAAACCACTCCTTGGCATTTGTTTAGGGATGCAGCTTTTATTTGAAGAAAGTGAAGAAATAGAGAGAACGAAAGGGTTAGGTTTGTTGCCAGGACTAATTCGAAAGCTGGAAGTTCCTTATAAAATCCCGCATATGGGTTGGAATCAATTAAAGAAGAAACGAGAAATTAAGTTGTGGAATGAAGTAGAAGATGGTTCATTTGTGTATTACGTTCATTCCTACTATGCAGATTGTCCAAGTGAGATTGTATGTGGCAGTAGTGACTATAAGATTGATATTCCAGGGATTGTTGCGAAAGGAAATATATTTGGGGCACAGTTTCACCCTGAAAAAAGCGGTGATATCGGAATACAAATGTTAAGAAATTTTAAAGGAGTGGTAGAATCATGGAAATCTTCCCAGCTATCGATTTAAAACAAGGACGGTGTGTTAGGCTTTATCAAGGAGAATTTAATAAAGAAACAGTTATGAATGAAGATCCAGGTGCTCAAGCATTATTGTTTGAAAAATTAGGAGCAAGAACATTGCACATTGTTGATCTAGATGGAGCGGTTGCAGGTCAATCAATGAATCTTTCCGTAATTGAGGATATATGTAAAGCAGTTCGAATTCCGGTTCAAGTAGGCGGAGGAATACGTTCTCTCGAAACGGTTGAAATGTTACTGTCAGTAGGAGTGAAAAAAGTCATTTTAGGAACGGCAGCATTGTATGATCGTCCTTTTTTAGAAGAAGCAGTTCGTTTATATGGAGAAAACATTATTGTTGGTATTGATGCGAAAAACGGTTACGTTGCAACGAGAGGCTGGTTAGATGTGTCTGAAATTTCTTATATCGACCTTGCGAAGAAAATGGAAAGTGTCGGCGTACAAACAATCATTTTTACAGATATTGCAAAAGACGGTACGTTAGAGGGTCCGAACTTTGAGCAATTGCAATTACTACAGAAGGCGGTGGCAATCCGTATTGTTGCATCGGGCGGTGTATGCTCATTGCAAGATGTACAGAAGTTAAACGATATGAATGTATATGGCGTTATTATTGGAAAAGCGCTATATAAAAAAACAATTGATTTAGAAGAGGCATTGCAGGTGACAAAGATATGTTAACGAAGCGAATTATTCCATGTTTAGATGTGAAAGGCGGCCGCGTTGTAAAGGGCGTGAATTTTGTAGGATTACAAGATGTTGGTGATCCTGTTGAAATAGCTGCTTTGTATAATAAAGCAGGTGCAGATGAAATTGTTTTTTTAGATATTACGGCGACGCATGAGGGGAGAAAAACAATTATAGATGTTGTAGAGAGAGCGGCGTCGAAAGTGTTTATTCCGCTTACAGTAGGTGGCGGGATTGCAACTGTTCAAGATATGTATGCCTTGCTAAGAGCAGGCGCGGACAAAATTTCACTTAACTCAGCGGCAGTACGAAATCCAAATTTAATTGAGGAAGGTGCCGAACATTTCGGTTCTCAATGTATTGTGGTCGCAATTGATGCAAGGGAAGTAAAAGAAAATAAATGGAATGTATATGTAAACGGTGGACGGATTGATACGGGAATCGATGCTGTACAATGGGCAAAACAGATAGAACAGTTAGGAGCTGGTGAAATTTTACTTACGAGTATGGATGCAGATGGGACGAAGGATGGCTATGATATTCGTTTAACAGAAACAATTTCAGAAGCTGTTTCGATTCCAGTTATTGCGTCAGGAGGATGTGGAAGCGCAGAGCATATTGTAAAGGTGTTTCAAAAAACATCGGTAAATGCAGCATTAGCAGCCTCTATTTTTCACTATGGTGAGGCAACAGTGCAAGAGGTGAAGCGAAAATTACAAGAAGCGAAAATTGAGGTGAGAATATGACACCTGATTTCTCCAAGGGATTGTTGCCAGCTGTTGTGGTAGAAGAAGAAACAAAAGAAGTTTTGATGCTAGCATATATGAATGAAGAAGCATATAAAAAAACGTTAGAAACGAAGAAAACATGGTTTTATTCACGTTCGCGGCAAGCGTTATGGAACAAAGGAGAAACGTCTGGGCACATGCAGTATGTTCAGTCTCTTTATTTAGATTGTGATCAAGATTCGATTGTAATTATTGTTAAGCAAGTAGGACCAGCTTGTCATACAGGAGAGAAAACATGCTTTCATTATAAAATCATATAGGGGGACCTGAGGATGGAAGACGTACTGAAGTCTTTATATGAAACCATCGAGCAGCGTAAAGAAAGTCCAATTTCGGAATCATATACAAATTATTTATTTACAAAAGGTGAAGATAAGATTTTAAAAAAAATAGGGGAAGAGTGTACAGAAGTGGTAATCGCTGCAAAAAATGATGATAAAGAAGAACTTATAAAAGAAATGGTCGATGTGATTTATCACTGCTTTGTTTTACTAGCCGCAAAAAATATTCCATTAGAAGATGTGTTAGAAGAAGTGAAAGAGAGACAAGGAAAGCTCTCAAAAACAGGAGAGCGTAAAGAAATTGATACGTTATAAGGGGGGGGAACGATGAAAGTGGATTATCACCTTCATTTAGAAGAGGGGCCGTATTCGCTAGGGTGGTTGGCGAGAATAAATCAATCAATAGAATATTATCAACCGTTAGAAGAAGAGCGGCATTCGATTGAATGGCTTATGAAAACACAAGAACGCTTGCAAAAAAGAGTACAAGAGGGTCCATTTACAATAGAGTGGATTGATTTCTATTTAGAAGAAGCACTGCGAAAAGGAATAAAAGAAGTTGGTATTGTTGATCACTTATATCGTTTTTATGAGTCGAAGGAATATTATGAGAAATATGTAGACATTAGTGAGTCAAAGCTCGGTCGTCTGCAGAAAGAATGGCTAGATCAAGTGCGAGTAGCATCGATTTCTGATTTTACAAAAGCAATCCAAGAGGCAAAGGAGCGCTGGAGAAAAAGAGGAGTAGTACTGCGTCTAGGGATTGAAGCTGATTATTTTATGGGTGGGGAAGATGAATTACAAAAATTATTGGTATTAGGAGATTGGGATTACGTAATTGGTTCTGTGCATTTTATTGATGGATGGGGATTTGATAACCCAGATGCGAAAGAATATTTCGAAAACCATCAGCTAAATACATTGTATGATGTATTTTTCACAACAGTTGAAAAGGCCGTTCGTTCGAGAGTGTTTGATATTGTAGCGCATCTTGATAATATAAAAGTATTTAATTATCGATTAGATGAAAATGTACAGATTCCACATTACGAAAGAATTGCTAAGGCATTAATAGAAACAAATACAGCAACGGAAGTAAATGCTGGATTATATTATCGTTATCCTGTTCGAGAGATGTGTCCAAGTCCACTTTATTTACAAGTGTTGGCAAAATATAAAGTGCCAATTACTCTTTCATCAGATGCTCATTACCCAAATGATTTAGGAAATTATGTCCAAGAAAATGTGGAAACATTACGTAATCATGGTATTTCTCATGTTGCTACATTTGAAAAACGGGTGAGGAAGATGCAACTGCTTGAAGAAGAAGCGGTAATTGTTTCAAAGTAAAACATGATTTCGTGATGAAAACCTTTCTTTTTGCTCAAAATAAGAAAGAATGATAAAGGAGGGTTTTAAATGGTAAAACAAAATAATAAACAGAGTATGAAAGTGACGAATCAAAGTTATACTTCCCAAACGAACGAGGAAGTTGATTCTGTAGTACAAGAACAAATTAGTGATACGGTAGCAGAGGGAACGATTGATGCAAAGCTGGGAAAACAATCTAGTGAAGAACAATAAGTAAAAGGGGAGATATCCATCTCCCCTTTTCTTATGAGAAAAAGTGTCGATTTTCAAAACTGTAATCAAATTTCTTGGCTTTTTTGACATAGATTTCTTACAATAAAATGTAAGGAAGTTCTCATTTTTAAATAGAAGAGGTGCTTAGTAATGGCGAAAATATTAGTAGCAGGAAATATTCCAGAAATCGGATTACAGTTATTACAAAATCATGAAATAGAAATGTATGACAAAGAAGAGTTAATCAGTACCGAAGAATTAGCAAAGCGAGTTAAGGATAAAGATGCACTGTTAAGTTTACTTTCTACAAAGGTAACAAAAGAAGTGATTGATGCAGCATCAAATTTGAAAATTATTGCCAACTATGGTGCAGGTTACGATAATATTGCTTACAAGTATGCAGCAGAAAAAGGAGTTGTGGTTACAAATACACCGAAAGTTTCAACAGAAGCAACAGCAGAGTTAACATTTGCTATTCTTTTAGCGGCTGCAAGACGAATTCCAGAAGGAGATACACTATGTCGTACAGTGGGATTTAATGGCTGGGCACCACTCTTTTTCCTTGGCCGAGAAGTATATGGGAAAACAATTGGAATCATCGGTCTTGGTGAAATTGGAAAAGCAGTTGCGAAACGTGCAAAAGCATTTGGAATGAATGTGATTTATACAGGTCCAAACCGTAAGTATGAGACAGAAAGTGAATTAGAAGCAACATATGTAACATTAGAAGAACTATTACAAACAGCAGACTTTATTACGATTAATTGTGCGTATAATCCAAGTCTTCATCATATGATTAATGAAGAACAATTTAAAATGATGAAGAAAACAGCATATATTATAAATGCTGCACGTGGTCCAATTATGAATGAACTAGCGCTTGCTCATGCGTTAGAGACAAATGAAATTGAAGGGGCAGCTCTTGATGTATTTGAGTTTGAACCGAAAATTACAGAGAGATTAAAGGGACTGAAAAATGTTGTCCTTACTCCGCATGTTGGAAACGCAACATTTGAAACTCGTGACGCTATGGCTGAAATGGCAGTGCGTAACATTTTAGCTGTATTAGAAGGAGAAGAACCATTAACACCTGTAAACCAAAAGGAATTTGTTACAAAATAGAAAGAACCCTTCCAACTGGAAGGGTTCTTTCTATTTTTCTTTATTTGCTCGTTTTTTATGAGAAGGTCTTTGCCTAATAAATTGAGATAACATAAACAAAATATAAAGTGGAATAGCAATGAATAGAAATACTGAAATGTTGCCAAAACTTGTTTTATACATTGTATAAATACTGCCAATTAAAAATAGTGTAACAATGATACTGTATCGTGGAATTGGCACATCTTTTAAACTTGGGATGCGAATACGGCTTACCATTAAAAATGCAAACGTTACAAATACTGTAATGAGGACAATTTTTGGAATGGTATGTGAAAACAATGTTAAGAAGGCAACAAGTCCTCCTGCTGCAGTAATAGGAACGCCAGTGAAATATTTCATAGAAGTAGAGGAAGGCGTTACATTGAATCTTGCTAAGCGATATGCTCCGAACAGAGGGAATAGGCCTGCTATGTATAGTCCGATAATTCCGTAATTGGAAAAGGAAGTGTAGTACATTAAAACTGCAGGCGCAGCACCGAATGTTACAACATCTGCGAGTGAATCAAGTTCTTTTCCCATTTGTGAATCAACACGCAATAAACGAGCAACCCGACCATCAAGACTATCTAACATCATCCCGATTAGTACTAAAATAGCAGCTGGTTTATAATACCCTAAAGATGCATAGCCGATTGATAAAAATCCACTGTATAAATTTCCGAGCGTAAATAAGTTTGGAATTGCTGCTCTATACAAAATCTGATCCCTTGCTTTCTGTAATAAATTCTTAATTAGTGTATGAAAGTTTACTTGTTTTATCATAACATAAATTTCTTTCCACGTACGAAAAAATTCCCATTTTGTGAAAGATTTCATCAAGTGAAATCGTATTCAGTGATGTGGTTCATTAAGGCAGGCCTTCATGAGTAGTTTATCCCTTGTCTAACTTTTTTATCATTTTAACCGAGAAGACCCCCTCCTCTAAACGAAGTGAAGGTGAGGGTAGTTCAATTCTACTGAGCTTTGAGTTTGGGGAGAGATTTTGTTAGATAAGATCATCATGTTTATGAAAGGGTAAAAATTTAATTAAGAAATAAGCAACCTCAAATTGTTATCATTTAAGGTTGCTTTTAGGGTTATTCAAATTTAGTTATCATTGTTCCCGTTTTGTATTTATTGTTAGGATCAAATCGTAATAAATCGCCATAGATAAGTTTATCAGAATAACTTAATTCTGTTTTTGATTTTTCAATATATGGCTGGCAAATTGCTAAATCAATAGATTCACCTGTGCTTTTTTTATAGCACATATTTTTTGTATAAACATAATCGTTTGTTACGAAACTACCATCACGCATAATCATAAGTGGCTGCTCATTTTTTGCAAATAAATCGGTACCAAACTCAATGGATTGGTTTGTTTTGACACCAAGTAAATGGAGCAATGTTGGTTTTATATCGATTTGTCCAGATACTTTAGAAATAACTTTTCCTTCTTGACCAGGTACATGAATAATAAGTGGTACACGTTGCAATTGCATCGAATCAAATGGAGTTATGGATTCTTTACCGAGAAATTGTGCCATAGCAGCATTATGATTTTCAGAAATACCGTAATGATCTCCGTAAATAACAATAACTGAGTTATCGTATAACCCTTCTTCTTTTAATCGATTGATAAATAGTTTCAGAGATTCATCTGTATAGCGAACGGTTGGGAAATAACGATTTAGTACACCACTCTCAGAATTATACTCATTAATATATTGATCTTCTGGATTTAAAAGAAATGGGAAATGATTTGTTAATGTAATAAATTTTGTATAAAACGGTTGTGGTAAAGATTTAAGCTTGGAGATCGATTGTTCAAAGAACTCTTTATCTTTTAGTCCCCACCCAACAGACATTTGTTCTGTTCCTGTATAATCATTTAGGTTAAAATAACGATCGTATCCGAGTGCTGGATACATTACATCACGATTCCAGAAAGTTTTATCATTCGAATGGAAGACTGCGGAATAATATCCATATTTTTTTAACTGCTCAGGAGTTGCTGTGTACTCATTGTTTGCATGTGTAAAGAATACAGAGCCACGGTCTAATGGATATAATGAATTTTCTACAATAAATTCGGCATCGGATGTTTTTCCTTGTCCAGTTTGATGATAAAAGTTATCGAAGTAATAACTATCTTTTATAAATTGATTTAAAAATGGGGTAATTTCTTTTCCATTTATTTTTTTGTTGATAACAAAATTTTGTGTGGATTCCATTGAAATTAAAATGACATTTTTTCCTTTTGCAACTCCAAATAAACTTTTATCAGCTTGTTTATCTTTTGAATTCACGTAGTTTTTAATCTCAGAAAAACCGTCTCCACTTGCAAATACACGCTCTGCAGAAGATTTAGACTGAAGTGTAATGTCAAATAGATGATATGTGTATAAACCTAGATTTTTCACAACGGTTTGACGATCAAAAGAGTGTGAAAATAACTGCGGTTTATGAACGACAGAAACAATAACTTGCAATGCTAACAGAGCTGTTATACCACTAAAAAAGCTTTGTTTTTCAGAGCGAGATAGTGGCGTATTATCACAAAATTTCGGGAACTTACGTAAAATAAACATTAGAATAATTGCATCCGCAAATAGAAGTAATGTCTTGTACGTAAATAGTTCTTTAATACTGGTTCCTAAATCAGCCATGTTATTTGTTTGGAATAAAACAGGGAATGTGACAAAGTCATTATAAAAACCGTAGAACATCGCGTTTCCAAATAAAATAAATGACAGCAAAAAGCTGATTCCAATAATAATTCGATTTCGATACTTTGATGCTAATAAAGCTAGACCAAAAAATAAAAGCAATGAAGCAATTGGATTAAACAAAAGCATCATTTCTTCAAAGAAGCTATCAATTTTAATATCGAAGGCTAGCTTGTACACTATATATGTTTTTATCCATAATAAAACGACTGCAACAAGTGCAAATCGTAATTTTGGAAACAAATGTTGTAGCATAACATACTCCTCTCCTACTGTAAGTGACGGTTCTAGTGATTGTAGTTCTAATGATAGAAGTTTCACTTTAAATATACGAACAGTCGTATATCTTTATGTACTATTATACGAAAACAAAGCAGAATTGTGGATAATTTTTATAAGAATTGGTTAGAAAAAGAGAAAACGGAGACAATAACCATATCGCATTTTGATACGGAGGTTATGATGAAAAAGTTATTTTGTTTCATATGTAGTGGTTTTTTATTCTTTTCTACCCCTACAGTTTTTGCTGCACAATATGATGCACCATTATTAGAAGATGCTCTTTATTCTGTTTTGTTTCCGCAAATAAATGTAGCGATTGAGAAGCATTATGGGAAACAAAAACCGTATGAATGCCCGAAGATTGTTAGTTTGAAACAAATGTATAGTGGTACATATTTATTTCAAGCGGTAATTGAAGTGACGAAATATGAAGCCATAGGTGGGAAAGTACTTCCGCCATTCGAAAAAATAAGAATTACGTTTAATAATGATGAGGGAGAATGGACTGTGAAAAAAATAGATATAAAGCGCTTACCAGATGATACGAAATTAAATTGTAAAAAAACAATGTGAAAAATTGTTTGACAAATAATTTATTCGTTTGGTATTGTTAATACCAATATAAGATGTTTGAAAATTAAATAGACTTACCTCATCTACTCTCAAAGGTAGAGGCCGCGATAGGAAAGAGTAAGCTATGGGAGATTTAGTGGAATCTGTGATCATAGATTGAAAGGAACTATTGCCGAAATATAAGAGTGACCACGTCATTCATATATTGGGACTGCATTGAATAAATGTAGTACTGTCATAAGATTTTATTTTATGGAGAGCTATTTGGAGATGTTGATGCGGTTTCTTATTTGAGAAGATAACAACTCGTTTATTTTTTCATGATACATTATTCCTAATAAGAAACGCGTGTGAACATTGTTCCGCGCGTTTTTTGTTTACCCCGCTTTAACGGGCAGTAGGATCTCATATCTTAACATTCTGAGAAAACAAAGAAGTTAGGTGGAGGATCAACTGCCCGTAAAAGCCCGATTGGTGAAGGCTAATAATCATTGGGGATGAAACTCCCACTGATTAAAGTTTCACTTTATCTAAAAACGCGCTGCAATGAATAGAAGAAGATTGGGGTTATGAGTTTTAGAGGAAATAAGGGAGGAATTCAAATGTATTTACACGGCACAAGCCGAATCAATGAGCAAGGACACTTAGAAATTGGAGGATGCGATACAACGCAGCTAGCTAAACAGTATGGGACCCCACTTTATGTATACGATGAGGCTTCTATTCGGGAAAAATGCCGCGCGTTTCATCGTGCTTTCCAGGAAAGTGGATTCTCTTACCAAGTAGCGTATGCAAGTAAAGCGTTCTTGTGCATGGAGATGTGCCGAGTAGCTCGTGAAGAAAATATGTCTTTAGATGTTGTTTCTGGGGGCGAATTGTATACTGCTTTGCAAGCTGGTTTTCCTGCATCACGCATTCATTTTCATGGTAATAATAAGACCGAAGAAGAGATTGTCATGGCGCTGCAAGCAGATATTGGCTGCTTTGTGGTAGATAATTTCTTTGAAATGGAAATATTACATGACTTAGCACAGCAGTATGGAAAAATTGTAAATATATTAATTCGAGTTACACCTGGAGTAGAGGCGCATACACATGAATATATTACAACAGGGCAAGATGATTCGAAATTTGGTTTTGGAGTTTCGGCTGGTCAGGCAATGCAGGCGATTCGAATAGCGCTAGAGAAATCAAATTATAATGTGTTAGGTATTCATTCACATATTGGGTCACAAATTTTTGAAACAGCAGGATTTGTTCGAGCGGTTGAAGTATTGCATAATTTTTTAGAAGAGATAAGGGAGCAGACTGGTTATGTTGTAACGGTGTTAAATGTTGGTGGAGGTTTTGGTATTCGTTATACGGAAGCTGATACACCACTTACCCTTGAAACATATGTGCATGCTGTAACAGATGCAGTGAGAGAACAATTTACAAGAAATAATTATCCACTTCCTGAAATATGGATTGAACCAGGTCGTAGTATTGTTGGGGATGCAGGAACAACAATTTATACAGTAGGAGCTGTAAAAGATATCCCTGGCATTCGTAAATATGTGTCAGTCGATGGGGGAATGACAGATAATTTAAGACCAGCTTTATATGGAGCTCGTTATGAGGCGATGCTAGCAAATCGAGGGAAAGAAGAGGCTGAAGAAGTTGTTTCAATTGCTGGAAAGTGTTGTGAGAGTGGAGATATGCTTATTTGGAATATAGAACTGCCGCAAGTTGCTACAGCAGATTTGTTAGCGATCTCTTGTACAGGAGCATATGGATATTCTATGGCTAATAATTATAATCGTATTCGCAGACCGGCTGTAGTATTTGCAAAAGGTGGGGCATCACAAATTGTTGTTGAACGTGAAACATATGAAAATATAATTGGGAACGATCGCATACGTATAAAAGAGCTTGTGTAATGATAAAAGGAGTTGTTCAAATAGAGCAACCCCTTTTTAAAAATATAAAATATATCGGAAAACTAGGATTGAAAAAAATCAGAATTATGATAAAATACAAATACAAAGCTTATCAAGAGAAGCGGAGGGAACTGGCCCTACGAAGCTCAGCAACCTGCTTATAAGAAGCAAGGTGCTAAGTCCAGCAAAATGGCATCCATTTTGAAAGATAAGGTAAATATATTACCGAACAGTCTTTTCGAAATGGAAAAGATTTTTTTTATGAATAAAAAGGGGGGCTGTTCGTGGGAGTGCGTGGACATTTTGACGAAGTAGCTGAGAAAATTCAAACGATGCTTGCGGATATGAAATATGGTTCTATTACAATTGTTGTGCAAGATGGAAAAGTGATTCAGCTTGAAAAAAGTGAAAAGGTACGCTTAAAGTAAAAAGCGCTGACTAGAAAAACTAGAGGCGGTTTTAATCTATTTTATTAGGTTAAAACCGTCTTTTTGCGTTACAGGGGGGGAGAACATGCTGACGTATGAAACGTGGAAAGAGGATTTCGTTTCTTTTTTTGAGAAAGATGAAACAAAAGGAGCGTTACAAGTATTAGAGTGGGCCTATAAACATTATGAAAATGAAATTGTATACGCATGTAGCTTTGGTGTAGAGGGGATGGTGTTGTTACATCTTATAAACCAAGTAAATCCATCTGCAAAAGTTGTATTTTTAGATACAAACGTTCATTTTCAAGAAACATACGATTTAATTAAACGGGTGCGCGAAAGGTTTCCGGATCTTGAAATTATTGAAAAGCAACCCTTGCTAACACTTGAGGAGCAAGCAAAAAAGCATGGGGATTGTTTGTGGGAACATAATCCGAATCTTTGTTGTAAATTAAGGAAAATTTTATCACTTGAAGAATCTTTATCGAATGGAAAAGCGTGGATATCAGGGCTAAGAAGGGAACAATCTGAAACGCGTAAACATACAAGGTTTATAAATCAGGATCACCGCTTCCAATCTATTAAAATTTGTCCGCTTATTCATTGGACGTGGAAGGAAGTGTGGCGTTATGTATATAAGCATGATTTGCCTTATAATCCATTGCACGACATGGGTTATCCAAGTATAGGGTGTGAAAAATGTACGTTGCCTGTGGGAGAGGAGCGAGATTCAAGGGATGGACGATGGGCTGGAAAGATGAAAACGGAATGTGGCCTTCATGATCAATAAGGACATGGTTGATTTTAAATATATGTGAAAGAGGCGGACAGGGGAATGAGTAAAACCAAAATATTAGTAAATCGTATTGATGAAACATATGAAATAAAGGGGATTACAAAAGAAATTGAATTGGACAAAATTGCTTTAAGTGATTTAGAGCTTATTGCAATAGGTGGTTATAGCCCGCTTACTGGATTTTTAGGGAAGAAAGATTATCAATCTGTTATAGAAAACATGCGTTTAGTAAGTGGTGATGTATGGAGTATACCTATTACACTACCAATAACAGAAGAGAAGGCGAAGCAATTAAAAATTGGTGAAGAGGTTCGTCTTGTCAAAGAAAGGACCACATATGGTGTGATTCAAATAGAAGATATTTTTACACCGGATAAAGACAAGGAAGCATTGCTTGTTTATAAAACGACTGATACTGTCCATCCGGGTGTGAAAAAGTTATATGATCGACCAAATGTTTATGTTGGAGGAACAATTACGCTTGTGAAGCGGTTTGGAAATGATAAGTTTGCTTCTTATCATTTAGATCCAAGTGAAACACGTGCAGAGTTTGCAAAACGTGGCTGGAAAACAGTGGTAGGTTTTCAAACGAGAAATCCTGTTCATCGTGCACATGAATATATTCAAAAGTCTGCACTGGAAATTGTAGATGGCTTATTTTTAAATCCGCTCGTTGGTGAAACGAAATCAGATGATATTCCAGCTGATGTACGTATGGAAAGTTATGAAGTGCTTTTGAAAAATTATTATCCGAGTGACCGTGTCTTTTTAAGTGTTTTTCCAGCAGCAATGCGCTATGCGGGACCACGTGAAGCGATATTTCACGCACTGGTTAGAAAAAACTTTGGTTGTACACACTTCATTGTGGGACGTGATCATGCTGGGGTAGGGAATTATTACGGTACGTACGAAGCGCAAGAGATTTTTACGAATTTTACAGTAGAAGAGTTAGGGATTGCACCACTCTTCTTTGAACATAGTTTTTACTGTACAAAATGTGAGGCGATGGCTTCTACAAAAACATGTCCGCACAGTAAAGAAGAACATGTTATTTTATCAGGGACGAAAGTAAGAGAAATGTTGCGAAATGGAGAAATTCCACCAAGTGAATTTAGCCGTAAAGAAGTTATAGAAATATTAATTCGTGGTTTACAAAAAGAAGTCGTTACAAAATAAGGAGAGAGTAGGATGGAAACAAATATCACTTGGCATACAGCATCTGTTTTAAAAGAGGAAAGACGAAAGAAAAGTGGTCACCACAGTTTTGTCCTTTGGTTCACAGGCTTATCAGCTTCTGGAAAATCAACAGTAGCAAATGCGGTTGCCCGAAAATTATTTGAAAAAAATATTGGTAATTATGTACTCGATGGCGATAATATTCGTCATGGTTTAAATAAAGATTTAGGATTTTCCGAAAGTGATCGGACAGAAAATATTCGTCGTATTGGTGAAGTGGCGAAGTTATTTGTAGATCAAGGGACAATTGTATTAACAGCATTTATTTCTCCATTTCGAGTGGATCGCCAGCAAGTAAGGGATATTCTTGAAAAGAACGAATTTCTCGAAGTGTTTGTAAAGTGTCCAATAGAAGAATGTGAGAAACGTGATCCGAAAGGGCTCTATAAAAAAGCGAGGCAAGGTGATATTAAGCAATTTACCGGCATTGATTCGCCATATGAAGAGCCGTTTGGAGCAGAAGTGGTTGTAGAAACGCAGCTTTATTCGATTGAACAATGTGCAGAACAAATCATCGGTTACTTACAAGAGCGTAGCTTTATATAGGGGGAATAAAAATGAGTTATGACAAAGTGTGGGCAAACAATGAAAAGTTAAATGCTACAGAGAAAAAGAAATTAGAAAAAGATGGCTTAGAAATCTTTAAAGCTATTCCGTATTATGCTGAAAATGGATTTGATTCTATTCCAAAAGAAGAGTGGGATTCATTTAAGTGGGCGGGGTTATATTTACAACGTCCAAAAGAGGCAGGGTATTTTATGATGCGCGTTAATATTCCTTCTGGTATTTTAACGAATGAACAAGTGGAGGTATTGGCTTCAATTGCGGAAGATTATGGTCGTGATGTTCTTGATATTACTACAAGACAGGCGATTCAATTCCATTGGCTTGAAATTGGTCAAATACCAGATATTTTTAACCGCTTAGAAAAAGTAGGATTATCATCAGCGGGAGCTTGTGGTGATATTACAAGAAATATTATTGGGAACCCCCTTGCTGGTATTGATGGTGATGAACTATTTGATACAGCACCAATTGTAAAAGAGGTATATGATTTCTTTCAACATAATGAAGAATTTTCAAACTTACCTCGAAAGTTTAAAATGTCGATCAGTACAAACGTATATAATGCAGCAAATGCTGAAATTAACTGTGCTGCCTTCATTCCGGCTACAAAAGAGATTGATGGAAAAACGGTGGAGGGATTTCATTTACGAGTAGGCGGGGGGTTATCTGCCCGTCCGTATTTAGCACAAGAACTAGATTTATTCATACTTCCTGGGCAAGTGAAAACAGTTGCGATTGCAATTGCTACTGTTTTCCGTGATTTTGGATATCGTGAAAAACGACATTTGGCACGTTTGAAATTCTTAGTTGCGGATTGGGGACCGGAAAAATTCAAAGAAAAATTATTAGAATATACAGGACATTTACATGATAAGGGGAAGGGTGCTTTAAAAGGATGGAATGCTGGATATTTCTACGGTGTTCATAAGCAAAAACAAGGGGATTTATCATACGTTGGTTTTAACGTACCGGTTGGTCGCTTACGCTCTGAGGAGTTCTTTGAAATTGCTAGAATTGCGAAACAGTACGGAAATGGTGAAATTCGTACATGTAACTCACAAAACCTCATTATTCCGAATGTTCCGAAAGGTAATGTAGAAGGACTGTTAAAAGAACCTTTATTTGAATCTATTTCTGCAAGTCCAAAATCTTTCATCGGATATGCGGTATCATGCACAGGTATTGAGTATTGTAACCTTGCATTAGTAGAAACGAAAGAAAGACTACGTAATATTGCAGATTATTTAGATACACAGTTTGCTTTAGATGTTCCGGTTCGTATTCATATGGTAGGATGTCCAAATTCATGTGGACAAAGACAAATTGCGGACATTGGTTTGCAAGGGGTGAAATTGAAAACGAAAGAAAAAGGAATTGTTGAAGCATTTGAAATTTATGTAGGTGGTACGTTATTAGATGGTGGTGTCTATAATCAAAAATTAAAAGGAAAGATTGATGGAGAAGACCTTCCCAATGTTCTTGTATCGTTTTTAACATATTTTAAAGAACATAAACTGCCAGCTGAAACATTTTATGAGTTTGTAGGACGCGTTGGTATAGAAGATTTACAAGGGGCCTTAAATCATATTTTAGAAGAAGTGATTGCATCTTAGGAGGGAGCAATATGGATTTGTATCGTTTTGAAGCAGTATTGGCAAATGGTGTTGTTCCTGTAGTGGTTGTTGCGCAAAGTGAAGAACAGGCGTTTAAACTTGTGGAAGTAGAACTAGAGAAGTATTTTTTACCGCTTCCAGAAGTGAAGGAAATCTCTCTATATGAAAAGAAGAAGATTCGAAAAGGTGCAGCATTTGTCATTCATGAGCAGGAGACAGTGTAATACAAATTGAAAAACCGATATCAAACCTTTCTTTTTAGGTGGGAGAGAGCATTCGACCATGCATAGCAGCGGTCAGCTCCTCCTCTTGCCTCATGTCGAGTGAAAACAAAGAGAGAAAACGAGTGCGGGTCACCTCTTGTTCTTTATAGCAGTGATTTATATGTTGGAAAATCAAAATGGATTTATATAGTAACTTCTATTTGTAATAGGGATGGAAGTTTCACCTTATAGTAGAAATGAGGAGAGATGATGGGAAAAGTATATATCGTTGGTGCGGGGCCGGGAGATCCAGAGTTAATTTCTGTGAAAGGGGTAAAGTGTATCGAACGAGCGGATGTCATTTTATATGATCGTCTTGTAAATAAGGAATTACTTTCTTATGCAAAGCCAGATGCAGACTTAATATATTGTGGGAAGCTACCAAACTATCACACCATGAAACAAGAAACGATTCATGCTTTTCTTGTTAAATATGCGAAAAAAGGAAAAATTGTAACGCGTTTAAAAGGAGGAGATCCATTTGTATTCGGAAGAGGTGGTGAAGAAGCGGAAGCGTTAGCAAAGCATGGTATTCCGTTTGAAATTGTACCTGGTATTACAGCTGGGATTGCTGCTTCAGCATATGCTGGTATTCCTGTTACACATCGGGACGCGAGCGCAAGTTTCGCTGTTGTGACAGGGCATCGGAAAGAGGGGGCTGAAGAAGTGAAGTGGGAAAGCTTAGCGAAAGGTGTTGACACGCTTGCTGTTTATATGGGAGTAAGCAATCTTCCTTATATATGTGAACAGCTTTTGAAACATGGAAAAGGAGAAGATACGCCAGTTGCTATTGTGGAGTGGGGAACTACATCATCTCAGCGAACCATTACAGGAACGTTAGGAACAATTGTAACGATTGCTGGAAAAGAGCGGATTCAAAATCCGAGTATGATTGTGATTGGAGAAGTTGTTCGTTTTCGTGAAAAAATTCATTGGTTTGAACGCCAGGCTGACATTACGTATCCAGTAAGCGGAGTGTTATAAAATGAAAGCTGTGTTATATATATGCCATGGAAGTAGGTTGCGAGAGGCGAAAGAGGAAGCGATAGACTTTGTTTCTTCTTGTATGAATCGTGTATCAGCTCCTATTCAAGAGCTATGTTTTTTAGAGTTAGCAAAGCCTTTTATTTCAGAAGGCTTTGCTGCTTGCGTAAGAAGAGGCGCAACAGAAATTGTTGTTGTTCCGGTCTTTTTATTAGCAGCAGGGCATGTGAAAGAAGATATCCCAAATGAGTTAAAAAAAATGAAAAATAAATATCCTCACATTGTAATGACTTACGGGAATCCGTTTGGTGTTTCGGAATCACTCGTATCGGCTGCGTATAAGGGAAGTGGCATTAAAGAGTATGAAAATGAAGTGACGCTATTGCTTGTTGCAAGGGGGAGTAGTGATCCTGAGACGTTACAAGATATTAAGCGTATTGCTTTTTTGTTTGAACAAGAAGAGAAAGTTGGAAAGGTAGAAGTATGTTATTTAGCTGCAGCGGAGCCGCGATTTGAGGAAAAGTTAAAAGCAGTTGTAAACCGAGCTAATGAGAACATCGTTGTTCTTCCTTACCTACTATTTACAGGATTGTTAATGAAACATATTGAACGAGAGGTTCGCAATTATAGTTATTCGAGTATACATGTATGTCCTTATTTGGGGAAAAATCATGTATTTCAAGAAATGTTGATTCAGAAAACGGAAGAAATTTTAAGGGGAGATGAGCGTGTATCCACTTACAGTTCGAATTAGAAATAAACGAGTTGTTGTCATTGGTGGTGGCCGAGTGGCATCATATAAAATCGCGCCTTTACTAAAAGAAGGAGCGAATATAGTAGTAGTGAGTCGTGGTTTAGATAAGAGTTTAATGAAGCTTGTAGAATCAAAGAAAATTCACTGGTTTCAAAAAGACTATGAAAAAAGTGATCTAGAAGATGCATTTTTAGTAGTAGCAGCTACAAGTGATGCAATATTAAATGAGCATATTGCACAAGATGCATCATTAAACCAGCTTGTGAATGTGATTACTAATCCTGAAAGTGGAAATGTTCATTTTCCAGCAACTATGCATAGAGGAAAGCTCAATGTTGCCGTTTCTACTGGAGGTGCAAGTCCAAAACTTGCGAAAAAAATTCGGGATGATATTGCGATGAAATATGATGAGACATATGAAGACTATCTTGATTTCTTATATGAAGTAAGGATGAAGGTGAAACAATTACGACTAGAAAAAAGACAACAGAATATTTTATTGCAAGAAGTGTTGAAGCTTGAGTATATTCAAAACCAGCAGAAAAGAGGAAGGTTTTTACAAGAGTTAGCTGAAAGAGTATGTGTAGAATAGAATACACGTATTGCTTAAAATATAAATTGAAAAACTGAGATAAACCTTTCTTTTTAGGTGGAAGAGAGCATCCGGCCATGCGTAGAAGCGGTCAGATACTTTTATATAGCCGGACAAATTAAATTCCTCTTTACAAATATAGCAATCTACTCTATAATCACAAGTAACTTCAATAGATGAAATCGATGAGCAAGAAGAGTACGTATATTTGATGCGTTCAGAGAGCTGGGATAAGGTGTGAGCCTGGTACGATAAAATATACAGAATGGGCTTGCGAGAGGTATGCTGAACTATTTAGTAGGCACCCCGGGTTCCGCCGTTACAAGGATAGGGTATCGGAATTTTTCCTGTACCTGAACAAGTGGGATTGTTTAATCCAATCGAGGTGGTACCACGGTATTATTACATATATCGTCCTCTACATGCATAGTAGCGTGTAGGGGGCTTTTTTATTTTCTAAAGGAGGTGTGCGAGTATGAAATGAAAGTGTATAATTAAGAAAAGTGGGAATGTTCAGAAAAGGAGAATTTACAATGAAAGAAACACAGCAATGGACATCGAAAATAGGTTTTGTACTCGCAGCAGCCGGAGCCGCAGTAGGACTTGGAGCGATATGGAAGTTTCCGTACGTTGCAGGTAATGGCGGAGGGGGAGCGTTTTTTCTAGTCTTCTTATTATTAACTTTATTTATTGGTATGCCTCTTCTTTTAGCAGAGTTTGTTATTGGTCGTAGTACACAAAAAGAAGCGGTTACTGCATATAAATTGTTAGTACCAAATAGTAAATTATATCCATGGATTGGTCGTATGGGTGTTGTCACTTGTTTTAGTGTATTATCCTTTTATAGCGTCGTAGGTGGATGGATTTTATTATATTTATATTATAGTGTGACAGGAAGCTTTTGGAGTGGGGCAGTTGAATATGGAAAATTGTTTGAACAAACAATTTCGAATCCTGCTAGCGCAGTAGGTGCTCAGTTAATCTTTATGCTTTGTACTATTTTTGTTGTAAGTAAAGGTGTAGAAAAAGGAATCGAAAAGGCAAGTAAGTATATGATGCCGCTATTATTTATTTTGTTTATTGCTATTATTATTCGTGCTCTTACACTTGATGGTGCATGGGCTGGTGTAGAGTTTTTCTTAAAACCGGATTTTTCAAAGCTAACAGCAGATACGATTTTGTATGCGATGGGACAATCTTTCTTTTCACTAACAGTAGGAGCTTCGGTAATGGTAACATACAGCTCATATTTAAAGAAAGAAGAGCATTTAGCCAAATCAGCAACATCAATTGTGAGCTTAACAGTTTTTATTACAGTGCTTGCCGGACTAGCGATTTTCCCGGCGATCTTCGCGTTAGGGGTTAAACCAACAGAAGGACCAGGTTTATTGTTCATTGTTCTCCCGGCAGTATTTGCAAAAATACCATTCGGACAATTTTTCTTTATTATGTTTTTAATTTTATTCTTCTTTGCAACCTTAACTTCTGCAATCTCGATGCTTGAAATTGTTGTTGCATCTGTAGCGAAAGATAATGAGAAGAAACGTCCTTCAGCATCATTTGTTATTGGATTACTAATTTTTGCGGTTGGAATTCCATGCGCTCTATCATTTGGGGTTATGAGTGATGTAAAAGTCTTTGGAAAAACATTTTTTGACTTAGTGGATTTTGCGGTAAGCAATGTATTGCTGCCGTTAGGGGTACTAGCAATTTCATTGTTTGTACCGAATAAAATGAGTAAAGATTTACTAATGAAAGAATTAGAAGTTACAGAAACAAAGGGAAAAACATTATTTAACATTTGGTTTTTCTTACTACGTTATATAATTCCAATTACAGTAGTAATCGTATTTTTAAATGCAATTGGTATATTTAAGATGTTTGCAAAATAAAAAGGCGAGGGGAGATTCCCTGCCTTTTTTATTTTATCCCGCTATTCACGGACAGTAATACTCTCGCTGATTAAAGTTTCAATTTATTGTAATGTAGATGTTTTTAATAAACGAGTATATGTTTTATAAGCTGTAGCAATTGATATAACGGAACCAATTAAAAATAGGATCGCACTACCAAGCGTAAATAATCGGCCAACATATGTTTCTTGGGCTTCTTGTAGTTCTGCTTGTTGTTCTGTATTCATGTGTATCCCCCCCCTAGATGAATAGGCATTTTGTTTTAGTTTATGTAAAATGCCTACAAAGTGTTAAAAAAATTTGGGGGACAAAACCGTTGCTTTCGGGATAATAAAACCCATGCCTCAAAATTTCCACATGCGGAGGAAAAAACAATGATTAAAGTTTCACTTTATAATCCGATATAACTAGAAGGATCAACTGCATTTGTTTTACCCACGTTCCATTCGCCAATATGAAGTTCAAAATGTAAATGTTGTCCAAAAGATTGACCGGTGTTTCCCATAAATCCTAATTGTTGACCTTGTTTTACAGTTTGTCCATTAGATACAGAACGGCTGCTCATATGAGCATATACTGTTGTATAAGTTTTTCCGTTTATACGATGTGATAAGTAAACGACGTTTCCATAACTGGATGATAATTCGGAACGAATAACAACACCGTCTGCAGCGGCGATAATTGGAACTGTTCCAGCGGCTGCGATATCAATGCCTTTATGATTATCTAGGGAACGAGCGCCGAATCCAGAAGTTTTTGAACCAGCGGCTGGCTTAATAAATCCACCTTTGTTCGTATCTTGCGGTGTAGGTGCAGATTGTTTTTTTGCGTCCTCTGCCTTGCGTGCCTCTTCAGCTTTACGAGCTTCTTCCGCTCGTTTTTCTTCTTCAATTGCTTTTTGAACCGCTTGTCGTTGATTTTCTAAAATGCTTTTCGATTCTTCTAATCCCTCAATCTCAGAATCTACTTTGGATACTTTCGTATGTAAATCGTTAATGAGCGCTTGTTGCTGCTGTTGATTCGCTTGCAATTCTTGTTGCTTATGTTCTAATTTTTGTTTGGATTCCTCTAATTGCTGTTCCTTTTTCTCAACAGCCTCTTTTTCTGCTGTTACAGCCTCTTGATCACTTGTTTGTTTTTTTACAATATCGGTATCATTATTTAAAATCAAACTTACGGAATATATATTGTCAACAAGATCTGCGATGTTATTTGAATTTGTTAACACTTCCGTAATGATATTTGTGCGAGGTTTTTCTTGCATAGATTGCAGTCGTTGTTTAATGACATCTTGACGTGTATCTATGTTTGTTTGTAATTGCTCAATATGTTTCTTTTTCTCAGCAATGACTTGTTGAGTCTTGCTAATTTCTTTCTTTGTATCATTTAAATCAGCTTCATTTTTATTAATAGAAATAGTTAGTTCATCAATCTTTTTTTGTAATTCTTGTATTTCTTTTTCAATTTGTTCTTTCTCTGCTGATTTATTTTGTAAGTCGCTTTGTTGTCCTTCTAATTCTGATTCAATTGTAGATAATTTATCTTGATTTGTTTCCGCGTGTACTGGTGAAAGTAACGGAGAAACAAAAATAGTTCCTGCTGCTAAAACGCTGAAAGTTGCAAATTTTTTCATTGTTGTCTAGCTCCTTTCCCTATGAATGTATATATCATAAGAAGAAGAAGGGTGTCTATTGTTGTAATCATACTGTAAAGAAAATTTTATAAAATTGCTAAGTATTGTCGGAATTAAGAATATTTTAGGAGAGTTTGTCGTCTAATTGTAAAGTTGAAATTGGTATTAAGAATCGAATTTTTTAATTTTAGCAGCACGTAAAATGAATAAAAATGATTTCATTTTACACAATAAAGCTTTGTTTTAAAATCTATAAGTGAATAGTGAGGAATCGTTCTCATGTTAGGTTTTCTGACACGAGTTTTATTTTTGTCAAGAAAATTATTTGTATTCACACAAATTTATTTTGTTGTCAGATTTCATTTTTTGATTTATGATTTTTAACAGGGACAAAATGTAGTGAATTGTCGAATAATATGTAATACTCTTAATTTCTTAGTTTCATAGAACGAGAGAAGGGGAGAGTTAATGCATCTAAGAAGGGGGTTGCAGCAAGTATGAAAAGGATAGGACTTGCATGGCAAATTTTAATAGGTCTTGCGCTTGGTATTGCAGTTGGGGCAATTTTTTATGGCGATAGCACAGTGGTAGGATACTTAAAACCAATTGGTGATATTTTCATCCGATTAATTAAAATGATTGTTGTACCAATCGTCGTAGCGAGCATCATTGTTGGGGTTGCAGGAGTTGGTGATGTTAAAAAGCTAGGTCGATTAGGCGGAAAGACAATTATTTACTTCGAAATTATTACAACGATTGCGATTGTTGTTGGCCTACTGGTAGCGAATATTTTTCAACCAGGAAAAGGCGTGAATATGGATCAATTAACAAAGACTGATATTTCTAAATATGCAGAAACGACAGCTCAAGTACAAAGTCATTCGTTTGCAGATACATTTGTAAATATCGTTCCGACGAATATTATGAAATCATTGGTTGATGGCGATATGCTTGCCATTATTTTCTTCTCTGTACTATTTGGTTTAGGAGTTGCGGCGGTTGGTGAAAGAGGACGACCGGTTCTTCAATTTTTCCAAGGCGTAGCAGATGCAATGTTTTACGTAACAAACCAAGTTATGAAGTTCGCACCATTTGGTGTATTCGCATTAATCGGTGTTACAGTTTCTACATTTGGTTTAGCTTCATTAATTCCGTTAGGGAAATTAGTAATCGTCGTTTATGGATCCATGATTTTCTTCGTCGTAGTTGTATTAGGACTTACGGCAAAATTATTCAAGATTAATATTTTCCAATTCTTCAAAATTTTAAAAGATGAGCTGATTTTAGCGTATTCTACTGCGAGCTCAGAAACGGTTTTACCGAAACTGATGGAGAAAATGGAGAAATTCGGTTGTCCGAAAGCAATTACATCTTTCGTTATTCCAACTGGTTACTCGTTTAACTTAGATGGATCGACGCTATACCAAGCGATTGCGGCAATTTTCTTAGCGCAAATGTACGGTATTGATTTATCCATTACACAACAAATTACATTATTACTTGTATTAATGGTTACATCTAAAGGGATTGCCGGTGTACCAGGAGTATCATTCGTTGTACTATTAGCGACACTTGGTACAGTAGGTATTCCAGCAGAAGGTTTAGCATTTATCGCAGGTATTGACCGTATTTTAGATATGGCTCGTACAGCAGTTAACGTTGTAGGTAACTCTTTAGCAGCTGTTGTTATGTCTAAGTGGGAAGGTCAATATGACGATGCAAAAGGACAAGCCTATTTAAAAGAGATTTCAGAGAAACAAGCAGCGTAATAATTGTCGTAAAAGCCCTCACATAAGATGTGGGGGCTTTTTTGCATAGTAAAGGAGAGAGAATAATGAAACGGAAATACGGAGATGGATCGTCCTGGGAACGGCTAATAGAGAAAACATATGAAGTGAAGATCATAGAGCAAGGAATGTTAGGGATACTGCATACGCCCAAAGTGACAGAGCCTAGTTACAAGCAATATAATAATCAAGAACTTTGCATTGTAAATGATGGATACACATGGGTGCAGTATTTTATAAATGATAAGAACTTCGCGATTACAGCTATGCTCGATGAAAAGAAGAACTTAGTGCAGTATTATATTGATGTGGCAAAAAAATTTAGAATAGATGGGCGAGGTATGCCCTATTTCGACGATTTATATTTGGATGTAGTGTTATTACCTAATGGTGAGGTATATTTACTGGATGAAGATGAATTAGAAGAAGCGTATATAGCTGGAGATATTTCTGAAGAAGAACATAATGTAGCGTGGGATACGGCCAAATGGCTTATGGAGGAAATTGAAAAAGAAAAGCTTCCTTGGATTGCAATTTTAGAAAAAGAAATTCAAAAATTAAAATGACTATTTTCCTTTCTTTATGCTGATTTATTCGTGTTTTTGTATAAATATCAAAAAAATACCAACTGTTTTTATACAAATAATAATTGACTTTTGATTTGTAAGCGAGTAAAGTTAGGAAAGAAATTATTATTAAAAATAAAATATGAAACCTTCTTATAAAGAGAGGCGGAGGGACTGGCCCTACGATGCCTCGGCAGCGGACTCACGATGGAGTGCTGTGCCAAATCCAGCAAGCATGTGCTTGAAAGATGAGGAGAGTGTTTCTTATAGAATTATAAGACCTCTTCTTTTCGGAAGAGGTCTTTTGTTATTGAATAGAAAAGGTTTAGAAATAGGGAGAGATGTTATTTTGAAACAAACGAGAGGGAATGGTTTGGCGTTATTACCGCTTGGAATATTTTTGGGGCTATTTATTGGTTCTGGCATTATTACAGGTGATTTCTATGAATTGCCGATACTTGTTGCGATTTTAATAGCTGTAGGAACAGCGTTAGTGATGAATCGTAAGGAAAGCTTTACAGTGAAAGTTGAACGGTTTGCCAAAGGGGCTGGTAATCCGGATATTATGATTATGGTGTTGATTTTTGTACTTGCTGGTGCGTTTTCTGAAACAGCAAAAGGAATGGGTGGAGTTGACTCTACAGTTAATTTAGCACTATCTATTTTACCGCAAGGGTTTATCGTTGCTGGGATTTTTGTTATAGGGGCCTTTATTTCACTAGCGATGGGAACTTCGATGGGGACTATTGCAGCGTTAGCACCAATTGCTGTAGGGATTAGCCAGCAAACAGATATTTCTATTGCGTTAACGATGGCAACAGTTGTCGGTGGGGCAATGTTTGGTGACAATCTATCATTTATTTCTGACACGACAATTGCAGCTGTTCGTTCGCAAGGAACAGAAATGAAAGATAAGTTTAAAACGAACTTTTTAATTGTACTGCCAGCTGCAATTATAACGATTGTACTATTAGTAGTTATTACATTAGGGAATCATACAGAAATTAAAGCTCATATGTTTGATTGGGTGAAAATTTTACCATACGCAGGTGTACTTGTTACAGCGTTGCTTGGATGGAATGTGCTCATCGTATTAACAGGTGGAACTGTATTATCTGGCATTATCGGCCTAATAGATGGAAGTTATACATTAGCGAGTTTCTTTAAAAGTGTAACGACTGGCATTGGCGGTATGATGGAGTTAGTATTACTAGCAATTTTAATCGGTGGAATGGTTGAACTCATTCAATATAATGGTGGTATTCAATATTTAATGGATATATTAACACGTAATATTCGTTCGAAAAAAGGCGCGGAGTTTGGAATCGCCGGTTTAGTGAGTATGACGAATATGTGTACAGCGAATAACACAATTTCTATTATTTTCACAGGACCGCTTGCAAAAAATATTGCCGATCAATATGAAATTGATCCACGAAAATCAGCGAGTGTGTTAGATCTTTTCTCTTGCTGCATACAAGGATTAATTCCGTACGGTGCACAAATGTTAACAGCAGCAGGATTTGCCGCATTATCTCCAATTGAACTGTTACCATATGCGTTTTATCCAATTTTAGTTGGAGTATGTGGTATAGTCTCCATTTTAATTGGTTTTCCGCGGTTTTCGAAGGTAGCGGAAAAAAAAGAATATCATAAAACAGCGTAAAGAAGAGGATGTCTTATATAAGGCATCCTCTTTTCTTTATGAAGCGTATATACGCTTTGTTTAACTTTATATGCATCTTAATGTAGGGCTGACCCGGGATAGGTCTTAAGTCTGATTCGAAAACGGTTCTTAAGCTCGTTATGGAAAGTCAAAAAAATAGTTAAGATAAGAGTATCAAATCGAAGGGAGGCAAGCACAAGATGAAACAATTTTTAGCGTTTATCGCGGCCGGTATTTTGGCTTTGATTGCTCTTGGTAGTCTTGCTGGTATTGTAGGATTCGCAATTGGAGCAGGGATTGTGTACTGGAGCTATAAATCATTTGTGCGAGCACAATCATTTTTTGGAAAGTTAGCTTGGGGTATTGTCGGTTTAATCGGCTTGTCAATTGCCCTTTCCCATTCCCCAGCATTAATCGGTATCGTAGCATTAGTAGTTCTATACTATGGATACCGTGAGTGGAAAAAAGAAAAAGATGTAGTAGTTGATTCTGCTTCAGAAGGCTCTAAACGATATAGCAACTTTGAAGATGAGTGGAACAAGTTAATGAAAAACTAATATAAAACAATTTAAATCATAAAGTAGAAGAGAGGAAGATTATAATGAAACAATCTTTATTCGGACGTGTACGCGATGCAATTTTAGCAGATTTTCATAATGTTTTAGATGAGAAAGAAAGAAAAAATCCAATCGCTATGTTAAATCAATATTTACGCGATAGCGAGCGTGAAGTAACAAAAATTGAAAAGTTAATTCAGCGTCATAAAACACTAAAATCTAATTTTGCTCGTGAACTTGAGCAGGCTCGTTATTTCGTAAATAAGCGATCAAAACAGGCGATAATTGCACAAGAAGCAGGGGAAATGCAATTGCATGAACGTGCATTAGAAGAAGTAGCATATTATGAAGGGCAAGTAGCTCGACTAGAAGAAATGTATGCAGGTGTAGTGGAGCAAATTGATGAGTTAGAACGACGTCTTTCTGAAATGAAAAATAAACTAAAAGAAATGAATGCAAAGCGTATGGAATTAATGGCACGTGAAAACATGGCTCATGCGAACCGTCGCATGAATACAGCTCTTCATAAAATGGATGAGAACAACCCATTCTTACGATTTGAAGAAATTGAAGATCACATTCGTGATTTAGAACTTCGCATGAATGAAGATCATGAGCGTGATACATTTGATATGAAAATTGCAAAGCTTGAGCGTGAAATGAAAGAAAAGGATGAAGTATCCTTAACAAAAGAAGTAACAAAATAATTGTAGTACATTATAAAACGAGCTTATGATATAGTGATAGAAGAAAAGGTGTTGGAAAGCAATACCTTTTTCTTCTATTTATATGTGACAAGAAGGAGGGGAGCTGAAATGAAGAAACAATTTTCAAAATCACAACTAGTGGGGATGCTCCTCATCATATTTGGATTTGGTCTTTTTCTTGATATGATTCTCGGACATTTTGAACCGGGTGCTCTTATTTTTGCATTTATTATGATTATGTTCGGAAGACATTATCGGAAAAAAAATCGCTATGTGAGAGGTAATGTGTTTTTATTTGTCGGAGGACTTATTTTTTTATTCTTCCTGTTTTCATCAGCAGCCTTCGTGCTTGTTGTAGTTACTTGCTTAGCTTTCATCGGTTATCAGCTTATACAAGGACAGCAGAAGCCAAAAACTGTACAGGTAGAAATTAAGGAAAAAGGATATATAGATGAAGAAAAACAAATCTATCGTACAGAACCATATCTTAAAAATATGATGGTAGGTAACGTAAGAATGATGGATCATATTTATGAATTAGAGGATATTAATGTCCAGTACGGAGTCGGTGATGTTGAAATTGACTTGACGACGGCAATGATTCCTGAAGGAGAAACGGTTATCGTTATTCGTGGCGTTATTGGTAACATTCGTTTGTATGTTCCGTACGATATTGAATTATCTTTAAATCATTCTGTTATTGTTGGTAGAGTATTACTTCCAGGACATGAAGAGACAGGATTTAATCGAAATGTTACATTCAAAACAGAACAGTATAGGGAAGCTCCTCGGCGTATTAAAATAATTTCTTCGCTTGTCGTAGGCGATACGGAAGTGAGGAAAGTATAATGAAAAAGCAAAAGAATATTTCATGGATGTATATTCGTTACTCTATGTTATCTTCTGTTAGTATTGCAATTATTTGTACGATTGTATATGTATGGAAAAGTAGAGAAGACGTATACGATTTATTGTGGAAAGAATCCATTGCTTCTGTTCCAATTAGCTTGTTCATTATGAGCACAAGTCTTCTTATTGGGGGAATTGTTGGATATGCAATTGGTTACTATATGCAGCAGCGTATTCAAGGTTTAAATACTTTTTTATTTGAAGTAGAGCGAGGTAATTTTCCAAAAGACGTTTCGTTTACTGCAGAGGATGAATTTCATGAAGTAGAGAGAAAGGTAATTGCGCTTGCTAAGCGATTAGAGGAACAAGCCGGATTATTTCAAAAAGTAACGAATGAACGAGCTCATTGGAATGAAGAGATGAGACAAGAAGCTATTTCTCAAGAAAGGCATCGATTAGCTAGAGAACTGCATGATTCAGTGAGTCAGCAGCTTTTTGCAATGTCTATGATGATGTCAGCTATTAATGAACAGGTAGCTCAAATTCCAGAAACAACAAAAAAGCAATTGCAGCTTGTGGAAAATATGGTCGTAAATGCACAATCAGAAATGAGAGCATTGCTGCTTCATTTACGTCCTGTACAACTTGAAGGTAAAAAATTAACAGAAGGTATAGAAGAGTTACTAACAGAGCTTTCAAGAAAACAGCATATGAAAATTGAATGGTTGATTGAGCCAATTCAATTGAAAAAAGGTGTGGAAGATCATTTATTCCGTATTGTGCAAGAAGCTTTATCCAATACGTTACGGCATGCGAAGGCAAAGAAAACAGAAGTTCGTCTTCGTCAAATCGATCAATATGCAATTTTAAAAATCATTGATGATGGTGTTGGGTTTGAAGTAGGTGTCAATAAAGCTGGATCATATGGTCTGAGGTCTATTCAAGAGCGTGTTCATGAAATTGGTGGAACACTAAAGGTACTAAGTTTTCCGAATAAAGGTACACAAATTGAAGTGAAAGTACCAATTATAATAGAGAGAGAGGGGGAGTAGCATGATTAAAGTACTGCTTGTAGATGATCATGAAATGGTGCGGATGGGTGTATCAGCGTATTTATCAACTCAGCCGGATATCGAAGTGGTTGGCGAAGCTGAAAATGGGAGAAAAGGTTCAGAATTAGCATTAGCATTAAAGCCAGATATTATTTTAATGGATCTTGTTATGGATGAAATGGATGGTGTTGAGGCAACGCGTGCCATTATTCAAGAATGGCCGGAAGCAAAAATAGTTGTCGTGACAAGTTTTTTAGACGATGAAAAACTATATCCTGTTATTGAAGCAGGTGCAACGAGCTATTTATTAAAAACATCAAGAGCGAGCGATATCGCAGATGCAGTACGAGCGACTTATGATGGGGAAACAGTACTTGAGCCGAAAGTTACTGGGAAAATGATGTCCCGTATGCGTCAAAAGAAAGAACAGCCACTTCATGAAGATTTAACAGAACGAGAGTTTGAAATCTTATTATTAATTGCAGAGGGAAAGAGTAATCAAGAAATTGCGGATGAGTTATTTATTGCATTAAAAACCGTAAAGACACATGTAAGTAATATATTAAACAAGTTGAATGTAAGCGATCGTACACAGGCTGTTATTTATGCATTTCGACATCAATTAACGAAATAAAATGTGGCTTCCACTGTATATGACTTGTTTCATTGGTGGAAGTTTCCTTTATTCCGCTATTTATGGGCAGTAAGATCTCCACCTCAAAATTCAGTGAAAGCAAAGAGGCTAGGGGTGGAGCAACTGCCCGTAAAAGCCCGATTGGTGAGGGTTAATAATCAGTGGGGGATGAAGAAAACCCCACTGATTAAAGTTTTACGTTATTGATGCATTCATTTGTAAGCGTTATCATTAGATTAGAAATAGTACATATAAAGGGGGAGATTGTGTATGTTAGTTCAAACAGTATTTGAAATGGGTAAAAATAAAAAGTTAGGAAACTACGTGAATGCATTGCAAGCACTTAAGGTGCAATACGATATTGAAACAGGTTGTATTGCGATAATTGAAGCGACAGAAGAATATTATTTATTTCTAGTAAAACAAACAGATTGCTATGATGTTGTGAAAGTAGAAACAGTTGATACAAACCTTGAGTATTATACGAAAGCGTATAAAATAAGTAGTTTCAATCATACTTCCTACCAAGTGTGAAAAACTCCCTTAATCGGGAGTTTTTCACTAAGACACTTTAGGTTCAGAAGGAGTTTCAGTTAGTGGTATTGGTTTTGTGCTCTTTAATTTTGCGACTACAAGCCCGATTGTTGCTCCAGCAATCGCTGGTAATAACCAACCAATTCCTTCATTATAAAATGGAATGAATTCAAAGTAAGAGGTAATGAATGTAACAGATACATTTCCTTGCTTTAGCCCATCAAACATACTTATTACTGCAGCCCCGATTAAAGCACCAACATAAACAGAACGGTAACCACCAAAGTACTTATGGAGTAATGATAATAGTACGAGTACGATAGCAATTGGATATACAACTAGTAAAATTGGAACAGAGATTGCAATGATTTTTGTTAAGCCTAGGTTTGCTACTAGAAGTCCTAATACACAAATGATACCTGCTATCCCTTTGTAAGAAAATTTTGTAAATAATGTTGAGAAATATTGGCTACATGCTGATACAAGTCCAACGCATGTTGTTAAACAAGCCAGTGTAACGATAACCGCTAATAAGGCAAGGCCATATGGGCCGAATAACTGTTGTACAATAACAGTAAGTAATTGACCGCCATTTTTTGCATATCCAAGTGAAACACTAGTTACACCTAGCCAGCCAAGTGCTCCATATACGAGTACGAGCCCTGTAGCTGCAATAAGTCCTGCTTTTGTCGTTGCAATTGCAACAGCTTTACGATCTTCTACACCTTTTGAGCGAATTGCATTCACGACGATAATCCCAAATGCAAGTGCCGAGATCGTATCCATTGTTAAATATCCTTCCATAAATCCTTTGAAAATAGGAGAAGTTTGATACTCTTGCATCGCTGGACCTGAATTTCCAAGTGGTGTGAAAACACTTTTTGCAAACAATAAGAAAATAGAGAATAGTAAAATAGGTGTTAGCACATTTCCGATACGATCAACGAGTTTAGAAGGATTTAAGCTAAGCCAAAATACGATAGTGAAAAAAATGACCGTATATATAAATAAGGATAAGCTACTAGTACGAATTGTTTCTGGTAAGAAAGAACTAACACCCATTTCGTAAGCGACGTTAGCGACACGTGGAATTCCCATGGAAGGGCCAATTGCAATATATACAACTACTGTAAATAAAATTCCAAATAAAGGGTGAACATGACTTGCAAGTTGTTGCATTCCATTTCCTGAAAGAGAGATTGCAATAACAGTTAATAACGGTAAGCCAACTCCTGTTAGTAAAAACCCGAGCATTGCTGGCCAGAAGTTTTCACCAGCGTTTTGTCCAAGCATTGGAGGGAAAATTAAATTACCTGCTCCAAAAAATAAAGAAAATAGCATAAGACCTGTGAAAAAAACATGTTTTTTTGATACAGTGTTCATTGTGTTTCCTCCTTTTATAAAAATTCATTCGTAAGAACACAAAAAACTCGCCCCTTAAAAAGGGACGAGTTATATTTACCCGCGATACCACCCTAGTTCATACACGTAGAAATACATCTATATGTATGCGGCTTTGCAACGTACAACATGATACGTGTTCCTTGTAACGGGGGACGACCGGTAAGAACTTACTACATCCTTCGGTTCTACTTCTCGGAGATGATTTTCGGTTACGAGCTGAACGTTGGCTTTCAGCAAGATGCCAACTCTCTGGGGAACAGCTTTATATAACGTACTCGTTCTCGTCAATGAATTTTGTTCAAGTATTCTGACAGTATTTTTACATGTTTTTTTCATAAAGTCAATAGATTTTCTGTAAAAAATTTTGAGGGAGTGTATCTATATGAGAAATAGAACGAATAAAATTTGCAAAAGCTTCCTGATCTGTCGGGCCTTCGGAGCGATTTCTTCCCTCTTTAAATGTCAAAAATTTATCTCCTCCATTTGCTAAGAAAGAATTGACTACTACAGAGTATATTTGATCATCGCGTAATGGTGTTCCGTCATCTAATGAAATTGTTTGGACGATGTTATTTTTCCAACTATAACGAATCCCTGAAATTTGTAGCATGCGAGTTTCTTCTTTCCATTGCTCTTGCAAGACGTTTCGAATTTCTTTTCCAGACAAATACATTTTAATTAATTTGTTGCCGAATGGTTGTATGAGGAAGGTATCTTCCCATGTAATTGTTCCTTTTTTTAAATTATGCCGGATGCTCCCAGGATTTACAAAAGCAATATCCGCCTGCATAGTTTGGCGCTGGGCTATTGCGAGAACTGTTCCTAAATTTGATTGGCCGTGTTCATTTTGATTACGAGTTAACTCATGGTCCGTTATTCCGAGTTGTTCCTCTACTTTAGATTGGATTTTTGAGGCGTAAGAATCTATCCAGTTTCTTGTGTGTAAATCAGGAGAAATTGCATTTTGATAGACAGGGACAATTGTTGCCGCTTTTTTCGTAATATCTTTCGTTTTACGATTTAATGTAAAGGTGACGTTTGAAAATGCTTTTCCGTATGAGTAGGCTTGAACAAGCAATTTGCCGTTCACATTTCCATTTATATAGGAGTGGGTATGGCCACCAAAAATGATATCAACATCAGGATCTATTTGATTAGCTAAATCAGCTAAAGGTCCATTTGTATTACTTTCTGTCGTATTACCACCTAGGTGGGCAAGAATAACAAATGCATGAATGCCTTTCTTTTGTAGTTGATACACATAAAGATTAATCGAAGAAGCTTCATCTAAAAAACGAATAGAAGACATATCGTTGTACATTGTTAAAAAAGGAGTATCGTTTGTAGAAACGCCGATGAAGGCGATTGGAATCCCATCAATCCATTTAATTATATAGGGGGGGAAGAGTGGTTGATTCGTTTCACTGTATACAATATTTGCGGATATATAAGGAAAGGAGCTACCTGAAAATGAACTTGTTTGTGTAACGGATTCGCCATTAATTAGTTGTTGCAGAGCAATGGGACCCCTATCGAACTCATGGTTTCCTATTGTACCAACATCAAATTGAAGATTATTTAAAAACTCCATCGTTGGTTCATCATGAAAAAGTGCTGAAATCGGAGGACTCCCACCAATCATATCTCCTGTATGAACAAGTAAGGTGTTAGGGTTTTTATCGCGGTAGGATTGAATGTAAGCAGATATGTAATCAGCACGCCCTACAGCTTTATCGTGCAACGCTGAAGTCGTATTTAATTGGCCGTGGAAATCATTGAGGCCGAGAATTTGCACGGATACGTCGGTAGGTGGAGAAGAAGGGGATAGAAAAGAAAAAATTAGTTTGATAAGAAAAGGGAGTAATAAGAAATAGTTCATATTGACACTCCTCAATTAAAATTATTTTAGGGTGTGGATTTTTACTTACTGCCCGTAAAGACCCGATTGGTGAGAGTTGATAATCAGTGAGGGATGAAGAAAAGCCTTACTGATGGACGTTTCACTTTATTGTATGAGAAGTGGAAGGGAATCTTTTGTAAAAAGTACGTAAAAGTATAGAGGTTATGTGAAAATTTTTTGAGAAATATGACAATTAGAACAGGAAGGCAGGAATCTTTTTTATTAATAGAGAATAATACTACAATCCACTTGCTGGAAAGAACAAACCAAAAAGAGGTGACGGAAATGCTTGCGATGGGTGTATTGTTCGGAATTATAGTAATTTGTGGTTTCATATGGTTATATTATTCGCGGTCATTTAAACAAGCAGAAGTGTTACTTTTTCAAAAAGGAAGTTTGTTGACAAGTCAATCCAGATACTTAGTATGTCCAAAGTGTGGAAGTGCACAGGCCAGAAGTGGAGGGTATCAAGAATGTTGCAAAATTAGGTTATGAAAGGAGAAAGCCTCACAAAATTATGTGAGGCTTTCTTAAAATTTTGTGGCACTCCAAATAGTCCAACGATCTTGTTCAATAATCGGAGCTATATTGTTTAGTTTAGAGTGAATGTGATGGAGTAATTGAGAAAGTTCATTGTCTGTTAATTCGTATAAAATGGATCGGCCTGTGCGTGGTGATAAATCTTGTAATAATGTTTCAATAGAATCATGGATTTTTCGCACTTCCCACATTGTTTGAAGGGGAAGTGGATACATGCCGTTTTGTGCGATTAGTTGTTGTATGTGCGTTGCTTTTGGTCTTCGCTTTTCCTCTATTTGAATGAGTTTAGGATAGATGGAGAAGAAATACCCACGAATATGTTTTGGGCTTCCAGGAATTGTACAATCTTCAATGGTACGATCTTGAAGAATGAGCATTCCATTTTTCTTTAAGATACGTGAGGCCTCTTGTAAAAATTTCGGGATGTCTTGTAAATGATGGATAACAGCACGAGAAACCACAATATCAAAAGTTTCATTAGCAAATGGCATATGGTGGGCATCACCATGAATAAATGAGATGTTTGGGACGGAAGCGCAATTTTCTGTTGCCGCTTGCAACATTTTTTTTGAGAAATCGAAGCCGATGACTTTGCTAGCTCTCATAAGAGCCAGTTCTTTCGTATAAATACCACCACCGCAGCCGATATCAATTATGTTTTTACCACTTACATCAATTATATTTTGAATCATTTCACACCAAGAGGAATCTGCTTTTCGCGTGGCGTAGGTGTACTTATTATGAGCATCATGAAAATTAATGGACATGTGAAAACCTCCCTTCGTATTTAGTATATCTTATTTCATCATACATAACGTTTTTGTTTCATTTTCAAGAACAATAAGCTTTTCTTATTGTTCTAGATAGGAGGGAAAAAGTTGAAAAGAAAATGGATGTTTTTCTTACTATTTTTTTTATTAGCATCGTGTAGTCAAGTTGAACAAAAAAAGGAGAAAAAACAAGTAGAAGAGACGGTGAATCCTATGCAGGAAAGTATACAAGTAACAATTATACAAAAAGGAAATCTTGAAAAGGTTTTAAAGCAAGAGGAAGCAAAGAAAGTGGTAGATATTATTAATAAAGCTGAGAAACAACAAATAACAGGGGGTTTTGGAGAACCAGAGTACGAAATCCAAATTGAGAAAAACGGAAAGAAGAAAATATATCGTGCATGGCTAAGAGGGGAATCTCGCCAAGGGTGGCTGCAGGATGAAAAAGAGACGTATATGCTTACAAAATCTGATACAGAGCAACTTTTATCTATACTTCCAGGTGCTACTGAGCAACAAAATGATGATACAAAAGTGAACGCTTTAATAGAAGTGACAAAAAAGGACATGCAAATTACTGCTTTTCATATTAAAACAGATGAGAAAAAAATAAAATACACAGTATTTTATACAATCTCGGATTCTTTATATAAAACTTTAGAAAAAGAAGGGGAGTATTATTTTCAATTGATCTTTCCTGAAAAAATGCAACAGGTAGTCGGAAAGAAAATGAGTGAAACTATTGCAGGAGAAAAAGTTAGAGAAGGATATAAACAATATGAAGTGAATCTTACTGTACCTATAGAGGGGGCATCAACTTCCCAGTTAAAAGCATTAGAAACTTATTATGATCATTATGATTTACAAGTATTGAATCATAAAAAAGAAAAAGTAGGTACGTTTCAAAATATTATTCAAATTGTAAAAGAGTATGGTGAAAAAATGAATTTGCAAAGATAGTCAAAAACTTTCCTAGGAAATGATAATAGAGTGAACCTAAAAGGTTCACTCTATTATTTTGTTTTGGTAGACGGCTCATTTAACGATTTTCGTGTAATAAGATAGGAAATCATAAGAGCAGAAAGAATAATAAGAATAATAAAGAGATGCTTTGGTAACAAATCTAATAGTAAGACATAGCCAACTGTATAAAAGATTAATGCCGAAGCTAAAAAAGAAAGGGCACTAATCATGAAAGATTGTAATCTCATTTTTGTCTACCTCCTTTCGTTATTAGTTTTGGCTAAAATTGGATGAAATAAACGTCATTTTTAATAATTGAACACGCTCTACAAAAAAAGAAATAAGCTATCCAAAATTTTGGTTAGCTTATTTCTTTTTTGGAAAAATATAAAGGTGTATATTTAATTCGTTAGTTTAGTAACAAATAGCGGGATAAATCTAAATCGTTCATATATTTTTCACAAAAACACCATGTTTATAGTGATTAAAATCACAACCTTCCATTTTGGCTTCGTTTACAATAACAATAGACAAGGAAATAGAGGAGTGGGATACAATGTTAAGTGAAAAAACAATGGAAATTGTAAAATCAACAGTACCATTATTACAAGAAAAAGGTGTTGAAATTACGACACGCTTTTATCAAATTATGTTCTCGGAACATCCAGAATTATTAAATATTTTCAACCATACAAATCAGAAAAAAGGAAGACAGCAACAGGCTTTAGCAAGCGCAGTGTATGCAGCAGCAACGTATATTGATAATTTAGAAGTTATTATTCCTGTTGTAAAACAAATTGCTCATAAACATAGAAGTTTAGGAATTAAAGCTGAACACTATCCAATTGTAGGGAAATGTTTACTACAAGCAATTAAAGAGGTTGCAGAAGCACCACAAGAAGTGTTAGATGCTTGGGGAGAAGCGTATGGTGTAATTGCTGATGCATTTATTAGTGTCGAAGCAGGAATGTATGAAGAGGCAGCGGAAAAAGAAGGTGGATGGAAAGATTTCCGTAACTTTATCGTTGTAAAAAAAGAGAAAGAGAGCGACGTAATCACATCATTTTATTTAAAACCAGAAGATGGAGGGAAGCTATCTTCATTCTTACCTGGTCAATATGTAACGATCCAATTAAATATAGAGGGTGAAACATATACACATAATCGTCAATACAGCTTATCAGATGCTTCTGGCAAAGACTATTATCGTATTAGTGTAAAACGAGAAACAGCTACAGAGACACCGGATGGAAAGATATCTAATTATTTACATGATCACATCCAAGAAGGAGATATTCTTCCATTAAGTGCACCAGCAGGAGATTTCGTATTAAATATGGATTCAAACTTACCGGTTGTGTTAATCAGTGGCGGTGTTGGTATTACGCCGATGATGAGTATGTTAAATACATTAATTGAGCAAACTTCAAATCGTAAGGTATACTTTATTCACGCAGCATTAAATAGCAATGTGCATGCGATGAAAGAGTATGTACAGCAAGTAGCGAGCGACTATGAACAAGTAGAAGCATACACTTGTTACTCTTCGCCAACAGAACAAGACCTACAAATGAAAAACTTTGATAAAGAAGGTTTCATTGATTTAGATTGGCTGCAATCTATCATTCCTACGTCTGAAGCAGAATTTTACTTCTGTGGCCCGGTACCATTTATGAAGCATATTAATGCGGCTTTAGTAGAATGGGGAGTTTCACCTGAACACATTCATTATGAATTTTTCGGACCGGCAGCAAGCTTATCATAAGGCAAACAAAAAAACGAGGTGTTAGTTTACCTCGTTTTTTGTTTGTTCTCGTAACAAGCGATTTACTGTTTCACGGCGTACGCCGATAAGTTGTCCAATTTCTGTTTGTGTTAATATTTCATAAATAGGGATTTCTCCCAAATAAAGTGCGAACCACTCTTGTAGACGGTGGAGACGTTCTTTTGGAGAAACAGTTGTTAATTGATCGATTCGTTGCTGCATCATTCGCAATTTCGTTTGTAGTTGCATGGCGATGTCAGCATATAATTCTGGATTCTCCTGTAGTTTTTCGTACCATGTATTACATACAATGGGCTGGACCTCTGTCTTAATTAAAGCGATGGCTGTACCATGATATTCTTTCGGTGAAATTAAAGAATGGTGAGGAATTGTCTCACCAGGAACGATAATATTAAATAAAAATGGCGTTCCGTCTTCTTGTAACCGAACGACCTTTAATAGACCAGTTTTAATAAAATATAAAGGTCCTTCTTCACCTTGACGAAATAGTATATCCCCTTTATGTAGAATCAATGTTAGCACCCCATTATTTAGTTCTATTAGTTTATTGTAAGTGATATACATATAAATTTAAATACAAAAGGTGATGTATATATCCATTTTGATTTTCCAATATATAAATCGTTGCTATGAAGAACAAAATGTGACTGCACTCGTTTTTCTCTTTGCTTTCACTTGGTATGGGGCAAGAAGAGGGGCTGATTGCTTCTATGCATAGTCGGATGATCTCTCTCACTTACAAAGAAAGGTTTTATGTCAGTTTTTCAATTTGTATTTATATTGTTATAAACAGCAATTTTATTGACGAAACGTATGCTATTACAGTAGTATACTATTTAGTGTGTAATAGTACTAGCAATGAATACGCTGTAGGGGGTTTAGTATATTGTTAGATGCGAAAATGACTGATATGAAAATTCCAGCTAATGCTGTCATACATGTGGAAGAGATGAAAGGTGGAGTCGTTCTATCAGTTGAAATAGATGGTCAAGTTATTTATACAATGGCTTATGACGAAGAAACGGATAGCTACGCTGAATTGTATGATAGAAATGATAAACGAGCACGTCAAGTCCATGAAGATTTTATGGGGTGGTCACTCCTTCACTAAAAGATGTCAATATGACATCTTTTTTTTGTTGAATCGATTGATTATACGAATTTATGTAATAAATAGATAAAGTTTGTAATAATTGATTTTGCATTGTTAGCATATTGTAAAGGCAAAGTGTCTTTTTTTTCGCTATCATAGGGGTAACAGCCCAGCTATAGGAGTGTGATCACCATGGACAAATTACATGTTTCAAATTTGATGTTGTTGTGTGTGTGTACAGTATTATGTTTTATTTTAGGGATGTTTTTGTATTCCTGCGTATGAAAAAACGCATTCTAAAAAGAACGCGTTAGAGGAAAGAACTGATAATCAGTTTGGTTCCAAGAATAATTAATGTGATACGCAATAAATTGATAATCGCATTACCGCTTAATTTTGTATTAATGTAAGCTCCGATTTTTCCGCCAATCCAAGCGCCTGGAATAAGAATCAATGCATAAATCCAGCTTACATTGCCAAGAGAAATATGAGTCAAAGAACTTACAATTGCTGATAAAAAGACAATAAACATTGAAGTTGCAACAGCAATTTGTGCAGGGAATGCAAAAAGAAGCATCATTGCTGGAACGAGCAATACACCGCCACCAATTCCAAATAATCCAGATATGAAACCAACTACAAATGCGATAATAATCGAAAGAAACGGTGGGAATTGATAATAAACGGTTTTACCTTCAGAATCCGTGAAAGATCGTTTAATAACAGTTGCATTTGAGAGGGAAAGAGGTTTCAATTTATCACGTAACAAGAGAAGGATAGATACAAAAATAAGGAAAATTCCAAAATATAAAGAGAAAGAATCCTGATTCAAAAATTTGTTTGCCCACGATCCAATAATCCCTCCAGGACCGCTCCCTATAAATAAAATAAGTCCACTTTTATAATCTACTCGCTTATGTTTCATATAAGTAAGAGTAGAGGAGAGACCAGTGAAAACTACGGTCACAATTGATGTTCCAACTGCGAGTTGTGGTGATAAACTATGCAGTCCAATTAGTAAAGGGACGATGATAATTCCTCCGCCAAGTCCTACTAGGCTTCCGACTGTTCCTGCGATTAATCCAATGAAAAGTAACATGATATATTCCAAAATTGCCAACTCCTCTGTATAACTAATCCAACATTCATTATACACACTTTTTGAAAAGAAATAAGATTGTTCACAAAAAAGTCGTCTTCCTAGAAAAATAAGGAAGACGACTTTTGATTAGAAAATTAAATGTAATAGATAATAGAATAGAGCAGCTAATGAAGCTGAAATTGGAAGTGTAATCACCCAGGTAATTAACATGCGCTTTGCAGTTCCCCATTTTACACCTTTTACACGATGTGAAGCACCTACCCCTAAAATAGAAGAAGAGATAACGTGCGTTGTACTAACTGGTAAATGAATAAATGTTGCTCCGAAAATGACAAGAGATGATGATAAATCAGCAGCTACACCGTTTACAGGACGAATTTTCATAATTTGTCCCCCAACAGTTTTAATAATTTTCCATCCACCGACAGAAGTACCAAGACCCATTGCAAGAGCACATGAGAATTGAACCCATAAAGGAATATCTCCAGAATTATGAAGGCCATTTGTCATTAATGCCATTGTAATAATACCCATTGCTTTTTGAGCATCGTTTGTACCATGTGTATAAGCTTGTAGTGCTGCGGTAAACACTTGGAATAAACGGAAGTTTTGATTCGTTTTCGTTAAATTAAAGTTTTTAAAGACAACTTTAAAAATACTATACACGATAAAACCAATAACAAATGCAACGATTGGTGAAATAATTAAAGCTTCAATAATTTTAATAAATCCTTTGAAATTAATTGCACTTAGACCAGCAGCAGCAATTGCAGCACCTGCGATTGCACCAATAATTGCATGCGAAGAACTACTTGGGATTCCATAGTACCAAGTAATTAAGTTCCAAACAATTGCAGCAAGCAGAGCGGCTAAAATAACATATGATCCATGTTCTAAAGCAAAAGGATCAACAATGTCTTTTGTAATTGTTTTTGCTACACCTGTAAATGTCATTGCACCTAAAAAGTTCATAATAGCTGCCATGATAATGGCTTGTCGTGGCTTCAAAGCTTTGGTAGAAACAGCTGTCGCAATGGCGTTCGCTGTGTCATGGAATCCATTAATAAAGTCGAAAGCTAAAGCACAAATGACTATTAAAACAGTTAAAATCAAGACTGTATCCATGATCAAACTCCTTACGCGTTCTTCATAATAATTGTTTCTAATACGTTTGCAACGCTTTGACAGCTATCAGCAACTTCTTCTAGCTCTTCATAAATCTCTTTGAATTGAATGATCTTGATCGGATCTTTTTCACGAGAGAATAAATGTTTAATGGCGTGACGACGAATATCATCACACTGTGATTCGTAATCCTTAATTTTAATTGCATTTGTGCGAATGTCCACTAATTTCTTATTCGACATAAGTTCAACGGAATTTGCAATTTCAATCGCACATTGATTAATTGCCTCCACAAATTTAATCATGTATTCATCTGCCTCTGTAATAGAATACATTTCGAATAAACCTGCACTGTGGTCTAATCCGTCTAGTACATCATCCATGCTCATTGCAAGTTGCAGGATGTCTTCACGTTCAATAGGAGTAATAAACGCTTTGTTTAGCTCCATAATGATTTCATGAATAAATGAATCACCTTTTGACTCATATTCTTTCATGCGCATAGAAAATTCTTTTAAATCGCTAGCATTTTTAATTTTATACTCCACGAAAAATTGCGCGCCTTCTTTTAAATTTTCAGAAACATTCATTAACATTTCAGAAAATTTATCTTTTTTAGATTTAAATACCATTATTGTTACCCCCACGAAAAGTAATATATGTAAAATATATTGGCTAGTCAATTCTAACAAAAAACTGTCGGTTTTTAAAACATTTTATCGAAAAGTTTACAAAAACTTAACATAATACATATTGATGCATTAATAATATTAATAACGACTAATGAATATCTTACTTGTAGAATGTCCTTTTCTTGCAAAAAGTATGAATGAGAAAGAAATACTTTACACTTGAAGAACTATTACGTTATTATAATAAATTCAAAAGGAGGGAGTTTCTTCCTTTTCCTGATGAAAGTGTAAATAAATGAAGGAAGTGAATAAATGAAATTGAACAACACTCATTTCAAGAAAATGCTTGAGTGGTTCAACAAGAGGAAGAAATTGCGCAATATATTATTAATTTTTGGCGGTTTTTTCGTTACCCTATTTATTGCGGTAAATATAATGATCTCCATTCAAGACATATCTGCATTAAAACAGGCTGTTCCGCAGCCAACACTTATTTATGATACAAATAAAGAAGTGGCAGCAAAGCTATCTTCTTCCAAGGCGGAAGGTATTAAAAGAAAAGATATTCCCGATATTATGATTCAAGCGGTTGTAGCAGTAGAGGACAAAGAGTTTTTTAGCCATCATGGTATTGACTATAGTGGGATTATGAGTGCCCTATTAAAAAATATTACGGCGGGAGAAGTAGTTGCTGGTGGCAGTACAATTACACAACAGCTTGCGAAAAATGTATTTTTAACACAAGAACGTACATTTTCACGTAAGTTTAAAGAGTATTTTTTGACGAAGAAGATAGAGCGTACGTATACAAAAGATGAAATTATTGAAATGTATATGAATCAAATTTATTTTGGTGAAGGAGCTTGGGGGATAAAAAAAGCAGCGAAATCATATTTCGATAAAGAAGTAAAAGATTTAACAATAGCAGAAGCTGCGACAATAGCAGGATTAATTAAGGCACCATCAACCTATTCACCATATAAAAATTTTAATAAGTCAATTGAAAGACGGAATGTTGTTTTAGCACTAATGAAAGAGCAAGGGTATATTACAGAAAATCAATACAAGAAAGAGCAAGAGACAGGCCTTGCATTACGACGAGGTGTTGATGATAAGTATAAAGGAAAATATTCGCAGTATGTGGATTATATTGTACGTGAGGCAATGGAGAAATATGAATTGACGCAAAATGAAATTTTAGCTGGTGGATATCGTATTTATACAGAACTTGATCCGAAAAAACAACAAGCAGTAGAAGATGTTGTGAATAATGATAATTATTTCCAAGGGAGTAACGCTGATCAGCTTATGCAAACGGGCGTTGTTTTGATGGACCCGAAAACTGGTGGTGTACCCGCACTAGTCGGCGGGAGGGGGACGTATCAATTTTTGCAATTTAACCGTGCAACGCAATTAAAAAGGCAACCTGGTTCAACCCTAAAACCTTTTGCCGTATATGTACCAGCACTAGAACAAGGATATGAAGTGTATGATGTTTTAAAAGATGAGCCGCTTAATATAAAAGATTATGCGCCCCAAAATAGTGATCATGCTTTTCATGGTGATGTTACAATGTATGAAGCGATTGCTAAGTCCTATAATGTACCAGCTGTTTGGTTGTTAGAACAAATTGGATTGGAAAAAGGTTTGAAGTCATTAGAGCGTTTTGGTATCCCACTACAAGCAGAAGACCGTACTCTTCCTATTGCTTTAGGGGGAATGCATACTGGAACTTCTCCGTTTGTAATGGCTCAAGCTTATGCTACTTTTGCTAACGATGGTGTACAAGTTGAAGGGCATGCAATCCGGGAAATACAGAATGCTGAGGGAGAAACAGTTGGGAAATGGTATAAAAAAGAAACCCGTGTAACGAGTGAGAAAGTTGCTCAAAAAATGACGTACTTATTAAAGGGTGTTGTTGAAAAAGGAACGGGTGAAAAAGCAAAGGTGAAAAATATTGATACTGCTGGAAAAACGGGAACCACTCAGCTTGTGGATGGTCCAAGCAGCGGAGCGAAAGATTCTTGGTTTGTTGGCTATACACCGGATTTAGTGGGAGCTATTTGGATAGGATATGATAAAACAGACAGTGAGCATTATGTGCCAGGTGGTAGTCAAATTACAACGACAATGTTTCGAGATATTATGAAAAAAGCTGATGAAAACCCTAGTCAAAAAGCATTTCAATTATCACTTATATCAGAGGCTGACTATTCGAAACAATTAAAGACAATTGAAGAAGAAAAGAGAAGAAAAGAAGAAGAGAAAAAGCGTCAAGAAGAAGAAAAACAGAGAAGAGAACAACAAAAAGAATGGATTGATAAAGTAAAAGAGTGGATTCCATTTTTGTAAAAATAAAAAGAGGCGAATGATTATATTCGTCTCTTTTTTTATGAAGGGAAAAAATTTTTAGCAGGTGTATTATTGTTCATTGAGACGAATGATTACGTTGGAATGGGATTGTGAAGTGTAAATAATGGAAATTGTTCCTTTGCTAATTGGCTCATAAGGTAGGTCTTCTTCGTATTTTCCAATATTTTTATTGTGAATGGATAATGTAATTTCATCGATTTTCTGATTTTTATATTGTTCTTTAATTTTTCTAGCAATCTGATTCAGGTCATGATGGGAAGCAGCTTTTGTAATAATCATTCCTTTGATAACTTTTTTTTCTTTAGATGAGGAAGAGGATAGAGGGACTGTATTTTGTTTTGCATATAGTAGCTCATATGGAGCTATATTGCTGTTTTCTGCTGCTTTTGATGTAGCCGTATATTCTAAAGTTAAAAAGAATGCTGAGCATAAAAATATACATGACATAAGGGAAATCCAAAAGCGTATTGACAATAAGACGTTCATTTTCATCCTTCTTTCATATCATTGTCTTCTTTATCTATCATACAAAATAAGCGTTAAGCTAGAGTAAATTTGAAGTAAAGAAACGTAAAGAAGGAAATCAAATATTTAAGATGAGATGAATAGCATCTAGTTATTCCTTATTGTGTATGTATGTTAGATTTGGAATGGAGGAAGAGACAGCAGTTAGAAAAGTGAAAAAAGAAACAGGAATAGACATCGAACGAATTAAGCTTTGTGGCATTTCTCATGAAAGAGGAATAGATAATACATATTGATTAGGGGAATGGATTGGCGGAGAGCTAATGACGTGTGCTGAAAGTTTACAAATCGCATATTTTGAATATATTTATTTGATTATATCAGTGGGGCTTCATCCCCACTGATTATTTTTAGGGAGATGCTATAAGCCAGCCCCTTTTTGTGCTAATGGAATTGAGATGATAAATGTTGTTCCGTTTTCATTACTAGAAACTTTTAAAGTTCCATTGTGATTTTGAATGATTTTTCTTGTTACTGATAATCCGAGTCCAGTTCCTGCATCTTTTGTAGAGAAGAATGGATCAAATATATAGTCTTGAATCGCTGGAGGAATACCAGTTCCATTGTCTTGGAAAGTAATGCGAGCAAAATTATCCAAACGATGACTAGTGATTTGAATGGACAAAGGTTTATCGCTTTTTGCATCCACAGCATTTTGAAATAAGTTTAGGAAAACTTGAACGAGCTCATGTCGATCAATATTCACTAATATGTCTTCTAAATCGGAGGATAAATTATATTCAATAGAAATGTTATGCAAAAATACTTCACTAGCTAGTAGCTGTTGGATATATTCACGTAAAAAAGTATTGATGGGAAATGGTTCTCTTTTAAATTCGTGTGCTTTTGAAATAGATAAAAATTTCGTAATGATACTATTGGCACGATCTAATTCAGGAATGAGTAAATTTTGAAAAAGCTCTTTATTAGAAGGTGAAACACTTTCTTGTAAAAATTGTAAATAACCGCGTACTGTTGTAAGTGGATTACGAACTTCATGTGCAATTCCAGCTGCAATTCGACCCGCTAATGCAAGTTTTTCGGCATCACGTTCGGTATTTAAATAATGAAAGACACTAATCACACGGAAGATCTCTCCATTATAGTCACGAATAATTCGGTTATTAGAAATTCCATAATTTGTATCTAACACTTCTTCGTTATAAATTTCTTTTCCGCTTCTTAATGTTTCTAATGCCTTAATTTTTTCTTCAGGTAGGTTTAATAACTGTTGAATCGGTTTGCCGATGATATCGCTCCGTGATATTCCCAAATCATCTACTGCAGATTGATTACATAATGTAATGATGCCTTTATTGTCAATAAAGGTGACATGATGCGAAAATGCATCAAAAATATGAACAAAGTGCTTTTCAAGTTGCTCAAATAGAAATAAGGAATCGCAAGTTAGTACAAGGTTTGATTCTCTCTCTTGCTTTGGTATGCGATTGATGGAATGAGAAGTCCCTTTTTTATGTAACTGTAAACCTAGTTGTGAGTTTTTATATGTAAAATGATGTGGTAGTTGATTCACCAACTGCTCATAAAACTGTACTTTTCTTTCTAATTCTTTTATTTGCTTTTCATGAGATAAAGTAGTATCCTCTTGAATCATAAATAAATAACTCCTCAATTTAAAAATTCTTCCATCTAGTATATCATATTTTATAAAGATGCTCTTGAAGAAGATTGAAACTTTGTTAATTAGGTGTGTACAGATTTATAGAAATGGGATAAGGAGGGGGAAAGGTGATTTCTATTGGATTAACAGGATGGGGAGATCATGATTCTTTATATGCAGATTCCTATGAAAATAGAAATAAATTGCGAACATATAGTGAGTATTTCCCTATTGTTGAAGTAGATAGTTCATTTTATGCTATGCAACCGGTTCGAAATTATATGAAATGGGCGGGGGAAACGCCAAAAAATTTTTCGTTTGTTGTTAAAGCGTATCAAGGGATGACGGGACATATGCAAGGAGAGATTCCATTTTCAAATATTGATGAGATGTTTGAAATATTTAAACAATCGATTATTCCGCTTCAAGAAGCGCATAAATTAAAGGCGGTATTATTCCAATATCCACCTTGGTTTGATTGTCAGAAGAAAAATGTAGATTTACTTCGTTATACAAAAGAAAAGATGGAAGGCTTACCGTGTGCCATAGAGTTCCGAAATCAAACGTGGTTTCATCCTAGTATGCATGATAAAACGTTGCAATTTTTAGAACAGGAAGAATGGATTCATACGATCTGTGATGAACCACAAGCTGGCATTGGTTCTGTTCCACTTGTATTAGAAGCAACTCATCCTGAAATGGCACTGATACGCTTTCATGGTCGTAATATTCATGGATGGCTTGATAAAGGAGAAAATTGGCGAGCAGTTCGCTGCTTATATCGTTATAATAAACAAGAGCTAGAAGAATGGACAGAGCGATTACATACATTGCAGAAAAAGACAAAAAACATATATGTACTATTTAATAATAATTCAGGCGGGGATGCTGCTGATAATGCAAAACAACTCATGGAGATGATGCATATTACATACGGCGAACCAAAACCGGAGCAACTCAATTTATTTGAATAAACGCAAAAAAGAAAAACACTGTACAAACAGGGGGAATGTACAGTGTTTTTCTATATGAAAAAGAGGGGTAACAATGTTACTGAGCGTTTGGTTGATTCATCAATTGTTGGCTTCTTAATAAATGATAATGGTTATCATTATCGTTGTCAATATTTTTTCGTAAATAAAATAAAAAACTTGATGTTTATGTGGAAATAGCCTGGTGTGGGTTTTGAATAAAGTTTAACAGTACTCCAACAGAAGTCCCATTCCTCAAGCACGTGTAGGGCATAGCCCAGGTGGTAGGGAGGGGATGAATGTTGGTCGTGCATAGCACGAAGTTTCTATTTCCTTTTTATGTAACTTTGTGTATACTAGCAGAAAAGGGAACGTACATTCTATTTCGTGTTTAGGAATCTGAAAAACTATATCGAAAAAAGGGGGAGGGGATGACAATGTTGCTAAGCCAAAAATACGAGATTTTCCCAACCAAAGAACAAAAAGAAACGTTAGATGGTTGGCTACAATATTGTCGTCAAGCTTATAACTCTGCTTTTTTAGATAAACAAAGAAAATATAAGGAAAACAAACAATTGTATACACGTTCTGACATGCAAAAACAACAAGTCATCGATAAGAAGAGGTATCCTTTTCTCAAAGAAGTGCCATCACAGCCTTTACAAGAAGTATTTTTACGATTGGAAAAGGCATATGATGGCTTTTTTCGTGGGGATGTGGGTTATCCAAAATTGAAAAAGTATAAAGACTATAATAGTCTCACTTTCCCTCAATTTGGATTCAAACCGAATGGGAAACACCGCTTTGCGATGTCATTTGCAGAGAACGGAAAATTATATAACAAACGATTAGGGGAAATGGATATCCATCTGCATCGTCCAATAGAAGGAACCATTAAACAATTGATTATAAAACGCCAATCTAAGAGATGGTACGCTATTTTTAGTGTCGAAAGACAAGTTGTACCTTCCTCTATTACGATAGAAAATGCGATTGGTATAGATGTGGGACTGAATAAATATGCTGCTCTTTTCAATGAAATCGTATTTGAAAATCCAAGATTTCTTCTGCAAAAAGAAAAGCTACTGAAGAAAGCGCAGCGTAACCTTTCGAAGAAAAAGAAAGGCTCTGCGAACTATAAGAAACAAGTAGAACGGATTCGGAGCCTTCACGAAAAGGTAGCGAACCAAAGAAAAGATTTTTTGCATAAATTAAGTTATCATCTAACGCAAATGTATTCGGTGATTTGTATAGAAAATCTCGATATCCGAAATATGGTTCGGAATCGGAAAGTATCGAAGTAGATTTCGGATGCGGGCTGGGGTGCTTTTCGCAGGATGCTTTTGTATAAGTGCAAGAAATTTGGAGGCCTACTTGTGAAAGTAGATCCAGCATACACATCGCAAGATTGTTCTGGTTGTGGAAATCGTGTAAAAAAATCACTTTCTATTCGGACGCATATTTGTGCAAAGTGTGGAACGGTATTAGACAGGGATCATAATGCAAGTCTAAACATTTTGCGAAAAGGGTTAGAACAATTATTTGTGAGAACGACTGAAGACTGAAACTGTAGGGCAAGGTTGTGTCCAAACAGTATAAACGACGCCTGTGGAGAGTATGTAAGACTGCTTGGATCCTCAAGCAGCAACACTCTATGAAACAGGAAGCCCCTTCTTCAAACGACTCGTAAGAGTGTTAAGGAGGGGTCATTCACTTGAAAGTGGTAAACAAGCTGAAGAAATATTAAGGAATCAACGTGCAGGCGTAATAGTAATCGGAAGGCCTTTATTAGTAAATTCATTTTGGAGCGTCAACGCATCGAAAAGTTTAAAAGTTTAAAAGTTGAAATAGATGGTCCTGGTGTATATAAGAAGTATTGGTACGCTTAATGTGTATTTAAAACAAAGCTTAACCGTGTGCAATAAAGTTGTATGGTTTATAAAAAAGAACAGCGCTTAGCGCTGTTCTTTTTTTATTACATATTGTTGTAAATCAAAAGGAGTGATTTCTTGAATAAACTCCTTCGAGATAAGTGATTGAACGAGTGTACTTTCTGAGATTGTAGCACCTGTTTTCTTTTGATAAGCCTGTTTTAATAAACCGAGTTTTTCTGCTATTTCTTTTGGTAATTCAATTGTTAATGTGTTCATAATTTCTCCCCCTTGTTATTAGAGTACCACTACAATATAGGAGAAACAAGAAAAGAGAATATGAAACATAAAAAAGGTTACCAAGTTTAAAGTTGGTAACCTTTTTTATGTATAAGAACCATGGCTGTTTTTTATGCAATACCGATATATTTTAAAGTTTTTGATGGGGTACTATGATCAAAGAAGTGTTGTAAAAATGCAATATCAACACCAGATTTATATGCACAATATCCCCAAGTTTTTCGAAGTGTATGTGAGCTAATCCCTTCTAAACCAACTTCTTTTGCAGCTTTGTTTAAAATATACCATGCATGCTGTCTTGTAATGGATTTTGTTCCTTTTTGAGACTTTAATAATGGTTCATTTCGTTTCCATGTTTTACGTTCTCTCATATAATCTTCGATTGCATGCTGTAAGTCTTCGTTTACAGCGAACCATTTATGTTTTTTAACTTTTTCATTGTAAAATAAAATGGAGTGACGAACATTTTCATTCTCATCGATGACATCACCAACTTTTAATTGTAAAATCTCGCTTACTTTTAGACCGGAATTTACAGCTAATACGAATAATAAGCCATCACGTTTCGAAGATTGTAAAAGTATATTTTTGATTTTTTCTAATTGTTTTTCGTTTTGAATAGGTTGTCCTGCTTGTTTCATTTCACGCACTCTCCTCTTTTATATGTGTAAAGGAAAGGATTAACTTGTTTACTACTATAAAGGGAGAGTGTGAATTTCATGTGAACTCCTCGTGAAATTAAGACAAATTATTTGACTTCTTTTATTTTTTGTAAATCAAAATAAAAGACGACACTATCATTGGTATTATATACACCATATTTGGCATGGTGTAGTTCCAAAATGTTTTTTACAATTGATAAACCAAGTCCAGTTCCTCCAGTATGGCGGCTACGGGAAGCGTCTAGACGATAGAAGCGATCCCATATCTTTTGTAAACTTTCCTCTGGGATTGGATTACCGGTGTTCTCAATTTCCACTTTTACTTTTTCTTCATTTTCTATAACACGAATACGAATTTCTTTACCATCAGGTGTATAGCGAATTGCATTGCTGAGTAAATTCACAACAACTTGCTCAATGCGATTGCGATTCGCTTCAACGTATATAGAGGGATTTGCATCGATTTCTACTTGTAATTGTTTTTCTTCCATACTAAATAATAGCTTCGTATACACTTGTTGGACAAGTTCACCAAGTGAAAAAGTATTCATTTCTAGTTTATACGTGCCAGATTCTAGTTTTGCTAATTCTAGCATTTCGACGATGAGTCGATTCATGTTTTCTGTTTCTTCTAAAATAACATCCGTATAGTATGTGTTATCTTTGCTGACGCCATCTTTAATACCTTCTGCAAAGCTTCTAATAACACTTAGTGGTGTTTTTAATTCATGAGATACGCCAGAAATAAATTCTTTTCTAGTTTTTTCTAATTGGCGTTCCCGTTCGATATCTTGTTGTAATTTTGTATTCGCGACGTTTAATCGGTCTATTCGGTCTTTTAAGTTTACCGATAATGTATTAATGCTGCTAGACAAACCGCCAATTTCATCATCTGCTGAAACCGGTAATTTTTCAGTGAAATCAAAATTAGCCATTTTTTTTGTAACACGATTCATTTTAATAAGCGGTTTAACAATGATTTTTGAATAATAAAAGGACAATAAAATAATAACGAGAAATACGACAATTAAGGCATAAACGTAATAATCTTTTAAAACGAGCATTGCTTCATTAACAGGCTGTAAGGAGGTCATCGCAAAAGCAAATTCTTTAATTTTACCGTTTTCGATAACTGGCTTTACAAAAACTTGACTTTTTCCATTCTCCTCTTCTCCGATTGTAAATGTTGTCAATTCATTTGAATTTGTTTTACCTAGCATTACAGATAGTTCCCAATGCTGAATTCCTTGTAATGTCTCTAAATTATTTGCGAGACGAAGGTCGTTTTTGGAAGGAAGGTGTATTTTGGATACAATCCCTTCAAATTTCTGGACGCCAGGTCTTGTGTCTTTTGCATAGTTATTTTTCTTAGCGTTTGGCCAATCAATATTGAATAATTCAAAGTCAGAAATGATGTTATCATTTTTCCATGTATTATAACGAGTGGTAATCGTAACAGGTATAATTACGTCTTTTTTTAAAAGTCCATCTATGCGAATGATATCATTGTTCTTTAACTGTAAATTCATAAACTTCGTATATTCATCGATTGTTAAAATATTGTTGAGTGGAATGGAATACGATTTATTTGATTTATCCACAATCTCAATATAGTAATTATTTTCATCTTTTATAATTCCATTTGGATCTAATAAAACAACCTCGGCATTTGTTTTTTCATGAAATTCTTGTTTGAGTTTTCTTATTTCCTCAAATGTTCCCTCACTCTTTTCATAACTTGATAAAAACTTTTCAAAGGCAGTTTGGACAGTTTGAACCTTTTTATTAATATAAAATGTTTCTAAAAACAATGATTGCCCAACGAAAAAAAGGAGGAAGGTAACAGTAAATAATGTTGATGTTAATAAAAATAGTTTAAAGACAATGCTTCTTTTTTTCACGTCTTCACCTCATAAAAGAATACTCGCATAAATATTTTCTCTATTATAACAAACGATAAAAGAAAGTAGATGCTGAAAATCTGTCTCTATGTGGAATAGTTTTTTATTAAAAGTCATATAAAGTAATTATTTGATTTAGAAAACAATAAAAAGAACTCGCCAGACGTATGACAAGTTCTTTTGTGTATTATTGTTGAATTGCCGCGTCTAAAGCGATTTCAATCATTTCATTAAATGTAGTTTGACGCTCTTCAGATGTTGTTTCTTCTCCAGTGAAGATGTGGTCACTTACTGTTAATACAGATAATGCATTTACACCGTATTTCGCTGCTAATGTATAAAGAGCAGTTGTTTCCATTTCTACAGCTAACACACCGTATTCACCAAGTTTTTTCACCATGTCCATGCTTTCACGGTAGAATACATCTGCCGTTAAAACATTACCAACGCGAACATGTAATCCTTTTTCTGTTCCTGCATCATATGCTTTCTTTAAAAGATCAAAGTTTGCAGCTGGTGCAAAATCAAATCCAGGGAATGTTAAACGGTTCATGTTAGAGTCTGTACAAGCCGTCATTGCAATAATTACGTCACGTACTTTTACATCTTTTTGAATCGCGCCACATGTACCTACGCGAATTAAGTTTTTCACTCCATAGCTTTGGATTAATTCGTTAACATAGATAGAAATAGAAGGAACACCCATGCCTGTCCCTTGAACAGAGACACGTTTTCCTTTATAAGTTCCAGTGAATCCTAACATACCACGTACATTGTTATAGCAAGTTACATCTTCTAAAAATGTTTCTGCAATATATTTTGCACGTAGTGGATCACCAGGTAGTAAAATAGATTCAGCAATTTCACCTTGTTTTGCTTCAATATGAACGCTCATAAAAATCCTCCTTGTTATGTATAGATATAAATCAACATCACCTGCATTATACACTAGGAATCCTACCAATTAAAATCTTTTTCTTATTTGTAGTATATGCAAGATTCAACGTTTTCAATAGGTTGTTATTTATTACATAGCGGGTTTTTGTAAAAAAGAAATATATAAATACAAGTTGAAAAACCGATATAAACCTTTTCTTTTTAGGGGGGAGAGAGCATCCGACCATGCATAGAAGCGGTCAGACCCTCTTCCTGCTCCATGCCAAGTAAAAACAAAGAGAGAAAACGAATGCGGGTCACCTTTTATTCTTCATAGCAACTACTTATATGTTGGAAAATCAAAATGGACATATGTAGAAAGAAGATGTAGCAATGTTCTTTTTATAGGTGCAATAGTCAGAATTATGTTACAATTTATAAAAAAAGTATGGCAGGTGATTGTTTGAAAAATCTTGTCATTGGGCTAATTGCGTTACTATTTATTGTAGCTGGTGGATTTTACATGCAAAAGTATAAAGGAACGACAGAAACAGCAGGGGACATTCGAGAGGTAAAATGGGATATAAAAAATAGAAAGGGAAATGAAAAAATAGATATTACATTTCAACTGTTTAATAAAAATAACAACGAAATTCGTGGAGTTAATGATCGTATTAGAGCTATTATCGTGGACGAGCAGTTAAAGGGAATTCAGCGAATCACTCCTGCATTTGCTGGAAATGGTTCATATAAGCTATCCTCAGGCAAAACGAAAGATAAAGCATATACGATTTTCTTATATGAGGATCATGGTAAAACAGAACAGTTCTTTTCTAGGAAGAATTTTGGGGAAGAGGAAAAAGAGAAGAAACAAAAGAATGTAATAGAAGATACAGTGCTCACCAAAAAAATTGGTGATTACCAAATGTCGCTTTTATTTGGAGCGCTACATCCAAATGAAGCAGCTACATTGACATTTCAGCTGCAAATAAAAAAAGGAGAAAGTGTGAAATTTAATTCCAATACTGGAGAACAAGCGACGCTTTATATAATCGATGAAAAACGAGAACATTTTTTATATGCAGTCCCTGTAAATGAAGAAGAGCAATTGCAATATCGTATTACATTCCCAGAGGAAGGGACGTATAAAATATGGGGAACATTTTATATAAACGGAAAAAAGTATGAAAAAGAGTTTATACTCCAAGTTCAGAAACGAAAAAGCAGCTAGTGATGCTAGCTGCTTTTTCGTTTTCCTATTAATTTTGTTACGGCAAGCATTGTAATTGGCAAGGAATGATTTTTCCGGAATGCTAAATATTTTCCACTCCACGCCGGTTTATATTTTTCTTTAAAATGCCGTAAACCACTAAAACTATATGTATAACGAACGTTATTGAAAATTGCTGCAGCGACGCGCTCAGACCAAAAGGATTGTGTGGATAAACCAACATTAGAGAGCGGGGCCATACCGATGTTAAAGGAATGATAACTGTTTTCTTTTGCCCATTGGAATAAATGAATAAAGATTGCATCCATAATCCCGCCAGGTGCATCTGGATAATAACGCATTAAATCGATAGAAAGTTCACCAGTTTGATAAACAGGCATAAACGTTGTAAATGCAATGATTTTTCCCTCAGCATCAGATAAAGTTGCAATAGGGGCGCGACTTATATACTCACGATCAAAGTATCCAAGAGAAAAACCTTTTTCTTTTTTTCCCCCAAGCCAAGCGTCTGAAACATTTTTTAATTCTTCATATAACTCGTCTGAAAATGGTGGTTGATGAATGGAAAAGGTATAACCTTCACGTTCAAAACGGTTAAAAGTTGCACGTAATCCAGCACGCTTTTTCCCTGATATAGTAAATGTATTTAAATCAACAACAGCCTCTTCACCAAGTTTAAAGAAGTTATAGCCAAAATCATGGTATAAACTCATCCATTTGCTTTCAATTTGATAGAAAACGCAAATATATCCAAATCGATCCGCTTCAGCTAAAAATTCTTGTAGTACGTTACGGAAAGAAGACGGATCCCCAATTGGATCGCCGAGTACAACAAGTCGTTTTCCTGTTGTTGAAAATAAAAGAAGTGCTTTTCCATCACTACTAAAGAAAAATTGTTTATCTCCTAAAAAACCTAAATGACTTAGTACATTTCCGCCATATTCATCTAAGAAGTTTTGCAGACGTTTATCGTTTGCTGATTGCTCAGGGAATACACTACGATAGCGATTCGCGATAAGAGAACCGATGAGTAAAAAAGTTGGAACAAAGAAAGCAGCTGCAAGTGCACTTCTCTTTACTTGCGTAATATTACGAACGACAAAATCGGGCTTGAAAGCTTCTTTTGCTCCTGCGAATAGGATGCCTAAGTTTTTATACAAGTATAATGTTAGTAGTAAAAATATAAATACTTTTACTACATCGGAAAGCGAAACTGACATTTTTTCACGTACAAATCTTTTGCGAAGCATATATAATACGGCTAGCACGATTAGTAAAATAAAGGTTTCTTCAATATCGATTCCTTTCAGTGTATTAAAAATGGCTGCTCCAATTAAAGAAACAATAGTCATATAGTAGGAACGTTTTGTTCCATAATAAATACCTCTTGATAGAATAAGGAGCAGAATTCCAAATGTTAATGATAAGCTAAAAGAAAATTGAATAAGATGTTTTGGAGCTAAAATGTGTAATGCGTGAGCACGATTTATACTCGTCGGTAAAATGGTCGATAAGATGACCATTAGGCCGGTAAAGACTGTTAAAGCAGCTGATGCCCATGGACCTAGCTTTCCTAAAAAATCACGTTGTAATGTCCAAATGACACCTGTTGTTTCTAAGGCGGGTGCAATAAATGGTTTATCTTCAATCTTTTTTAGGGCAGCTCCGGTCATTTCAAAAGCGGCAAAAATTAACCCGAGACAAAATGGTAAAATATAGTATACGAGGCGGTATAATAACATGGCAGGTAATAATACGCCTGTATCGATACCGTATTGTCCTAATCCAGTTAAAAAGACAAGGTCAAAGGAACCAAGACCACCGGGTACAAGACTAACAACCCCTGCTAATGCTGCAATAACATAAACCCCTAAAAATTTCCGGAAATCGATGTCAATTCCAAATAATATTAAAATAACATACATGACGATGCCGGCAGAAAGCCATTCCACTAATGAAACAAGTGAATATAGAACGGTTGGGTTCTTCTCTTTGATTTCTTCCTGTCCTTCTATGTGTTGCTTTTTTCGATTTTTAATTTTGGAAAATCCAATATATAGCGGTACAAAAAGAGCAAAAAAGATGAGGACAGGCCATAGCCAAGGTTTTTCATGTAAAATAAAACTTGTATCTAGTATTCCTATAAGACCGAGGAATGAGAGAAGGGATAATCCATTTATAAAAGCAGTTGTCATCCAAGCGATGCTTTTGATAAGTTTACCATTCTCTTTTACGTGAGGCCGATATAACATTGTCCGTATACCTGCTCCAACAAGTCCACCAAAACCGATAAATCCATTTAAGGTGTTAGCAATCCAAGAAACACGGAAAATCTTTTGAACAGGTACATCTGCTTTTAAATAGCGGAGCATAACAAAGTCATAAAAGAACATTGTTGAAACAGCAAACGCACCGAGCGTAATAGCTAAAAAGACTCCTCCAGTCGGAATGTTTTTAATTGTTTCAATTGCTTCTCGAAATGAAATACCTGACAATTCTTTCCGAGCTTGAAAGAATACAATTGTCAAGACAACAAATGGGAAAATAATTTTTCCGATTTGTAAGAAACGTTTCCACGAAAACGACATAAATACAACTCTCCTTGCATAAGAAAACTGAGACAATATTCTTATTATGACAAACTTCATGAAAAATAAAAAGGTAAATTGCAGGATATAAAAACTATTTTTTATATAAATATAGAAATGTTATATATTTTTTTGCTAAGAATTAATAATAAATTAAAGTTTTGTTTATTCAGAAAAGTAAGTTGAAATAGAACGAAATAAGGAAGAGGGGGAAAGCGGATGGTTATAGTAGGTTACGCAGGCCATGAGCTAGAAAAAGCACAACCTAATACATCAGAAGATTTCTTTAATCGATCCGAAGTAACTTATATTTTGGGTGAACAAGAAAAAACATTTTCTGTATTATATGTCCGTTATTTTGAAGAAATTTTACAAGGAATTACTCCGTTTGAAGGAAATCCAGTTTTTAAAATAGAAGAACAAGACATATATTTACGTGATATCGTTGCTCTAGCTTGTTTTATTAAAAATAAAGAATTTCGTGGGCAAAAGCGTGTATATATTAACAGGATAGAAGATTTTCAAAAAAATTTTGATGATAAAACAGTGGTAAAAGTACAAGACATAATGGCTGAGTTACATAAAAATAAAAAAGTAGAAATAGCGTAAAATGGAAAAGGAGAGAAAAGGATATGTCTAATTCAATGGTTGAAAATCAAACGCATCAAGTTTCTGAATTTTTAGAAGAAGTTATTGATTTAATGACTGATTTTGTTAATTATCATACATTACCTTCTTTATTAGAAGAGTCACCAGAAGGGAATAAACATTATTATGAAGGTTTATTATCATCATTAAGACGACTCCTTGTATTTTGTGAAGAAGGCTTGGATGCGTGCCTTGTTTTATTGAGTAGTCAACCATTTCGAAAAACGGCTGCTGAGAGAACATTATATAAAATCTATCATCAAGTAATTGCTGAATTCTTTTCGCCAAAAAGTGATCAGTGGTATGAAAATAGTCGCTCGGCATATACAGGGAAAAATTCCATTGCTTTTCAACAAATACCGCCTAGCTCAATTGAAAAAGTAATGCAAGAATTAGAAGGAAAGTTTCAAACAATGCGTGAGGAGCTGGAATATTACGAAACGGACTATCAAACAAAGATGTTACACAAGTATTAATAAAACCATTTTCTTTAGGTGTGAGAGAGGATCCGGCCATGGATAGAAGTGGTCAGATCCTTTTTCAGCCCCATGCGAAGTGAGAACAAAAGGAGAAAGTGAGTAGGGGTTCCTTTTTATTTTTATAACCGCGACTTATATGTTGGGGAATTAAAATGGATGTATATAATAAGATGAGGGAACTACTGTCTTTGATTGTAGGGATGAATAGCTCTAGTATATGTTTTATATAAGTATTAGAGAATACTCAAAGAAGCTAGAGAAAGACTAGCTTCTTTTGCTGTTTTGTACGGTATATACGATGCGGACGCTGAATATAGTTAAAGTGGATAGCATAGAGGAGGTGTCGTATGAATCAGCAAGGTGTATTTACGGATTATTTTCATGAAGTAGAAAATTGGTGTGAAAGCGTTCTTCACGTATTAGATAGTCGTGCAACTGAAGTTTATGACGTCCATATGCTTGCTTATAAAATTCAAATGCTATTAGACCGTATGAAAGAAAATGAGTATGAAACAGATGCTGAATTCCTGTATGAGATAAGTGATGATGTGGAACACATCCAGAATCATTTACAAGAAGTATTTATGCAAGAAAATGAGCAATATGAGTTATATGAAAGAACGTATACTGAGAGATCTGTTCCAATTGGGGGTCACACGCTTCCTCCGTTACCCTATCCATATAATGCGCTGGAACCATATATTTCTCGAGAGATTATGATGCTACATCATGATAAACATCATCGGAGTTATGTGGAAGGGCTGAATAAAGCAGAAAAAATGATGGAAGAAGCAAGGAAAACAAATAAGTTTGATTTAATCAAGCATTGGGAAAGAGAAGCGGCTTTTCACGGTTCAGGTCATTATTTGCACACGATATTTTGGAATAACATGAAAAAAGATGGAGGGGGAAGTCCAAGAGGTGCATTATCTCGAGAAATCGAGAAAGATTTTGGGGGTTTTTTACGTTTTCAAAAGCATTTTACAGAAGCTGCATCGAAGGTAGAAGGATCTGGCTGGGCTATTCTTGTGTGGGTACCTCGCTCGGGAAGATTAGAAATTTTACAAAGTACCCTTCATCAATTATTCACACAGTGGGATACGATACCGTTACTTGTGCTTGATGTATGGGAACATGCATATTATTTGCAATACCAAAATCGGAAAGATGAGTACATTAAAAATTGGTGGAATGTTGTGAATTGGTCCGATGTGGAAAAGCGATTTGAAAGTGCGAAACAGCTTGAGTGGACACCGTATTAGACGCATATTTGTGCGTCTTTTTTGCTGGTATAGAAAAGAATATTTCGTTCATATTTTAAGGGGCCAAGCATACACTTGTACAAAAAGTGCCAAAAGGACGTGGGGGAATATGAGACGAACTTGGATTGTAATTGCACTTATTATAATGTGTGCAAGTGTTCTACCGATTCATACATATGCACAAATGAATGATGTAAGCGCCCATAATGCCATATTGATGGAAGAACATTCAGGACGTGTGTTATATGGAAAGTTAGAACATGAATCACAAAAAATTGCTAGCATCACGAAAATTATGACTGCCTTACTCGCTGCCGAATCAGGGAAAATGAAAGAAGTTGTACGTATTAGCGATAAGGCTGTTCGAGTAGAGGGGTCGGCAATTTATTTACAACCTGGAAAAAAAGTACCGCTAGAGGATTTAGTTTATGGTTTAATGCTTCGTTCCGGTAATGATGCAGCACAAGCAATTGCTGAAAATGTTGGGGGAAGCATAGAGGGGTTTGTTTATTTGATGAACGAAAAAGCGAAACAAATAGGAATGAAAGATACACATTTTTCAAATCCACATGGTCTAGATGGGGATGGAACGCACTATTCGTCTGCATATGATATGGCACTTTTAACACGTTATGCAATGGGAAATGAAATGTTTCGGAAAATTTTTGGAACAAAAACATATCAATCGAAAATGTGGGATTATCCATGGAAAAACAAGCATAAACTTGTAACTTCTTATTATGAATTTGCAACAGGAGGCAAGACGGGATTTACAAAAAAAGCAGGGCGTACACTTGTTACAACAGCTTCGAAAGATGGATTAGATTTAATTGTAGTGACACTTAATGCGTCTAATGATTGGGACGACCATATGTATTTGTTTGATCAAGGGTTTAAGCAATATGAGTTAACGAAGGTTCTAGGGCAAGGAGCGCTCTCTGGACTGCAGGAAAAGAAGTATACAAATCATGTTTATATAAAAAATGATTTCGCTATACCGCTAACGAAAGATGAGAAGAAACAGGTTATGCTAAAGGTTGAACTTGATAGGAGTGCAAAATTAGTAGATGGAGAGAAAGTCGGTAAGACAATAGTTTATATTAATGAAGAAAAAGTAGGGGAACGTAATTTGTTTTATAGTAAGCGAAAGTTGGTTGCTACAACTGGAGTATATTGGAATGATGTGATAGAAATCTTCTCTCATATGTTAGGTGTTGGAACAGATGGTTAACCTCGTATGGGTGGCGATGGCGGTTATTGGGATTGTATATGCGATGATAAACGGAACGATGGAGGAAGTGAATAAAGCAGTCTTTGAAGGGTCAAAAGATGCAGTAACCATTTGTATTGGGCTGATTAGTGTTTTAGTCTTTTGGCTAGGGTTAATGAAGATTGCTGAAGAAGCGGGCTTATTAAAGAAATTAGTCTCATTTTTTATGCCAGTTGTAAAAAGATTGTTTCCAGAAGTACCAAAGGATCATCCTTCGATGGGATTTATTTTGTCAAATATGATGGCAAACTTTTTTGGGTTAGGAAATGCAGCGACGCCACTTGGTATTAAAGCAATGGAACAACTTAAGGAACTGAATGGAGGAAAGGATTCAGCAAGTCGTTCTATGGTGACATTTTTAGCTTTGAATACATCCGCAATTACATTGATACCGACTACTGTGATTTCAATCCGAATGACGTATGAATCGGCGAATCCGACTGAAATTGTTGGTGTTACGTTTATTGCACAAGTACTATCGATGATTGGGGCTATTTGGATTGACCGCTATTTTTACCGCAGACGGAGTAGAAAGGGGCGGAAAAAGTGAGTATTGTTAATACAATTTCATTATGGGTGATACCTTGTGTGATTGGTTTTATTCTATTATATGGCACGATAAAAAAAGTTCCAACGTACGAATCATTTGTAGAAGGTGGGAAAGAAGGAATCCAAATTGCTATTTCTATTTTACCATTTATGGTGGGGATGCTCGTATCCATTTCTATTTTCAGGGCATCTGGGGCTTTAGATGCCATGATTTCTGTAATGAAGCCAGTGTTGGATATGATTCACGTGCCAGCAGAAATTGTACCACTTGCGCTCATACGCCCCATTTCTGGTTCGGCAGGATTAAGTATTACTACAGATTTAATTGCTACATATGGACCAGATTCATTTATTGGTAGGCTCGCTTCCACAATGCAAGGAAGTACAGATACAACGTTTTATATTTTAACAGTGTACTTTGGAGCTGTTGGTATTCGTAAAATGGGTGATGCTTTAAAGGTAGGGTTGTTTGCAGATTTAATTGGGATTATTTGTTCTATTGTATTTGTTTCTTTATTGTTTCAGTAATCGGTATTCATTTTTTGAGTTAATTCGCTTATAATACGTATACGACCACTATTAAGGGTAGGCTTAATAGTGGTTTTTTTGTGGAATATTTTTGACAAAATAATGAACTTTTGTTGTGAACAACTATATGAGGGTAAACAATAAAAAAGAATTGAAACCGAATTCGGCCTTTATAAGTTTAGAAACATAGCTATGTTGTTTACGATATGTTAGGCTGGCTGCTATATGTTCTGGCGGTTGCCAACTCCTTCTAATGAAGGTAAGATAAATTTGAGGTGAATAATGGAAATGGAACGATTACAAAAAGTGATTGCGCAAGCAGGAATTGCATCAAGAAGAAAAGCTGAAGAACTTATTCAGCAAGGAAAAGTTAAAGTTAACGGTAAAGTAGTGACTGAGTTAGGAACGAAGGTAACTCCTCAAGATAAAGTAGAAGTAAATAATATCCCTCTTGAAAAAGAAGAACCTATTTATTTCTTACTATATAAACCAACTGGCGTAATTTCGAGCGTATCAGATGACAAAGGAAGAAAAGTTGTTACAGACTTTTTCCCTGAAATCACACAGCGCCTATTCCCAATTGGTCGTTTAGACTATGATACGTCTGGCGTACTTCTTATGACAAACGATGGTGATTTTGCAAACATATTGATGCATCCAAAATATAAAGTTGAGAAAACATACGTTGCAAAAGTAAAAGGCCCATTAACAGGAGAGAAAATTCGCATGCTAGAAAAAGGTGTTGTATTAGAAGATGGAAAGACAGCACCAGCACGTGTGAAAATCCTTTCTTGGGATAAGCGTAAAGAGATGGCAATTGTACAATTAACGATTCATGAAGGACGTAATCGCCAAGTTCGTCGTATGTTTGAAGCGCTTGGCTGTAAAGTAATGAAATTAAAACGTGAACGCTATGCTTTCTTAGAAGTAGGAAGTCTACGCCCTGGTGATGCAAGAGAGTTATCACCTCATGAAGTAAAACAATTACGTGCGCTTGCTTCTACAAAGCCGAGATAAGTGGTAAAGTGAAACTTCCATCCGTGGGGGAGTTTTATCCCCTATGGATGATTAGTTGAACCGATCGTTTTGGTGAGTGATTATGGAGGCATATATATTAAAATAAACAAATGCTTGAAATAAAGGACAAGTTAGTAGTTACAGAAATTTTTTACATATAAATTCATCAAAGAGAGGGGAGAGAGTATGAAGAAGAATCGCTTACTATTTCGCATTCTCATTTTGCTTATTTTAAGCATGGCAGTAGGATTCACACTTTATCAAGGTTTTTTTGTTGATAAGGAAAAAATGCAAATCGGGAAAAAAGCACCTAACTTTGTTGTTTCAGATTTAGAAGGAAAAAAAATCGAGCTAAATGACCTGAAAGGAAAAGGGATATTTTTAAATTTTTGGGGAACGTGGTGCAAACCGTGTGAAAAAGAGATGCCTTATATGAATGAATTATATCCTAAATATAAAGAAAAAGGCGTTGAAATCATCGCATTAGATGCAGATGAAACGAATATTGCGGTGAAAAATTTTGTGAATCAATATGGATTAAAGTTCCCTGTTGCGATTGATAAAGGGCAAGAAATAATTGGTACATATGGCGTTGGTCCACTGCCAACAACATTTTTAATTGATAAAGAAGGAAATGTAATCGAGAAAATTACTGGTACACAAACAAAGGAACAAATGGAGGAATATTTAAAGAAAATTACTCCTTAGTAAAGAAAGCCTTTACATAACGAATAGTAAAAGAGTTTGATAGATGAAGGTGCTTTGCTTCGTCTTAGTACCTATCTTGAAAATTCTGAGTATTGTGGTAACTTGCATTTGGAAGATACAATGATAAATAGAAACAAGAGGCGGTGAGAATATTGGAACAGATAAAGTGTGAATGTGGACATGTAAATCCAATAGGCACAATTTTTTGTGAAGCTTGCGGGAAACCTTTTGAAAACAAGGAAGATACGAGGTTATTAGATATGCGATATGAGGGGAGTGCCCGGCGCTCTCTTATTCATACGAGAACGATAGTAGATAAAGTTTGGAGTTTTTTTTCTTCCGTAAAGGTGGGGGTATGGCTCATTGTTATCACTCTATTAGCATCAGCAGTTGGAACCATATTTCCGCAAGAAATGTATATACCTCCAGGTGTTACACCAAGTGAATATTATGAACAGGAATATGGTTTTCTTGGACAACTATATTACCAATTGGGTTTTAATAAATTATATAACTCATGGTGGTATATAATTTTAATTGCGTCGATTGGTGTGTCACTTGTGATATGTAGTTTAGATCGTGTAATTCCGCTTTATAAAGCTTTAAAAAAGCAGGGTGTAAAAAGACACCCAAGTTTTTTAAAGAGACAACGATTGTATGGGACAGGTTCTCCAAAAGAGGGGGATTTAGAACAGATTCAAGCCAATTTAAAGAAAAAAAATTACAATGTAAGAGTCGAAGGCGAAAATATTTTAGCGGAAAAAGGAAGATTTTCTCGCTGGGGTCCATATGTGAATCATATCGGTCTTATCATTTTTCTATTCGGAGCAATGCTACGTTTTCTTCCGAGTATGTATGTGGATGAAGCACTGTGGCTACGTGATGGGGAAACAAAAGAGATCCCAGGAACTGATGGGAAATATTATTTGAAGAATGAAAAGTTTATAAAAGAAGTTTATGACAAGAGTAAAGATGATAAAGTATTTAATGATGCGATTGAGCGTGTAGGCGATAAAATGATCGCTAAAAACTACCAAACAAATGCTGTATTGTATAAAGCTGTAGAAGAAAATATAGCTGGACAAAAACCAAAGTTAGAAAAGGTAAAGGAATCTAAAATTAAAGTGAATGAACCGTTAAAATTTGATCAGTTTGCTCTATATCAACTAGATTTTAAAGAAAATGAATTTGGTAGTATGTCTTTTTCTTTACAGAAAAAAGACAATCAGAAAAAATGGAAACCCATTAAAGTTAACTTAGAAAATCCAAAAGAAACATACGATTTAGGAGATGGGTATTCTATAAAATTATTAAGTTATTTTCCTGATTTTTATTTTGATGAGAATGGTCAGCCAAATACAAAAACAAAGATTCCGAACAACCCAGCTTTCGTTTTTAAAATGTTTACACCAGAGACGCCAGAAGGAGAAGTGAGTTTTGTAGGTATACAACAAAACATAGAACCAGAAGGAAATAATCAATATAAAATGACCTTTGCAGGAGTAGAAATGCGAAATGCAACGGGGCTTATTGTGAGAAAAGATTTGACACTATGGATTCTTGGAATCGGAGGATTTATCTTCATGGTTGGTGTGATTCAAGGGATGTATTGGAATCATCGTCGTATCTGGATACAACGTGTTAAAGATGAATGGTGGATTGCTGGCCATACAAATAAAAACTGGTTTGGCTTGCGGAAAGATATTGAGAAAGTGCTTGAAGGAACAACAATTCCACAACCATACGACAAAGTAAATGATCAAAAAATTAGTTAAGGTGGGGAGAATATATGGTGCAAATCAGCAGTAATTTCTTATTTGCCGCTTTCATCTTCTATTTAATTGCAACACTGTTCTTCGGGGGGGCGATTAAAGAAAAAGGTCGGAAGTGGGCAAATATAGGTATAACCATAACAATTTTAGGATTTGTCGCTCAAACTGTATACTTTGTAACAAGGTGGATCGCTTCAGGGCATGCACCAGTAAGTAATTTCTTTGAGTTTGGTACATTCTTCGGCATGATGCTTGTTGGTGCTTTTATTGTTATGTATTTCATGTATCGTGTAAGCATAGTCGGATTATTCGCTTTACCAGTAGCCCTTTTGTTAATTGCATATGCAAGTATGTTTCCGAGAGAAATTTCACCGCTTATTCCATCGTTGAAAAGTAATTGGCTACATATTCATGTAACAACGGCCGCAGCTGGACAAGCTATTTTAGCAATTAGTTTTATTACAGGTGTCATATATTTGCTTAAAAATGTAGATCAGTCAAAAAGGACGAAACGGACATTTTGGTTAGAAACAGTTGTGTTTACACTCGTTTGCGCTGTCGGATTCATAGCGGTAACAACAGTTTATTCGGCAACGAAATATGAAGCAAAGTTTCAATGGGTGGATAAAAATGAACAAAAAGTCGAGATGAAATATAATCTGCCTGCACTTGTTGGACCCCATGAAGGGAAGTTAATAACAACTGGAAAACTTGAACCGATTGCAGAAATGCCTGCTATAATAAATGCAAAGAAATTAAATACAGTAATTTGGTCACTGCTTGTTGGAACGGGACTATATCTTGTATTAAGATTAATTTTACGAAAAAGAGTATCAGCGGCCCTTCAGCCAGTAGTGAAAAATGTTAACAGTGATTTACTTGATGAAATTGGATATCGATCTATTGCAATTGGATTTCCAGTCTTTACGTTAGGAGCGTTAATTTTTGCGATGATTTGGGCACAAATTGCATGGACGCGCTTTTGGGGGTGGGATCCAAAAGAGGTATGGGCACTCATTACATGGCTCTTTTATGCTGCAGTTTTACATTTACGTCTATCTAAAGGTTGGCATGGTGAGAAGTCGGCATGGCTTGCGGTAATTGGATTTGCCATTATAATGTTTAACTTTATAGCTGTAAACTTAATTATTGCTGGTTTACACTCATATGCGTAAGGTTTTTTCTCTTTTTTAGAGGGGACATACCGTTCAGTTAAGCGTAATAAAATAGGAAAGTGGTTGTCACTTTCCTATTTTATTTTTGTCAATTTCTTTTCTTTTTTGAGAAAAACATGGCAAAATAAAGGTTGATTTTGTAAAATGATGTCGAGGACTAAATGTCCTGTTCAAAAAAAATACATATTTTTGGAAAAGAAATGAACAAACTTTATTATTCTTGTGAAGTATAATTGTTAAGGTGGAAGTTGGACGCTTTAGAATTATCTATTATGAGATAAAAGTAAAAACAGTATTATATCGTAGAAGGGTAGGTGTGAACCGTTGTCATGTTTTTTTCGGGCAGCGGGAAGCAATGGAAAATGAACCAAGAATTTTAATTGTGGATGATGAAGATCGTATTCGTCGTTTATTAAAAATGTATTTAGAAAGAGAACAATATACAATCGATGAGGCTGACAATGGTGATACAGCCTTAGAAAAAGCATTGCAAAATGACTATGATTTAATCTTATTGGATATCATGATGCCTGGAAAAGATGGAATTGAAGTGTGTAAAGGGATTCGCGAGAAAAAAGCGACACCAATTATTATGCTGACAGCTAAAGGTGAAGAAGTAAACAGGGTGCAAGGATTTGAAGTTGGCTCGGATGATTATATCGTAAAGCCGTTTAGTCCACGTGAAGTGGTCCTTCGTGTAAAAGCGGTCTTGCGACGTTCTGTGACAACAACATTCTTTACACAAGATACAACAACAAAAGATATTATTGTATTCCCGCATTTAACAATTGATAACGATGCGCATCGCGTTACTGCTGATGGTGATGAAGTCAATTTAACACCAAAGGAATATGAATTGTTACTATTTTTAGCAAAGGCTCCTGATAAAGTATTTGATCGTGAGCAATTATTAAAAGAGGTATGGCAATATGAATTCTTTGGAGACCTGCGTACAGTAGATACGCACGTAAAGCGTTTACGTGAAAAATTAAGTAAAAAATCAGCTGATGCGGCGAAGATGATCGTAACTGTATGGGGTGTTGGTTATAAGTTTGAGGTTGTGAACGACTGATGCTTTGGAGAAGTGTAGTAGGAAAGCTATGGATGACCATATTGCTTCTTGTTTCATTTGTTCTTGGCTTTGTTGCCATTTTGCTTTCGCAGTTTTTTGATAATTACTATATTGAAATGAGTGAAAACAGGCTTACAAAAGTAGCGACAAGTGTTTCGGAATTAATTGAAGAAGGTGCAGACGAAAAAACGATTGAGAATATCGCGTATAAGTTTGCTGATCCGCTCTCACGGATTATTATTGTGAAGGGGGATCATGAAGTTTCTTCTTCACCGAAACAAGAAGGATTGGTAGATCTTACAATAGAAGATCTGAAAAAGGATAAAGATTTAGCAGCTGTTTTTATAGATAAAAAAGAAAATAAAGAAAAAATAAAAAAAGTGTCTGATGACAAAACGAAGAAGAACTCTGAAAATGATATTATGATTGTTGGCAAGCCGCTGCAATCATCAAATCATAGTGCGGTGTTTGTGTATCAATCATTGCAAGTTCCGAAACAAGGTATGGAAAAAGCGACAGATTTTATTTTTTTATCAGCGGGAATTGCGATTATTTTAACAACGTTCTTTGCATTTTTCTTATCGACACGAATTACAGCTCCACTTCGTAAAATGCGTGAAGTGGCCTTTGAAGTAGCGCGCGGGAAATTTGATACGAAAGCACCTATGGTTTCGCAAGACGAAATAGGAGAGCTAGCAACGGCGTTAAATCAAATGGGAAAACAATTAAAGTTTAATATCAATGCACTACAGCAAGAAAAAGAACAACTTTCTAGTATCTTAAGCAGTATGGCAGATGGAGTTGTAACGCTGAATCAAGAGTGTGAGGTTGTTGTTATCAATCCGCCGGCGGAGCATTTTTTACAAGTTTGGCAAGAAGAAAAAGAGTTGGAATTAAGTAGGAATTTACCGCCGGAACTTGTTGAGTTGTTTCATCTTGTAGTAGAAAGTGAGCAACAGCAAGTCATTGAAATTAATTTACAAAAGGGTAACTACGTTGTCCTTATGACGCCGCTATATAATCAAACAAAAATTCGCGGTGCTGTGGCGGTGCTTCGTGATATGACAGAAGAGCGTCGCCTTGAAAAAATGCGTCAAGATTTTATTGCGAATGTGTCTCATGAATTGCGCACACCGATGGTTATGCTCCAAGGGTATAGTGAGGCAATCTTGGATGATATTGTTCAAACAAAAGAAGAAATAAATGAATTTGTACAAATTATTTATGATGAGTCAGTTCGTTTAGGTCGCCTTGTGAATGAGCTTTTAGATTTAGCGCGTATGGAAAGTGGTCATGTTGAATTGCATATATCTGAAGTGGATATTCATCCATTTGTTGAGAAAATTGGACGCAAATTTCAAGGGATTGCAAAAGAAAAAAATGTGCGGTTAACAGTTGATTTCCGTAATCCAATTGAGCAACATTCGTTTGATCCAGATCGTATGGAGCAAGTATTAACGAACTTAATTGACAATGCAATCAGGCATACAAATGCAGGTGGTCATGTTGAGCTTATTATTGATACGAAAAATAATGGACTCATGTTTGAAGTGCAAGATTCAGGTGCTGGTATTCCTGAAGAAGACATTCCGTTCTTGTTTGATCGTTTTTATAAAGCTGATAAAGCAAGAACACGTGGGAAAACAGGTGGTACTGGTTTAGGGCTTGCAATTGCTAAAAACATTGTACAAGGGCATAATGGTAAAGTTTCTATATCAAGTGTCGTTGGAGAAGGAACAATATTCTCTGTATATTTACCAGGTCAATCGATATAAGTGATATTGTTGTGAGTGAATACTGAAGTTCTAGTATTTTTTATTCTTTTTGAGTTTATAATATTTTCTCAATGGAATGAAGAATATTAGAGCTTTTTGTTTTATTGTACGATTTGTAGATGGTAGTCTCTCTATGAAAGTTGATTGAAAGACAAGAAGCTTAGACTAAGGAAAGAATAAATCCATGTTGATTTGCTGGCATATAACTCACGGCTATGAAAATAAAAGAAGGTCCCCGCTCATTTTCTCCTTCTGTTCTCACATGGCATGGGGCTAAAAGGTACTGACCGTTTCTACGCATGGTCGGATGCTCTCTCCCATCAAAAAAAGAAAGGTTTAAGTCGTTTTTTCAATGTATACTTACATTTGATGGATCGTGTAATGAATAAAAATTAAAAAGAGAGGTGTAGAATATTTGAAACTATATACGAAAACAGGAGATAAAGGACAAACGAGTATTATAGGTGGACGAGTTGATAAAGATCATATTCGTGTAGAAGCATATGGAACAATTGATGAGGCGAATTCTCATATTGGATATGCGATGACTATGCTTCAAGAAGAATGCTTTCAAGACATACATGAGGAGCTTGAAAAGATTCAGCATGAATTGTTTGATTGCGGTGGGGATTTAGCAATTGTGCAGCAAAAATTACCTTATAAAGTAACAGAAGAAATGGTCATATATTTAGAGGGACGAATTGATCACTACATAGAAGAAGCGCCGCCATTAGAGTGTTTTATTTTACCTGGCGGGAGCCCAGCATCTGCGGTGACCCATGTTGCACGTACGGTAACGCGGAGAGCTGAGCGCTATATTGTATCATTAGGAAAGCAAGAGGGAATAAATGAAGTTGTATTACGATATGTCAATCGATTATCTGATTATTTATTCGCGATAGCTAGGGTGATAAATGCTCGCCTTATGGTGAAAGATGTTGAATATAAACGAAGTGCAATTGTTTTTCGTAAAAAGGAAGTGGAGTAATTCACTTTCTTTTTTGTATACTTTTTTCCGTAATATACCACAATAGAGAAAGTGTGGCGGTTATTAAAAAACGGAGGATGTATATGAAAGGCTTAAAAGTCGGGATACTTGTCTTTGGATTGTTTTTTAGTTCTCAATTATATGCTTATGCTGAGGACGGACGATGGACATGGCCGGTAGATGGAAGAATTAGTGACTATTTTGGAACAAGAAATGGAAAACACTATGGTATTGATATAGCTGCTCCAATCGGAACACCGATTGCAGCTATTCGAGGTGGAACGGTGACAAAATCCTATTTTTCAAATAGTTATGGAAATGTAGTGTTTATTAAGCATGGAGAATATGAGGCCGTTTACGCCCATCTAAATAAGAGATATGTATTTCAAGGGAATCATATTACAAGAGGTGAGGTAATTGGTGAAGTGGGAAACACAGGTGAATCACGAGGTGCACATCTGCACTTAGAAGTTCATAAAGGTGCTTGGACATTTGGGAAAAGAAATGCAATGAATCCATTGTTTGTTTTAAATGAAGAAAGGGATCAAGTGGTTTCATCATCGATGTATATTGTGCAAAAAGGGGATACATTGGTCAGTATTGCCCGTAAGTTTGGCATGACTGTTCATGAGATAAAAGTAAAAAATGCATTACAACAAGATCGAATTTATCCAAATCAAAAATTATATATGAATTAAAAAAAGGGCTAGTAGGACTAGCTCTTTTTTTACCAAAAAATAAAGACACATATAAATCCAGAAATGGCTAAATAGCTATAATAATAAAAGACCTTTGTCCTTGTTTTTTCCTTCGTTCGAAATAATACAATGGTTGGTTCGATTAGTCCGATTGTAAAGCAAAGTAGACCAAGGAGCATACAGCCGATAGAAAACGAATACAAGGCAACTTGTACTTGAAATGGAATTATCCACTTTAATAAAAATGCAATAAGTGCTGTATAACAAATGCTGCCTATATATTTGTTTAAAGTTGTATTGGAACGAAAACCAGGAAGCTTTTTCAAAAAGGATCGGGAAACAACTTCTGTTTGTAAAGAAGTATGTTCTTTAATTATTTTTTGGGCCTCTTTCCCTTTATGAAAGAGAGAGAGAATCCAATTTCGTTTTCCTTGGAAAACAAATTGTGATGTTGTTAAATAGTGATCAATTTTCACTTTATCCCAACTTTTCCACAGATGACGCTCGCGTAGCTTTAGTTTACTTTCTGTTGTTTTATCATACTGATATACACTAATTCCTTCTTTGTCAAAAGTAGCATAGTATGTTTCTCTTGAAAATGTGCCTAAATCAATTGGACAGTAGAAAAGTAATTCCTTTTTTAAATAAAAGTATTCTTTTCTTAAGTTTTTTTTCATCGTTTCTTGAATAGAGTGTCTTTTTTCTTTCTTCATGACATTTCCTCCGTATTAAGAAAATGCTCTTATCTTAACAATTCAACATCTTATCACTTTTCTGTATGAATGACTAGGGAATTACGCAGGAAAAAGTCAGATTGTAAAAAATATGGATTGTGTTGTCAAATAATTCGATAGCTTTTTTATTGAGTATTGATAAGACAAATCTTATATAGAACGATGCTTACTATTCGTAAGTTATAAACATTTTTATTCACAACTGTATGATGTTGTTGTATAATGGTGAAGAAAATAGAATATCGGTCTATCTTCGGGGCAGGGTGAAAATCCCGACCGGCGGTGATGAACAGTTGCTTTTCGTTCTAAGCCCGCGAGCCGTTAAGGCAGGATTTGGTGAGATTCCAAAGCCGACAGTACAGTCTGGATGGGAGAAGATGGAGGTTCAAGCGTTCAAAAAAGATAGCTCTTTGAACGTCTGTTTGATGTGCCTAAAAATTCTCCCTTTGTGTAAACCACAAAGGGTTTTTTCGTATCATGAAAAAATAGGCATAGCAGAACCTTTCCACTTTCCATGAGATGATCGATGGAAAAGGAGAGAGAATGATGAAACAAAAAAACAGTGTAGTACAAATGGTGAGTGTGGCGATGCTGAGTAGTATTGCGTATTTGCTTATGATGTTGGATTTTCCATTTCCAGGACTTCCGCCATTTTTAAAAATTGACTTTAGTGATGTGCCAGCTTTAATTGCAGCGATTATTTTTAGTCCGATTGCAGGTGTAGTTGTAGAAGGGATAAAAAATATCCTTCACTATGGGATTCAAGGAAGTTTAACCGGAGTTCCAGTTGGAGAGGTAGCTAATTTCATTGCGGGATGTCTATTTATTGGTCCAGCGGCATTCTTATTTCGTAAGCATCGCACAGTGAAAAGTTTAACAACAGGGTTAATGTTAGGAACGGTTGCTATGTCTATCATTATGAGTGTGTTAAATTATTTCATTATTTTACCAGCGTACACTTGGTTTTTAAATCAGCCTGCTATGTCTAGCAGTGGTATGCGACAAATGATTGTAGCGGCAATTCTACCATTTAATTTAATTAAAGGAATTGTTGTAACAGTTGTGTTTGTAGCGCTGTTTTCACGTTTAAAAGTATGGGTATTTGCAAAAATGAAAAATGCATAGAAATTTTGGCCATCAGAGGAGAGAATATCGCTGATGGCTTTTTAAATTGTAAGTTAGATGAATAACAAAAAATCCCCCTCATAAAATGAGGGGGATTTTTTGAAGTTAATAAAAAGACTATTCGAATTTTAAAGCGTCGCCATCGAATGATTCGTCAGCAACTTTAATTGAGTCAGTTGGACAACCTTCAAATGCGTCCATCATGTCGTCAATTAATACATCTGGAATTTCAACGATACCTTGGTTATCATCTAATGTTACAAATGCAATACCTTCATCATCGTAATCATAAATGTCTGGTGCAGCAGCTCCGCAAGCTCCGCATGCGATGCAAGTGTCTTTATCAACAATTGTATATTTTGCCATATTCTTTTCCCTCCTGATAATATGTATGTGAAAATATTCGCTATAAAAATTATAACCTTATTGTAAAACGGTTTTTCAAACTTTTCAACATAAAATTATAATGATAATGCTTATCAATTAGAGTGTCAACTTATTTTTGATTTATTTCACAAGATTTTCAAAATGCCTAAATGCTGTACAGTTTGATACAATAGAGAATATAAAGTGAAACTTCTATCAGTGGGGTTCTCTTCATCCCTATCGATAGAAAGCTTTCACCAATCGGGCTTTTACTGCCAGCAAATAGCGGGATAAATGTAATTGAAAGGTGGAAGCGGTGATGCAGTTACAATATACTTTACTATATTGCATAAAACAATTAAATGGTGAACGAACTGTTTCTTCCATTTATCACCTTTTAAAAGGAAAACGTTCTTCACAAACACTACAAGACGGAAATATATTTCACATTTCTTTTCTGTTTGGAATATACAAATCATTACAACGTTCTGATTATGATCAGGAAATTGAACATGTATTGCATAAAGAATGGATTCAGAATGTACATGAAAATACGTACATTTTAACTGATGCTGGAAAGGAACAACTGGAAACTTGGAAAAAAACACTTTCTTTTCCACAGTATTTACATGGTTTACACTATGGTGATCTTGGCGAACTTTTTTGGAAACGACTTTCATTAATTATTCAAACTGTGTCAAATTTACAACAGCAAAATGCGAAATTTATTCCTATTCAACAAGATACAGAGATCATGATGTGGGTCAAGCAGTTCCTCATCGGGATACCGTATACAAGAAGTGAACTTGCGGCAGGTTTGTGGAAAGAGATACATATGCTGTTGAAAGATACTTTGCCAATAGAAGCAACGATTTTTACATATCGACTAACTGGGTATGAACGGATTGGATATACATTAAAACAACTTGCAGAAATTACAAACCAAGATGTATTTCGCATCTATCTCTTATTTTGGGGTACCATTCATTTCTTTATTCAATCTGTTCGAGAGGATGAAAAAGAGTTTCCGTTATTAACAAAAATTATTTCTTATCCGAATGAAAGGGCAGATTTGTTTAGTTTATCCACGCAGAAAACATATCAGCTTTGGAGACAAGGGCTCTCTTTAGATGAAATTGCAACGATTAGAAATTTAAAGGTTGCAACAATAGAGGATCATTTTGTTGAAATTGCATTACGAGAACGAGATTTTTCTATTGAAATGTTCATTGGGAAAAATAAAATTAAGCATGTGCAGCGCATTATTGAAACATTACAAACACGTAAGTTGCGTGTATTAAAGCAAGCGGTAGGAGAAACAGTTTCTTATTTTGAAATTCGTCTTGTGTTAGCACAGATGGAGGGTGTAAATGAGACTTGAGGATTATCTGTATAAGTGGTTTGGTTATAACGAATTTCGTCAAGGACAGAAAGAGGTTATTGTGGATTTGTTGCAAGGAAAAGATGTTGTGGCGATGCTTCCAACTGGAAGAGGAAAATCAATGTGCTATCAACTTCCAGGTCTTATGCAAGATGGAACAGTACTGATTGTTTCTCCATTACTATCCTTAATGGAAGATCAGGTAACGCAGCTTAAATATATAGTAAAGAATCGTGTGATTGCGTTTAATAGTTTCCGTACATTAACTGAGAAAAAAGAAGCGATAAAAAGATTATCTTCTTATAAATTTGTCTTTGTCTCGCCCGAAATGCTGCAAACTGAAGCAATAATAAGAGAACTAAAAAAGATTCATATTTCGCTATTTGTCGTTGATGAAGCACATTGTATTTCGCAATGGGGTTACGATTTTCGAACAGACTATAAAAAATTAGATCAAGTTATAGCGGCTATTGGACATCCTCCGGTATTAGCATTAACAGCTACTGCAACAAAAGAAGTATTACAAGATATTATAAAAAGTTTAAAACTTACGAATGTAGCAGAGCATGTGTATTCGATTGATCGTCCAAATATTGCAATGGAAGTACAATTTGTACAAACAATAGAAGAAAAAAAGGAAGCGCTTCTCACGCAAGTTACTTATTTACAAGGACCAGGAATTATTTATTGTTCTAGCAGGGCTTGGACGGAGCGCCTGACAGAATATTTAAGGAGTAAAGGTATAGTAGATGTTGCATTTTATCATGGTGGAATGGAACATGAAGAGCGGATGTTAATTCAGCAACAATTTATGAATGATCAACTGCAGCTTGTTATATGTACAAGTGCATTTGGTATGGGGGTAAACAAGCCGAATACAAGATATATTATTCATTTTCATTATCCAGCAAATATTGCTTCTTATTTACAAGAAATCGGTAGAGCGGGAAGAGATGGAGAGATGAGTATTGCGATTCTACTTTGTAGTCCATTGGATCATGATCTACCAGTTTCTATCATTGAGGATGAATTACCAAATAAACAGCAAATTCAATTTTTATTTTCCTTACTACAAGAGAAGATGTTCCAAACGAAAGTATTGCCAATGGAAGATGTGGAAGAAATTTGTTATAATGCCGCAAGGTTTAGTGAGCAGCATTGGCGTTTTGTACGTTATCATTTAGAAAAGATGAAAATCATACAACAGAAGAAGCTCATTATGGAATCCTTGTCAGATGAGAAAATGAAAAAATTGATGTTAGAAGTGGACGGGCGTCTTCGGAATAAATATAGGCAATTAGAAAATATGAAATCGTGGCTCCAGTTTAAAGGGTGTAGACGGGAACAAATGCTACATCAATTTGGATATAAGAAGGAAGCTGAGGTAAAAAACTGCTGTGACTACTGCGGTATTTCCAAAGAAGATTATAAAAAAAGACGAGCAAGACAATCAATTTTCGACTATAATTGGGAAGCGGAGTTACAATTGCTCTTTGGTATGAGAGAACGGAGGAATGATGAACATTCAAAGGCGTAGTATTGAAGACATAGGTCCGAAAGAAATACGGCTTAACCTCTATATAACACAATTAATAATTATAGGTGTTGGCTGCGCGTTAGCCTATATATTATTTCCAAATAGGAATGAATTTTATGATTTGTGGAAATGGGAACCTGTTTCCATCCTTATAATAGGTAGTGGAGTTGCGGGTGGTGTCATCTTATTTGATTATATTGCAATGCAAGTGTTCCCAGAATCGTGGTTTGATGATGGTGGAATTAATGAGCGGATGTTCCAAGGGATTTCTGTCATACAATTATTAGTTATTACGTTTGTTATTGGATTTGCTGAAGAATTTTTATTTCGGGGTGTGTTACAGACGCATTTCGGACTTGTAATTGCTAGCCTTATTTTTGCTGTTTTACATATTCGATATGTGATGAAGCCATTCTTATTTTGCTTTGTATGTATGATTAGTTTTGTATTTGGATATGTGTTTCAATGGACAGGAAATTTGTTTATAACAATTTTTGCACACTTTCTTGTTGATTTTATAATGGGACTTCAATTAAGAAAATAAATGAAAGGTGGTGGTGAACAGCATGAGGAAACAAATTCCCGATTTTGAAGAAGAATTGGAAGAAGAGCAAACAGAAGAAGGTTTACCGCCGCGAAGTGAGGTTCATAGAAATAAAGAAAAGAAAAAATCTAAATTTAAGATTAACCACTTTTTTGTTCGAGTTTTAACATTTTTATTTATTTTGTTACCACTTAGTATTTTATGGTATACGGATAAGTATATCGAAGTGAAAAGTGCAAAAGAGAATGATGTCCCTGGAACAAATGCGTTTGAAGTGATTTTTTTCGATTCAAATAAACATGGTGAAGGAAAAAAGAAGCAGCCAGAAAAATTTGAAACGCATATTGTAAAAGCGGGTGAGACATTTGAAAGTATTGGGAAACAGTATTTTCCCAATGAAGATGGGGCTACAATCATTAAACGCTATAACAATTTACAAGACAATCAGTTAGAAGTGGGAAAAGAATTGAAAATTCCTGTCAAAAAGAAAACGGAGAAGGAATAGTAGCTGTAAAATAATGGTTATATGAGTGGTTGAAAAGGTGAATGAAGTATTTTGTATCGGATGAGATTTTATTCATCTTTATTGCAATATAGCTTGATAAAATTACATTTTGTTGAGAGGGAAGTTGAGAAAAATATATGTTGTGGATTTTAGGTGGCACGTTCATATGTATTGGCTTTATTTGTCTTTTTATGATGTATAGAGAAGCATTGCGTAATACATTGCTAGAACACACTTTATCATTTGTAAATTTCCCGGAAAGCTTTGGAAAGGTCAGGATATTTTTCATTTCAGATATTCATAGGAGAATTGTTTCGCCTTCTTTAATTGAAAATGTAAAAGGAAAAGCTGATTTTGTTATTATTGGCGGTGATTTAGCTGAGAAAGGTGTATCGTTATCACAAATTGCTGCTAATGTTCAAACATTAAGTAAAATTGGTCCTATATATTTTGTATGGGGAAATAATGATTATGAAATTGACTATCATGAACTAGATGCGTTATTACTAGAACATGGTGTGAAAATTTTAGATAATACAAGAGTGCTGTTTGAATCAGATTCTGGCGACAAGCTTTGCTTATTAGGGGTGGATGATGTTGGATTAGAACGGGATCGTTTAGACTTGGCACTAGCAGATTGTCAAGAAAATGGCTTTCGTATTCTTATTAGCCACAATCCTGTTATTGTAAACAAAATGTCTGGACAAGAACAAATTTCCCTCGTATTAAGTGGTCATACCCATGGGGGACAAATTCGTCTATTTCATTTTAAACGATATCTAAAAGGCGGCGTATATAAGTATCCGAATACAACTTTATTTGTGAGTAATGGGTATGGAACGACATTGATACCACTACGTTTTCGAGCTCCAGCCCAAACGCACTTAATTACGTTGCAAGGAAAAAAATAAGAGATGTTCGGTTTAAAGGTGGGAAAAACATGCCAACTTTAAAAGGGAAATATAATATAAAAGCTGTTTCGAATATGCTTGGAATTCAGCCGAGTACGCTGCGGGCTTGGGAGAGACGATATCATATTATTGCTCCAAAGCGCAATGATGCTGGGCATCGCCTATATACAGAAGAGCATGTGAGAATTTTAAAATGGTTAATGTATAAAGTGAATGAAGGATTTATGATTGGTCAAGCAGTCCAGTTATTAGAGAGCAATCGATTGCAAAATCACAATTTAGTTGAAGTAGCGTACAGTACAGAAGTGTTTTTAGTAGACGATATCCTTCATTATTTGTTAAAATTTGATGAAAAGCATGCCCGTGAATTATTAAACGAGGCATTTGTTATTTATACAACAGAAAAAGTAATCACTCATATATTTGTTAAGATTATTGATAAATTGGAGACTATGCGGAGAAATGATGAGATAACAGCTGTACAAGAGCGGTATATAGATTCATTTTTATGTTCACGCATTGGAATGATTTATCATAATACGCATACTAATTTTATTTTGCCAAAAGCTTTGGCTATATGCGCACCAGGAGAATTGAATACATTAAACCTTTTTGTTTTCACAATATATTTACGTTTGAAAGGCTATCAAGCAACATATTTTGGGACAGGCCTAGAGGAAGATGGGATTCATACAGTTATTAAGCAATTTGCACCCAAATATGTGTTTATATCATGTTCAAAAGAGCGATATTTGAAAGGCGCACTAAATTTGATTAAGAAGTTGCAAAGTCAGAATTCAAAGATCTGCATAGGGCTTGTTGGATTTGCAAGTCAGTTTGTTTCAGATGAAGACAAGATTGGACTTCAAAATGTGTTCATTGGTGATACAAAAAAAGAATGGGATAAATGGTTAAATACGTCGGAATAGTTGTTCGAAAAGAACCATCTATTTTCTATTTCATATAATAAAAATTAGATACAACGGTTACGTAGGGAGGTTACAAGATGAGGCTGGAACGTTTAAATTATAATAAAATCAAAATTTTCCTAACGTTTGACGATTTATCTGAGCGAGGATTGACGAAGGAGGATTTATGGAAAAATGCTCCGAAAGTGCAACAGTTATTTCGCGATATGATGCAAGAAGCAAATAAAGAACTTGGATTTGAAGCGGATGGTCCAATTGCGGTTGAAGTTTTTTCTTTACAAGCACAAGGAATGGTTGTAATTGTCACAAAAGAAAATCACGAAACCGATACAGAAGATGAGTTTCGTGATGAGTTTATTGAGATGCAAGTAACTCTAGATGAGAGTGAACATATATTGTATGAATTTGCAACGTTTGAAGATGTGATTACGTTGGCAAATCGTTTGTATAATCTCGGTGTAACCGGAGGGAAACTCTACACATGGGATGGGCGTTTTTATCTTTGGATGGAAGAAGAAACACCATTATTAAAGGCAGATATTATTGCGATTTTAGCAGAATACGGTAATTCTTCTACAGCAACAATTTATCGTATTATGGAATATGGAAAAGAATTAATGGATTCTCAAGCAATTCAGCAAATATACAAGTATTTTGTCTTAAAACAAAACCTCAGCTAGTAGAAATAGCTTGAGGTTTTGTTAGTATTTTTCGATATTAGATAGACTAAAATACATTGTGATATAAAAAACATTTAAATATTTAAGTATTTTACTTTTCTAAAAGCGATAAAAGGACTATAATAATAGTGAAAACGCTTGCAATAAAGAATAGTTTGTATACATTTGTTAGCGTTTTCTATTGCATTCCAAATTTAACGGTGTATACTAGGCAATGAAGGTTTACTAAACAAGTGAAATTACAGGGGGTTTACTTACTATGGTAGCCGAAAAGGGAGCTCAAACACAAACACAACAAAGGGAGCAACATTTTGAATTGTTGAATTCAACACAAATTGTTATTAACGAAGCCCTAGAAAAGTTGGGTTATCCAAACGAGGTATATGAATTACTGAAAGAACCAATTCGTATGATGACAGTGAAAATTCCAGTTCGTATGGATGACGGGACTGTTAAAATATTTACAGGATATCGCGCACAGCACAATGATGCTGTTGGTCCAACGAAAGGTGGAATTCGCTTCCATCCAAATGTAACAGAAAACGAAGTGAAGGCACTTTCTATTTGGATGAGTTTAAAATGTGGTATTGTTGATTTACCATATGGTGGAGGTAAAGGTGGTATCATTTGTGATCCACGTGAAATGTCTTTCCGTGAATTAGAAAGATTAAGCCGTGGATATGTACGAGCAATTAGCCAAATTGTTGGTCCAACAAAAGATATTCCTGCTCCAGATGTATTTACAAACTCACAAATTATGGCATGGATGATGGATGAATATAGCCGCATCGATGAATTTAATTCGCCTGGATTTATTACAGGTAAACCGCTTGTATTAGGTGGATCTCATGGGCGTGAAACAGCAACTGCAAAAGGTGTAACAATCTGTATTCGCGAAGCTGCGAAAAAACGCGGTATCGATATTAAAGGCGCTCGCGTTGTTGTCCAAGGGTTTGGGAACGCTGGTAGCTTCTTAGCTAAATTTATGCATGATGCTGGTGCAAAAGTAATTGCGATTTCTGATGCTTACGGTGCACTACATGATCCAAATGGATTGGATATCGACTACTTACTAGATCGTCGTGACAGCTTCGGAACAGTAACGAAATTGTTCAACAATACAATTTCAAACAAAGAGCTATTAGAACTTGATTGTGATATTTTAGTTCCAGCTGCAATCGAGAACCAAATTACAGAAGAGAATGCTGCGGATATTAAAGCGAAAATTGTTGTAGAAGCAGCAAATGGTCCAACTACATTAGAAGCAACTAAAATTTTAACAGAACGCGGTATTTTACTTGTTCCTGATGTATTAGCAAGTGCTGGTGGTGTTACTGTATCTTACTTCGAATGGGTGCAAAATAACCAAGGTTACTACTGGTCAGAAGAAGAAGTAGAACAACGTTTAGAAAAAGTAATGGTAAGATCATTCGATTCTATTTACGAAACATCACAAGTTCGTAAAGTGAACATGCGTTTAGCAGCCTATATGGTTGGTGTACGTAAAATGGCAGAAGCTAGCCGCTTTAGAGGCTGGGTATAATAGAATAAAGAGTTTAGAGAGAACGTGGTTTCCTTCAAGGAAACCACGTTTTTTTATTGAAGTACATAATAAGGATCATAGAAAATGTGGAGATAAAATTGCAAACGAAGATTGATGTGAGTGAGCGAGTGGATGAATTGGAAAAGAGAATCGTATATTTAGAAGAAAGGTTAAAGAAAAGGAATTCTAGTGAAAGGGCGAGTGTACTGCAAATATTTGGAGAAGGAATTATGTCTTTGTTGTTTGGAGTATGTATTGTTGGGCCAGTGATAGCTATCGTCTGGGGAATTATAATATTACTTTTAAAGTGGTTCGGTTAAATAATTACTGTTAATAGGTGTAATATTGTTAAAAATGGATGATCGATTACAAAAAATAAAAAAGAACACTTGTTCCAATAGAACGTTTGTGCTATACTCTCTTTAGATAAACAAAACGGAAACAAGATAAGGAGAGATTAATAATGAAAATGACAGCAGACCAAAGATTTATGATGCCAACAGATGTTATGGAACGGGTAGAGGTTTTACGAAAAAAACATGTAAAACGTTCCTCTTTGTTACAATCCGTAAATAAATTTTTCGGTTTAGATACAAAAGAAGACTGTGTTTGGTTTTATGGGTTTTATGGAACGGCTGTAAGTATTTTATTATTTATGGTATTTACTTCGAATATTTTTGATTTTCTCTTTGTGTAAGAAATGTACTATATAGATATCGAGGTTGAATACATATATAAAGAAGAAAGGTAATTTTCTAGAGCGGAGTTGATAGACATGGTGATGTTCCCTATAGAGCGAAATTATATTGGGTACGGAAGCTCCCGACCAGGAATCCGCCTTTCGAAGGTGAGGTTCATTGTAAGCCATGATACGGGGAATCCTGGCAGCAATGCGATAGGAAATCGAGATTACTTTAACGAAATACAACCGAAAGCATCGGCGCATACCTTTGTAGATGATACAACCATTTTAGAAATTATCCCAATTGATGAGGTAGCGTATCATGTAAGATATAATGTACCAACAGACAATGATTTGTTTGGTTATGATGCGAACAAAGCAGCAATTGGTGTTGAAATGTGTTATGGAGGTAATGTTAACTTTTGGGATTCTTACACGAGGTTTACATGGTACCATGCTTATTTATGTCATACATTCAATTTAAATCCTAAAAAGGATATTGTATCTCATAAAACACTTGATCCTACGAGGAAGATTGATCCAGAAAATGTATTGGGACAACAAGGAATACGATTTAGACAATTTTTAGCGGACGTCTATCGAATGTACGTATCGTTTAGATGACAAATATATGAAAAATGAATACAATAAAGATAGGTGCCTACTGCTGAAAGTAGGTTTTTTCTTGTTTTGTAATAAATAGAGATTGAGGCAGAAGACTAGGAGTGAACCGAGTATGCAAAAAGAAACAGCTATTATAATCGGGGGCGGACCGTGTGGATTAGCAGCAGCGATTTCACTGCAGCAACAGGGAATCAATCCACTAGTAATTGAAAAAGGAAATATTGTGAATGCGATTTATCATTATCCGACTCATCAAACGTTTTTTTCCTCTAGTGAAAAGTTAGAGATTGGTGATGTTGCTTTTATTACAGAAAACCGCAAACCAGTTCGTAATCAAGCGCTTGCGTATTATCGTGAAGTGGTAAAGCGTAAAGGTGTGCGAGTAAATGCATTTGAACGCGTAGAACAAGTGCAAAAGGATGGGAACTTCTTTAGAGTAAGTACGATGAAGCGTGATGGAAATACGGAAACATACGCTGCGAAATATATCGTAGTGGCAACGGGATATTATGATAATCCAAACTATATGAACGTTCCTGGAGAAAAATTGGAGAAAGTATCTCATTATTTTAAAGAGGGACATCCTTATTTTGACAGAGATGTAGTTGTAATAGGAGGGAAAAATTCAAGTGTAGATGCTGCGCTAGAACTTGTAAAAGCTGGAGCACGTGTAACGGTGTTATATCGCGGGGGAGAATATTCGCAGAGTATTAAGCCGTGGATTTTACCTGAATTTGAAGCGTTAGTACGTAATGGTACGATTCAAATGCAGTTTCATGCTCACGTAAAAGAAATTACCGAACATACGCTTACGTATACAAGCAACGGAGAGTTATTTACAATTCAAAATGACTTTGTATTTGCGATGACGGGATACCACCCGGATCATAGTTTCCTAACAAAAATGGGAGTAGAAATTGATAAAGAAACAGGGCGTCCGATATTTACAGAAGAAACAATGGAAACGAATGTGGAGAATATCTTTATTGCGGGTGTTATTGCAGCTGGAAATAATGCGAATGAAATTTTTATTGAGAATGGAAGATTTCATGGTGGAGCAATTACACAAACAGTTGTATCAAGAGAACAAAAATAAGCTGTCGAATTTTTCGACAGCTTATTTTTTAATCGTGCATAAACATTTGTTGGATTTTATCTTGAGAATGAGTACATTCTAAAGCAACAAGTAGTTTAATACGAGCTTTTTGGGCATTTAAACCGTATGTGAAAACAATTCCCATATCTTTTAATTGTTTTCCTCCACCCTCATAGGAATATACGTCTTGGACAATTCCATTAAAGCAGCGAGAAACGAGAACAATTGGAATTCCTTTAATTATTAAGCGTTGTAAACTAGAAAGCGTTCGTGGTGGTAAATTACCTTGACCAAGTGCTTCGATTACAATCCCATCGACCGGTAGGTTTTCAATTGCTGCTAATAATGTATCATCCATACCAGCGTATGCCTTTAACACAACAACATTTTTAGAAATTTGCCCAATCATGTATGTTTCATGATTTACGAGAGCGTGATGGAAGACAACGCCGCGTTTTGTCACCATACCGATTGGTCCGTATTGAGGGCTTTGGAATGTTGCAACATTACTTGTATGTGTTTTTGTTACATTTGTTGCACAGTGAATTTCGTCGTTTAACACGACAAGAACACCTTTTCCAAGCGCTTCGCTGCTACTTGCAACCTTTACAGCTGATAAAAAGTTATATAAACCGTCAGCACCCAATTCATTGCTAGAGCGCATTGCACCTGTTACAACGATTGGAATGTTCGCTTGTACAGTTAAATCTAAAAAGTATGCAGTTTCCTCTAATGTATCTGTACCATGTGTAATGACAACGCCATGGATATCTTCATGTTTTACTCTTTCGTCAATGATGATTTGTAATTGTAACATCTCGCTAGGAGTCATATGAGGAGATGGAAGATGAAAGACATCTTCAACGATTAAATCAATATCATCCGCTAAATTTGGAATGAATTTTAAAAGAGGATTTTGTTCCCCTGGTTGTACAACCCCAGTTTCTTTATCTTCTTCCATTGCGATTGTTCCACCTGTGTGTAAAACTAGGATTTTTTTCAATGCTTATACCCCTTTCTAGTCAAAAAATACATTTAGAACATACCATGTTTTTACTAGATTCGACAATGGAAATGTATAAAAGTTTGTATTAGAAATGAAAATAAAGTTGACTACTTTATTTTGGAAATAATTGAAGGGAATGGATTCTTAATTTTTTTATCGTGAGTTGTTAGAATGAGTGAGAAAAATGAAAAGAGGATATTTCTTTGAAAAAAATTGAGGGAGCTTTAATTCGTATATTATTGATTCAATTTATTTGTCTCTGCATTATTCAATTGCTTTTCATGCAAGAATCCACAGTGAAATATTTATCAAAAATCGTTTATTATGAAGGAGTTACAAGTGAAAATATAACTGATATTTTACAAGTCAATAAGTAGTTTTCATTTTCTTCTAGTAAGGATTGTGCTACAATAATTGAGGGTTTAATCGGTATGAAACAAGCGTAGAGAAGCAGGGGATTTGTACCTGCTTTTCATTTTGTTTTATAAGTGAAAAAAATGAGGTGTTACAGTGGATAAACGAATTTCAATTGCGATAGATGGTCCAGCAGCTGCTGGAAAAAGCACAGTTGCAAAGGTTGTTGCGAAAGAACTTTCTTATGTCTATATTGACACAGGTGCAATGTATCGTACGCTTACATACGCTGCTCTGGAACAAAATGTAGATATTGAAAATGAAGAAAGTTTAATGGAAGTTTTAAAAAATGTGAATATTGATTTTCAGCAAGGTGAAAATACACAACTAGTTTTCTTAAACGGCAAGGATGTATCTGAAGCGATTCGTACACCGAATGTAACAAATCGCGTATCAATTGTTGCCAAGCATCGTCTTGTTCGCGAAGAGATGGTGCGCCGCCAACAAGCTCTAGCAGAAAAGGGCGGGGTGGTAATGGATGGTCGTGATATTGGTACGCATGTGCTACCTAATGCGGAAGTGAAGATTTTTATGCTTGCTTCTGTTCAAGAGAGAGCGGAGCGTAGACACCTTGAAAATACGAAGAAAGGCTTCGCTTCTAGTTTGGAGCAATTGAAAAAAGAAATTGCCAAGCGTGATAAATTAGATTCAGAGCGCGAAGTTTCTCCGTTAAAAAAAGCGGATGATGCATTGGAGTTAGACACAACTTCTTTATCAATTGAAGAAGTTGTCCAAAAAATCATGGATATTGTTTCTGGAGCGTTTGCAAAATAAAGAAAGAGGGAATCCTCTTTCTTTTTTTATTTTAAAAATATTAGTATAACAGAGAATAGTGAAACACTTTCCTTGACAAATAAGTCAATTTGTAAGAAGTTAGTAAAAGAAGAGAAACTGTCAGAATATATTCGCTATTATATTTTAAAACATACTTTATTCAAGGAGATTTTGCTGTATACTATTTATATAGGCTTCTATATCTTCTATGAAGTGTATAGCAAAAAATAGGTTGTTGTATGTATTGGAAGCGAGTATATGCTAAAAATTTCTTATAACATGCAAATGAAAACATTTGTTTTCATTTCGTATATACATAAAAAAGCTTTGTCAATTCTGTAGGGAGGTATTTCCATGGTAGAAAAAATGAATGAAGAAGTTGTGGATTCAAAAGCATTACAAGTGGGTGACGTTGTTACAGGTTCTGTAACAAAGGTTGAAGAAAAACAAGTTCTTGTAAATGTTGGATACAAAACAGATGGCGTTATTCCGATTAGTGAATTAGCTAACGTTCATATTGAAAAAGCGAGCGATGTTGTAAAATTAGATCAAAATCTTGAATTAAAAGTTATTAAATTAGAAGATGATGATCTTGTATTATCGAAACGTGCTGTTGATGCAGAAAAAGCATGGGTAGAGTTGCAAGAAAAATTCACTTCAGGTGAAGTTTTTGATGTTACTGTAAAAGATATTGTGAATGGTGGTTTAGTTGTGGATCTTGGTGTCCGTGGATTTATTCCAGCTTCACTTGTAGAAATGCACTATGTAGAAGATTTTACTGATTATAAAGGAAAAACATTAGCGGTGAAAATTGTTGAATTAGATCGTGAAAAAAATCGTGTTATTCTTTCACATAAAGCAGTTGTAGAACAGGAATTAGAATCAAAGAAAAAAGAAGCGATTTCTTCTTTAAAAGAAGGAGACGTTGTGGAAGGTACAGTTCAACGATTAACTGACTTTGGTGCTTTTGTGAATGTTGGTAATGTAGATGGTTTAGTACACATTTCACAAATTTCTCATGACCGCGTTGAACAGCCTTCTGATGTGTTAACACAAGGACAAAGTGTAAAAGTCAAAGTATTATCGGTTGATGCAGATACGCAGCGTATTTCTTTATCGATTAAAGCGGCTCAGCCAGGACCTTGGGAAAACGTTTCTGCTGAAGTTAAAGCGGGTGATATTCGAGAAGGTATAGTGAAACGAATTGTTACATTTGGTGCTTTCGTTGAAATTTTACCAGGTGTAGAAGGACTTGTGCATGTATCGCAAATTGCAAATCGTCACGTGAAAAATCCAAATGAAGTATTAGAAATGGGACAAGAAGTGAAAGTGAAAGTACTTGAAGTACATGCAGCAGAAAAACGTATTTCTTTAAGTATAAAAGAAGCTGTTGAAGAAAATAATGAAACAGAAGATTATAGCCAATATGAGCCGACTTCTGAGTCTGCAACTTTCCAATTTAGTGATATTATTGGTGAACAACTGAAAAAATTAAAGAAATAAAGAGGGGTACAAGTGGTAAGGGCAAAACGAAAATTAGAACATATTGAATACGCTCTTTCCACCGGACAGTCTCGTATACATGGCTTTCATGACATTGCTTTTGTCCATCAAAGCTTGCCAAATTCAAGTTATGAAAGCATTACATTTGAAACGGAAATCGGCGAACTTTCATTAAGTTCGCCGATTTTTATCAATGCGATGACTGGTGGTGGTGGAGATCACACATTACATATTAATGAACAGTTAGCACACGTGGCTAAGCAGCATAACCTTGCGATGGCTGTCGGTTCTCAAATGGCTGCGTTAAAAGATGAAAAAGAAGCATCTTCTTATCGAATTGTTCGAAAGGTAAATCCAAATGGAATCGTTTTTGCAAATTTGGGTAGTGAAGCGAGCGTTGAACAGGCAAAACGAGCGGTTGATATGATTGAAGCGAATGCTTTGCAAATTCATTTGAATGTCATTCAAGAACTAACGATGCCAGAAGGTGATCGGGATTTTACAGGCGTATTAGAGCGGATTGAACAAATTGTTACAAGTTCTCCGGTTCCAGTTATAGTAAAAGAAGTAGGTTTTGGTATGAGTAAAGAAACGGTACAGCAGCTAACTGATGTTGGTGTTACGGCTGTAGATGTTGGTGGATATGGTGGCACAAATTTTGCTGCAGTTGAAAATGAGCGAAGGAAGCGAATGCTTTCTTATTTTAATGATTGGGGCATTCAGACGGTAGCTTCAATCATAGAAGCATCCTCTACAAATAAAAACCTCTCTCTTATTGCATCTGGCGGTATACAAACTGCGCTTGATGTAGCAAAAGCAATTGCATTAGGGGCACGGGCGACTGCTTTTGCTGGGTATTTTTTACGTATATTGATGAATGATGGTGCCCAGAAATTAATGGATGAAATAGAACTTTTACATACGGATTTACAATTTATAATGACGGCTCTTGGAGCGAGAACACTCTCTGAGCTTCAGCGAGTGCCGCTTATTGTGAAGGGTGACACGTATCATTGGTTATCGCAACGTGGGATTGATACGACGTGCTATAGCAATAGGTAATGTTTTTTAAGTTTTTTTGCAGGTTATTTATAAATCAGAATAAGATAAGAATAAAAAATCAACCGAAAGAATCAACCGTTCGGTTGATTTTTTTTATGTACCCGCCTCGTACAATGAAGAGGAAAGGGGAAGATGAAATGAATAAGATTATTGAAGTGGATAAAGTAACGAAGTGCTATGAAACTTTTAAAGCACTATCTTTAAAAGTGAAGAAGTAACAAATACAGTGCTAAGTCAGAGAGAATTAGAGGTGTTAATTGTTCTAGCTACTGGAGCGACAAATAAAGAGATTGGTAAGAAACTCTTTATTTCAATTTCAACGGTTAAAACACACATTATTAATATATATACTAAGCTCCAAGTTTCTAATCGTGTAGAAGCAATAAAGAAAGCGTTGGAGCATGGATTAATAACATAATGTATTGTGGGAAAATGAAAAAACAGCCGATGTCGGCTGTTTTTTCATTTTGTTTAATGCTGATTTTGCTTGCGAGCTTGCTCTGGTGTATCAAGCCCAGTTGCTCCAGGATATTGCAGCGATTGGTCGCGGTCAGACTCGACACGGCGCGATTGTTTTAGTTTCTTTTCTTGGCGGTCTTTTCCCATCGTTATCTACACCTCCTTAATAGAAAGTGTTGCTGTTATAAGAAAAACTATGCAAAAAGAAGAAAAGGATTAGTTTTCATAAAAAGTTCCCATAATGGAAATGATAGGAGGAGAAAATATGGATGGAAGTTATTTTTATTTTTTAGCGTGGGTGGGCTGGGTTGTTACAACGTTTTTTTTGAAAAAAGATGAAATTCGTTGGAAAGTTAGTGCTGCTATATTAATATTTATTATTTGTTCACAGATAACGGTATCTATTGCTTCTTTCACTGTATCAATAAACGCTCTTATACTCGGTATTATTTCCTTTTTGGGGATTGCTCTATATTCTGTGTGGAAAAAAATGTATGCCTTATTGTCGGCACTTATCATTGCTATGCTATATACAAGCTTTCATTTATTAGAGGTGTATGATCCGATTTGGATTGTTATTAATCGAATTTTTATGTTAAGCGGTACTCTTGTATATGCATCAATTGTATTACATCGAGATCGTTTATTGCGTCTATGTTCTTTATATGCCGGAGCACTACAAGGAGAAATATTGGTAACATTTATTTTTCGCAGGCTTCATTTTCCATACGAATTTGGTGGTTTGACATTCTTTGATATCATTGCTGTTTCTACACTACTGGTTATGATGATGTCTTATATCGCAAAATTATCGGCGTATAGAGGACAATTTAGAAAAAAACATGTAAAAGAAAGGCAAGGGTAATACATGACTGAATATACACCAGCCATTTTATGTGGCGTCATTGCTGGAACAGTAACGCGAATTTTGATGCTTCGTACAGATACGAGGCAGTATCCGACACGTTTACATGGAAAAATCATTCACATTGCTATGGGATTAATTGCAGCAGCTTTAGGAGCAATTGCTATACCATCCATTTTGAAGAAGGATTTTTCAGCGATTACTTTCTTAACATTAGCTGCGTCTCAATTTCGAGATGTTCGAAATATGGAAAGGAATACACTGCAGCAATTAGATGGGTATGAGCTTGTGCCGCGTGGAAACACATATATTGAGGGGATAGCTCTTGTATTTGAAAGTCGCAACTATTTAGCGATGTTAACAGCATTTGTGACAACATTTACATATATAGGGTTTCATTCGTGGATAGCTGGTGTAGTTGCTGGCACAGCAGGATTCTTTATTGCCAAAATATTGATGTCTGGTAAAAGGTTACGTGATCTTGTAGACATTGAGCATGTCCCTCTCCGCTTTGAGGGAGCAGGACTATATATTGATAATATTTATATTATGAATATTGGATTGCCCGCAAGGCAAGAAGAAATTATGAAGTATGGAATGGGCTTTATTTTAAAGCCTAAGTCCATTGACGCAAGAATAACAATTTCCAATCTTGGACAACGACAAGCAATCTTACATGATGTATCGGTTGCATTAGGCATATTTAGAGATTCTGGAACCCCGGCGTTAGTCCCCTTAGCTAAGCGCGATTTAGAAGATGGAAGAGTAGGGGTATTTGTACTCCCGCAAGATCAAGATGTAAAAAAAGCGATTGCAGTAATAGGGAATGTGCCAACATTAGAAAGCGCGGTTCATATGTCATCAGAGGCCCCAAAAGGAAGGGGAGATATACGATGATGTTAGAAAGCTATATTCTTGCTGTAATTACAACGACGCCAGAAAAGTTTGCTGGGGGGGCACCTTTATTTACTTGTGACTCAAAAGAAGAAATGGAATTTGTAGCAAATAATTTAGAAGCGATTTTAGACGGTATCGCACACCGCTTACAAGAGAATGTATATATTATTGTGAAACATTAGTAACGTGTGCTATAATATGAGATGTTTTGATACGATGAGAAATATTCTGGAATGCAAATCCCTTCTTGCACAAAGAAGGGTTTTTTACATAATAAACAGAAGCAAGTTGAAAGGATGAAATTATATGCCGAAACCAGTAGTGGCAATAGTAGGACGCCCGAACGTAGGGAAATCTACTATTTTCAATAGAATTGTTGGAGAGAGAGTTTCAATTGTAGAAGATATCCCAGGCGTAACGCGAGATCGTATTTATAGTGCGGGAGAATGGTTAAATCATGAATTTAACATTATTGATACAGGTGGAATTGATATTGGAGACGAGCCGTTTTTGACACAAATTCGTCAACAAGCAGAAGTTGCGATTGATGAAGCGGATGTTATCATTTTTATGACAAATGGCCGTGATGGTGTAACAGCTGCAGATGAAGAAGTAGCAAAGATTTTATATCGTTCTAAAAAGCCGGTTGTACTAGCGGTGAATAAGGTTGATAATCCAGAGATGCGTAATGATATTTATGATTTCTATGCATTAGGATTTGGTGAGCCATTCCCAATTTCAGGTACACACGGATTAGGTTTAGGTGATTTATTAGACGAAGCAGCAAAGCATTTCCCTAAGATTGAAGAAGAGGCATATGATGACGAAACAATTCGTTTCTCATTAATTGGGCGTCCAAATGTAGGGAAATCATCACTTGTAAATGCATTGCTTGGTCAAGAGCGTGTAATTGTAAGTAACGTAGCAGGAACGACCCGTGATGCTGTTGATACACCATATAGTAAAGATGGTCAAGATTACGTTATTATTGATACAGCGGGGATGCGTAAAAAAGGGAAAGTATACGAGAGTACTGAAAAGTATAGTGTACTTCGTGCATTGAGAGCGATTGAACGATCTGACGTTGTTTTAGTCGTTTTAGATGGTGAAGAAGGAATTATTGAACAAGATAAAAAAATTGCTGGTTATGCACATGACTCAGGAAGAGCAGTAATTATTGTTGTGAATAAATGGGATGCAGTTAAAAAAGATGAAAAGACAATGAAAGCATTTGAAGAAAATATCCGTGCGCATTTCCAATTCTTGGATTATGCACCGATTGTATTCTTATCTGCGAAAACGAAAAAACGTACACAGACATTATTACCAGTTATTAATGAAGTTAATGAAAGTCATAGTATTCGTGTACAAACAAACGTATTAAACGACGTGATTATGGATGCTGTTGCAATGAATCCAACACCAACGCATAATGGACAACGTTTGAAAATCTTCTACGCAACGCAAGTCGCGGTGAAACCACCAACATTTGTTGTATTTGTAAATGATCCAGAATTAATGCACTTTTCATATGAGCGCTTCTTAAAGAATCGTTTGCGTGAGTCGTTTGGCTTCGTAGGAACGCCAATTCGAATTATTTCTAGAGCAAGAGACTAATGGAGAGGATGTGATTTTATGAAAAAAATCACAGTAGTAGGAGCAGGTAGCTGGGGTACAGCGTTAGCGATGGTATTAGCTGACAATGGTCATGATGTACGTATTTGGGGAAATCGTTCGGAGCTCATGGATGAAATCAATATGAAACATGAGAACAGCCGGTATCTCCCAGGAATTACATTGCCAAGCACAATCGTAGCCTACTCTTCTTTAGAAGAGGCATTAGTAGATGTAGATACAGTACTTTTAGTCGTGCCAACGAAAGCGTATCGAGAAGTATTGAAAAATATGAAAGATATTGTTTCACAGCCAATTACTTGGATTCATGCAAGTAAAGGGATTGAACCGGGAACTTCAAAACGTATTTCAGAAATGATTGAAGAAGAAATTCCAGCGCATCTTATTCGAGATGTTGTTGTCCTATCAGGACCAAGCCATGCGGAAGAGGTAGGGCTTCGTCAAGCGACAACTGTTACTTCAGCTGCTAAACGTATGGAAGCAGCTGAAGAAGTACAAGACTTGTTTATGAATAGTTATTTCCGAGTATATACGAATCCTGATATTGTCGGAGTAGAGCTCGGTGGGGCATTAAAAAATATTATTGCACTAGCCGCGGGTATAACGGATGGCCTTGGATTAGGTGATAATGCAAAAGCAGCTCTTATGACACGTGGTTTAACGGAAATCGCTCGTTTAGGAAGAAAGATGGGTGGTAACCCGTTAACATTTGCTGGTTTAACGGGAATGGGTGACTTGATTGTAACTTGTACAAGTGTCCATAGCCGAAATTGGCGTGCGGGAAATATGCTTGGAAAAGGATATTCATTAGAAGAAGTATTAGATAGTATGGGTATGGTAGTTGAAGGTGTACGAACAACGAAAGCTGCATATGAGATGGCTGAGAAAATGAAAGTTGAAATGCCAATTACGGCAGCCTTATATGATGTACTATTCAATGGAAATAATGTGAAAGATGCAGTAGGGTCATTGATGGGGCGTGTTCGTAAACATGAAGTTGAAGCGATACCTGATTTATTGTAAATAAAAGCTGTATGCGTGAAAAAAGCACGTATACAGCTTTTTATTTTTCTGGGTTTTTTCACCATTTATTTCTTTTTGCATACGATGGATTGTAACTTGAAGAGAGGGTGAAGAAAATGGATAATAACATTTTCAATAATATTGAAAAAGAAGCGAAAGTAAATAAAGACGATATTTTTAAATTAGCATCATCTGTACAAAATGCAAATTTACGCGATGAGAAAATACTACGCCAATTAATCCATCAGGTCGCAGTAATGGCAGGGCGAGAGGTACCAAAAGAGCAAGAAGATCAAATTGTAAAAGCGATTATTAATAATAATATGCCAACAGACTTTAGCTCGTTAAGTAAAATGTTTAAAAAATAAAGCATGAGAAACAAAGGGTTCGAGGATTGCATACGATAGCTATGAAGAAATGGGATTGGAGCTGTTTGTGGGCGTATTTGGTCAACCGAAGCGAGGATGATACATTCGCTTCGGTTTTATTTTTGTTTTTTTATTTACATTTATCCATTTTGATTTTCCAATATATAATTCGCCATTATGAAGAACGAAAGGTGACCTACACTCATTTTATTTATTTGTTTTCACTTGGCATGGACAGGAAGAGGGGCGGACCGCTTCTATGCATGGTCGGATGCTCTCTTCCGCCAGAAAAGAAACGCTTTCTGCCGTTTTTTCAATTTGTACGTATACATAAATATTCTCCAACATATAAGTCTCAGCTGTGAAAATAAAAGGGAGTCTCCACCCGCTTTCTCCTTTTGTTTTTACTTGGCATGGGGCAGAAAAAGGATCTAACCGCTTCTATGTATGGTCGGATGCTCTTTACCAGCTAAAAAGAATGGTCATATATTATTTTTCTATTTGTCTAAAATTTTTAATTTGTTAAAATAGTATAAAAATAGATTAATAATTAAGGGGTGTGTATATGTCTGAAGGACTTATAAAAATGTGGTTTTCTTTAGGAGCAATGGGATTCATGTTTATTGCAGTAGCTTTTATTTTATTAAGTAGGCATAAAATAAAGAATAAAATTTTGAAAGGTATTACAGCGCTGGTTGCTTATATACTTATGGTTGTATCTGGGATTGTTATTTTCCTCGTTGTATTTAGTGGGCCAGTCGAACAATAAGAATGAATAATCGCCACTCTTTGTTTTCAAATAGATTGTGGAGAGGTAGGTGGAAATGAATAAACAAGATTTAATAGATGTGAGCGAGAAAATAAAGGATGGATTGTCTGTGAAAAAAAACTATATTATTTTAATATTTTGTTGTATAAGCCTTTTGTCAGGATGTATGTATCCTAGAGAAAATATGAAACAGAATGCTGTCCCTTATGAAGATCAGCTGCAAGCTGTACAAAAGGCAGTCAATACATATAAGGAACAAAATAATGGTTTATTGCCAATTAAAACGCGTGATATGAGCACACCAATTTATCAAAAATATCCAATTGATTTTCAAAAAATTGCACCACGTTATATACAAGAAGCACCTGGAAATGCATATGAAAGTGGTGGTGTATATCAATATGTATTAGTAGATGTAGAAACAAATCCAACGGTAAAATTAATCGATGTAAGAATGGCAGAACAAATTCGGGATGTTAAGTTGAAATTGCAAATGTATCGTGATGAACATCAATATCCTCCTTTTAAAAAGGTTATTGCAGATGGTGTTTATGAGCTAGATTTCAAAAAGATGGGATATAAAGATGTGCCTCAAGTGACAAGTCCATATTCTGGAAAAGGATTACCGCTTGTAATTAATGAAAAAGGGGAAATTTTTGTTGATTATCGAATGGATTTATATGAAATGTTACAAAAAAACGGAGAAAAGTTGAAAGAGGGGGAAGATATTCGTAATATGCTTTTAAAAGATACACCATTTGTGCCCGCATACTCTTTACCGTATACAGTAAGAAACGGAGAACCAATTTTTTTTAAATGATAAGTCATGAACCTTTCTTCTAGCGAATAAGTTCTAGAAGAAAGGTTTTTTCATGTATTACAACTTATGATGCAAACAAAAAGTTTTTTTTAAATAGTCATATGAATTTAGGACAAAATCATATGATATATTGTCCACACTTCTAGAATATTTTTATGTTGTTTCATATGATAGGAGACATCAGTGAAGGATATTGTATGTGAATACAAATTGGATTATTCCCAAAAATTTTGAGGGAGGGAATCACTTGGAAAAGGTCGATATTTTTAAAGATATTGCCGAGCGCACAGGCGGTGATATTTATTTAGGGGTTGTAGGAGCTGTTCGAACAGGAAAATCAACGTTTATTAAAAAATTTATGGAGCTTGTTGTTATTCCAAATATCGAAAATGATTCAGATCGTCAGCGAGCACAAGATGAATTACCTCAAAGTGCTGCTGGACGTACAATTATGACAACAGAACCGAAATTTGTTCCAAACCAAGCGGTTTCCATCCATGTTGATGACGGTCTTGAAGTAAATATTCGATTAGTAGATTGTGTTGGTTATACGGTTCCTGGAGCGAAAGGGTATGAGGATGAGAATGGCCCACGCATGATTAATACACCTTGGTATGAAGAACCCATCCCGTTTCATGAGGCTGCTGAAATTGGAACGCGTAAGGTGATTCAAGAACATTCTACTATTGGGGTTGTCATTACAACTGATGGAACGATTGGAGAAATTCCAAGACGAGATTATATAGAAGCAGAAGAACGTGTTATCAATGAGTTAAAAGAAGTGGGTAAACCGTTTATCATGATTATTAATACAGTACAGCCGTATCATCCAGATACAGAACAGTTACGTCAAAGTTTATCAGAGGAGCATGATATTCCTGTATTAGCAATGAGTGTGGAGAGTTTAAGAGAAACAGATGTTTACAATGTACTTCGTGAAGCTTTATTTGAATTCCCTGTTTTGGAAGTGAATGTGAATCTACCAAGCTGGGTTATGGTATTAAATGAGGGACATTGGTTACGTCAAAGTTATCAAGAAGCTGTTCAAGAGACAGTTAAAGATATAAAAAGGCTTCGTGATGTAGATCGTGTTGTTTGGCAATTTAGTCAATATGAGTTTATTGATCGAGCGAGTTTAGCTGGGATTGATATGGGGCAAGGTGTTGCAGAGATTGATTTATATGCACCAGATGAATTGTACGATCAAATATTAAAAGAAGTTGTAGGTGTAGAAATTAGAGGGAAAGATCATTTATTAAAGCTTATGCTTGATTTTTCTCATGCAAAAACGGAGTATGATCAAGTTTCAGAGGCTTTAAGAATGGTCAAACAAACAGGATATGGCGTAGCTGCGCCGGCCTTAGCTGATATGAGCCTAGATGAGCCAGAAATTATTCGTCATGGATCGCGATTCGGTGTGAAATTAAAGGCGGTTGCACCGTCTATTCATATGATTAAAGTTGATGTTGAATCTACATTTGAGCCAATTATTGGTACTGAAAAGCAAAGTGAAGAGCTTGTCCGCTACTTAATGCAAGATTTTGAGGATGATCCGCTTTCTATATGGAATTCTGATATCTTTGGACGCTCGCTTAGTTCAATTGTTCGAGAAGGAATTCAAGCAAAATTGTCTTTAATGCCTGAAAATGCTCGTTACAAATTAAAAGAAACGCTAGAAAGAATTATTAACGAAGGATCTGGCGGATTGATTGCCATTATTTTATAAGGACCCCCCTGCGAGCAGGGGGTTTTTGCTTTTTTATCCCGCTATTTGCAGGCTGTAAGACTCCAGTCTCAAGATTCAGAGAAAAGTGAGGAAGGTAGGTGGAGAGGAGAAAAGAAATAGTCATTATCTAATATTTTGTAGCATATTGTCAAGTTTCATCGTTTTTTCACATTTTCGAGGTAACAATTTCTTTAAAAATATTGAATTATACAGGAGAATCGTATAATATAGGCGTTGATAATGATTTATCTACATCTTTGTAGTATAGAATTTGTAAAAATTGCCTACAAATGAAAGTAAGACTCATTTTATGATCATTATACAGTCTTATCTTTGGGAGGAGGTGAATGGCATGAACAAGACAGATTTAATCAATGCTGTTGCAGAAGCAAGTTCCCTTTCTAAAAAGGACGCAACAAAAGCAGTTGACGCTGTTTTTGATTCTATCTTAGAAGCTTTAAAACAAGGTGATAAAGTACAATTGATCGGATTCGGTAACTTCGAAGTTCGTGAGCGTGCGGCTCGTAAAGGACGCAACCCACAAACTGGTGAGGAAATTGAAATCGCTGCAAGTAAAGTACCTGCATTCAAACCTGGTAAAGCGTTAAAAGATGCGGTTAAATAATCCTTACATATTAACAGGGAAGAAGAGTTTCCTTTTTGGAAACTCTTCTTTTTGCTTTTAAAATCATAAATATGCTAGAATGTGTTCGTATCACTTTTAGGTTTTTCGGGAGGGTTAAGCGGATGGCAAAAGTTAACTTAGAACAAATCGAGCAAGCAGTGCGTCTTATTCTAGAGGCAATTGGAGACGATCCAAATCGTGAGGGAGTACTTGATACACCGAAACGTGTTGCGAAAATGTATGCAGAAGTATTTTCAGGTATGCATGAAGATCCAAAGGAGCATTTGCATAAAGTGTTTGGAGAAGAGCACGAGGAGCTTGTATTAGTAAAAGATATTCCATTTTATTCGATGTGTGAGCACCATCTTGTTCCGTTTTACGGAGTTGCTCATGTTGCATATATTCCACGTGGTGGAAAAGTAACAGGTCTAAGTAAATTAGCTCGTACTGTAGATACAATTGCACGTCGCCCACAACTTCAAGAACGTATTACGTCAACAGTGGCTAATTCTATTATGGAAGTGCTAGAACCACATGGTGTTATGGTAGTTGTTGAAGCGGAGCATATGTGTATGACAATGCGCGGTGTGAAAAAGCCTGGTGCAAAAACGGTAACTACAGCAGTGCGCGGTGTGTTAGAAAATGATGCAGCGGCACGTAGCGAAATTTTGTCTTTTATTAAGGCAAAGTAAAGGAAAGCGGGAAACTGCTTTTCTTTTTTATTTATATTATTTTACTTTTGATTCCGGTTGTTTGTAGGAAATACTGTCTGTATCCAACAAAACTAGGTGGGGATTACTGCCTGTGAAATCTAAATTCTTATAATGAGCAAGGAGAAATGAGAATTCCATTTTAATTTGTGTTTATGGAGTGAGAGATATAGTCTTTAAAAAATTACATATATTTTGATAGCTGTCCATAAACTTATAGGTGAATGAGTTTTTGCTTTTTATGCGTATTGTATGAATAGAAATCTAACATATAGTTTATCTTGATTCCCCAAGTTTTGGTTATAGAAAATAGAATGTATGTGTTATAATAGGTTTTATGAATTAGAAAACAAGGGTGATTTTTTGTGTGTGACATCTACGGAGGGTATGCGGATATAAAGGAGCAGTTGCTATCAAAACTGCGCCATCCTTATTTTATAAACTATATTGAAGAACCATTTATTGATGAAGAAAAGGTAGTGCTTTTATACGCTGCTTTAAAAAATGCAAATTTACATAAAGAACAAATTGATCACTATGTTTTAACGATTATGCTTGTACAAATCGCTCTTGATACACATGAAAAAGTATCAAACAAAGCAGATGAAGAAACAAGTGGATTTCATAAGCGTCGTCAGCTTACAGTACTTGCAGGTGATTACTTTAGTGGACTGTATTATTATTTACTTTCAATGAATTGTGATATTGTATTAATTCGTGCACTTGCCGAAGGGATTAAAGAAATTAATGAACATAAAATTATGTTATATCAGAGGGCATATGAAACAGTTGATGAAGTAGTCAAAAGTGTTATGACAATCGAATCGGCACTTTTACAAAAAACATGTGATCATTTTCATTTATCACATTGGAAACCGTTTATAGCGTATATGCTAGGGAATAAGCGTCTTCAAAAAGAGTATCAATTGCATGCTAAAAGAAAAACTGCACCTGTTTTTCAAGCGGTTCAAGCAACTCTATCAAATGATGATGACAGAAATGTGGAAGCGGTCTTTACAGAGTGGTTGAAAAAAATGGATGAACAAGAAAAATCATTTCTTCAAAGCCATAAAGAAATTGATGAGATAGTTTCCGCTTTAAAAGATAAATTGAAAACATAAGCAATTTTATATTGGAAGAAGGGTAAGCGCATGCAACAATCAAAAGAAGAAAGAGTACATGACGTATTTGAAAAAATCTCTGATAAATACGATGTAATGAATTCAGTTATAAGTTTTCAAAGGCATAAAGCATGGCGAAAAGAAACGATGCAAATTATGGATGTACAACCTGGAAGTAAGGCGTTAGATGTGTGTTGTGGGACTGCTGATTGGACAATTGCACTTGCTAATGCTGTTGGTCCAAACGGAGAGGTACATGGTTTAGACTTCAGTGAAAATATGCTATCTGTCGGTAAAGAAAAGGTAAAGGCATTAGGATTGACGCAAGTGGGGCTTCTGCATGGAAATGCAATGGAACTTCCATTTGAAGATAATACATTTGACTATGTAACAATTGGGTTTGGATTACGTAATGTTCCTAATTATATGCATGTATTAAAAGAAATGACGCGAGTAGTAAAGCCAGGCGGGAAAGTGATTTGTTTAGAAACATCTCAACCAACGATGATTGGTTTTCGCCAGATGTATATTTTGTATTTCAAATACATTATGCCTTTGTTTGGCAAAATGTTTGCAAAAAGCTATAAGGAATATTCATGGCTTCAGGAGTCTGCTAGCACATTCCCAGGGATGAAAGAATTAGCGAAGATGTTTGAATCGGCAGGACTTGAGCATGTGCAAGTGAAACCATTTACTTTTGGTGTAGCAGCTATGCACTTAGGATTAAAACCGAAATTAAAATAGAAAAAAGACGTTTTTAGGTTAAGGTGAACAATATGAAGTTACAACTTATGTACTCTTTTTTACGATCGGATATTGATGTAATAGAAAAAGAATTAAAAAAGGTTGTTGCCTCAGAGCAACAACTAATAGAAGATGCGGCATTACAGCTTATCGAAGCTGGTGGTAAACGAATTCGTCCTGTATTTGTGCTACTTGCGGGGAAATTCGGAGACTACAAGTTAGATGCAATTAAACATGTTGCAGTTGCTCTAGAGCTCATCCATATGGCTTCGCTTGTTCATGATGATGTAATTGACGCAGCGCTCTTACGAAGAAGTAGTGCAACTGTAAATGCAAAATGGGGAGATCGTATTGCGATGTATACGGGAGATTATTTGTTTGCAAAGTCTCTAGAGTGCATTACGAATTTAGAAGTTCCAGAAGCTCACCAGGCATTATCGTATACAATTTTGGAAGTGTGTAAGGGTGAAATCGAACAAATTAAGGATAAGTATGATTATAATCAAAATTTAAGAACGTATTTACGACGGATTAAGAGAAAAACAGCATTGTTGATTGCGGCTAGTTGTCAGTTGGGAGCTATTGCTTCTGGGGCAAGTGGTGATACTGTAAATCGTTTGTTTTGGTATGGTTATTTTGTTGGAATGTCGTATCAAATTATTGATGATATTTTAGATTTTGTTTCAACAGAAGAAAAATTAGGAAAACCTGCTGGTGGAGATTTATTGCAAGGAAATGTCACACTTCCAGCTTTGTATGCAATGGAAGATCCAAAGCTTCGTGCAAAAATTGTATCCGTACATGAAAATACAACTGCAAGTGAGATGAAAGAAATTATTCACGATATTAAAACAAGTCCAGCAATTGATCGGGCATTTGCATTTAGTGAACGTTATTTACATAAAGCATTAGAGGTAATAAAACCTTTGCCACGTGGACAGGCAAAATATGCGTTGCAAAATGTTGCAAAGTATATTGGAAAACGAAAATTTTAATGACTTTCTTTTACAAATAAAAAAATCTCTCTATTTCAAAACTATTGCACAATTGTGATAAGGGTGTTAATATGTGTGTGGGGATATACAATTACATACATAATTCAGAAGTGGAGAGATTTTTTATGGAAAAAACATTTCTAATGGTAAAACCAGACGGCGTACAACGTGCCTTCATTGGGGAAATTGTAGCTCGCTTTGAGAAAAAGGGCTTTCAATTAGTTGGTGCGAAATTAATGCAAGTTACTCCAGAAATTGCAGGAAAACATTACGCTGAGCACACAGAAAAACCTTTCTTTGGTGAATTAGTAGATTTCATTACATCTGGTCCTGTTTTTGCAATGGTATGGCAAGGGGAAGGTGTAGTAGATACTGCTCGTAATATGATGGGTAAAACAAGACCTCATGAAGCGGCACTAGGTACAATTCGTGGCGATTTTGGTGTAACAGTTGCGAAAAATATTATCCATGGTTCTGATTCTCTAGAAAGTGCAGAACGTGAGATTGGTATTTTCTTTAAAGAAGAAGAATTAGTAGACTACTCAAAATTAATGAATCAATGGATTTACTAATTATTTTAAAATAATTTGTAAACGCTTTAATTACTGTGGTAATAGTGAAAAGTGCAAGGAGAGTGTAAATACTCTTCTTGCACTTTTTTAGTTTCAAATAGTTACGAAGTAAGGCCCGGTATGATATATTGATACATAAAGTAAAACCTCTATGAAGGAAGAATAACTTTTGAACAAGACATAAAATCTTTCTTTTTAGGTGGAAGAGAGCATCCGCTCATGCGTAGAAGCGGTCAGCCCCTCTTTGTGCTCCATGCCAAGTGAAAACAAAGCGAGAAAACGAGTGCGGGTCACCTTTAGTTTTTCATAGCAACGAGTTATATGTTGAAAAAACAAAATGGAGTTATATAGTAGAAAATAGGGCAATCCTATATCTTCACTATATACATACAACTTGAAAGACGACATAAAACCTTTCTTTTTAGGTGGGAGAGAGCATCCGCTCATGCGTAGAAGCGGTCAAGTCCTCATCCTATCATTAATGTGGGATAAAATAATTACAAGAAAAGGGGAATATCCGATGCGATACATCACAGCGGGTGAATCTCATGGTTCGCAGCTTACGACAATTTTAGAAGGTATTCCAGCAGGGTTATCTTTAGTAGCAGATGATATAAATGAAGAATTAGCAAGAAGGCAGAAAGGTTATGGACGTGGCAGACGTATGCAGATTGAAAAAGATCAAGCACAAATTGTCAGTGGTGTTAGACATGGACTTACGCTTGGGTCTCCAATTGCACTCGTTGTCGAAAATCGAGATTTTACCCATTGGACAAAGATTATGGGAGTAGATCCGTTAACTGAACAAGAAGCAAAAGAAATGAAAAGACAAATTACAAGACCGAGACCTGGTCATGCTGATTTAAATGGTGCAATTAAATATGGACACCGTGATATGAGAAATGTACTTGAACGCTCTTCAGCACGTGAAACAACAGTTCGAGTTGCAGCAGGAGCTGTTGCGAAAAGACTTTTAGCAGAGTTAGGTGTAAAGGTTGCTGGACATGTAATTGAAATTGGCGGTGTGCAGGCAGAAAAGCTTACATATGACTCAATAGAACAACTACAAGAAATTACAGAAGCATCCCCGGTTCGTTGCTTAGATGAGGAAGCATCTAAAAAGATGATGCAGGCAATTGATGATGCAAAAACAAGTGGAGATTCTATTGGTGGAATTGTTGAAGTGATTGTAGAGGGAATGCCAATTGGAGTAGGGAGTTATGTGCATTATGACCGAAAACTCGATGCGAAATTAGCAGCGGCAGTAATGAGTATAAATGCTTTTAAAGGTGTGGAAATTGGCATTGGATTTGAAGCGGCACATAAGCCAGGAAGTCAAGTGCACGATGAAATTCTTTGGGATCAAGAAAAAGGGTATACGAGACGAACAAATCATGCTGGTGGATTAGAAGGTGGCATGACAACAGGTATGCCGGTTGTCGTACGCGGCGTCATGAAGCCCATTCCAACGCTATATAAGCCGCTTCAAAGTGTTGATATTGATACGAAAGAATCTTTTTCAGCGAGCATTGAACGTTCTGATAGTTGTGCTGTACCAGCAGCTAGTGTTGTGGCGGAAGCAGTTGTTGCATGGGAACTAGCAGTAGCTTTAGTGGAACAATTTGGAGCAGATCGTATGGATTGTATTCGTGAAAATATTAAGAAACATAATGAATATGCGAGGGAATTTTAATGGAGAAAATACATATTCAGACGCAGTCTAAAGAGTATGATGTATATGTAGGAAAAGATGCGTTGTCACATTTGACAGCGCTTGTTCGAAATATGGAACCGACTGTTTCTAATGTAATGGTCATTTCTGATGAATCTGTCGCATCATTTCATTTAGAAGAAGTTATGGATGCATTGCAAGTAGAAAAACATGTTTTTTCATTTGTTGTTCCAAGTGGAGAGAAAGAAAAGTCATTTGAAAACTTTTATGCGGCTCATACGTCAGCGCTTGAAAATGGGATGGATCGACATTCTTTAGTTGTTGCACTTGGAGGAGGAATGATCGGTGATTTAGCTGGTTTTGTTGCGGCGACATTTATGCGCGGTATTCGCTTTATTCAAGTTCCAACAACGTTACTGGCACATGACAGCGCAGTTGGTGGAAAAGTTGCCATTAATCACCCTCTAGGAAAAAATATGATCGGAGCGTTTCATCAGCCAGAAGCAGTTCTATATCATACACCATTTTTAAATTCATTACCGGAAAAAGAGTGGCGTTCAGGATTTGCTGAAGCGATTAAACATGCTTTTATCGGTGATGTTGAATTATATCATTGGTTAAAGCGAGAAGTGAAAACATTAGAAGATGTACGGGATGAAAAATTAATTTATATATTACAGCGAGCAATTCCTGTAAAAGCAAATATTGTAGCGCAAGACGAAACTGAAAAAGGTGTGCGTGCTCACTTGAATTTTGGACATACATTAGGACATGCCCTTGAAAAAGAGATGGGGTATGGGAAAATTACTCATGGCGATGGAGTAGCAATTGGTATGTTATTCGCGATATTCTTAAGTGAACAAATTTATAAAGTAGACCTTGGTTATAAGGAAATTAAGCGGTGGTTTTCTCAGTATGGTTATCCGCATATGCCAAGGAATCTAAATATAGAACGCCTTGTGCAAGTGATGAAGCAAGATAAAAAAGCGAACGCAGGAATAATTCGTATGGTACTTATGCAGGAATATGGGGTAGTGAATGTCGTATCTATTTCAGATGAGACTGTCCATACTACATTAGAAGCATTTCAAAGAGATGAGGAATCTATTTGATTCGCGCAATTCGCGGCGCGATTACAGTCGAACATAATGAAGCTGAGGAGATATTGACTGCAACAGAGCGTTTAGTGAAGAGAATAGCAAATGACAGTGGAATCTATCCGGCTGATATTGTATCGGTGTTAATTTCTACAACAGCTGACATAAATGCATGTTTTCAGGAAGCGACTTGGAAGGCTTTACTTATTACCGGTGATGTGTGTAAAAGAAATAGATGTACCGAATGCTTTGCAGAAGTGTATTCGTGTGATGATGACAGTCACGACAAGACAGTTGCAGCATGAAGTAGAGTGTATGCATGTAGAAAAGGCGATTGTACTGCGGTCTGATCTAGTAAAATGACAGGGGGAATCAAAATGAGAGTAAAAGAGCAATTGTTAACTTTGAAAGCATATGTACCTGGCAAAAACATTGAAGAAGTAAAAAGAGAATATGGATTATCTAAAATTGTAAAATTAGCATCTAATGAAAACCCGTTCGGCTGTTCAAAACGTGTAACGGAAGCTTTAGCTTCATTAAGCACACAATATGCTTTATATCCAGATGGAGCAGCTTTTGAACTTCGTGAAAAAGTAGCCGCACACCTTCATGTGAAACCAGAGCAACTTTTATTTGGTAGCGGTCTGGATGAAGTAATTCAAATGGTTAGTCGCGCTTTATTAGAAAAAGGTACAAATGTTGTGATGGCAAATCCAACATTTTCACAATACTATCACCATGCTGTAATTGAAGGGGCAGAGGTTCGTGAAGTGCCACTTAAGGACGGTATTCATGACTTGGACACGATGCTAAAGCAAATTGATGAACAAACGCAAATCGTATGGATTTGTAATCCGAACAATCCAACAGGAACATATGTAGAAAAGCAAAAATTACTTTCATTTTTAGAGGCGGTTCCGAAGTCAACACTCGTAATTATGGATGAAGCATACTATGAATATGCAGGAGCGAAAGAGTATCCACAAACATTGCCACTTCTTGAAGAGTATGAAAATCTCATGGTGTTACGTACATTTTCAAAAGCATATGGCTTAGCTGCTTTTCGTATTGGTTATGCTGTAGGGAATGAAAAACTCATACAGCAATTAGAAGTAGCAAGATTACCATTTAATACATCAGCTGTTGCACAAGCTGTTGGTTTGGTAGCGATAGAAGATCAAGAATTTTTACAAGAGTGCGTGAAGCAAAATGCTGAAGGATTAAATCAATATTATACGTTCTGTAAGGAGTACGACGTTTTTTACTATCCATCACAAACAAATTTCATATTCTTAAAGCTTGGGATTCCTGGTAATGAAGCATTTGAAAGATTAATGAGAAAAGGGTATATTGTTCGTTCAGGTGCTGCGTTTGGCTTGCCAGATGGTATTCGTATTACTGTTGGTTTAAAAGAAGAGAATGATGAGATTATTGAATTGCTGACGGAACTTGTGAAAGAGCAAAAAAAGAAAGAAGAAACATATTCTTAAGAAAAGGCGCGGCTCCCATTATAGGAGTCGTTTTCTTTAGGCTATACATATTTGCACGATGAAGAAGGAAAGCAGTACAATAAAGATATATACATACAAATTGGAAAACCGCCATAAAACATTTCTTTTTAGGAGGGAGAGAGGATCCGGTCGTGCATAGAAGCGGTCAGAGCTTTTTTCAGTCAGTCCCATGCCAAGTGAAAACAAAGAGAGAAAATGAGTGGGGATCTTCTTTTGTTTTTATAGCCGCGACTTATATGTTGGAAAATCAAAATGGATATATATAGATGATATAGGTGTACAAAAGTATATATTATTTTTAATAGGGGTGATAAAAATGAGGAGACTCATAAGGCGGAAAAATGGTTTGAATGGAACGATTGCTGTGCCTGGAGATAAATCTATTTCACACCGCGCTGTGATGTTTGGAGCGATAGCAGAGGGAACAACAAAAATTTCAAATTTTTTATTAGGAGAAGACTGTTTAAGTACGATTGCTTGCTTTCGGAAATTAGGAATAATGATTGAGCAAGATGGTAACGATGTCATTGTATATGGAAAAGGATTAGCTGGATTACAGGAACCGAAAGAGGTGCTAGATGTAGGGAACTCAGGAACCACTATTCGTCTCATGCTTGGTATTTTAGCGAATGCTCCTTTCCATTGTACTATAATTGGGGATGAATCTATTGGAAAACGTCCTATGAAACGTGTTACAGCCCCTCTTCGTGAAATGGATGCACAAATTGAAGGTCGGGAAGATGGACAATATACGCCGTTGTCGATTCGTGGAGGAAACATAAAAGGTATACACTATCATTCTCCTGTAGCAAGTGCGCAGGTAAAATCAGCTATTTTACTTGCAGGATTGCAAGGAGAAGGGGTGACATCAGTAACAGAACCGTTACAATCTCGTGATCATACGGAAAGAATGCTGCGTGCATTTGGTTGTGAAGTGAATGTAGAAGGGCGAACTGTTTCTTTACAAGGGGGGCAATCGCTTGTAGGAACGGAAATAGAGGTTCCAGGTGATGTCTCTTCAGCTGCCTTTTTCTTAGTAGCGGGTGCAATTGTACCAAATAGTAAACTTGTATTGAAAAATGTTGGTTTAAATCCAACAAGAACAGGGATTCTGGATGTGTTATCAGAAATGGGAGCGCTTATTTCAATTCGTAATGTTCGAAATGAAGAGTTTGAACCATGTGGAGATATTACAATTGAAACTTCTGAACTGAAAGGAATTGAAATTGGCGGTTCACTTATTCCAAGGTTAATTGATGAAATTCCTATTATTGCTTTACTGGCGACACAGGCGACAGGAACAACAATTATTAAAGATGCAGAGGAGTTAAAAGTAAAAGAAACGAATCGCATCAATACGGTTGTTGATGAGCTTCGAAAACTGGGAGCGGAAATTGAAGCGACACCAGATGGTATGATTATTAATGGGAATCAGAAGTTACAAGGGAATATTGTTAATAGTCATGGGGACCATCGCATTGGCATGATGCTTGCAATTGCGTCTTGTATAGCAGAAGGAGAAATGCAAATTGAAAATGGTGATGCAGTTGCTGTATCCTATCCGAATTTTTTTGAACAGTTAGAATCTCTGTGAAGCAAAAGGATCTTTTCAGTTTGGGAAGATTCTTTTCTGCTTCTTTGAGTTGCTTACATGGCAACAGTTGTTTATGATTAATGAACAGAAGAGAATATTATAAGAATTAAAGGAGACATTTATGCAAAAGTTTGAACAGGCTGTTTCTTATATTGAAAATGGGGAAGCGGAAAAAGGATTAACACAATTAAAAGAATTGGTAAAACAAGGGACAGATGAAGAGAAGTATGATATTGCTCGCTACTATCATACGCTTGGATTTATTGATGAAGCGTTAGCGATTACAGAAGATTTACGTTTGTTATATCCAGAAGAAAGTGAGTTTACAATATTTTTAGCAGAATTATATATTGATTTAGATAAAGAAGATGAGGCAATTGAAGTGCTTCATGATATCTCTGAAGACGATGAACTGTATGTTCAATCTTTACTACTTGTTGCGGATCTATTTCAAATGCAGGGCTTCGATGATGTTGCAGAGCAAAAACTATTAAAAGCAAAAGAAATGATGCCAGAAGAGCCTGTTATTACTTTTGGACTAGCAGAACTTTATAGCAGTAAAGGTGAGGAGCAAAAAGCGATTGCTTATTACCAGTCATTACTTTCTGATCACAAAGTAATGGGAGGTGTTGTAATTGCCCTTCGCTTAGCTGAAACGCTAAGTGCAATTGGAAACTGGGAAGAAGCAATTACGTACTATGAAGAAGGATTAGAAGAACAAAAAGATATTCATTCTTTATTTGGGTATGCATTTACACTTTATCAAGGTGAAGAGTATCAAAGGTCGATTGGAGCTTGGAAAGAATTAAAAGAACTAGACCCAGAATATGCATCCTTATATATGTATTTGGCTAAATGTTATGAAAAAGAAGGAATGCTTCAAGAAAGCTATGAAACACTTCATGAAGGAATTAAAATTGATGAATTATCTGTGCCTCTTTATGTAGAACTTGCAAATATTGCAGCGAAGATAGGGAAATTAGCAGAAGCAGAAGAATTGCTTCAAAAAGCATTACAGATTGATCCAGGACATTTAGGTGCGATATTAAAATATGCATATATCTTAAAAGAACAAGAGAAATATGAAGAACTAATTGTTGTTGTAGAAAATGCAATGGATAGTGGAGAACAAGATACACAATTACTTTGGGATCTGGCATTTGCGAAAAAACAATTAGAAATGTATTCTGATGCATTAAAACACTATGAGAGTGCATATACTTCTTTTAAGAATCATCCGGATTTCTTGGAAGAGTACGGTTATTTCCTATTAGAAGAAGGGTTGCGAAAAGAAGCGAAAGAAGTATTTACACGCTTACTACAACTGGATCCAACACAAATTCACATCGAAGAATTGCTATATAATTTAGAGGATTTTTCATAAGTTGGAAGGAAAGTGAATGCTGCTTCTTGAATCTAAATAAGAAAAGAGAAAGACAGAGGAGGGACTGAGAGCTATGAATACCCCTGTTTCTGTAAACGAGAAGAAGGATTTTGTAAAATGGTTTTTAAACAATTATCAACTGAAACAGCGTGAATGTGTATGGATTTTAAATTATTTAATGAGTCATGATCAATTAATGCACAAAGTCCACTTCGTAGAACATGCAAAATATTGCCCTCGTGGTTTAGTGATGTCAGCAAATTGTGTGAAAGATACACCGTTTCACTTCTTTAAACAAAATGTTATGACGACGGATGCAGAAAAATCATTTCATGACATTCGTTTAAATCGAGATGAGGATATTTATATTCAACTTAATTTTAAATCATCGTTCCAAAATGCAAATTATGTAGCAGTATTAGAAGAAAATCCGTACTTGCCAAAGCATATTGAAGTAAATGAAAAAGATCGTTTACTTGCAGAACGATTTTTAGAAGAGAGTGTATTTTCATTTCGAAGAGATCGACTTTTAAAGCAAATTGATGAAGCGCTGGACAATCAAGATAAGGAAGCTTTTTGTAAGTTAACAGAGGAATTGAAAAGTTTGTAGGGAATGATAATTTTCTTTAATTTTGACAAATTTCTAACTATTTAAAGAAAAACTACCTAATATAGGTAGTTTTTCTTTTTTTACCTGTTTTAGTATGGTTTAATAGATATAAAGTGAAAGTTCTGTCATTTAGAATGAGATAATGGGCAAAGGAGGGAATTATGATGAAATGGGCTGTAAAAGATGCGGAGCAATTTGAACAAGCTAGAGAGTATGTGGATACTGGTATTATACCCCTTCTTTCTATTTCAGTAGCAAAAGAAATGAAGAGTGTTGTAGCGCAAGGGGAATTTATTGAAACTTTAAGCATGGAGTTAGAAAGAGAATATAAAGGAAGAGTGCTTTTATTACCGCCGTTTACGTACTTAACGGAGCAGCAAAAGCAAGAGAAAGGGCGTTTACAAGATTGGACAAGTCATTTGCAGGAGCAAGGATTGAAACATATTGCTTATGTTACAAGTGACTTTGCATGGAAAGAGGGTGTAGATACGTTACCAGGTCATTTGTTTTGGTTACCTGCTTTGTCGCTAGAGGAATTTAGTGATCAAGCGAAAAGAGAAGTAATTCATGCGCATGTAAAAAATATAATGGAATTATTGACAGAAAAGTGGGAAAATAAAAAATAAGCAGATAGTTCTTATGATTATGAGTAGTATGATATTGACCTGCGCATGTGGGTATTATATCATGATAGTGTCCTAGTTTTTATTTTTTTATACTGTTTTGTCACGAGGGGACAATTTCTGATAGAGGGGGGAAATTTTCGTGAGCGAGAAAGAACATCGTGTGTCAAGAAGACAATTTTTAAACTACACGCTTACAGGTGTAGGAGGTTTTATGGCAGCTGGAATTTTAATGCCAATGACGCGCTTTGCACTTGATCCAGTTTTAAGGAAAGAAGCGGGGGGAGAGATGGTTGCTGTTGCGCAAGTTAAAGAGGTTACAACAGAACCAAAACGCTTTGACTTTAAGGTAAAGCAGGTTGATGGATGGTACAAGTCCGAAGAACCAAAATCTGCTTGGGTGCATAAAGATGAAAGCGGAGACATTGTAGCGTTTTCTCCAGTGTGTAAACATTTAGGGTGTACGGTTAACTGGAATTCAGACAAGTCGCATCCTAATCAATTTTTTTGCCCATGTCACGGGGGACGTTACACAAAAGATGGCATAAACATAAAGGGAACGCCGCCTCTTGCTCCACTTGATGTGTATGAATCCAAAGTGAAGGATGGAACGCTTTATTTAGGAAAAGCAAAGCCAAGAGGGGGTGCGAAATAGATGTTAAATAAAATTTATGATTGGGTGGACGAACGGTTAGATATTACACCGATATGGCGTGATATTGCCGACCATGAAGTACCCGAACATGTAAATCCAGCACATCACTTTTCTGCATTCGTCTACTGCTTTGGAGGACTTACGTTTTTTGTTACTGTAATTCAAATTTTGTCAGGAATGTTTTTAACAATGTATTATGTACCGGATATTAAAAATGCTTGGGAATCGGTTTATTATTTACAAAATGAAGTTGCGTATGGACAAATTGTACGTGGCATGCACCATTGGGGTGCCAGCCTTGTAATTGTAATGATGTTTTTACATACACTTAGGGTTTTCTTCCAAGGTGCATATAAGAAACCTCGTGAATTAAATTGGATTGTCGGTGTTCTTATTTTCTTTGTTATGCTAGGTCTTGGTTTTACCGGATATTTATTACCATGGGATATGAAAGCGTTATTTGCAACAAAAGTAGGGATTCAAATTGCGGAGCAAACACCGCTTATCGGCCCTTATATTAAAACATTACTTGCTGGTCACTCCGAAATTGTCGGAGCTCAAACATTAACTCGCTTCTTTGCTATTCACGTCTTCTTCTTACCAGCAGCACTTCTAGGCTTAATGGCCTTCCACTTCATCATGATTCGCAAACAAGGTATTTCTGGTCCGCTATAAGTAAGAGATTGCTAATTTGAAAGAATAGGAGAAAAACTGAATTGAAGGAGGGAGATTATGCATCGCGGCAAAGGGATGAAGTTTGTGGGAGATTCACGAGTACCTGTAGCACGTAAACCGAATATCCCGAAAGATTATTCTGAATATCCAGGGAAAACAGAAGCGTTTTGGCCGAACTTCTTGTTGAAAGAATGGATGGTTGGTGCGGTTTTTTTAATCGGTTATTTATGTTTAACGGTGGCGCACCCGTCGCCACTTGAGAGAATGGCGGATCCTACAGATGCAGGCTATATACCACTTCCAGACTGGTATTTCTTATTTCTGTATCAGCTTTTAAAGTACTCATATGCATCAGGCTCATTTACTGTAATCGGCGCGTTTATTATGCCAGGGATTGCATTTGGAGCATTACTATTGGCGCCATTTCTCGATCGAGGTCCTGAAAGACGTCCATTGAAACGGCCAGTTGCAACTGGATTCATGCTTTTAGCAATTGCTTCTATCATCTTTTTAACATGGGAGTCTGTGGCACATCATGACTGGGAAGCTGCAAAAAAACAAGGTGCGATTGTGAAAACGACACCAGTAGATAAAAATGATGAAGGTTATAAATTGATGCAAAAAAATACATGTTTAACATGTCATGGTGATAACTTGCAAGGTGGTGCAGCGGCGCCAGCGCTGCAGAATTTAACGTTAAAACCAGAAGAAATTGCAAAGATTGCGAAAGATGGAAAAGGTGCGATGCCTAAAGGAGTATTTAAGGGCACAGATGAAGAGTTGAAGAAGCTCTCAGAATTTATTACGAAATATAATAAAAAATAATTGAAAGCTGACTACGAATTTGTAGTCAGCTTTTCTGTTTGTAACACAAAGTTTGCTATAATAAAAGCATAGCGTTTTAGAGAATAAAAAAGTTACTTTGTTTGAAAGGTGTTGTATATACATATTGGTCTACGTGTATGCGTTATTAAGACAGCGTTCGGTTTTACTACTTTTGTTCATCATTAACATTTTAGGGACAGTATATGGTTTTATTTGGTATGGAGATCAACTGATGGAAACTTCATTGATATTTTGGCCATTTGTTCCCGATAGTCCTATTGCAAGTTTCTTCTTTGTTTTTGTATTACTGGCCTTTTTGTGTAATAAAAATTGGGGACTAATAGAAGCTTTAGCAATCGTTTCCTTAATGAAATATGGTATTTGGGCTGTTGTTGTAAATGGGATTATGTTTATGGTTAAGGGCAATCTTGAGTTTATGAGTTATATGTTGGTGCTTTCTCATTTTGCAATGGCTATACAAGGTTTATTATATGCCCCGTTTTACCGTATAAAAAAGTGGCATTTTATTGTAGCAGGTATATGGACGTTACATAATGATGTAATCGACTATTTGTTTTGGCAAATGCCGAGATATGGTATTATGCATTTGTTTGTAGAACAGATTGGTTACTTTACATTTTGGTTAAGTATTGTTGTATTAGCTATTACATACTATTATTGTTTGAGAAAAAATCGAAAACAGTTTTCGTTATGAAATTAAATGAGGAATTGGAGAAAGAAAATGAATAAAAATAAGATAGGTGTAAGAATATTCGATCGTTTGATAACTACTATTGTCTCATACTGTATAGCATTTTCTATTTTTGCTATTGCAACTACAATTGTTGTATATGGGAAATGGTTATATTATGCAGATATACATTTTTTAAATATACCAGATTTAGCAAATATGACAGAATCAGAAATTAAGAAGAACTATGATGTACTGATGACATACCTTTCTCCTTTTTATCATGAATCATTACAATTGCCTACACTAGATATGTCAACAAGTGGAAGAATTCATTTTGTTGATGTGAAAAATATTTTAGTGAAGATTCAATACGGGATGTGTATGGCGCTCAGTATTGCTTTATTGGGCGGGGGGTATTTATTGCGTAAACGAAAGATGAAGTTTTTATTACATGGCGCAATTTTGACCATTATATTTCCGATTGCGCTTACTTTGCCTATTGCAATTAATTTTGAAAAGAGTTTTGTACTATTCCATAAACTTCTTTTTAGCAATGATTATTGGCAATTTGATAGTGAAACAGATCCTATTATTTTAATGCTACCAGAACAGTTTTTTATGCATGCAGCATGTGTAATTTTAATATTGATTTTATGTGGGAGTGCTTTTTGTTATTGTATGTATAGATATTTATTAAAAAAGCGGAAGTCTTCAATGGAAAATCTTTATTCATAAAATATTTTTCGGTTTCGTTCTGTTCTATTCTTGTCCACCTTAACATATTTTGTACTAGTAGTTATAGGGGGGACCGGAATGAAGAGAGTCTTAATTGGAATGATAGCATTTCTGATTATATTGTTTCCAGTACGTATATACGCTGAAAAATGGAATGAGTTAACGGGGCTATTAGATGATTCCTTGCAACTTGTAAAACAAGAAGAATATAAGAAAGCAACGCAAGTATTGCAACATTTTTCAGAACAATTTGTATTGCGGGAGAATGAAAAGGAAAATAAACTAACACCCATGCATTTTCGGGTAATCTCTTTAGCGTATGACAGGGCACAGCGATCGCTTGAGGAAGAAAGTTTAGATCAGCAAATAAAAATAGATGATGTATTGGCACTACAATTGGTGGTAGATGCGGAAGTATCTAAGTATCAACCGCTTTGGATAGAACGAGAAGGACGTGTTATGGGGGCTTTTGCTAAAGTTGAAAAGGCACTTCAAACAGAAGATGATGAACGATTCCAACAATCATTAAATACATTTTTGCATGAATTTGATGTGATTTATCCAAGTTTAATGATTGCATTGCCGGAAAATCAATCACAGCGTGTAAATGCGCATTTATCGTATTTGGATGAATTCCGTAATGTGATGTTAAAAAATAAAAGTGGACAAATGCAAGTAGGGATTATAAAAGGAGATTTACAAAAAATATTTCAAACAGCAAAGAAAGATGAAGTGGACTCTTCTCTCATATGGTTTATGACAATTACAGGTGGACTTATTTTCTTTACATTAACGTACGTCGGTTGGAGAAAATATAAGGGAGAGAAAGCGAAGCGTACCAGTGGGATACATTCTAAAAATCGATAAGATCACTAATATAGACAAGGATTGTAAGGTTTCTTTATTGACAATATATAAAGAAGAAAATAGAATGGATAGTACTATAATTACGACTTCAATGGAGGTTCATAATGGCTTTTTATTTAGTTTATTTCGCGATCATTATGATCATACCGTTGTATGCACAGTCAAAAGTACGCAGTGCTTATAGCAAATATTCACAGGTGTATTCAACATCGGGTATGACAGGAGCGGAAGTAGCTCGAAAAATTTTAGATGAAAATGGTTTGTATAACGTAGCTGTAGAAGAAACACCAGGGCATTTGTCAGACCACTATGACCCAACAGCCAAAACGGTTCGCTTGTCAACTGATAACTATTATGGTCATTCAGTTGCTGGAACAGCTGTAGCAGCTCATGAAGTAGGGCATGCGATTCAAGATGCGAAAGATTATAAGTTTATGCGTTTTCGTCATTCTTTAGTTCCAGTTGCAAGCTTCGGATCGAACATGTCATGGGTGTTCATTATGATTGGTATATTTGCATCGATGACAAAGCTATTGTTACTAGGGATTATTTTAATGGCAGCAGGTGTAGTTTTCCAGCTCGTTACATTGCCGGTTGAGTTTGATGCTTCAAAACGCGCAATGCAGCAAATTGAAGCACTTGGAATTGTATCAACAGACGAATATGGGCAAGCACGTAAAGTATTAAATGCAGCAGCTTTAACATATGTTGCAGCGGCGGCAGTAGCGGTATTTGAATTGCTTCGTCTAGTATTAGTTTATACAGGGATGCAGCGTAGCGATGATTAAAGACTATCGATTTCGATAGTCTTTTTCTTTATCCCGCTATTTGTGGACAGTAAGACTCAAGCCTTAAGTTTCAGAGAGAAGCGATGAATTTTGTTTTATAATTTGTTTATTATTGTAAATTGATAACAAGTAGCATAATGAAATTTAAAGAGCAAGTTATAATAGTAAGAAGCATAGGTAAAGTGATTATGAGTGAAGGTGATGGAAATGCAATATCCAGATTCATTAGTACTGCATGTGAAAAAACTTAGTGCTCCCTATCCATTAGAAGGTTTTTTATGTGGACAAGGTCCTGAAAAGCCGAAACTAATGCTTGTTGGAGAAGCGCCAGGAGAAACAGAAATTCATAATGGCATTCCGTTTAGTGGAAGAGCAGGTAAGGAGTTAATGGGATTTTTAGAACGTATCGGCCTTACAAGGGAAGAAGTATATATTACGAGCACTGTACGTAGCCGGCCTTATATATGGAGAGAGAAAAGAGAGCGGAGCGGGCAAGTTGCTCAGAAGAAATATAATCGAACTCCAAATCAGGGAGAAATACTTATACATGCTCCTTTGTTAGATTATGAGATGGAGCACGTGCAAGCACCGGTTATTGTCACACTTGGAAATATTGCATTAAAGCGTTTAGTGGGACCAGATAAAAAAATTACTGATGTTCATGGACAATTATTGCAGCAGCCAGTACGAAGACTAAAAAATAATCAAAGTACAGATTTTATATGGACCGAGAAGATATATAATATTTTTCCGACATTTCATCCAGCATCAATTTTTTATAATAGAGGCTTGTTGGATTTGATTTATGAGGATTTAGAAAAATTAGGGAAGTATATATAGTAGAAGTTTTCTTTATAGGGGTTTACAACTTAAAAAGATATCGGGTTCGATAGCTTTTTAAGTTGTGTATTTGGAAAGTGTAGTAATGTTAGAGATCTAGCATGTTTAATTATGTAATGGATTTTTATTTTCGTCTAATGTAAAGCCTTCACCAACTACATCATGTACATCACTTACTGCAACAAATGCATGAGGATCTACTGAAGTAATAATATTCTTTAGTTTTACGATTTCATTTTTTGCCACAACACAATAAAGTACGTTTCGCTCAATCTTTGTATAAGAGCCAACTGCTTTTAAAAAGGTTGCCCCGCGCTCCATCTCGGATAAAATCTTGGCAGCAATTTCGTCGTTTTTATCTGAAATAATGGTTGCTCCTTTTGCTGCATATGCTCCTTCTTGCATAAAGTCAATGACTTTTGCTCCGATAAAGACCGCAACTAACGTATACATGCCCTCGCGATAAGATAGATATGTAAGAATGGAGATGACAATGACAACAGCGTCAAACATAAACATTGTTTTTCCCATGCTCCAGCCAACATATTTATGAGCTAATCGAGCAATAATATCGACGCCACCCGTTGTTCCACCGTATTTGAATATAATTCCGAGACCAATCCCAATAAATGCTCCAGCGAACAGGGCTGCTAATGTCATATCATTTTGCAAATTTAAATGTAAATTTAATGATTCGTAGCGCTGAAAAATCCATAGAAATAAGGAGACGCTAAATGTTCCGATTAATGTGTATAAGAAAGTTGCTCGGCCGAGTAATTTCCAACCGACAAAAAAGAGAGGGATGTTTAAGATTAAGTTTGTATAAGATGGATCAAGCGAAAAGAGAAAATAAAGCAATAACGTAATTCCTGTAAAGCCACCTTCTGCTAAGTGATTTTCAATATTAATATTTACGATGCCAAAAGAGAAGATAGCGGAACCAATCAAAATAAATATAATGTTTCGAATCTTTAAGTTGGTTTTCATGTAGCAAGCCCCCTAATATGTAATTGTTACTTCGCTCCGTTGAAATAGCTAATGACGAAGAAAAACGATAAGAATAGTAAGTCATTTGTATGATTGTAATTGGTAAGAGGTAACCTTTTACAAGAAGAACATTTGCAAAAGAAAGTTTCACTTTACCCCGCACTAACGGTTGGTAAGGAGTAAGGCGAGAAGAAAAGACTAACCAACCGTAAGAGCCCGATTGGTTCAACTAACCTTTTACAAGAAGAACATTTGCAAAAGAAAGTTTCACTTTACCCCGCACTAACGGTTGGTAAGGAGTAAGGCGAGAAGAAAAGACTAACCAACCGTAAGAGCCCGATTGGTTCAACTAATCTTTTACAAGAAGAACATTTGCAAAAGAAAGTTTCACTTTATTATAGTCTATCCAAAAATACGTGGCAAATAGGGACGAAAGAGGAATAATATTTGTCAAATCGCCATGAATTGGCTAACATGAAAGAGGAAGGATTAGAGGTGAACAACATGGAACAAAAAACGATGAAAGATATGCAGAAAGAAGTAGATGCATATATTAGTCAATTTAAAGAAGGTTATTTCAGTCCGCTTGCAATGATGGCTCGTTTGACAGAAGAAATGGGTGAACTTGCAAGGGAAGTGAACCACTATTACGGTGAGAAGCCGAAGAAAACGACTGAAAAAGAACGAACAATTGAAGAAGAACTTGGAGATGTATTATTTGTTATGATCTGCATGGCAAATAGCTTACATATTGATTTAGAAACAGCACATAACATTGTAATGGATAAATTTAATACACGTGATAAAGATCGCTGGACACGTATTGAAGAGGGAGAGAAAGAATAATGAAAGATATTAAAGTGATTATTGCTGGACCAAGAGGACGTATGGGACACGAAGCGGTACTTCTAATGGAAAGAACACCACATTTTCAATTAGTAGCAGCAGTTGATTATAAGCATGGTGGTGAAATGATTTCAAATCTTCCTGGAATGCCTACATTACATGCACCAATCTATGCGGATTTACATACTTGTTTAAATGAAGTAGAAGCGGATGTATTGCTAGATTTAACGACACCAGAAGTCGGCAAAGAACATGTTACACTCGCTGTTGAACATGGTCTTCGTTCCGTTATTGGTACGACAGGGTTTACAGAAGAAGAACTTCAGCATTTAACAGACACTGCGAAAGAAAAACAGGTAGGTACTATTATTGCTCCAAACTTTGCAATTGGTGCAATACTTATGATGAAGTTTTCTCAAATGGCAGCGAAATATTTCCAAGATGTTGAAGTGATTGAACTACATCATGATCAAAAATTAGATGCACCATCAGGTACAGCTGTAAAAACGGTAGATTTAATTCGTCAAAATCGTGAACCAAAACAACAAGGTCATCCAAATGAAACAGAACAATTAAAAGGAGCACGTGGTGCAAATGTAGATGGTATTCATATTCATAGCGTGCGTTTACCAGGGCTTATTGCGCATCAAGAAGTATTGTTTGGCGGAGACGGACAAATGTTAACAGTTCGTCATGATTCATTCAACAGAGCATCATTTATGTCTGGAGTAAAATTAGCTATTGAAACAGTAATGAATCTTGACCATCTTGTATATGGATTAGAGAAGATCATCGATTAAAGGGGGGGAGACGGATGAAGATTGCCTTAATTGCACATGACAAAAAGAAAGATGATATAGTTTCGTTTGCATACGCATATAAACCAATTTTTGAACAACATGAACTTTTTGCTACGGGAACAACAGGCCTTCGCATTATGGAAGCGACAGGACTTACAGTCACAAGATATCAATCTGGTCCTCTTGGCGGCGATCAAGAAATTGGTGCAATGATTGCAAAAAACGATTTAGACATGGTGATTTTCTTTCGGGACCCGCTAACAGCACAACCACATGAGCCAGATGTAAATGCATTGCTTCGTTTATGTGATGTGTATGCGATTCCGCTTGCAACGAATATGGCAAGTGCTGAGATGTTAATGCATGCATTAGAGCGAGGAGATTTAGACTACCGAAAGTTACGAAAATGAGGGAACAAATTATGAGAGGATTACATATATTAGCGTTTGGTGCCCATGCCGATGATGTTGAAATCGGCATGGCTGGCACTATTGCCAAATATACAAAACAAGGATATGAAGTTGGCATTTGTGATTTGACAGAAGCCGATTTATCCTCAAATGGGACGGTTGAACTAAGAAAAGAAGAAGCACAAGCAGCCGCTCGTATCATGGGAGTGACAGAGCGAATCAATTTAGCAATGCCAGACCGCGGTCTGTATATGAAAGAAGAATATATAAGAGAAATCGTAAAAATTATTCGGACATATAAGCCAACGCTTATTTTTGCACCATACTATGAAGATCGTCACCCAGACCATGCGAATTGTGCGAGACTTGTGGAAGAAGCTGTGTTTTCAGCAGGTGTTCGTAAATATATGCCAGAAATGTCACCACATCGCGTACAATCTTTTTATTATTATATGATTAATGGTTTTCATAAACCGAATTTCTGCATTGATATTAGCGAACATCTTTCTGAAAAGATAGCCGCGTTAGAAGCCTATGAAAGCCAATTTACAGCAGGAAGTGATGGTGTGAAGACACCTTTAACAGAAGGTTATGTCGAAACAGTAATCGCTCGTGAGAAAATGTTTGGAAAAGAAGTTGGAGTTATGTATGCTGAAGGATTTATGAGTAAAAAGCCAGTTTTATTACATGCTGATTTAATAGGGGGATGTAAATGAAATTGAAAATAGGTATAACATGTTATCCTTCTGTTGGTGGTTCTGGGGTTGTAGGAACTGAATTAGGAAAACAATTGGCTGAACGAGGTCATGAAATTCACTTCATTACCTCTGGAGTTCCATTCCGATTAAATAAAGTATATCCAAACATTTATTTTCATGAAGTAACGGTAAATCAATATTCTGTCTTTCAATATCCACCTTACGATTTAGCATTAGCAAGTAAAATGGCAGAGGTTGCACAGAGAGAAAACTTGGATGTTTTACATGTACACTATGCAATACCACATGCAATTTGTGCATACTTAGCAAAGCAAATGATTGGAGACGATATTAAAATCGTTACGACGTTACATGGAACTGATATTACTGTACTTGGTTCAGATCCTTCTCTAAATAATTTAATACGGTTTGGTATTGAGCAATCTGATGTTGTTACAGCTGTATCTCACTCGTTAATTCAAGAAACACATGAGCTTGTAAAGCCAAATAAAGAAATTCAAACTGTATATAATTTTATTGATGAGCGTGTCTATTTTAAGAGAGATATGTCCCAACTAAAAAAAGAGTATGGCATACGTGAAGATGAAAAGGTATTAATTCATATTTCGAATTTTCGCAAGGTCAAGCGTGCACAAGATGTTGTCCAGTCATTTGCTAAAATTGTAAAAGAAGTGGCAGCGAAATTATTACTTGTTGGTGATGGGCCAGAATTTTGTACAATTTTACAGTTGGTGAAAAGCTTACATATTGAAGAACATGTTTTGTTTTTAGGAAAACAGGATAATGTTGCTGAGCTTCTTGCAATGAGCGATTTAATGTTGCTTTTATCAGAAAAAGAAAGCTTTGGCCTCGTTTTACTAGAAGCAATGGCGTGTGGTGTGCCATGTATTGGTACGCGTGTTGGAGGTATTCCAGAAGTTATTCAACATGGTGAAACGGGATATATATGTGAAGTTGGAGATATCAAAGGTATAGCTAAGCAAGCGATACAATTGCTTAAAAACGACGATCTCCATCAAAATATGGCACAGCGTGCCATGGAAGCTGTATATGAGCAATTTCGTTCAGAAAATATTGTTTCACAATATGAGGCAATTTATTATGACATACTAAGGGATGACAAAAATGAAACGATTTAAACAAGCTGGAGCAATTATTGAGACATTGAAACAACATGGGCATGAAGCATATTTTGTTGGGGGAAGTGTGCGTGATTTTATTATCAATAGACCAATTGGTGATATTGATATCGCAACATCAGCTCTTCCAGAAGAAGTGATGCATTTATTCCCAAGACATGTCCCTGTTGGGCTTGAACATGGTACGGTTATTGTTGTTCAAGAAGGTATTCCGTATGAAGTGACAACATTTCGAACGGAGAGTGATTATGAAGATTTTCGCAGACCAAGTAGTGTTCAGTTTGTTCGTTCATTAGAAGAAGATTTAAAACGACGAGATTTTACTATGAATGCGATTGCGATGAATGAAGAAGGAAACATCATTGATTTGTTTGCGGGGCAAGAGGCAATTCGTAAACAAGAAATTGCAACAGTAGGGAATGCTGCGGATCGCTTTCAAGAAGATGCACTACGTATGATGCGGGGTATTCGCTTTGTTAGTACTTTAGGATTCTTTTTAGAGGAACAAACGAAACGTGCGATTGAGGAGTATGGACATTTACTGGAACATATAGCGATTGAAAGAATTACAGTTGAGTTTGAAAAGCTGTTGACGGGTAAATATTGTGTAAATGGGCTTCAACAACTAGTAGAGACGAAACTAGTTACGCACTTACCATATTTACAAATGTCAGAAGAAAGAATTTTAAAAGCTATGCAATATAACTGGGATTTTTTTGAAACCGATATCGAGGCGTGGGCATTTTTCTTATATTGTATTGGTGAAGAACATCCATCAGTTTTCTTACGTCAATGGAAATTTTCAAACAAAAAAATAAAAGATATTGTAGCTGTTATATTAGCAATCCGCTCTAGAAAAACAAAGTCTTGGGATGCAGTTTTTCTATACAAGACAGGTTTGCATACTGCTTTAATGACGGAAAGAGTATATCAAGCTATTATAAAAAAATATGATATATTTTCTGTAAATCAGGTACAGTCATTATTTGATTCATTATCCATTCATAATCGTCAGGAAATGAAAGTAAGCGGTAATGATTTGTTAGGTTGGACAGAAAAAACGCCAGGACCATGGGTGGCAGAAGTGTTGCAAAGAATCGAAGAAGAAATTTTACAAGAACGATTAGAAAATGAGAAAGAGAAAATAAGGGAGTGGCTACAAGGATGCAATCTACTATAAGAAAACAATTGCTGCAGATTTTTTCTGCAGCAGATGGCGAGTTTGTATCTGGTCAAACAATCAGTGACAAGCTTGGCTGCTCAAGAACAGCTGTTTGGAAACATATGGAGGATCTTCGGAGCGAAGGATATGAACTAGAAGCTGTGCGCCGTCTAGGATATCGGATTGCTAGTAAGCCAGATAAAGTAACAGCGAATGAAATTCAATTAGGCTTACAGACAGAATTTATAGGGAGAACTGTTTATTTTAAAGAATCTGTAGAGTCTACGCAGCATATTGCAGCAAAACTTGCTTATGAAGGGGCGGCGGAGGGAACAATTGTCGTTGCGGAAGAGCAAACAGCAGGACGCGGCCGTTTGAGTAGAAAATGGCACTCACCAAAAGGGACAGGGATTTGGATGAGTATTATTTTACGTCCAGCTATTCCCGTTCATCATGCTCCTCAGCTTACTTTATTAGCAGCAGTTAGTGTAGCACAAGCAATTGAGAAATGTACAAGTGTGAATGTGGGAATTAAATGGCCCAATGATATTTTAATTGAAGGAAAAAAAGCTGTCGGTATTTTAACAGAGATGCAGGCTGACCCAGATAAGATTAATGCTGTTATTATGGGAATTGGAATTAATGCAAATCAAGGGCAAGAACATTTTGCAGATGAGATTAAAGAAATTGCAACATCTTTAGCAATTGAATCAGGAAAACCAATTGTGCGAGCAGAGCTTATGCAACAGATCTTTTTACAAATGGAAAAGTTATATCAAGAATATGTAAAAAATGGTTTTTCGGTTATTAAACTACTTTGGGAAAGTTATGCAATAAGTATTGGAAAAGAAATTACGGCCCGAACGATGAAAGATACGATTACAGGTGTAGCAAAAGGAATTACAGCGGATGGTGTACTTATGTTAGAAGATGATAAAGGTCAACTTCATCATATTCATTCTGCTGATATAGAAATTAAGTAGAGAGAAGTTCCTGCTTGGGAGCTTCTTTTTATTTGTACATTGGATGACAGTAAGAATAGAATTGTTTACTGTTATATTCGTTGCTATTCTTGAAATTTCACATATTGTAATAGGAATAGAAAATTATTTTTTCAAAAAAATGTAGCAATTTTATTTCTTAGTTTGCTATAATTAGTTCGAATATGGGCAGTATCTGAGTGAACTGCACCATTATTTCAAGCAATGAAGAAAAATAATTTGGATTCTGCCTTGATCCAACAACGGACTGGGACAGAGGGATGAATTTTGCCGACTAACACAACCCATCTGCCCTTTTTTGGTCAGATGGGTTTTTTATATGATTTCGGCCATCTCCTCTCTCCTGAATAAAGGAGGAGTAGTTTTTGAAAACGACAACAGATTTTTTAAAAATGAAAGAGAACGGTGAGCCGATTACGATGCTTACTGCGTATGATTATCCATCTGCAAAGCTCTCAGAAGAAGCTGAAGTTGATATGATTTTAGTAGGGGATTCCCTTGGAATGGTTGTACTTGGATACGATTCTACCATTCCAGTAACGGTAGATGATATGATTCATCATACGAAAGCAGTGCGCCGCGGAGCAAAGGAAACTTTTATTGTAACGGATATGCCGTTTATGTCTTACCATGTATCTTTGCAAGAAACGATGCATAATGCGCGCCGCATCGTGCAAGAGAGCGGAGCACATGCAGTGAAGGTAGAAGGAGCGGATGAGGTAGTATCAATCATTCGCTTCTTAACGAATGCAGGAATTCCTGTTGTATCTCATCTTGGTTTAACACCTCAATCTGTAGGGGTATTAGGTGGCTATAAAGTGCAAGGAAAAGATGCTGAAAGTGCAAAGAAATTGTTAGAAGATGCTAAGAAATGTGAAGAGGCTGGTGCAATGGCAATCGTTTTAGAATGCGTACCAATGCAACTAGCAGAGCTTATATCACAGCAGCTGACGATTCCTACAATAGGTATTGGTGCAGGTAGTAAAGTAGATGGTCAAGTACTTGTTTATCATGATCTCATTTCGTATGGAGTGGAGCGTGTTCCGAAATTTGTGAAACAATATACATCAGTTCAAGAAGAAATTGTACGCGGAATTGCGCAATATGTTGCTGAAGTAAAAGCAGGACAATTTCCGGAAGAACAACATTCATTCACAATGAAAGAGGAAGAATGTGTAGCATTATACGGAGGGAAACAGTGATGAAAATTGTAACAACAGTGCAAGAGATGCAGCAAATTGCTAGTGAAATTCGTGCAAGTGGTAAAGATAGCGGTTTTGTTCCAACGATGGGATATTTACACGAAGGGCATGCAACTTTATTACGTCAAGCAAGGGAAGAAAATGAAGTTGTTATTTTAAGCGTATTTGTAAACCCATTACAATTTGGACCAAATGAAGATTTAGATCGCTATCCTCGGGATATCGAGAGAGATGAGAAAGTAGCAAAAGAAGCCGGGGTGGATTATTTATTTTATCCGAGCGTAGAAGAAATGTATCCTGCAGAACAGACAACAAAGGTTGCAGTTATAAAGCGTACAGACGTATTATGTGGTAAGCAAAGACCGATTCATTTTGCAGGTGTTGCGACTGTATTGATGAAACTATTTAATATTACAATGCCAAAGCGTGCCTACTTCGGTATGAAAGATGCACAGCAAGTCGCTGTTATCCAAGGATTTGTACGTGATTTCAATATTCCAATCACAATTGTACCTGTTGATATCGTTAGGGAAGAGGACGGATTAGCAAGAAGTTCTCGTAATGTATATTTATCAGAAAAAGAACGTGAGGAAGCACCACATTTATATCAAAGCTTATGTATAGCGAAAAAACGAATTGAAGCTGGAGAGCGTAATCCACAAATCATTACATGTCTTGTGAAAGAATATATTGAGGAAAATACACAAGGTATCGTCGATTATGCAGATCTATATGCGTACCCAACTTTGACGGAAGTTGAAACAATTGGTGGGCGTATTATTCTTGCAATTGCAGTGAAGTTTGATAATGTACGTTTAATTGACAATATTACATTAACGGTTGAATAAGGGGGAGTCATCTATGTTTCGCACAATGATGAGAGCGAAGTTACATCGCGCGACTGTAACAGAAGCAAATTTAAATTATGTAGGTAGTATTACAATTGATGAAGATTTAATGGACGCAGTGGAGATTGTAGAAAATGAAAAAGTACAAATTGTAAATAATAACAATGGAGCTCGCTTAGAGACGTATGTAATTAAAGGAGAACGTGGCAGCGGTGTTGTTTGTTTAAATGGTGCAGCTGCAAGACTTGTACAACCTGAAGATAAAGTTATTATTATTTGTTACGGTCTCGTAGCGACAGAAGATGTAGATAAACAAGTACCAAAAATTGCGGTGTTAGATGATAACAATCAAATTGTTGAAATGTTAGGTGCTGAAAAAGCAGGTACGATTTTATAAAATGAAAAGCTATCTCATATGAGGTAGCTTTTCATTTTATCTTGCTATCACGGCAGTAAGACATCTACCTCAAGATTCAGAGAGGCGCGCAAATAGGTGAGTGAGGATAATAGCATGTAAAATCCCGCAGATGGAAGCTTACTTTATGTAAATACACGTAAAAAAACGGTTCGGAAAAATTATTCATTAATAAAGAAGATTAAAGATTTTTTTGAAACTATATACTCGAATGAATAGAAAGAGTCCTTTTTTCAACACCAGGCTCTTCTATTTTTTGTCCATCTTTTCATTAAGATGATATAAAACGTGGTATAGTAACAATATATGAATTTTTGTTGTTTGAAAGGGTAAGAAATTGAGGTGTTACATATGAGTAAGCGTTATGTCGTTGTCGATTTAGAGACGACAGGGAACTCCTGGAAAGATGGGAAGGACAGAATTACACAAATTGCAGCTGTTGTAGTAGAAGATGGAGAGATATTGGAAATCTTTTCGTCTTTTGTTAACCCGAAGAGAGAGATTCCTCCATTTATTACAGAATTAACAGGGATTGATGAAAATCTCGTGAAACAAGCCCCGCTATTTTGCGATGTAGCGCCGATGGTAGCCGAACTATTACAGGGTGCTTATTTTGTTGCACATAACGTTCACTTTGATTGGAATTTTTTGAAGGAAGAATTAAAACAGGCTGGATATGGAGAAGTAAACTGTCCAAAAATTGATACGGTTGAATTGGCACAAATTTTATTGCCGACAGCTGATAGCTATAAATTGCGTGATTTAGCAAAAAAACATGAATTGGAACATGATCAACCGCATCGTGCGGATAGTGATGCTCTTGTGACAGCGGAATTATTTTTACAATTTCTAAATCAATTAGAAAAACTACCGCTTGTCACATTACAATCTTTATATGAACTAAGCGATGTATTCCAAAGTGATATAGCGAATATCATTTCAGAAAATATTTTAAATAAAGTGATGCTTGGTACAGAAGATGCAAAGGAATATGAAGTATATCGAAATATTGCGCTTCGAAAACGAAATTATTCATTAGAAATCGGTGATGATTGTTTATCTAAGTTTGATGCTTTTTTACACAAGTCAATGGGACAACTTGAGCTAAAGATGCCAAATTTTGAACAAAGAGAAAGTCAGCAGCGAATGATGAAGGAAATATATACAGCATTAAGAGATTCTCGTTTTTCATTAATTGAAGCAGGAACAGGTACAGGGAAGACACTTGCTTATTTACTTCCAAGTATTTATTTTGCAAAGAGAAGAGAAGAGCCAGTTGTTATTAGTACGCAAACGGTACAACTGCAACAACAAATGATTGAAAATGAAATTCCTTTATTGGAAAGTATATTACCATTTCCATTCGAAGTGGCTCTTTTAAAAGGAAGAAAACATTATCTTTGCTTACATAAATTTGAATATGCATTGCAAGAAGAAGAGAAAAACTATGATGCTGCGCTTACGAAAGCAAAAGTATTAGTATGGTTATTGCAAACGGAGACTGGTGATCGTGACGAGCTTAATATTCCAGAAGGCGGGAAGTTACTGTGGGATCGCATTTGTAGTGATACGTACAGTCCGGGCGGCATGCAAAGCAACTGGTTTAGTCGCTGCTTTTATCAACGAGCAAAAAATAAAGCGTTATTTGCAGATATTGTTATTACAAATCACGCTTTACTATTTCAAGATTTTGTTAGTGAAGATCCACTTTTGGCATCTTGTGAACATATTATTTTTGATGAAGCTCATCACATCGAAGAAACAGCGACTAGGACACTTGGAGAGCAGTTTTCATGCATGTACTTTCAATTAATCTTATCACGCTTTGGTACGTTAGAGACGGACGATGTGCTATCAAAGGTATATGAATTGATGAAAAAATCTCATCATTCGTCACGCTCAGCTTTTCGAATGGTGAGTCATAGGTTAAAGGAAATTAAATTCGATGCTGATGAATTATTTCAAATGTTACGTACATTTATATTTCAGCAAACAAAGCAAGAACAAGGGGCAAATAATATGCCGCTTATTTATCGATATAACGCGGACCAAGAGGATGGAAAGCTATGGAGAAGTATAGCTGAGTTAACAAATCGCTTCGTATATGAATTGAGAAAAATACTTACTGCGCTAGAGCAACAAGGGGACTTATTACAAAGTAAAATCGAATGGGAGATGCATGTTGTTACAGGCGAGTTTATGCATTTAATTGAATTATTGCGTAAAATGGTCGACTCATTGCAGCTGCTTATATTAGAAAAAACAGAGTATGTGACATGGATGGAAACGGAAACGAAAGGTACAATTCATTCCACTGTGTTATATGCACAACCTGTCCATATAGGAGAAAGGTTTGCGGATGAGTTCTTAACAAAAAAGCGAAGCGTTATTTTTACTTCGGCGACTTTAACTGTTAATAATACATTCGATTATATACAGGAACAACTTGGATTATATGACTTTGCACCAGACACATTAACAGTTCCATCGCCGTTTCATTATGAGGAACAAGTAAAGCTAATGGTTTCTACTGATGTTCCTCTTATTAAGCAAGTAAGCGAGGATGTGTATATAAGAGAAGTATCACATCATATTATGAAGATTGCTAAAGCGACAAATGGAAGAATGCTCGTTTTGTTTACATCCTATGAAATGCTAAAGGAAACATATACAAATTTAAAACAAGCGGATGAATTAGAAGACTTTGTATTACTAACACAAAGTGTTCATAATCGTAGCCGAAGTCGTTTAGTTCGGAAATTTCAAGAGTTCGACAAAGCAATTTTGTTAGGAACAAGTAGTTTTTGGGAAGGGATTGATATTCCTGGAGATGCATTAAGCTATCTTGTTATTGTTCGGTTACCATTTACACCGCCTCATCAGCCAATGATGGAAGCCAAAAGTGAATGGTTGAAAAATAAAGGAGACGACGTATTTACGAAACTGGCACTTCCGCAAGCAATTCTTCGTTTTAAACAAGGGTTTGGACGATTAATTCGTACAATGACGGATACTGGAACGGTGTTTGTTTTAGATCGTCGTTTAACCAACTCTTTCTACGGAAAAAGATTTATGCAATCTATTCCAAATGTTCCTCTTTATGAAGGGTCGTTAGAAGAACTGTTAGATCACTTAGAAGAATAAAGCGGATAAAGTGAAACTGTAATCACTGAGGTTCCTTCATTTCTTACTGATTCTTGGTCTTCGCCAATCGTTTTTTGACGGGTAGTATATCCTACCTCATTTTTGTTATTTTTTAGATAACTTTGAGGTAGGTGGAATTACTATCGGTAAATAGCTAAAGGAATAACAGTAAGTGAAAAAATATGCCTGAAGTACGACGTACTTCAGGCATGAAATGTGGGTAGGAGGAAATTTATTTTTTCTTACTTCTTGTATACAAATGTTTCGGTTTTCAATTTGAAACCTTTTTTTGCTGAACATGTCCTGCTATAATAGATGGGTGATGAAGCAGGGGTTGTAAAGAATGTACTCTTATTGTAACCGTATTGCGTTCTTCTATAATTAGAAATTTTTGTGTAACGGAGGAGTTTTCATGGAGAAGAAAATCGAAGTGCTATCAACGACGCGTATTAAATATTCGTCTGACTTATATAAAATTGTTGATAGTTTGAATCGCACTTTAAAAGAGCAGGACCTCATGTTCGGATTGGCATTAGACGAAAACGAAAAAGAAACAGCAGTATTTACGATATACAGAACGTAGTGATGCAATGAAGAAGTGGATCTTTGCCATCATTATCGTTATCGTTGCCATTGGATTATATGGGGTGCATGTTTATAATGCGACAATGGAAAAGAAAATTCCGAAAGAGTCAAAAGTTATAGAAATTGCAAAAGAAAAAGCAAAGCTTACGAAAGTAAAAACGGTTGATTATTATAACGGAAAATCTTCATATGCAGTCGTACAAGGTGTAGATGAAAAAGGAGAACAAATCATTGTTTGGGTACCTGAGAAAAAAGGGAATGTTCTAGTACGTAAAAAGAACGAGGGCATTTCTGAAAAGAAAGCTTTACAAATTGTGGCTGGGGAACGCAAGCCCAAAGAATTGGTAAAGGCAAAATTAGGTGCTGAAAACGATGTTCCGTTGTGGGAAATTACATATATTGATCAAGAAGGTCGTTATACGTATTATTATCTAGAATTTCAAGATGGGAAATATGCTGGATATTACAGCATTGAAAAATAGATGCAGGGGGAACCACAAATGAAATTAGCAAAGCGAGTAGCTGCTTTAACACCGTCTTCAACTTTAGAAATTACAGCAAAGGCACAAGCATTGAAAGCTGAAGGCCATGATGTAATTGGATTAGGAGCAGGAGAACCTGATTTTAATACGCCAGAGCATATTATGGATGCTGCACATAAAGCAATGTTAGAAGGACATACGAAATATACACCAACTGGTGGATTAGCAACATTAAAACAAGAAATTGCGAAGAAATTTACTCGTGATCAAGGATTAGCGTATGATCCAACTGAGATTATCGTATGTAATGGAGCAAAACATGCACTTTATACACTATTTCAAGTGCTACTTGACGAAGGGGACGAAGTTATCATTCCGACTCCTTATTGGGTAAGTTATCCAGAACAAGTAAAGCTTGCTGGTGGTAAGCCAGTTTATGTAGAAGGACTAGAAGACAATCAGTACAAAATTAAGCCAGAGCAGCTACGTGAGGCAATTACAGAGAAGACGAAAGCTGTTATTATAAATTCACCGAGCAATCCGACAGGGATGATTTACAGCAAAGAAGAATTACAGCAGCTTGGAGAAGTATGTTTAGAGCACGACATTTTAATTGTTTCTGATGAGATTTATGAGAAATTGGTTTATGGCGGCGTGGAATATACTTCAATTGCCCAGCTTTCTAATGCATTAAAAGAACAAACACTTATTATTAATGGTGTATCTAAATCGCATTCCATGACAGGATGGCGTATTGGCTATGCAGCAGGAAATAAGCAGCTTATTAAAGCGATGACGAACTTAGCAAGTCATAGTACGTCAAACCCTACTTCAATCGCTCAATACGGCGCAATTGCTGCGTATGCTGGGTCGCAAGAGCCTGTGGAAATGATGCGTCAAGCATTCGAAGAACGATTAAACATTATTTATGATAAATTAATTCAAATTCCTGGTTTCACTTGTATTAAACCACAAGGTGCATTTTATTTATTCCCGAACGTAAAAGAGGCTGTAGCGTTAGCTGGATATGAAACCGTTGATGAGTGGGCAAAAGCATTGTTAGAAGAAGAGAAAGTAGCTCTTGTTCCAGGAACAGGGTTCGGTGCACCAAACAATGTTCGTTTATCCTATGCGACATCTCTTGAACAATTAGAGAAAGCGTTAGAGCGAATTAATACGTTTATGAGAAGTAAAGTACAGGCTTAAAAGGCTAATTACTTTCATTTTTACCACATAAGTTACTTTGAACAAATGAAGACGACCTCCCTATCTATAGGGAGGTTTTTTGACGAATTGTGGTAAAAGAAAATTATAACAGGTGTGTTATACTAGAAAGCGAGGTGTATGGTCATGAAGAAAAAAATGATGTTACAATGGTTTGAACAAGGCAGCGTCGCAATTCCAAAATTGCTTATGATGCATTATAAAAAATTAGGCTTAAATGAGATGGAATTTATGGTTGTACTCCATGTGCATACTTTTCTAGAATCGGGTAATTCTTTTCCAACTCCTTCAGAGATTGCAGAACGAATGACAATAACAGAAATGAAATGTATGGAAATCATTCAAGCGTTAATTCAAAAAGGCTTTTTAGCATTAGAAGGTAGTCAAAAATCTGAAGCTATGATGTGCGAAAGTTATTCGTTGCAACCACTTTGGGAAAAAATCTTGCATTTTTTAATGAATGAAACAATAGAAGAAGAAAAAGAAGAACAAAAGAAACTTCAAGTGAATTTATATACAATTTTTGAACGGGAATTTGGGAGACCATTATCGCCTTTTGAATGTGAAACATTAGCGATGTGGCAAGATCAGGATCAACATCATCCGAATTTAATTCAAGCAGCTCTTCGAGAATCTGTAATGAGTGGGAAACTTAATTTCCGATATATTGACCGTATTCTCTTTGAGTGGAAAAAGAATGGAATTAAGACAGTTGATCAAGCGCAAGATCAAGGACGGAAATTTAGAGCGAATCAACAACGCTCGCAGCAAGTAACGAAACAAGAGACCAAATATACGGGGAAAGTGCCTTTTTATAATTGGTTGGAGCAGTGATATAGGAGGAAAGGTATGTTAAACAAGACACAAATTCGTTATTGTTTAGATACAATGGCAGAAATGTATCCAGAAGCACATTGTGAATTAAATCATGATAATCCATTTGAACTTGTAATTGCAGTTGCATTATCTGCACAATGTACAGATGTCCTTGTAAATAAAGTAACGAAAAGTTTATTTCAAAAGTATAAGACACCTGAAGATTATTTAAATGTGTCTTTAGAAGAGTTGCAACAGGATATTCGTTCAATTGGATTGTACCGGAACAAAGCGAAAAATATTCAAAAGTTATGCCGAATGTTGCTTGAAGACTATAATGGAGAGGTACCACAGGATCGGGATGAACTAACAAAACTACCAGGGGTAGGTAGAAAAACTGCAAATGTAGTTGTTTCTGTAGCATTTGGTATCCCAGCTATCGCTGTTGATACACATGTGGAACGTGTAAGTAAACGCTTGGCTATTTGCCGTTGGAAAGATTCCGTTCTAGAGGTAGAGAAAACATTAATGAAGAAAGTGCCAATGGAAGAGTGGGGAGTTACGCATCACCGAATGATTTTCTTTGGACGTTATCATTGCAAAGCACAGCGGCCGCAATGTGAAGAATGCCGGCTACTAGAAGTGTGTCGTGAAGGTAAGAAGCGAATGAAGGGGAAATAAAAAGATGGAACAAGTTGTACAAGTACCGGATGAGTTTCAATGTAATCCTTTTTTTGAAGGGGAGATAGATAAGATTATATATCATACAGATGAATCGTTTGTGCAATTGCTAGAAAGCCATTATTTCTTATTTGATATAGGAAAACAATATGAGCCATGGAATGAAATAGAAATGGGAATTCCAGCTGTATTAGATATATGGAAAGACAAAAAAGAGGATATATCGATATTTTTTCAGGATCGAAAGCGAAATGAAGCAAAAAGGCCAATGATTCACTTTGCAGCTCATTTATTATCGAGTATATATTGGTTAAACGGAAAACCAGTGTCAGGGTTAAAGGATATTAAAAACAAGATTGATGAGCTACAAATAAAACCGATTAACTTTATGGAACGTTATTCATTTATTATAGAGCAACCAAATCATTATCATTCCTATATTCAATTGGCACAGTTGTATGTAGAAATAGAAAAGCTGTATGCAAAAAAAATCATACAAAAAAAGAAGTCACCATCTCGTTAGAGAAAGGTGACTTCTTCTTTGTATTATTGTGTTGGATTAACTTCTCCGCCACCTGTTGTTGGTTTATCTGGTTTATCTGGTTTATCTGGTTTATCTGGTTTATCTGGTTTATTTGGTGTATCTGGTGTATCTGGTTTATCTGGTGTATCTGGTTTATTTGGTGTATTTGGTGTATCTGGTTTATCTGGTGTATCTGGTTTATCAGCTTTTTCTTTATCGGCTTTTTCTTTATCAGCTTTTTCTTTATCGGCTTTTTCTTTATCAGCCTTTTCTTTATCAGCTTTTTCTTTATCAGCTTTTTCTTTATCAGCTTTTTCTTTATCGGCTTTTTCTTTATCAGCTCTTTGCTGTTCCTCTAATTTTTTCTGCTCATCTTGTTGCTTCTTAGCATCCTCTTCAGCTTTTTTCTTAGCTTCTGCACTCTCGCCAGGAACAGTAAAGGATACACCAGCTGCATCGCTTGTACCTGTTCCTTTTTTCGCTACTACTGAGAAGCTGTAAGTTACACCTGGTTTCACCCCGCCAAGTGAAGCGTTTGTACCGCTCACGGATAGGCTACCACTAGAACCGTCGTTTGCTTTATAGCTTGCTGAGTAAGCTTCAGCGTCTGAAGAACCAGACCAGTTTAATGTAATCGTATTAGATGATGCATCATAAGATGGCGTTACACCAGTTGGTGGATCTACTTTGATCTGTTTAACAGCATCCTTTTTTGCACCTTTCACATAGAGTTCTTCATTTACACGTTCTACAGAAGAAGGTTGTTCAAAACGAGATGTATCTGTAGCAAACTTACTCATCATTTCTTTGAATATTTGCTGTGCAATTCGGACTGAAGGTGATTTATCTGCAATATAGTTTTCTTCAGAATCTTTTTCATATCCTGTCCATACTGACATCGTATATTGCGGTGAATAACCTGCAAACCAACTATCTCTGTTAGCACTTTCTGGAATATTATATTTTTTTAATGTATCTGGATCATAGTTCTGTGTTCCTGTTTTACCAGCAACATCAATTCCTGATACATAAGCTGTTGGACCTGTACCACCAGAACCTGGTTTTACAACATCACGAAGAACATCAGTAATCATATATGCTGTGTAGTCTTTCATTGCTCGTATTTCTTTTGGTTTAAAGTTTTTCTCTTTTCCATCAGGAAAGACAACTTTTGTTACGAAATGTGGCTTGTTATAATTTCCTTCGTTACCATAGGCGGCATATGCACCAGCTACTTGTAATGGGGAAGCGCTGTTACTACCAATGGCTGTTGATTCGTATACTGTGTTGTCCTTGAAAGTCATTCCAAGTCCTTCAGCAAATCCTTTTGATTTGTCTAATCCAACTGCTTGTGCTGTTTTTAAAGCAGGGATGTTTAATGATTTTTTCAATGCTTCACGTAAAGATACATCACCTTTATAGCTGTTTGTAGCATTTCGGATTTTTTTACCGTTGGAATACGTATATTCTGAGTCATTTAATTGATGGTATGTAGACCATTGCATATATTCAATAGCAGGACCATAGTCAAAAATTGGTTTCATAGTCGAACCTACTTGGCGCTGCATATCAACGGCCATATTATGTCCTTTAAATGTCGTTTTATTTTCTTTACGGCCAGCACCAATTGCACGAACCTCACCATTTTTTGTATCCATGAATACGAAAGAACCTTGGAAACGATCGTTTGGATAGTTAATAATATCCCCATCCAGTAATTGTTCAGCGTATTCTTGTGCCTTTGTATCAATTGTCGTATAAATCTGTAATCCGTCAGATCCAATATTTACATCGGGCATTTCTTTTTCGATTTCTTTTACGACTGCATCTAAAAAGGCTTGATAAGGCATTTCGGTTACGTCTTTAGATGGAAGAAGTCCTTCTGTTACAGGAATTTTTATCGCTTCATCCATTTCTTGTTTTGAAATAAAGCCATGTCGATTCATTAATGTTAATACAACGTTACGACGTTTTGTTGCTCGATCGATATTTTCTTTCTTTGTTGGATCATAAATGTTTGGACCTTGAGGTAATCCAGCAAGCATCGCTGCTTCGTGTAATTTTAAATCTTTTAAGTCTTTGCCATAATAAGTTTTCGCTGCTGTTGCAACCCCATAAGAGCGATTGCCGAGGTTGATTTTGTTTAAGTACATTTCTAAAATTTCATGTTTGGAATATTGTTGCTCTAATTTATAAGCTAAATACCATTCCTGTACTTTACGTTTTGATGTTTTTTCCATCGTTAGAAAATAGTTTTTAATTACCTGTTGGGTAATTGTACTACCGCCTTGAGAACCAAAACCACCTGTGACATTTTCAAGGATTGCTTTTCCAGTACGCTTAACGTCGATTCCGTTATGTTGATAGAAGCGAGCATCTTCTGTCGCTAGGAATGCGCTTTCTACTACTTTCGGAACTTGATCGTAAGTAATATTCGTTCGCTTTTCGGCACCATATTCATAAAAGAAATTCTTGTCTTTATCATAAAATTTAGTTGATAGCGGATTGACAAGTTTTGCTTTATTTAGCTTTGGAGCATCTTGTACCATTACAAAAAAGGCGGAAACTCCAGCTATAAGACCAACAATGCCAAGAAGTAGGCAACCAATTAAAAATTTCTTGAAAAAGGAACCTTTTTTCTTTGGTTTCTCCGTTTGGTTTGTTTCTTGTTTTTGATGTTGTGCATGTTTTCGTTCTGTACGAGAACGATAATTTTCTGACATTATACTTTCTCCTACCTTTCATTTTTTCCCCAAAAGTCGAAAAAAGAGCCTTATTGTTGACTCTATCACGAAAAATAAGCCATGTCTAGTACACGAATATAATCAATTCGAGGGTGATAACCGCATGATAACAAGTATCCGTGCTCTTCGATTTCCTGTTTCTTAATCGATTTGCGTCCACCAGCATCTTGGCGATTCCAAAATGAAACGACATGTTTCGCATCAAGTAAATAAAACTCGTCATAAAGTGTAAATTTAATAATAACAAATGCAATTCCGTTATGAGCTATTACTTGTTCCATATGCTTAATTTGATGAAGATGGAAATTTTGTAGCGGAAAACTTGTTTTATTTTTTGTTTCTTTCGCTTCGAAGTCAATGTATTTCCCCTTGTATACACCGTTGTAGTCTGTTGTAGAAGGCTGTTTAAAATAAGCTTCTTTCACAACCGCCGCACTTCGAGCGGGGTAATCAACTTTTACAATTTGAAGAGGAGTGGGTTTTTTATGTACGCATGCAATATTATGGGTTAAATAATATTGATTTGTTTCATTTAGTTCCTCTTCCAGAGACATACCTCTATTGCTATAAGTATGTTTTTTAAATTGTGTTTTTTGAGGTTGTAACGCTTGATTATACCTTTTTCCGTTTGGATAACGAATGGTCATAGTTTGTCCACCCCAACTTACCTAGAATTACTTACAAAGGTGATTATATCAAAAAAAACAAAAAAGATGCGATTTTTTTCAAGAGAGATGTGGTGATTCCTGTATGCATATGCAGAATGAGTATGAGAAAATAAATAGAGAGCGCAGTGGACTTTCTTGTACAATAGAAGAGAAACAATTAATAGCATATATAAAACAACAGACGGCTCTAGCAAATATAGATAATATTTCACGCACACAGGCTTATCAAGAATATTACTTGAGAAATAAAGAAATCCGATGGTCATTTTTGGCGAGTATGGTTTCGAGAAATTCTGGGTGGAATATGACAGATTTAGCAGGGGAATATTATCCGAATATTTTATCTGAAAGAATGAGGAAGCAACTGTTCCTTACTTATGAAAGTGCAAATTGGCTTATTTTTTCAGATGCATACCCACAATTGTTGTTATACGAGTACAGCAAGAAAATGAATAAACCAATCTTTCACTTATTACAGTTTTTTAACGTATCTATTTTTATGGAGAAGGAATGGAATGATTTTTGGAATAAAAGAGATCTCACACGTCTTATTACAGCACTTATTATTAATGAACAAAATAGGATTCAAAAGCCGATTATTGAACACCCATATTTTCAAAAGCACGTATTCCAAACTTTACTGTTTAAATTTCAAGAGCTCTTTCATTTTAGTGCTGTAATTTTTCCGACTACAAAAGGACAACTATATGGTTTTTCGGTTTATCAATTTGAAACATTACAAAAACGTATAGAATTCGGAAAGAAATTAGCTTGGCTATTATTTCATCCTAAATATGAAACGTTATTTTACGATTTTTCCTTGCGAACGTTTCCTACAGGATCAAGAATGGATTACGAGCGGTACTTTATAATTCCAAAAGAAAAAGATACACCGCAGTTAAGAGATGCTTTCTCAATTGTTTTACATCACCATAACGTAACGAAAGATTGGTTCCATAAAAAAATGGATATTGAGGCATTGTTTTTCTTTCAGGAACTGAAAGAAGAAGTTAATATTACAGAATGGTTTTTACAAAAACAACAACAAATACATCTTTTTTCTTCATTGAATAGCTTTTTTAAAAGGAACAATGACTTCATGATATAATAAGAAAAGTCCCGCTCTCTGACAGGGAGTCGGGACGAATGGATTACATAAATCGATTCATATTTTTATACAGTTTCAATAGGGCAGTATGATTCCAATTGAAATGTAGGGGAAATTGAGGAAGCTAGGTAAGAGAAATAGACCCGCCGATTAAAGTTTTACTTTATGTAGCAGGAAAGTTCGGACCATCTAGCTTCGGATTTCCAGTTTCAGGTTTATTTTGCTGTGTGTTTTGTTTTTTCTTCTTCTCATTTTTATTTTTATTTTTAGCCATGGTAAACACCTCCCTTTTGTATTGTTACCACTTCTATAAAACTCATACAAACCGATTTCTTTGCCGAATATCAACTAGTTTTGTCAGTTGTGCAGGAGTGGTAAGTGACCCGTCGAAATAACATGACAAAGGAAAAGCAAAGAAGGAGGCGTTTTATAAATGGCGATGGTTCAGAAGGAAAATGTAATGAAAAAAATGGATCAAATGTTAAGTGCTCTTGATTTGCTGGAAATGAATGTTTCACTTAGAGTTAATCATTCTTTAAAAGATAAACGTGAAGATATATGTAATCGAGGAGAAATAACAGAAATGCACATTCAACATATGGAGGATAAATTATTACATCACGAAGAAAAAGGAAGTTGGCTTCAAACGTTTCAAAACGTCATAGTAAGTGCATAAGAGGGTGGAAATAAATTGGATTATGGAAAATTAATGCAGTCTTCAATAAAATTAATACAGTACAATGATGAAACGATTATAAAAAAAAGAGAAGAGAAAGAATTTGATTTTTATCAAGATATGAAGCCTTTTGTGGATATGGTTGATCAAGAGTTAGAAGTGTGGAAAGAATTAGCTTATCAATGGATAAAACATGAAAAGCCTAAGTATATACATGTGCAACAAATTGACCAAGTGTATGAGAATTTACAAAATAATGCACTGCAATGTTTTGTAAATAAGGGAAAAGGTAAGCGGTTTTATGAAACACATCAGGCGATTTTATACACGTTGCAGAATATAATAGAACAATGTAAGTGACAAGAGGGAAAACCCTCTTGTTTTTATGATTCTACAGTTGTATGTGTGGGTTTCGCCCCATTTATTTCTAATTCACGTATTAATACTCGGTATTCTGAGATGCAGATTTTTCCTTCTAAATAGTGATGTCTAGCAAAATCAAACAACTCATTCATATCCTCTGTAGAGTACCCCTTTTTTTGAGCGAAAGCTTGTTTTAAATCCCCTAATATCATGTTGATTCCTCCCCAATGAGAATCTTCTTCTTCATTATCATAACATGAAAAGGCTTACTTTCTTATTTTTTTAAAAATTTAAACTTCCGACAAAAATAGACATTTATAAGGTTACACATTTTATTTTATAGGTACATATTCTATATGTAGAAACTTAGTTAGAGGGGGAGAATGCATGTTTCAGCAATCTAATGTATACCAACACATCAATTCGTATACACAACCGGATTTTTATCAATATAATGAAGATCCATATTTACGCTATAATATGCACCCATTTGCACCTTATTATGGAAATCAAACGAATTATTATCAGCCATTTGAAGTATCCTTTATGAATCAGCAACCACAGTCCTATATGAATCAACAATCTTATGTACCACAGCAACCACAATCTTATGTACCACAGCAACCACAATCTTATGTACCACAGCAACCACAATCTTATGTACCACAGCAACCACAATCCTTTATGAATCAGCCATCAATGTTTTACCCACCGAAACAGCCTTTTCAACCATATCCAACGATGAATAAACAAAAGCAACAACAGCAGCCAAGTCAATTTTCTAGTTTCGTATCTCAATTTAAGACGTCAGATGGTAACTATGATGTGAATAAAATGATGAATACAGCAGGCCAAATGATGAATGCTATGAATCAAGTCACTGGGATTGTAAAACAAGTTGGCGGCTTTTTTGCTAAAGGATGATAGTTGCGTGTCCAAGTTATCATATTTAAATGGCTATTATATAGACAAATTTCCATTAAATAAATGGGTATATATAACAAGCGGCTTTTACCCCTTTCTCATATTGTAAAGTGTAGTCAGATTTTTTAATGAGAGAGGAGAGAAAAAAACTATGTATCATTGTCATCCTTGTTTTGGAGGGCATAAACCTGTAGGACCTATTTGCACAACACCTCCTGTCGTTCATCCAACAAAGCAATGTGTAACGAACACTTTTTCCACAACGGTGGTACCACATATTCACCCAACTCATACAACACATGTTCATCATCAACAAGTTAAAAGTCAACATTTCTTCCCGCAAACAGTTTCAAATGTGAATGTTGTAGAACCTGTTGCTCCAGGATTCGGCGGACCTGGAGTTGGAGGATTCGGCGGACCTGGAGTTGGAGGATTCGGCGGACCTGGAGTTGGAGGATTCGGCGGACCTGGAGTTGGAGGATTCGGCGGACCTGGAGTTGGAGGATTCGGCGGGCCTGGAGTTGGAGGATTCGGCGGGCCTGGAGTTGGAGGATTCGGTGGACCGTGTGGCCATGGGCATCATGTATCTCCATACGGACCAGGACCAAATGTAGGACCACAAGTATCTCCATACGGACCAGGACCAAATGTAGGTGGAATGTTTAAAAAGTAAATGTTATGTTAGAACTAGCAAAATGCTAGTTCTTTTCTTTTTATTGGAGTGTTGATATGAAAGTTGTTGCGGTAACAGGATATAAACCATTTGAACTTGGGATATTTAAGGATGATCATCCAGGCGTTATTTGTATAAAAAAAGCATTGCATCGTAAGTTACTTGCTTTTATAGAAGAAGGGTTGGAATGGGTTATTATTAGTGGGCAGTTAGGAGTAGAGTTATGGGCTGCTGAAGTTGTTTTTGACTTGCAGCTAGAATATCCTAATTTAAAGCTTGCTGTGTTTACTCCTTTTTTAGAACAAGAGGAAAATTGGAAAGAGGGAAATCGAGAACTATATGAGTTTATTCTAGGGCAAGCAGATCATGTTGATAGTATTACGAAAAGAAAATATGAAAGTCCTGAGCAATTTCGATTAAAAAATCAATTTTTTATTGAAAAAAGTAATGCACTTTTGGCAGTGTATGATGAAGAAAAACCAGGAAGTCCTAAATACATAGTAGAAGCAGCAAAGAAAAAAGGCGAAATAGAAAATTATCACAGTTATTTCATTCTTTTTTCTGATTTACAAGATATAATAGAAGAGGAACAGTGGGAAAATGCCGAGTAATATGTAATATAGCTCATGTATATAGGATTGACAAAAGACATTGTTTCTGAAAAAATTTAGTTAATGAAAGTTTTGGTAAAAATTTGAGGTGAAGAAAATGATTTCGGATAAAATTAAATTAACAGCGAAAGATATTTTGGAAAAAGAATTTAAAACAGGTATGAGAGGTTACCAGCAAGAAGAAGTAGATAAGTTTCTTGATATGATTATTAAGGATTATGAGGCATTTCATAAGGAACTTGAGCAATTACAGCAACAAAATGTTCGTTTAAAACGTGAATTAGAAGAGCAAAAAGTAGCGGCAGTGCAAGTACCGCAACAACCAGCTCCAACACCGGTTGCACAACCTGTATACAACAATACGAACACGGATATTTTAAAGCGTTTATCTAATCTGGAAAAAGCTGTATTTGGAAGTAAGTTATACGAGTAATCTAGGGACAGAAAAAGATTAAAGCATTTTACATATAAAAAAGCATTGCAAAATCTTTTTGTTTCCACTATACTAATGTTTGTCATAACGTTTGGGTAATCGCTGCAACGCCAACGTTGTAGAGGAAAGTCCATGCTCGCACGACCTGAGATGGTTGTAGTGTTCGTGCCTAGCCAATTCATAAGCTAGGGTATTCTGGCTGTAAGGCTGGATTAACGGCAGGGAAAAAACCTAAGTCCTTTTGGATATGGTTTGACTACCTTTAAAGTGCCACAGTGACGAAGTCCTTGAAGAAATGATAGGAGTGGAACGAGGTAAACCCCACGAGCGAGAAACCCAAATAATGGTAGGGGAATCTTTTCCAAGGAAATGAACGATGGAAAAGGACAGGTTCGAGTAACCTGTAGATAGATGATTGCCACCGGAGTACGAGGCGTGGGCCGTTTGCAGTACAAAGGAACAGAACATGGCTTACAGAACGTTATGAACCAATTATGGAATGACTCAGCTCTCCTTTGTAAGAGGAGGGCTTTTTATTTGTATGAAGTTATAACTTGTGAGTTAAAATGGTAAATAAGAAAATACTTCGTAATATTTAATAATTAATAGAAGGAAAAGCTATTAATTATTGTTTGATTATACATAAGAGGTGAATGCAAATGGGAAAAGTTACTTTAATTGCAACAGCAGCAATGGGAATTGAAGCTTTAGTTGCAAGAGAAGTTCGCGATCTTGGTTATGAATGCCAAGTAGAAAACGGAAAAGTAACGTTTGAAGCGGATGCAAAAGCGATTTGTCGCACTAATTTATGGTTACGCACTGCAGATCGTGTGAAAATTAAAGTTGGTGAATTTAAAGCAACAACATTCGATGAATTGTTTGAAAAAACAAAAGCATTGAACTGGGGAGATTACATTCCAGAAAATGGAGAGTTTCCTGTAATTGGGAAGTCTTTAAAATCAACATTATTTAGTGTTTCAGATTGTCAACGTATTGTGAAAAAGGCTGTTGTTGAGAAACTAAAGACAACATATAGACGTACAACTTGGTTTGAAGAAGATGGTCCTTTATTCCGTATCGAGATTGCGATGCTAAAAGATATTGCAACATTGACAATTGACGCGAGTGGCGTTGGTCTTCATAAACGTGGATACCGCCTTGACCAAGGGGAAGCGCCTTTGAAAGAAACATTAGCGGCATCTTTAATTAAACTTACAAATTGGAAGCCAGATCGTCCGTTTGTTGATCCGTTTTGTGGATCTGGAACAATTCCGATTGAGGCAGCTTTAATTGGTCAAAATATTGCTCCTGGTTTTAACCGTGAGTTTGCATCAGATGCATGGGGTTGGATTGGTAAAGAAAATTGGCGTGATGCTCGTCAAGAAGTAGAAGATTTAGCGAATTATGATCAACCATTGCAAATTATTGGATCAGATATCGACCACCGTATGATAAGAGTTGCACAGGACAATGCTGATGAAGTTGGACTGGGTGACTTAATTTCATTTAAACAAATGCAAGTAAAAGATTTTACAACAAAAGAGGAATATGGCTATGTTGTAACGAATCCTCCATACGGAGAACGTTTAAGTGAAAAAGCGCTTGTTGAAAAATTATATAAAGAAATGGGAGAAGTATTCCGCCCATTAGATACGTGGTCACTGTATTTATTAACGAGCTATGAAGCGTTTGAAAAATGTTATGGAAAAGATGCATCGAAAAAGCGTAAACTATTTAACGGTTTTATTCGTACAGACTATTACCAGTACTTTGGTAAACGCCCACCTCGTAATCAAGAGTAATTAGACTTTTAAGAGGCTTTATAATAATTGGTTCACTTAGAACTTATTATTAAATATCTGCCCAGTAATATCCTCATTCTTTTTCCGGATGGAAGAAAGGGTGGGGGTTTTTTGTTGCTTAAATTTGCGATTAATGAATTCTTAGAGGACAGAGAGTTGAGAAATTTAAGTTCTCATACGCTGAAGTCTTATAGAGGGATTCTGCGACAGTTTGAATCTTTTTGTGTAGAAAAAGGATTATTCGCTATAAATAAAATTACTTCCAAGGTAGCAAAGGAGTTTCTTGTGTACTGTAAGTATGAGCTTAAAAATAATGTAGCTACTATCAACGGTAAAACTCGGACGCTTAAAATTTTCTTTAGATACTTAGAAGAAGAGGAAGTAGCTGAAGAGAACCCGTTTAAGAAAATCAAATTTAGTAAAGAAGACATTGTGAGGGACGTTCTGACTGATCAGCAAGTAAAGAAAGTCATTGAGCACTTCGACAGAGGGCATTTTAAAGGCTCTAACTTCGCTCTGATGCGTAATCGAATGGTAATCGTTCTTTTGGTCTCGACAGGACTCAGAAGAGAGGAATTGGTCAATTTAAAGTGGTCAGATGTTGATATGAAAAATCGAACAATTATGACTTATGGGAAGAAAAGAAGTGTGGCGACTATTCCGTATACAAGGAAGCTACAAAAGGAATTAGCTGAGTATAAAATGTTTCTGGAGTTTTACTTTGAAGAGGAAGAAGAGATTATTTATGTGTTCCCTGATAAGACAAACCGTCAGTTGTCTACTGAAGCGATTTCTACATTGTTTAAGAGACTAAAAAAAGATTTAAAGATGGATGGGCTTACCTGTCATGCGTTTAGAAGGTATTTCGCTTCTAAGTGTTTGAAGATGGGGATGGACTCTTTGAACCTACAGAGACTTATGAGACATGAAACCCTGCAAATGACTGACCGATACGTTAAGCTATACGGTCATGCCTTACATGGTGTAAACGACAAATATAACCCATTGAATTTTATAGATATTTAAGCAAAAGAAAAGAGCCACAGCGACAACTGGGGCTCCAAGATTTCAAAAGCAATTTTGAGAATCAGCAAAACTAAATCACGAACAATCCATGTATTTAACGACAATTAAATACCGGACAATCTCCGAATACAATTAAATAACGGAAATCCCGTAAATTAGTACCTTCATTCTATCGAAAAAATTTGAGGAATGCAAGGCTTTTTAAGTATTGCCTTTTTTAGGTGCTAAGGTGCAGGACTTCCGAACGTGGGAATGACCTAACGCCACGCTAAAAACTTGAACAGGTGAGCCTAGCCGATGTCATAAAGTAAGGCGCTACACAACCAAATGCATATCCCTTCCATGTATGTGTAGGCTAGGTGAACGCTACCAGTGAAAGCGAAAGGCGTGGAGTGGACGAGCTTGTATGTTACGACATACGGGAGTCTTATCGTATTTAGCACTGTGGGAAGCTCTGCAGTGGAAAGATAAGGCGGTTAGAAATAACCGAAGTAGGAAGGGACGACGAATCTTATACGTGACATCCGTAACGAGGATGGAAATATAAAACATGTAGGCGTGCTTTTTCTCTATCTCTTGAGATTATCTTTATCTCTTGAGCTAGGGGATAAGTGCGCCTTCTTACCGTTCCAAGCCGTTTCCTCGGATGATTGCAAAAGAGTAACCGCAAAGTCAACCTTTAATCATAAACTAATTGTAAACGAAAATACTAGTAACTATTAGAGTAGTGACTATTAAAATGTGGAATATTTTAGTATAATGATAGAATAGACAAATTATAACTAGAAAGGAACATGTAATATGGATTTAAATAAACGAATAGAGAATCATCAGCAATCTAGGAATCTTAAAAAGCAAGGATGGGATGTCAAATCACCAGAGCAACGAGAAGTACATAGGAAATATAGAGAAATGCAGAATACTTTAGAGTTAGAATATGAAACTGACTTGAGACCTTATTCAGTTCAAATGTGTGACGCGCACTTTCAAAAAGATGTATCTCCAAAGGTTAAGGGACTTGTATTTGTACTATCAACAATGCTTGAAGTGAAATCAAACGGTTTAATAGTTGATAGAAAGTATAACCCACTAAGTATGAATGAGATAGCTGAAAAGATGTGCAAGAGTGTCCGTTCGATAAGTGGAGTACTTCAAGAAGCCGTTGAGTGTGGAATGCTTACAGAACACTACGAAGGGAACGGAAGTGCTAAGAATTATACATTATCTGACGAGTTCTATCGTATCGGCTCACTCGGTAAGAAAGTTCCAAACTTTACAAAGGTAATTAAATCTAGTGTGAGAGAAGTATCGAAGGATTTAAGCTTAGAAGAGTTGGGATATCTTAGCGAGCTGATCAACTTCATGCACCCAAAACTCCAAGTCCTATTCAGAAACCCATATGAGCCGAATGAGAAATACTTGGAAATACTACGCCCGAAAGATATTGAAATCCTATTTGATATGAAGCCTAAACAGGGAAATCGCTTTGTTAATAAATTGATCGCTTTGGATATTCTTGAGAGATTTGAATTCGGAGATAGGAAAACTAAAAAGATAACAAAAGTGTTGATAGCATCGGAAGAATTCTTCACGAAGACTACTAAAGAAGTCGATAGAAGCAAAATAAAAAAGGCTATCAAAGAGACAGCCTTATCGAATAGAAACTATATTAAGTATTAAAATTTAAGTATTGCCCTCCTCCTACAGATGGCACACAAAACCTCGTCAGTTCCTACGCTGATGGGGTTTTTACTTTATGTAATTATTATATCAAATGAGTATGTCACCTTCAATGGAATTTCAAAAAGGTAAAAATTTTGCCGAGGTCTAAAAGTGCATTCACGCTTACTCTACCAAGGGATACAGCGTTTTTTTTCGATTTTGACGTAATATAATATATAATGGTTTTTAGAATGATTTAGCCGAAGGCGATATGTGAGGATAATCTTTAAAGGAACAGAAGGGTCGACACAGTCTCCCACGTCATATTCCACTACGTTACATCAGCCGTACTATATACTTCATTAATCTATTGAATAAGACGGATAGTGTGTAGCTTTAGCGGAACACAGAGACTAAGCGTAGCGATAAGATATTACACAATTGAAATATCAATTAAGATATCCCTCCAAAGTACAATCATAAAAGTATTGAATCTCAATTGTTTTATTGAAACTGTGGAGATGATTCCTCAAAAGGGTGATTAAACTGTAAAGGTAAAAGCCTTGACACTATTTGGGAATTATTACCTTAAAAGTTGACTTGGCTCAAAAGAGAACGATTGACCTCAAAAGAGTGCCAACGTCCGTGGAATATACTTCACTATATTAAGGAAGTAACTAACAAAAGGTAAGTAAGATATTGCCCAACATTAGGACATAGTGTACTAAACTTAGAAGCAATCCCCGCTCAAAAGTAGACACAACCTCCAAAGGATACCCTCTACGGTATAATGAACTCAACTTCCCAAAGTGAATCCACGAAGTAGAATTACTGAATAGAATAGTGAATAAACGGATAGATAAGATGCATATTAGTGAATACGGTGCATAAACTCCAAAGATGCTGTACCCACATAATTATTCATACTCTAAAGGTAGATACCGAAAGCCTATTCTACTGGGAACGGAATACCTCTCACTTATATTTAGTTAGTTTACGTAATGTTTATTAAAGGAAGTGACTGCTTTGGTTACAACTAAACCCACTGAGGTATCCATATTAAATAGGCACATCCTTATCAAATTAAACAGGTGCTTGTTTGCCAAACTAAACGGCACACTTTAAAGCCACACTAAAGAGCAGGCATTAAACCCCACATTAAAGTGCCCACTTAATAAGGGTACATTGAGCAGGTGGATCAGATAGGTGTGATATCTCTGGTGCTGTGTTCTCTTGAGCATGAGCCTTAACTTAATGTAATACTATTAAGCTTATACATATAAGCGCATACTGTACTGTGGTAGCTCTGGTGGCTACCCTCTCACAGCTCCCACACTCCACGCTCTACTGTATGTCCTTACCTCCATACATATAGTACTACCTATGATGCTACTCCCTCCCATCACTACCACTGATGCACCACACTCTACCGTCTCACTATCTCCTATGATGCTTACTCTATTGCTTCTCTTATTGATTGATACACGGATGAGGATAAGCTTTGTGCTGATGCTTACAAAAATAAAAAAACTTTTGAGCGAAGGGCTACCACCCCGGGGGTACAAGTAAAAATTTACTGGTGGCTGGTACGTAGTCAATATAGTAAATATAGCTATATGTGTTCGGGCTTTCCCTCCGAAAGTTTTCTCTAACACGTTCAGCGCTTTCGAGGTTAGTTGTTATAAGCAGTCGTCATATTGTGACGAGCGGTAACATACTCACCCTCAACATGAGGGAAACATTTAGAGGAGACAGCCAAATTGTTTGTCTTCCTAAACTCGAGAGGTTGCTCAAATATTGTGGGTCTCCTACTTTATTTCTCCAACATTCAAAATGTGCTTGACGGATATATATATTATAGATTATAATAAAAAGTTTAGGCAAAAGTATTGACACTTGAGTGCCAAAGTAGTATACTAGTTAATAGAGGGAAAAGGGGACAAGCGTTCAAGATGTCGCAATCTCTCGCACCGTCAACTTTATTCCTTTACATTTTCCTTTCTCCAAAACTTTACTTCTACTTATTGTCATTTTAGTAGCTCATGCTACGCATCAATTTCGACCTTTCCAGTTTTATTGTGGCTGAAGAGTTTTATTCCTCCTTTTCGCTTTTCAGTCACACCCCTTCTTTTTTACAACTTCAAGTTTTACCACTTTCACAATTTCATTTCATCAACTACGTTTCCGTTTTTCCATCGGAGTAAATCTCCGAAATAAATCACTTGCAAGCTTATTACTTGCTTAGATGCCGAAACTATTCTGGTTCAATAGCGTTCGTAAAGCATCATAGGTGGTTCCACGTATCAATAGGCATGATACACTCATTAGTTTTCTTTCTTATATGTCGGGTAAGCTTCATAGGTTGGCTTACTTCGATGGAAGGTCGGAAACCTTCAAGGGAGTTAAAACTCTCAGAGGGAATGGAAATCCCTCTATCAACGTATCTACGGATACAAAACTACTAAGCTTTTCACTTAGATGTTGTGAAGACATTCTAGCGTTTCCCACCACTAAATGCATTCCGCAAGATGCGTTTACCCAATGCAACACACTGTAAAGTATAGATGACTTGGAAGGTCCATCTATTTTATGGGAAGTTCTGATTGAACTACTGAGATTAATTTCTCGGTGGTTCTCTTCAGCACTACAAAGCGAAAACATGAAAGGAATGAAACATATGAAAATAAATATCATGCTCCCCGAAGCTAGACCCAAGTATCGTGAGCAACTAAGATTTTTAATCTACTTGAATACATTCGGCGGTACGAACTTAAGTGAGCTTTGTGAAGTCACTGGAGTACCAAAGCAAAACCTTTACCGCTCATTCAAGGGGATCAGCAAAGATAAGACCACTGAAGAGGTTTTGGCGAAACTATTCAGCTTTCTCCCTTATCCAGTGGACCAACAACTCATTGATGAAGCTAATCGCATCCTTGACGGTGCAAATGCTTTACTTATGATGGTAGGTGAGAAACTTGACTGAACACTTTGATGTAAGCATTGAAGATGACGACAACCTCCCAGAAGAAACCCCAGAAGATGAATCAATGGCACTATCTCCCTCTAAAGAAGACAATTCTCGGATGAACATGCTTGATGCATCTCCTTATCTTGAGAAACTCACTCCAAAGCAACTCAAATTTGTTCATGCTTTATGCGAATCCAACTTAAACGTTCCGAAGGCTGCTAAGATTGCAGGTGTCACTAGAGATTACGGTCACAAATTGATGAACCATACTCAAGTTAGGAAAGCTTATACAGCCTTGACCAATCAACGGAGCTGGCACACTGTGGCATCTCATAATGAGTTGCTTGAATTTGCTACGAGCGTTATCCGTGATGAGCAACATGATGAGATTATTGATATGAAGGCTAGTAAGATACGAAAAGTTAAGGTCCCTACAAAGGACAAATTCAAGTATCTAGAAGTATTGAGCAAACACCAAGGAATCCTTTACGATAGACCATCTCATGAGTTACTTGACGGCAGATTTCAAACTATTGTGGTAGACATTGAAGGACTTGAGTTTGCAGATGCAGAGCAATATCCAAACGTTAGAAAAGACATCTCAGATGATGTCATAGATGTACAAAACTAAATTGAATATCAAAAAACCAAAATAGAAAAGGATGATTTATATGTCAGCACACTTAAACGAAATGGAATTATTTTATAACAGTCCAGAAGGACAGCTAATGAGAAGCCTTGCTAAAGAGAAAATTCAAGAAGTCCACGCTAAACTTGATAAGCAACGTGAAAAGATTCGTGAAATCAATGAGGGCATTCGCTTCATTAAGTTTGGAAACACAAAACCATCTGACTACATCACAATGCTTGACGGTAATCCTGTTAAGTTAACTACAGACGGATACAGCCGTATCGCTTCTGTAGAGGTAATTACAAATGATACTTTCAAGGACTTGAGCGGAACTCAACGAGACCTTCTCAAGAATCAAAATCCTGTAATGTTCCAGAAATTAAAGCTTGGAGCATTTAATTCAAATCTATCTGAAAAGTTCTTTAGCCTATTAGCCCTTGCTGAAAATAATGAAAGAATGGACATCTTAATGGAATTGGAATCAGCTCCGACCTTTGATATGAATTCTCCCCACTATTACCCTGATGCTCATAAGTATTATGACTCGGTTGCCGAGATGTCTGGTACTCTTCCTGTTCCTAGCAGTGTAAAACGCCTACGTGAAGCAATGACGGTACAAAACATTCGGGAGTTGAGCATGGAGCGTAATCTTCTAGAGAAGCACTTGATGGATTCCGAAAAATCTAATAAGTTCTTACCTTTTGAGAAGGTACTAGCTGAAATGGAAAACAACCCAAATCTTTCAACTCATAAATCTGAAGAAGAAATGGGCCTAATGCAAAAACTCGCTACACAGTTTGACGCTGAAGAAATGGCATCAAGAGAATCAGCTCCACGTTCAACTACTATCAACATATGAGGTGCTGAATAAATGACTGTTCATGAGATAAGCCGTATCTCTACGGGAGAGCGTTTATCTCTAAAGTGCAAAAGTGGTGACTTGATTGTCATCCCTTTTGTTCCCTTTGATAAGACCACTCCATTCACAAACTACGGAAATATTATCAACTATAGATACAACTCTAAGTGGACTGGACTTATCGTCCAGGGAAGCATGAAAGAAATCAAGACTCCCGAAGGTGGATATATCGACATTGAAGTTGACGGAAGCTTGGACGTACAAGAAGACATTTATAAGCTAATGGATTTACATTCACCTGTGGAATATATAACCGTACAAGGTGCTAGAGATTTACAGAACGGTGAGAACCAACCCTATAGTGAAAATTACATTAAAGAAGGAGCTATTAACTAATGACTATTTATAAACTTGAAACTCTCCCTAACAAAGGAGAAACTAAACAATTAAATTGCATGGATGGTGACGCTATTGTATTCCCATTTGAGGGAAGCGATGTAAAGGTGTTATCTCACGGTGAATGGACTACATGCAAGCACAATAGTGATAAGAATCTCCAAGGATTTATCGTACACTATGGTATGACACATGTAGCACTCCCGAATGATTCATTCCTTTCGATTAAGGTACGCGGCGGGACTCTTTTCATCGAAAACCTTATAAAATACTTTGAAGGAGAATCTACAAAATGATTACCACGTTAGAAAACCACCAAAATTTAACCCTCAATGAAACCCCTATCGAAATCTACCCAGTTTCAACACAATGTGGAAAGAGCTTTGTCGTATCGGAAGAGGAAGCTCAGTCATTGCTATATCGTATTAATCACAATGGAGAATCCTTTGGAAGTATCCACCGTTACGGAAAGCTGATCCTCATTGATAGAATCCAATTGACACGATACGAGAAGCGAGGTTACAAATCCCTACAGATTCTCAAAGCTAACGACAAGTACATATTTATGTGTAAAGCAGATATTTTTAAGGAGACGGTTGCTCGAGAGCCGGACACGAGAAACGATAGTCTACGTCAAGATGACCGAGACATCATGGCAGGCTCTATTACTAAACAATTAGCTCGGCAGTTGCTACGATAGAAACTCGAAAGACACTCATTCACTTGGGTGTCTTTTTGTTTGCTCGAAAAGATTTTCTAAATAGGTGACGCTCAAATTGAGAGTGACTTGGGAAAACCAAGTATCCTAAAGGTAAAGAAGTTTGGGAAACTTTAGTGAGTGACATCAAGTCACCGTCTAAAATAAGTATCACCCAACATGAGGGAGACTTAGAAAGGTACTGAACTTAAGTCACTTAAAGGTCGCCTACATAATGTCGGTAACCTTGAAACATATGGGTATAAGATTATGGACGGTAAAGATTTAGTCTCCTCCTTTAAGAATGACACTAAAGTATCACTCAACATGAGGGAGACTTAGAAAAATACGGACTAACATCTCGTACACCCTCATCTACAATGTTCACAAGAAGAGCAATCTTAAGAGTTGGAATGCTTTTACGTGACTCAGAAGTTGCTAAAGAGGTTCGTACTCAATTGTTGAACATTGAAGAGAAAGTTGAGGATACGTTAAAGACTTCTGATATCGGATTGTTTTTTATTTTGTGTAAATTAGAGGTTGTAAGTTACGGTAACTCTATGTTAAGATGAATTCAAGAAGTTAAGGCAACTTCTAAGGGAGGTGACACAATGGCAGAATCTAAGCATCAAGCTTACTATCGTAGAATCGCCGAACACTTTGAGATTGATTCACCGTCAGACGGACAAGCACTCTATAGACTGTTTACAGCTCTAAAGAAGGCGAAAGAGGTCATTGAGAGAAATAACGGAGTTGGACGATATGATTCAATCGATGAGCTTGTGGCTAGCTTTTTAACTAAACTTGAGAGTGACGACAAGTCGATTATTCCACGAAAGAAGCCATACACTTTCAAGGAGGAGAAGTGACGGGATTATCTCCCGGCTTCGCCTTATGAGTTGCCCTAACTTATAAAACATATGAAATGGAGAGATTGAAATGAAAAACACAAAAGTTGTTATGTTAAGAGTAAACGAAGAATTAACTGTATCGGATATGTTACTTGAGTTAGCCAATGAGCTTCACTCTGTGGGCATCGTAGCTGTTGATAAGAACGAATTCCCTCTTACATATTTGGTTCGCTTAGGTGAAATTGATATCGCTATCGAGGATTATGAGCCGTTAGATGAACATGCGGAAGTATTCTTCAAGTGTAAGCACCGTATTACAGAGATTGTGCATCAACTAGTATGGGATATTCAAAACCCCGAACGAGGTAAGTACGTCGTAGTTGGTGCTACACATAGTTGATGCATCTAAATAAAACTGTAACTGTAGAAAGTAATTATAAATGTAGAAAGAGACAACAAAATAAAGAGGAGTCTCCTCAGTTGCACCTGAAGGGACTCCACAAAAGGAGATAATTTTATGAGTATCCAAACATTTGCAATGATATGCTTACTCGCTCCCGTGTTAACTATAGCATGTCTACATCTTATTTTCAAAATAGTAGTCGGCGATAGAGCATGATACGTCAATGGGGACGAAAAGCTGATGGAAACATTGTTTACCTCAGGTCAAATATTAAATGTTGTTTTATCTTGATGTTAAGTTAAAGTGATGTTACTATAAAAAGGTTGTTTTTCAATAAAGACCGTATTATTATGGATATAACTGAAAAGTTGAACGGAAAATAGAATTGAGGAAATGCTAAAAAGTCAATACTTATTTAGATTTGGGCTCGTACAGACTATTACCAGTACTTTGGTAAACGCCCACCTCGTAATTCATAGTATAAAACCTCTTTGACGCGCATATACTGGCTATTATGTAATGTGCAAAAGGAGGAATAAATATGGATGGTTTCCAATTGTCGATGATTCAAAAGGCCATTCATCGTACGTATGATGAGCTTGGAAAAGAAATTAATCTTCAGGGTGTAGTTGCAGATGAAATACAGAAAGCACAGGAAGAATATTTATCTGCATTATCATATGAGACATTGATTGATAAGCGTTACTTAAAGTCATTAATAGAGTGAAAAATTTTCCTTTATATAAAGGAAAATTTTTTTCGCTCATTTCTATGTATTGCAACAGGGGAAAGCAACTGCTATTTAGATATAGCAGTTGCTATATCTTTTTATAGAAAAACTTTTTGGTTGGAGGCTAAGGATGTTTACTGAGAAGAGATTACCATTTGAAGTAGGGAAACAAGATAATTTTTATGATAAGTTGAATGAGTGGATTGGAGATGTGTTTTACGATATCCTCCCAGAAAAAGGTTTTGAAGAACGCGATGAACAAATTTTTATGGCATTCCAATTAGAACGAGCGTTTCAAGAGAAGAAAGTTATGTTCGCAGAGGCGGGTGTAGGAACGGGAAAAACGATTGTGTATCTTTTATATGCAATTTGTTATGCGCGTTATACAGGAAAGCCAGCTATTATTGCTTGTGCAGACGAAACGCTAATCGAGCAGCTTGTGAAAGAAGAAGGGGACATTGCGAAATTATCAGAAGCATTAGGGTTATCTGTTGATGTACGTCTAGCGAAATCAATGGATAATTATTTATGTTTACGTAAACTTGAAGATGTAATGAGTGGACGAGCTCCAGAAGTAATTGAAGATCTATATTATGAATTACCTCAGTTTGTATTTGATCATGGAACAATGCAAAACTTTACGCATTACGGTGATCGAAAAGAGTTTCCATTATTAAATGACGAAGAATGGTCAAAGGTATCTTGGGATTATTTCCAAGACTGCTTCACATGTGATTCTCGTCACCGTTGTGGTCAAACGCTCTCTCGTGAACATTACCGTAAAGCAGCAGATTTAATTATTTGCTCTCAAGATTTCTATATGGATCATATTTGGACATATGATGCTCGTAAACGCGAAGGGCAAATGCCGCTTTTACCAGAAAGCAGTTGCGTTGTTTTTGATGAAGGACACCTTGTGGAATACGCAGCGCAAAAAGCACTGACGTATCGATTAAAGCAAACGATGATGGAGCAACTCTTAACAAGATTATTACAAAATGATATTCGAGAAGAGTTTGCTCATTTAGTAGAAGAGACAATTTGGCAAACAGAGCGTTTCTTTGATGTATTAAGAGAAAGTAAAAAAGAAATTGCTGGATCAGATCGTTTAGAAATTACAGTAACAGAAAAAGTGATTACAGAAGCGAAACGACTTTATGCAAAAATTGCTGAAGTTGGTGATGCTCTTGTATTTGAAAGTGAAATGTATACAGTAAACACTTATGATTTAAATATCGTTGATGAGCATTTAGATGTACTGGAACATTCACTTCGTCTCTTTATGCATGAGAAAAATGTAATTACATGGGGAGAAGAAGGTGATGGTGCCTTTACGTTAGTTATTATGCCACGTGCGGTAGAAGAAGTGCTACAGGAGAAAGTATTCTCGAAAAAGATTCCGTATATCTTCTCTTCTGCTACATTATCTGAAAATGATTCATTCGCATTTACAGCAAATAGTTTAGGGGTAAAAGATTATTTATCATTCTCAGTAGCTTCTCCATTTGATTATGAAGAGCAAATGAAAGTATACTTACCATCGTATAACCAGGAAAATGAATGGGAACGAAAATGTCAGTATACGCTTGAGAACATTCAAAAAACAAATGGGCGTACGCTTGTATTATTCCGCACAACACAAGAACTTGCGGCGTTCAAAGAATATGTGAATAAAGAACAAATGTCTGTTCCGTTCTTATATGAAGGAGATCAAGAGATTAGTCAGCTTGTTTCCCGCTTCCAAAATGAACAAGAGACTGTGCTTTGCGCTGTTCATTTATGGGAAGGTTTAGATATTCCGGGTTCTTCACTATCACATGTCATTATTTGGTCGCTACCATTCCCTCCAAACGATCCTGTGTTTGAAGCGAAACGTAAGCATGTTAATGATCCGTTTTGGGATGTAGATGTACCATATATGATTTTACGTCTTCGTCAAGGAATTGGACGTTTAATTCGTACGAGCGAAGATAAAGGTACTATTTCGTTATTCTTATCAGAGAATGAAAATGAAAAGGTTATTGAGGCTGTAAAGAAAGTACTTCCAGTAGAAGGTACGGTACTATAAAGTGAAACTGTAATCAGTAGCGGTTTTCGGCACTCCTCACCAATGGAAAAAGCTTAGCGTTTGCTAAGCTTTTTCTTTCTATATGGAAAAGGACTTTATATCTTTATGTCGAAATATAGGTGAGGTAGAAAAAGGAGGCAATAAAATATGACAATCGCTACATATGAAGTAGAAAAAGAGTTTTTAGCACACGTGAAAAAGATAAATAATTATGGGGAAGCATTAAGCCTAATATTTTGGGATTTACGTACAGGAGCACCGAAACAAGGTGTGGATCAACGCTCTGAGGTAATAGGAATGCTTTCATCAGAGGTATTTTTATTATCAACTTCTGATGAGATGGAAAGATATTTAAAAGAATTAGAACAGCTAATAGTAGATAATAAAATTTCCGAAACAACAAAGAAAATTGTAGAAGAGTGCCGCAAAGCGTATGATCGAAATAAAAAAATTCCACAGGCCGAGTATGAAGAGTTTGTTAAATTGCAAGCAAAATCGGAAAGTGTTTGGGGAGAAGCACGTGAAAAATCTGATTTTGAAATGTTCCGACCATACTTAGAAAAAATTGTTGAATATAAGAAAAAATTTATTACATATTGGGGTTATGAAACTTATAAGTATAATACGCTTTTAGATATGTATGAGCCAGGTATGACAGTAGAAGTGTTAGATCATGTATTTGGACAACTACGTGAGCGTATTGTTCCACTTGTAAAAGATATTGGCGAATCAAATAAAGAATTAAAAACAAATGTCTTATTTGAACATTTTTCAAAAGAACAACAAAAGAATTTTACTTTAGAGTTACTAACGCAATTAAATTATAATTTCGAGGCTGGCCGTCTTGATGAAACGATACATCCTTTTGAAATTACATTAAATAGAGGGGATGTTCGCATTACAACTCGTTATGATGAGAATGACTTCCGCATGGCAGTTTTCGGAACAATTCATGAATGTGGACATGCTGTATATGAACAAAATATTTCAGAAGAATTAGAAGGAACACCGCTTTGCAGTGGTACATCGATGGGAATTCATGAATCGCAATCGCTATTCTTTGAAAACTTTATTGGACGTAATAAATCGTTCTGGAAGAAAAATTATGATATATTGAAACAATTTAGTGATGGGCAATTTGAAAACGTATCTGTAAATGAATTCTATGATGCGATTAATGAATCAAAGCCTTCCTTTATACGTATTGAGGCAGATGAACTTACATATCCGCTTCACGTTATGGTTCGTTATGAACTGGAGAAAGAATTATTTGATGGAACATTAGAAGTAAAAGACTTGCCGGCAGCATGGAATGACAAGATGGAGAGTTATTTAGGTATCCGTCCAGAAACGGATGCACAGGGTGTGCTACAAGATGTACATTGGTCAGATGGATCTTTTGGATATTTTCCATCTTACGCACTTGGTTATATGTATGCAGCGCAATTTAAACATAAGATGTTAGAGGAAATTCCAAACTTCGATGCATTGCTAGAAGAAGGAAATGTGACACCAATTCGTGAATGGTTAACAAGAAATATTCACCAATATGGTAAAACGAAAAAACCATTACAAATATTAGAGGATATAACAGGTGAAGGGTTAAATGCAAATTATTTAGCGGATTATTTAGAAGCGAAATATAAAGAGATTTATGGGTTATAAAAAGAAAAGGAGCTGCTTTAATGCAGCTCCTTTTTATGAATTAACATTTTACTGTATATGTGCGTTGCTTAAGGAGGAAGAGAAGTGAATTATACTTTTGAAGTGATGACACAAGAGCAAGCAGAAGAAATTGCGTTTAAATGGCACTATGAGGATAAGTATTCTTTTTATGATATGGAAGCCGATCAAGAAGATTTAGTGGAGTTTTTAGATCCTAAAATACGCGGAGAAACGACTTTTGCTGTTAGTGAGAATAATAGGCTTGTTGGATTTTTTAGTTTTAATAAAGTAGATATACATACAGTGGATATTGGACTTGGAATGAAACCAAACCTGACTGGAAATGGATTAGGTTTGGTATTTATAAAGGCAGGTCTGGTTTTTTGTGAAAAAAAATATCAACCTAAGTATATAACGTTATCAGTGGCAACATTTAATCAAAGGGCAATTAATGTTTATAAGAAAGCAGGTTTTGAAGCAATTGGAGATTTTATTCAAGAGACAAATGGAAGTCGCTTTGAATTTTTAAAAATGATGTATGTGGCTTTATGTCCATCAAGATAAAATAGTTTTGAAACGATTTGCTTAGTAGTGATTTATGTTTTTTATGGATGCTATCGTATATAAAAAATACATTTTTTTGAAATTTAGGGGATATAAAAGTGGGTTGTTTTGATAATTTTGATTTTAATAACTTTTGGGATGACAGCGAATATGCAAGAGATGAATATATTTCTGAATATCCTACAGATGAAATGATTTCTAAACTAGAAAATGAATTAGGGTATAAGCTACCTGAATCTTATATTTGGTTAATGAAGAAGCATAATGGGGGAATTCCAATAAACGATTGTTTTCCTACAGATGTTCCTACAAGTTGGGCAGAGGATCATGTTGCTATAACTGGTATTTATGGTATTGGATATAAAAAAAGTTCTTCATTAGGTGGAGAATTTGGTAGTGAATTTTGGATTGAAGAATGGGGATATCCTGAAATAGGAGTAGCTATTTGTGATTGTCCCTCGGCTGGACACGATATGATATTTCTTGATTATAGGGAGTGCGGCCCGAAAGGAGAGCCTTGTGTTGTACATATCGATCAAGAATATGATTATAAAATTACATGGTTAGCAAAAGACTTTGAGAGTTTTATTAGAGGGCTTGTAAATGGGGAAGTCTATGATGATAGCGAACAAATCAAGGAAGAATATTAAGAAAAGGAATATACTTATTAAGCCTGCAGGTACATGATTAAATAGCTATTCTCGAAATAAAGCAGAGGGGATATCTCCTCTGCTTTTCACTTACCATAATTTAAACCCTTTTGAACCGGGCGGAGCATTTTGAATCATATCGATAAACGGAATGGTATAAGCGAATAAAATGAGTAGAGCTGTAATGCCAATCCAAAGCTTCCAATTATCGAAAACCATCGGTGTCCGTTCAGATGCATCAGCTACTTCACCAATTGGGAATTCCGTTTGTCCTTTTGGAGCGAAGAAGACAAGATCCACATAAATAATAATTGCGATAACAATGCCAACGAATAAAATGGCGCCTCCGACTGCTTGCGCAATTTGATATGGAATCCATTCAAGTGCTTGCTGCGAATTTCCATATGTAGAAAAAGCAGAACGCCGAGGTGCTCCGAGTAACCCGGCAAAGTGCATACCAGCAGACATGAAGAACATACCGATAGCCCACACGCAAGTTTGAATCATGGCAAGCCGGTTCATTTCCTTTGTCATGACGCGTCCTGTTAGATGTGGAATTAACCAATAGGCGATTCCGAAAAATGTTAATACAACAGATGTTGCTAATGTTAAGTGGAAATGCCCAGTTATCCATACAGTATTATGAACGACCTGGTTTAGTTGGTTACTTGCATTGACAAGTCCACCAGCACCAGCTGGAATAAACATTAACATACCGACGAATGGAGCGAAAAATCTAGCATCTCCCCATGGGAGCATTCGAAGCCATCCAAATAGTCCAGTAGCTCCTTTTGAACGCCCAAACTGTTCAAAGGTTGCAAATAAAGAGAAGGCGGTCATTAAAGATGGAATGACAACCATAAATGTTAATACAACTTGTAAGTATTTCCACCCAGGGTCAATACCTGGTTCTGTTAATTGGTGGTGGAATCCTACAGGCATAGAAAATAGTAAAAATAAGATGAATGACAAACGAGCTAGTGAGTCACTGAAAATTTTACCGCCAATAATTTTCGGTATAATGACATACCAAGCCATATAGGCAGGAAGGAGCCAAAAATAAACGAGCGGATGACCGAAGTACCAAAATAGTGTTCGGCTGACCAGGACGTCAATTTTATCAATAAAGCCTAGGCTCCATGGAATAAATTGAATAAGTGCTGCTGCCGCTACACCAAGTGTTGCAACAAGCCATAGTGCCATTGTCACAACAGCCATAAAGCTTAACAGAGGACCTATTTTTCCTTTGTTATGTTTTTTCCATGTACGATACTGAGCAAACATTGCAAATCCGCTGAACCAACTTCCAACAATAACAAGGGTAAGGCCAATGTAAAATCCAGGATGTGCTTTTAATGGAGCATAGAACGTATAGAGTACAGTAGCTTTATTGAGTAGGATAAAAATTGCAGTAATTGTTGTTCCAATTGTCATAAGCCAAAAACCGATCCAGCCTGTTTGTCGGGCACCTTTTGAGAGGACACCAGTTGTTTTACTCATACAAGCAAATAAGAAACCGATAATAAAGAACGTTGTTAAGACGAGCCCGAGTAAAACACCGTGTGTTGTTAACACTTGATAATAACCAATACCAGCAGGTAAATTGAATTTTCCTGAACGGACAAGAACTTGTAGTAATCCGCATAACCCACCTAAAAACAGGGCGATAAATGCGATGTGAATATGAGCCATTGCTAATTTTGCATCTCGTTTGCTTATTTTATCCTGCAGTGCAATCATTTGTCGGTCACCTCTACTTTCGCGCTCATCATATGATGGCCAGTACCACAATATTCATTACAGACAATTAAATACTCTCCAGATTTTTGGAAAACTTGTGAAGCGGTACTTACATATCCAGGTTCAATCATCATGTTGACATTTGTCCCTGCGATTTCAAAACCATGTACAACATCTTTTGTTGCAACGACAAAATCTACTTTTGCACCTTTTGGTACTTTAATTGTATTTGGTGTAAAAGAAAAAGCTTGTGAGACAATCGTCACTTGATAATGATTTTTTCCAACTTGTTTAACGCCGGGTTGATCAAATGGTGCGGTCGCTTGAACCTTTTCTGGGTCAATTGTAGTTAAACAACTCGGTGGTTTGTTACCCATATAAAAAGCACTAATCCCTAAAACAGCCAAAAATACGAACAGTGAGCCGACACCGAAAATGAGCCAAATTTTTTCGTATTTATGTAAGTGCATATCTCCATCTCCCTTTTCAGAACTATATCTTATAGCCGATTAACAAAAATTTGATAGACGCTAAACCACGTGAAAATAATGAAAAAACCAATAAAAAAAACAGAGATTAAAGTTCCTTTTAACGAACTTTTTTGAGTGTTTTCAGTTTCTGTCTGATGTAAATTATGTTCCCCCATGATACCCCTCCTTGGATAAATGAAATCTTACATTTTTATAATACAAAAAATTTAGATAATTTCATCACGTCCGAATGTGCTTTCAAAAAGTGTTCATTGATACAATAAAAACTATGTCTATGATGAGAACTTATAAAGTCGCGGATTCTTACAAGTTTTGGAATGTTAATTTGTGAAAAAAATGTGAAATGAATGCTCTTTTGAAATTGTTGAGGAGGATGTGTATGATTAAATTTGGAAAGCTTTTATCGAGGGGAGATTTCATGAGTACAATAAAAACGAAAAAAGAAATAAATTTGATGCGCGAATCGGGAAATTTACTAGCTTCGTGTCATCAAGAAATTGCGAAAATAATAAAACCAGGTATCACGACATTGGAAATTAATACATTTGTTGAAACGTATTTAGAAAAGAATGGTGCGACACCTGAACAAAAAGGATATAACAATTATCCATATGCAATATGTGCATCTGTGAATGATGAAATGTGTCATGGTTTTCCGACTACTCACTCATTAAAGGGAGGTGATATTGTTACGATTGACATGGTAGTGAACTTAAATGGTGCTCTTGCTGATTCTGCATGGACTCATAAAATAGGGGATATTTCTAATGAAGCAGAAAAGTTATTACTAGTAACGGAAAATGCTTTATATAAAGGAATTGAGCAAGCGATAATCGGAAATCGTGTAGGTGATATTGGATATGCGATTGAAAGTTATGTAGCTTCGGAAGGGTTTTCTGTCGCAAGGGATTTTACAGGGCATGGAATTGGTAAAGAAATCCATGAAGAACCAGCAATTTTTCATTTTGGAAAGCCAGGTCAAGGATCAGAATTACAAGAAGGAATGGTAATAACGATCGAACCGATTGTAAATGTAGGTATGCGATATTCAAAAGTAGATTTAAATGGATGGACTGCCCGGACGATGGATGGAAAATTGGCAGCGCAATACGAGCACACGATAGCAATTACAAAGGATGGACCAGTTATTTTAACGAGTCTCTAGTAGAAGAATACGAAATGTAAGAGGTTTCAAAACTCGAACGAAAAAGATGTTTTTGTAAAATTTGTACGTGTTTTTTTCTAGAAACGCTTTTCAAAGTAAAAAAAGTGCGTTATAATCCTTCTATAAAATAAATAGGTTAGCTACACTCATATAATCGCGGGGATATGGCCTGCAAGTTTCTACCGAAGTACCGTAAATACTTTGACTATGGGTGAGGACGAATATATTGCTGGTTTAGCATTCTTTTTTGCGAAGCTCCAAAAGCACGTCTCTCACTTGTAACGAGTGGTGGCTGCTTTTGGAGTTTTTTATTTGCATAAGAGGGGGAGCAAACATGAAAGTATTACAAGAAAAGATTTTAAACGAAGGAAAGGTTTTATCTGGTGATGTGTTAAAGGTAGATGCCTTTTTAAATCATCAAATTGATCCAGTACTTATGCAAAAAATAGGAAAAGAGTTTGCACAGCGTTTTAAGGAAGATAATATTACAAAAATCGTGACGATTGAATCTTCGGGTATTGCACCAGCGGTTATGGCAGGTTTAGAGCTTGGTGTAAAAGTGGTTTTTGCAAGAAAGCGGAAATCGTTAACGTTACAAGATAATATGTATGTTGCAAAAGTATACTCATTTACAAAACAAGAAACGAATGAGATTTCATTATCTAGAAATCATATCCATGAAAATGATCGTGTATTAATCATTGATGACTTTTTAGCAAACGGTCAGGCTGCTTTAGGCTTAATGAGTTTAGTAGAGCAAGCCGGTGCAAGTATTGCTGGGATTGGAATTGTTATTGAAAAAGCATTTCAAGACGGAGGAAAGAAACTACGTGAGAACGGTGTTCGTGTAGAATCACTTGCAGAAATTGCATCACTTGATAACGGTACTGTTACATTTGTTCAGCATGAGACTGCGGAGGTGAAATAGTCATGAAGCAACACCCATTTAAAATCGCATCCCTTGGCGTGCAACATATGCTTGCGATGTATGCAGGAGCAATAATTGTTCCACTTATTGTTGGTGGAGGACTTGGCTTAAATCAACGAGAATTAACATACTTAGTATCCATAGATTTATTAATGTGTGGTGTCGCAACAATTTTACAAGCTTTATCGAATCGATTTTTTGGAATTGGCCTTCCTGTTGTACTTGGTTGTACGTTTACAGCAGTTGGACCGATGATCGCCATCGGTAAACAGTACGGTGTTTCTTCTATATATGGAGCAATTATTGCAGCAGGATTGTTCGTTGTTATTTTTGCAAAATTATTTGGAAAGCTTGTGAAACTGTTCCCGCCTGTAGTAACGGGTTCTGTTGTTACAGTTATTGGAGTTACATTAGTTCCAGCGGCTATTAATGACATGGCTGGAGGAGTTGGAAGTAAGGATTTTGGAAGTCTAGAAAACTTAGCGTTAGCATTTGGTGTTTTACTATTTATTATAATTATGTACCGCTTCTTTGATGGTTTTATCCGTTCTATTTCTATATTACTTGGTCTTTTATTTGGTACGATTATTGCAGCATTTATGGGAAAGGTGAGCTTGCAGGCTGTTGGAGAAGCAGAGTGGTTTCACGGTATTCAACCGTTTTACTTTGGCACACCAACATTTGAGTTAACGCCGGTTATTACGATGATTCTCGTTGCTTGTGTTGGGATTGTGGAAGCAACTGGCGTGTATTTCGCTTTATCCGATATATGTAACAAAAAGATTGGTGAAAAAGAGCTAACAAAGGGTTACCGTGCCGAAGGATTAGCGATGATCTTAGGTGGTATTTTTAATGCATTTCCATATACGACTTATTCGCAAAACGTAGGTCTTGTTCAATTAACAGGTGTACGAAATCGCGTCATTATTTATACGTGCGGTGGGATGTTAATCGTTCTTGGTTTTATTCCAAAAATTGCAGCTATCACAACGATTATTCCAAAGCCAGTACTTGGTGGTGCCATGCTAGCAATGTTTGGGATGGTTATGGCATACGGTATTAAAATGTTAAGTAGTGTAGACTTTGCAAATCAAGAAAATTTATTAATCGTAGCATGCTCTGTTGGAATTGGCCTTGGCGTAACAGTCGTTCCAACGTTATTCTCTCAACTTCCAGAAAGTATTCGTATTTTAACAGATAACGGAATTGTACTTGGAAGTGCGTCAGCTGTACTCTTAAATATTGTGTTTAATATGATTCCGCAGCGCAAAGCGAAAACAAAAGAAGAGCAAATTCCAATGCAAAGTGCTGTAACAGAAGCATAAACAAAAAGCGAGGTTCTCATTAAGAGACCTTGCTTTTCTTTTTTAGAGGCATCATTTTTCCATATGTGCCAAGGCGCCAAATATATTCAAGTGGACCGTACTGATAATGAGAGAGCCACCAGCGACTAATACAGATTTGTAATGTATAAAAGCCGATGCAAAATATTGGGCCGATCCATAATGGTACTGGTAAATAATTTTTGAAAAACAGACCAAACACAAGCAATGTAATGATTGTGCTTGAAATGTAATTTGTTAGTGCCATTCGTCCTACATATTGGAATGGACGTAATAGCTTCTGCCAACGCTCCTTCTGTAATAAGCGCATAAGTGTGAAAATGTAAAAGATAAATAAAGTTTTACCACTAAGCATTGTAAAACCTCTCATGTAGATTGGTTCATATGGTTGTTTTGCCACAAAGTAGCGAATCATGAAGAACCAAATAGGTAATGTTAAAACGAATATAATGATTTGCCACTTTTTTAGTTTTGGATCTAGTTCCTTCGTTCGGCGGAAAATGTCGTTTTTGCCGGCATATAAGCCGAGCAAGAATAATCCAACTATTTCTGGAAGTATAAAAAGGTTTGTCTGGATTACTTCAGAATAAAAGTCTGTAAAGCGATCTTGCACTTGTACTTCCCAATTTTCTAAAGGCATAATGGGGTGGGGAGTTCTTAATTCTTCTATTGGTATAAACATAAGGAGTAAACTCGTTAGTAGCATGAAAAACTGGAAAAGTCCTAATAGAACTAAAGCCCATATTAAAACAGTACGAGACTTTCTTTTATAAAATAAAAATAAGAAAAATCCTGCAATTGCATAGCTATGTAAAATATCCCCATCCCATAAAAGGACATAATGCATGAAGCCGAATAATAATAAGATGAGGAGACGACGAACAAATAATGTTTTTGGATGATCTGTTTTTGTCTCAGCACGCTGCGTGAAAATGTAAAATCCTAGTCCAAACAAAAATGAAAAAATAGTATAAAATTTTGTTTGAATAAACATGTCATAAAATAGGCGAATATAACGGTCTATTCCTTCATAACCTCCTGTGATTTCACTAGTGTCAACACCAGCAATAACAGGCCAGTTAACAAGAAAAATACCAAATACAGCAATCCCTCTAATAATATCGATAGAATGAATCCTCTCACCGTTCGAAACGCTTTGTTCCATTATTTTCCTCCTTTGAATAAAGCCCTTTTATTATACAAAATGTTATCAAAAGGAGATAGAGGGGATTTCCAATTTTTGAAACTGTTAAGATGTTTGTTATGAGATATAATAAGGATGCACAGCAAGTTTTTCACTCCTTTAAAACAGGTAGTAAAGAAGCTCCTTATTTTCAAGGAGCTTCTTTTTTAGAAATTAATATTGATAATGATTCTCTTTAATGATAAAATATACTCAAAAGTGATAATCATTATCAAAAAAGGTTGGTGTGCTAAATATGGTATATGCATTAGTTGCAGGAACGGTGGCTGTGTATGCTGTCGTTACAAAATATGTGTTAAATGGAGTCGGAGCAACAAAATGAACAAACTTACATAGAATCCCTTTCATCTGTCAAAAGAATGAAAGGGATTTTTTATTTTTAATGAGAATATCCTGAAAATTTAGTATGATAGTAGGGTATATACATCTTGGAATAAAGGGGAACAAGGGGATGACAAACATAGTACAGACAAACAGTATGAAAAAGCTTGTTTGTTTTTATGAAGAATGGCAGAAGCATGGTGATACGGAAAATAGTTTGAAGTTGTTTGAAGTGATTCAAAAATATAAGCAAGAACAGCTTATGATTGCTTTTTGCGGTCACTTTTCTGCTGGAAAATCGACAATGATGAATCACTTATATAAAGCGCAGTTATTACCAACAAGTCCGATTCCGACAAGCGCTAACGTTGTTAAAATTGAAAAGGGACAGGACCGTGTTGTTGTGACAGTGAAATCTGGAGAGCATTATGAATATGATGGTGCATACTCGGCGGAAGAATTGAAACAGCTTTGTAAAAATGGTGATGAAATAATTGGCGTTCATATTTATCGAAATGATGCGCCAATTCCTGATGGCGTTATGCTCGTTGATACACCTGGAATTGATTCAACAGATGATGCGCATCAATTAGCAACAGAATCAACACTCCATCTTGCGGATGTTATTTTTTACATGATGGATTATAACCATGTTCAGTCAGAAGTGAATTTGCAGTTTGTGAAAGAATTAAAGCAGCGTAATAAAACAGTTTATCTTGTTATCAATCAAATCGATAAGCATAAAGAAAATGAGCTATCATTTGAAGATTATAGGCAAAGTGTGAGTCAATCGTTTTCTAACTGGGATATTGAAGTAGATGGTATTTTTTATACTTCTTTACGAATGATGAACCATCCGTATAATGAAATACAAAGATTAGAGAAATTACTTTCTTCGATTATGAAAGAGCGTGAGCAGTATGTGGGCAATGGTATGGAAAGAGAAACGGCATATTTATTACAAGAACATTTTTCATTTATTCTTGCAGAAAATGAAAAACAATTAATGCCATACCAAAAAGAATTAGCATCACCTCTATCGCTTACAGACGTAATGGAAAAGAAAGAAGAGCTTATTGAAAATAAACGACGTGTGGCTAGTAAAGAATCGGACGTGAAAAATGAATTTATAAAAGGATTGCAAGCAATATTAGACAATGCTTACTTAATGCCATTTGAAATGAGAGAGCTAGCAAATCAATATTTAGAAACGAAGCTAACGAAGTTTAAAGTTGGTTTGCTATTTGCAAAAGGAAAAACAGAGCAAGAAAAACAGCGGCGTTTAGATGCATTTTATTCAGCACTAGGGAAGAGCGTTGAAACACAGATTGATTTTCATGTGAAAGAGTTTATTGTGGCTTTCTTAAAAGATGAAGGGATGTTTACAGAAGAAGTCGGAAAAGACATATATGCACTGCGAATTTCTTTTGGTCCAGAATTATTAGCAGAAACCATTAAACAAGGTGCAGGGTTTACAGGAGATTACTTGCTTCTTTATACAGCGGATGTTGCGAATGAGCTGAAGAAACGCTACTTTATGAAAGCACAGCAAATTTTTGAGCAAAGCACGGGCGTTTTACGGAAAAAGATGGAGAAAGAGATTGCTCATATTGAACAAGAAATTGAGCAATATACTATGTTACAGACAGCAAAAGAAACAAAATTACAATATATTGAGGCGTATGATAAATACGAGAATTACTTACAAGGTATTTGGAGCGATCATGTACCGGTGCCAAATGAATTGCAAGTAGAAAAAGTATTACAAGGGAAGAAACAGGTTGTAAATGAGAAGTTTACATTACAAGAACAAGAGGTACAAAGTGATAGCATTTCGTATAAGGAAGAAAATGTAAAAACAACAGCAACATTAAATATTCATCGTATATTAGAACAAGTAAAAGATGCGGAAACAATATTAGAAACTCTTCCTACACTTAAACATTTGCATCAAGAAGTTGTCGGGAAAAGAAAACGTGTTGAAACAAAGCAATTTACAGTAGCGTTATTTGGAGCTTTTAGTGCAGGGAAATCATCATTTGCAAATGCATTGCTTGGTGCGAATGTACTCCCGGTATCACCAAATCCAACAACGGCGACGATTAATCAGATTTTACCGATTACAGAAGACAAACCTCACGGCACAGTAATTGTTCAGTTTAAATCGAAGCAGGCGCTATTAGAAGATATGAAAGCAGTTTATAAATTGTTTCATTATGAAATAAAGACATTTGAAGAAGCGTTATTACAAATAGATACAATCCTACAATACCCGTCACCAAGTGGAAAGCAGAAAACAACATTTAGTTTTTTACGTGCAGTGCAGAGGGGATATCAAGCAGTTTCTAATCATTTGGGAGAACAAGTGCAAGTTACGTTAGAGGAATTCTCTGATTATGTAGCGAATGAAGAGAAATCATGTTTTGTTGAATATATGGAATTATACTATGATTGTGCTTTAACGAGACAAGGCGTTGCACTTGTTGATACACCAGGAGCAGATTCTATTAATGCTCGACATACAGACGTTGCATTCCAATATATTAAAAACGCTGATGCGATTTTATTTGTAACATACTACAATCATGTCTTTTCAAGGGCGGATCGTGAATTTTTAATTCAACTTGGCCGTGTCAAAGATACATTTGCGCTTGATAAAATGTTCTTTTTAATTAACGCAGCGGATTTAGCTCAGTCTGAGGATGAACTTGAAATGGTAAAAGGCTATATAGCAGACCAGCTCCTGCAATACGGTATCCGAAATCCACGTCTATTTGCAATTTCGAGCTTATGTGCACTTGAGGAGAAACAAGGAAAGAGTATTGCAAAAGAAAAGTATGGTATCTTGAAAAATTCGGGGATTACAAAGTTTGAAGAATCATTTACATCCTTTATGATGCGTGATTTAATGCTCGTATCTGTCCATTCTTTATATAGCGCATTGCAAAGTGCTGAGCAGCTTCTTGTAAATATGATACAAGGAGCAAAGCAAGGGAACGATGAGAAAGAAAAACAAATAAAAAAATATGAAGCAGAACGTGAGCAGCTACTTCATATTATTTCATCGTATAGTGTACTTGCAGAAGAGCAAGCGATGCAAAATGAAGTGAAAGAACTGTTATATTATGTGCAGCAACGTCTATTTTTACGTTATAACGATGTGTTTACTGAATTTATTAACCCAGCATCCCTTCGAACAGATGGAAATGTGAAAATTAAGTTGCAAGAATGTCTCATGGAACTTGTAGCCTTTATCCAACATGATTTATTACAGGAAATGCGAGCAACGTCACTACGTCTTGAAAAATGGATGGATGAAGCGATGCAACGTGCAAAAGATGAAATTGCAGTGAAATGTAAGTTGGAAAACGAATCTATTTCTATGAATGGGACAGCAGATTATGAATACCAAGTTATTACGCATAAAGAGCCGTTTCCTTCTATAGAAATAAAGCATTTTAAAAAGGCATTATCTCATTTCAAAAATGAGAAAAGTTTCTTTGAAAAAAATGATAAAGCAACAATGCAGGAAGATACGAAGGAATCACTTGAGCCTGTCGTATCCCAATATGTAGCTGATGAAGAAGAGATATTTATCCAGCATTATAAACAAGAATGGGAATTGAAATGGGACTTATTCAAAAAAGTGATGCAGGAAGATGTTAAGCAATATTATGCAAGCGTATTATTCGCTTTAGCAGAGACAATTGATGTGTCGCTATATGAACAAAGTAAGGAACAATTACAGAAACAGTTAGCAGCAATCGAAAAAGAAATTCATATTTTATAAGCTCTATGAAAAAAAGATTCGTTCAATTTTCTTTTGTAATACAGTATCCAGAGATTTTACGAATCCTGCAAATTCATCTGTAGAAATCATATGAGTCAGAACTAACCGTCTGCCATCTGGTGTTTCACCGCATAAGACGAATGAAGAAAACTCATATGTTTTTCCATCTACAACTAATTTTGGGTGGGAATATGTTCCGTTTTTCTTTTTCTTTCCATCAATCGAGATGACGTTGCATTTTTTCTCATTGTTGTCCATGGTGAATCCCTCCTTTGTATTACTTATGGTAGACAAGGAGGGTTTAGAACAAGAGAGAAAGGGGAAATTTCATGAAAATTGTCATGGAACGTATTTCGCAAGATAAGGCGCCGATGTCATTATTGTTGCTTGCTGATCCCAGTGAGAGGCAAATTAATTCATATTTGAAGAGAGGTCTTTTATATATTGCAAAATATGAAGAAAATGTTATAGGCGTATATGTATTACTTGAAACAAGACCGCAAACAATGGAAATTATGAATATCGCTGTTTCAGAAGAAATACAAGGGCAAGGACTTGGAAAACAGTTATTACAGCATGCAATTGCAACTGCCAAAGAAAAACACATGCATAACCTTGAGGTAGGGACAGGGAATTCTAGTATTTCACAGCTTGCTTTCTATCAAAAATGTGGTTTTCGTATTTTTTCTATTGATTTTGATTACTTTTCGAAGCATTATGAAGAAGAGATTATTGAAAATGGGATTGTATGCCGAGATATGATTCGGCTTACAATAGAACTCTAGTCATTTTCTTATGAAGAATTGGCGAGAAAGTATAAATTATTTAGGGGGAAGAGAAGATGGAAGTACATAAAGCAATTACAGCACATTCTCGTAAACAAAATGAAATTGTGACAACATTTTTACAGTTAGAAGCACAGCGTGAAGCGGCAATTGAAGCAGCAGTAGCACTTGCGTCAAATGGAAAACATTTCTCAGTAGATGCAATTAATATGGTAACGAAGCAAATCAATGCTCTTGCTAAACGAGGTGTTGCACCGCAACGTAAAATTGTAACAGAAGATATGGTTATGGAGTATGTAGGTCGTCTGCAAGAGAAAGAAGGTCGTTAAGCATGATTGTTACAGTCGAATGGTTACGTGATCACATAGAAGATGAACATGTCCGTGTAGTCGATTGTCGTTTTGACTTAGCTGATTCAAATTGGGGACGAAAGCAGTATGAAAAAGAACATATTCCCCATGCATTATATTTTGACTTAAATCTTGATTTATCAAGCGCTGTTACGGAGCATGGTGGTCGTCATCCACTCCCAAGTCTTGAGAATTTTGCCGAAAAGCTTTCTCAGGCTGGTATTGATGAAAATACGACAGTGGTTGCATATGATAGTCAAGCTGGTGCAATGGCTTCACGTCTATGGTGGCTATTAACATATGTAGGACATCAAAAAGCATATGTGTTAAATGGTGGGTTTCCTGCTTGGAAAGACCAAAATTTATCTACAACAGCTGAAGTTCCAATCATTGAACGGGAAAAATTCATACCGAATGTGCAAGACAACATGCTTGTAACGATGAAAGATGTGAAAGAAAAAATTCGTACAAATGCAGATGTTACGTTAATTGATTCGAGAGAGCCAAAACGTTATGCTGGCGCTGAAGAATCTGTTGATCCTAAAGCTGGTCACATTCCAACAGCAGAAAATTATTTTTGGAAAGATGGAATCACATCGGAAGGTCAGTTCAAAGATAAAGAGGAACAAGAAGATCGTTTCCGCTATCTTAGTAAAGAGAAGGAAACAATCGTCTATTGCGGATCTGGTGTAACAGCATGCCCGAATGTATTAGCGTTACAAACAGCTGGTTTTCGTAACGTGAAGTTATATGCTGGAAGCTGGAGTGATTGGATTTCTTATCCAGAAAACCAAATTGTAAAAGAAGGACAGTAACCTCTTGCATGCAAAAATATTTTGTATTAAAATAAGGTCACAAGCAAGAATTTGCTTCAAAACATTACATTTTACACATTGCATGCAATGTGATAAGATAACGACAAGTAAATAAAACATCCTGCGGTGTACGTAACTTATTTATGTCTAAAACCGATGTTAGTTATACGGAAGCTCAACATTTAGCGACCATCATCAAGCCTTCCATGTGGAGGAAGATGTACGGTAGCTGTGAGGGCATCCACCTGCGAGTAGCGGGTTTTTGGACATTTACGAGGGACGGCACGTGCGGGGGTCTTATTTTAACTAACATTATATAAAATTCCTACGGTGTACGTAGCTTATGTATGTCTTAAACCAATAAGTATAATACGGAAGTTCAATATTTAAATGTAAACAGCATGCCATCTTTTTAAGAAGGAAGCTGAAAGCATTTATGAGAACATCCACCTGTGAGAGCAGGTTTATGGACATCTAGAGAGAACGGCATGTGTGGGGCTATATAAAAAACCTTACGTTTTATACGTAAGGTTTTTTTGTTTTAGGAACCTTTTATCGGGACTATGGAAATGATTAGAATTTCATTGTGTGGAGAGCATAAAAATATTAGAAATCAAATGAAACTCCCAATTATGGGAGTTTCATTTGATTGTTACCCCGCATTAACTGTCCGTAAAAGCCCGATTCGTTCAACTAATAATCAGTGGGGGATGAAGAAAACCCCCACTGATTAAAGTTTCACTTTATCTGTGCCCACCTGTAAAATTTCCATAATAAACATAGCACTTTCGGTCTTCATCAATCTCTCTGGAATCTAAGGCGAGTTCCATAAATATTCCGTCTTTTTGAACGTACAAAATATCTGAATGGAGATACGTTAAAATCTCGTCATGGTTCCATACATCTTTACTTTCTATTAAAATTGAATTTGCCTCTTGTAGTTCTCTAATCTCAAAACCTATATGGGAATATGTAGGTTCTGAAGGATCATCGAAGAACGCTTCTTTTTGGACATATAATACTGCTGTTCCATCAGGATCCATCGCGGTCGCTGTTACGACATATGTATCTCCTTCTTTAATGAAATACTCACAAGTCATCCTTGCGACGGTTTCGGAAACAGGAATGTTCGCGTAGCTCCATAGGGCAGGGTATTGTTTCGCTTCATCATTGAGTCGATATTCTAACCGCAATTGTACTCCCTCTTCCTTTTTCTTCTATTTTATCATGAATTCTATTATAATAAAAAAATAATATACAAAGGAGCGTTGGAAAGTGACAAAAACCAAATGGTTAGTAACAGGTGTTCTTACTTCTTTAATGACTAGCACTTTATCTGGATGTACAGAAGATCTCCCTCCAAAACCGAAGAATAAGAGTTGTGCTGATTGGGATTGGGATGATGAACTTGGTGTGTGGCGATGTGATGACAACCGTTCAAGTTATCATGGGCATTATTATTACGGTAGTACATACTATCAAAATAAATCCACCTTCAAAAATTCATCTGAATTTAAGTCCTACCAAGCTTCGTCCAATTTTAAAGGGGGAATTGGAAGCGGTTCAAAGGGTGGATTCGGAGGTTAAATTATGTCGCTTTACATAAAGAAACGAAGTGAATTTTATTCAAGGTTCCCTCACTTTTGGTCTGACTTATACGGGAGTGAGTATAGCCTTTTTCATGTTTTTGAAATAACAGAACAAACAATCCAAGATTTGCAATTAGCAACAGAAAGAATGGGGAAAGTATTTTTTAAGACTGCTAGGCTTCTTCGAACCTTGTCTGACGCTCAGCTTCTTGAATTTGGTTTTCCATCTTCAAGTTTGCCTTTTATTAGAATGAAATCTCTGTTTCCTGAATCTATTATTTCACGGTTTGATTTTGTTTTGAAGGATAGTGGTATCAAAATGCTTGAATTTAATAGTGATACTCCAACTTTTATCGTGGAATGCTTTCAAATGAATGGAGTGGTTTGTAAAGAATTAGATTATCATGATCCGAATAAGAATCAGGAACGTCTTCTCTCTTCTGGTATCACAAAAGCTGTGATGGAGGCTGCTAAAGGAATAGAAAGTCCAAACGTTGTCTTCACAGCCCATCATGAAAATATAGAGGATTGGAATACGACTGCGTATTTGAGTCAGCTATGTCAGGTTAAAAACAAAATGATGTCAATGCCAGAACTCAGAATTACTGACGATGCTTTGGTCGACAGAGACGGTGTGCCAATTGATATTTTGTATCGTCAGACATATCCTATTGAAGACTTGGTTGAGGACAGGGATCCCAAAACCGGAGATCTTGTAGGGATTGAGCTACTGCAACTTGTAAAGGAAGGAAATCTCTTTATTATAAATCCTATCTCATCCTTTCTGCTTCAGCCAAAATCGATTCAATGCCTGATTTGGGGATTGGCCGAGGCGGGCGCTTTTTATACAAATGAGGAACGACAATGGATAAAAAAATATATGCTCCCTACTTACCTAGAACAGGATCCTTTTTTAGGGAAAAGTTCTTTTGTTCAAAAGCCCTCGTTCGGTAGAGAAGGCGACACGGTTACAATTCGTGACAAAGACACCCATATTGTTAATCAAAATTCATATCAAACGTATAAAAAAGAACTTCCTGTATTTCAAAAATATATAAAGCTTCCAGTTGTTTCACTTGAGACTGAAAGGGGAAACGAGGAGCTGTCGTATGTGTTTGGATCGTTTTTAATTGCAGGAAAACCAAGTAGTATCGGTATACGTGCCGGTGAAAAAATTACGGGGAATGAATCTTATTATTTACCTGTAGGAATTAAAAAGGAGGATTATAAATGATAAATTTCTTACTTTATTTAGCGATTTCAATCGGTCTTTTATGTATCGGTCTGTTTCTTATGGAAGTGACAACGAAAGTCAAGGAATTTTCGTTAATGGCGAAAGGTAATAAAGCAGCAAGTTATGCACTTGGAGGAAGACTTCTTGGTCTTGCTATTGTTTTGTATTCGACCGCAGCTAATTCTATTTCACTTTTGGATATGGTTTTATGGGGAGCGATTGGAATTTTAGCACAGATTATTGTGTTTTATTTAGCTGAATGGCTCACACCGCGTTTTAATATCAATCAAAGCATCGAAGAAGATAATCAGGCTGTCGGACTTTTCCTTATGTTTTTATCAATTTCCATCGGAATCGTGATTGCTGGGTGTTTAACGTATTGAAAAACCTTTAACTGAAGGTGTTGACATCTATTTTAAATAGGAGTAACATTTTCTATGTAATAAAAAAATAAGTCTCTGTTAGGTGAGGCTCCTGTATAGAGAAATGCTACTGCCCAAAAATGTCGAGAGACGCCAATGGGTCAACAGGAATGATCGAATTAAGGTTTTTCTTAACGTAGCTGGTAATGTACCTATGCTATACAGTGCTAAAACTCGGCGAGGGAGAGGTTCGCAGATTTCTATGTTGATTAGGAATCGCTTATTTATGTATGTAATGACCTTTACTCGCTTATGAGTAAAGGTCTTTTTATTAACAAACTATGACCATTTCCATAGTATAAATACTGACTAACAAATGAAAGAGGAGGTGAGGAGCATGTCAAATTCTGACTCGGTTCCGTTACCCATATACTGCAAAACAAAAATATATGATGTAGGCAGGAAACGACTTGTTCCTCCCTCTATAATTTATCACTAAAATAGCGGTCAGCTTATAGTTATGTGCTGAAATAATTATGAGTTGAGCGTAGACACTTTAACTGAGTTTAGGGATATCCATTGTTAAAGTGAGATAAATTGAGAAACAAAGCGTTTCTTCCTATGTTGTAAAGGAGGAGACGATAATATGTTATATGTAAATAAACTTGTGGGTAACATGTCTCATAAACAAAGTAAAAGAATGAAGAAAGAGCAATCTATGTTAAAACAAAATAAAGACTTGTTAATTGAAATTGCAACAAGAGATGTAAAGTCTGTATTTGCTTATTTTAAAACGACAAGAGATGGTCTTTCTATTAAAGAAGCGCAGAAACGCATGCATGTGTACGGGAAAAATGAATTACCTTCAAAAAGAGCAATTCTTTTTGATGTAATGATGAAACTATGTGAAATGCTCCCTGGATTTACAAAGCAACGTGTTCATAATCAAAATCAGTGTGAGATTGTAATGGTTACTGTTTCTAGGATAGAAGGATGTACAACTGCGGAGATGAATAGCGAATCAAAAATAATGAAACTTCCAGTTGAGGAGCTAGTTCCCGGGGATATGATTTTTCTTTCAGCAGGTGATACAGTTCCAGCTGATGTACGTATTATTTTTGCAGAGGATTTGTTAGTAAATGAATCGGTGCTAACAGGGAAAGAAACGAATGTAGAGAAATTTGAAAGCTGTTATCATCTTGAACGCAAACGTTTTATTCCGTTAAAACGAATGAAAGATTACAATCCACTTCAACTTGAAAATGTATGTTTTAAAGGCACACGTGTTGTAAATGGAACTGCGAAGGCTGTGGTCGTTTCAACAGGTAAAAACACGTATTCTGGATTACTTCATACATGCTGTAGTCAAACATGTTAAACTATTAATGGTGCTAAATATATGAAAACATTGTATAATAGATAAAGTTGAACAGAAACGTAGAATGGTAATCTATTTATATAACCTTACGTGATAACGTGAGGTTATTATTTTTTGTTAGTAGGAGAGGAATTATGAAAAAAGTATTGTTAGTTGATGGCATGGCACTATTATTTCGTGCCTTTTACGCAACAAGTGTTTACGGCCAATTTATGAAACGACAAGATGGTACCCCAACAAACGGGATTCATGGTTATATGAAACATTTATTAACAGCGGCGCAAGCGATTGAACCGACGCATATTGTAACGTGCTGGGATATGGGAAGTACGACATTCCGAACAGAATCTTTCTCAAACTATAAAGCAAATCGTGCAGCACCACCAGAAGAATTGATTCCGCAATTTGATCTCGTGCAAGAGATGACATCGAAGTTATCTATTCCTGTAATTGGACTGAAAGGCTATGAGGCTGATGACTGTATTGGTACGTTGGCAAAAGAATACGCTAGTGAGGCAGAAGTATATATTTTAACAGGCGATACAGATTTATTACAGCTTGTTGATACAAATGTTAGGGTAATGCTTCTTCGTAAGGGTATCGGAAACTATGAGTATTATACGCCAGAGAAGATTATGGAAGAAAAAGGCGTAGAGCCTTGGCAAATCGTTCATGCCAAAGCGTTTATGGGAGACACGAGTGATAATTATCCAGGTGTAAAAGGAATTGGCGAAAAGACGGCATATAAACTAATTCAAGAACACGGAACCGTAGCGGCAGTATTAGAAAATATAGCGGCATTAACAAAAGCACAGCGTACAAAAATTGAAAATGATTTGGAGAATTTAAACATATCATTACAATTAGCACAAATTCATTGTGAAGTTCCGATTTCATGCTCGCTAGAAGAAGGACTGCATACAATTGATGAAGAGAAAGTACGATTTGTTTGCGACCAAATGAACTGGGGAAGACCTGAAATATTTATAAATATGCTGTAAAAGCAATGCTAGAGAGATTGCTTACCACTATAGATAACGTCTGATCAAATATATTTTGATTAGGCGTTATTTTTTATGTGATTTCTTTTAATCGATAAAGTTATCAGAAAAAATACTTAGTTTTCATTTGGAATTCAAATAGATTTCACACGAATCTTTTATTATAAGACTACACAGATAATTACTTATCTTTTATATAAATGATCCTTTGATAAGTTATTTGTAATAGTGAAGGAGGAAATTAAATATGCGAAAAAAAATACGAAAATCATTTAAACAATTATTGATAGAGAATAAACAATTATTATTAAGCGATAAAGAGAATATAAGAGAAATAGAAGAAAAAATCGAAAAAAGGCATGTATCATATCGTGTATCAAGTAACTGAATAAGATAAAAAAATTATGTAAAATCCCTTCATTTATGGTTCGAAGGGGTTTTATTTATATATGGATCATACTTAAGGGCGGGGGTGTAACGGAGAAAGAAGGGGAATGAAATGAGTGAGTTAATAGAAAAGGTGGCGTTACAATTAATTCTTTCTGTTCCATCAAAAAAACAAGGGATCGTTAACAAAAAATTCAAGTTACTAAGAAAACAAAAGTGGTTTCAAGATAAATATGATACCACTGTGATGTTTCAACCAGAGGTAAGAGAGTGTATTATGAAATACGATATTGAAAAGATGTTAAAAAGTGATTTAGAAATTATGATATTTCAGAAAGAATTGAATGGAATATTGATAAAGTAATTTGTTATCCCGCTATTCGCGGGCAGTAAGACCCCCATCTCAAAATTCAGCGAAAGCAAAGAAGTTAGGTGGGGGATTAACTGCGCGCAAATGCCTGATTGGTGAAGGCTAATAATCAGTGGGGGATGAAGAAGTCCCCTCCTGATTAAAGTTTCATTTTATTAAATCACGAACTCTCCCTTCTGAAAAAAGGTTTTTTAAGAGCATACGCTGTATATAGTTATTATTTACTTCTTTAAAAAATTGATAGCTAAGGAGGAATAATAATGAAAGCGATTACTGAAGGTGTGCTGTTATGGGAGCCATCACAGCAACAAATAGAAAGCTCAGGTATCAGTCTTTTCATGAAATGGCTCAAACAAGAGAAGGGGCTATCTTTTGGAAATCAAAAGGAACTATGGAAATGGTCTGTTGAAGAACTTGAAGCGTTCTGGGAAAGTATTTGGAATTATTGCCAAGTTATTTCTACTACACCGTATCATCAAGTTTTAGAATCAAGAAAGATGCCCGGGGCAAAATGGTTCCCGGGTGCTACTTTAAATTATGCGGAACATATTTTTCGAAATGCAAGAAAAAATAAACCGGCAGTAATTTTTCAATCAGAAACCACTCCGAGAACAGAATTAAGCTGGAAAGAACTTCAGGAAAAGACAGCGATGGTGGCCAATTCTCTAAAGGAATTAGGGGTTAAACCAGGAGATCGTGTTGTGGCTTATATGCCTAACGTTCCTGAAACTATAATTGCTTTTTTAGCATGTGCCAGCATTGGAGCGGTTTGGTCCAGCTGTTCTCCTGATTTCGGGACAAATACTGTTATTGATCGATTTAAACAAATTGAACCGACAATTTTATTTGCAGTCGACGGGTATTCCTATAATAGTAAAATTCGGAATAGAATAACAAATGTTTCGGAAATTCAATCGAGCCTACCTACCTTAAAGCAGACAGTTTTAATCCCTTATGTTGGCAGTAATGATTCTGAATTGAATAATCGTACAATGTATTGGAATGACCTATTGCGAGGAGATTGTGATCTTGTTTTCGAAAAGGTCCCATTTGATCATCCTCTTTGGATTTTATTTTCTTCTGGAACGACAGGGTTGCCAAAGCCAATTGTACAAAGTCAAGGTGGAATATTATTAGAACAGCTTAAGACATTATTAGTTGAGCAAGGTGTTAACCGAGATGATGTGTTTTTTTGGTTTACAACGACAGGGTGGATGATGTGGAATCTTTTAGTGGGTGGTCTTTTAGCTGGAGGTACAATTGTTTTATATGACGGCAGCCCATCTTATCCTAGTATACATAGATTATGGGATCTTGCCGAAGAAGTTGGCGTGACTTTCTTTGGTACAAGTGCCGGTTTCCTAAGTGCATGTATGAAATTAGGGATTAAGCCGAAAGAAAGAAACAGTTTTTCTAAGTTAAAGGCTATTTGTTCAACTGGTTCACCTCTACCTGTGGAAGGGTTTTTATGGGTATATGAAAATGTGAAAACAGATGTATGGCTTGTTTCGACCAGTGGAGGAACTGATGTATGTACTGCATTTGTTGGTGGCTCTCCTATATTGCCTGTTTATGCAGGTGAAATACAAACTCGTTCTTTAGGTGCAAACGTACAATCATTTGATGATGAAGGGAATTCGATTACTAATGAAGTTGGAGAGTTGGTTATAACTTCTCCAATGCCATCTATGCCTATATATTTATGGGGAGATGACAATAATAAGCGTTATCTTGAAAGTTATTTTGAGATGTATCCAGGGATTTGGAGACATGGTGATTGGATTAAATTTGATGATAAAGGCAGCTGTGTCATTTTCGGGCGATCAGACTCTACGATCAATCGGCTAGGGGTACGTCTAGGGACGAGCGAAATCTATCGTGTAGTTGAGTCCCTGGATGCCATTATAGAGAGTTTAGTAGTGGATTTAGAGCTCCTTGGACGTAGATCATTTATGCTGCTATTTGTGGTATTAAGACCTGAAGTAAATATGAGTGATAACTTAAAAGAAACAATAAGAGCTGAAATAAAACAAAAAGTTTCGCCTCGGTTTGCCCCTGACGAAATTTACGTAGTAGAGCAAATTCCGAAAACATTGAGTGGAAAAAAACTAGAAGTCCCAATCCGCAAAATTCTATTAGGATTTCCGGCAGAAAAGGTAGTCAATCAAGGTTCCATGGCGAATCCTGAATCATTAAGCTTTTTTATGGATTTAGCACGAATTATCAATGAGCAAGAATAATAGAGTTTTTCCTTATTTATCCTGCTATTCGTGGGCAGTAAGATCTCCACCTCAAGATTCAAAGAAAAACGAGGAAGGTAGGTGGGGAGCGGGCTGCCCGTAAAAAAACGATTGGGGAGGGCTAATAATCAGTGGTGGATGAAGAAAACCCCCACTGATTAAAGTTTCAAAGGAGTTGTATTGAGACATTCATTTATGGAATATAGAAGGAGGATAGATAGTGATTGCAATAGAGAGAATTCAGGAAAATGATATACCGCATCTTATAAATTTATCTGAATCAGTTGGATGGGATTATAGCTCAGAAGAAATTAAAACAATTGTTAATTCTGGAATTATATATGGTGGGAAAAATAAGCAAGGTGAAATAATCGCTAGTGCAGCTATCATCCTATATGGAGAGAAACTAGCATCTATTGGTATGGTTATTGTACATCCTCAGTATAAAGGAAAGGGGATTGGAGGAAAAATTACAGAGGCTTGTATAAGAAGTGTTTCAGAAAAGACATCGATTATGCTTATTGCTACAGAAGAAGGAAGACCTTTATATGAGAGATTAGGTTTTCAAGTGGTTAGTCATGTTTCAAAGTATATATGTAATCAGTATGTAACTCCTAAAGATTACGATAGAAATGAGCAACATATTTTTATGGATTATGATAAGGGAGATAGTAATTGGATTGTGAAGTTAGATGAAGCCGCTTTCGGGGTAAATAGAAGTAATTTTATACAGAGAAGAATTGAACAATCTGAGCAATGTATAGTTGTAAAAGACAAAGAAAATTATATTGTGGGATATGGAATGAGCGTACAAACTCCAGAAAATAGAATTATAGGATCAATTGTCGCGCCGAATGATCATATCGCAACTACAATTGTTCATCATTTGGCAAAAGATTATAAAGGAAAGCTTAGAATTGATGTACCAGAAGGAAAAGAATTTTTTATGACAGTGCTCGAGACAGTTGGATTTCAAAAGGTAAATCAACCACCAATTATGTTGAAAAACAGCACTCAATTTTTGAAAAGAAATGGTGAATTATATGGAATTGCTGCACAGATATTTGGATGAAAGAGATTCCTTTTTTAAAAGGAATCTTTTTAATTTATAAATGTGATTTTTCTATTCTCGATATTGATTATGAATAGGGGAAAATAGATCTTCTTCGACATCTCTAACAACAGAAAAATGATCCACATTATAATGACCATGTAGTGTTTTATTATGATGTTCAATAATTTTTTTGGCTGATAAAATCGTAGAATCATTCGTGGAATGCCCATTTTTAATTAAAGTGACATCAAATCCCTGTACAGTTGCTGTTCTAACGGCAGTATCAATACAATGCTCTGTTTTGCAGCCGCCTATAACGAGATGACCAATATCTTTCTCTTTTAAAATGGCGTGTAAAGAGGTGTTATAAAATGAATTGGTTGCTTGTTTGTCTATGATTTGTGCTGCATGCGGAATTCTGAGTTCCTCATGTACTTGAAATCCTTTCCCCATACCAGAAGCAACATCAGTATCTCTGACGAAAATAATAAGAGCATTGGATTGAATTGCTTTTTGAATGGCTATATTTATGTTCGTTAATAATTGCTCTTTATGAAATACTGCAGATTCTTGCTCGTTTCCATCAATAAGTTCTTGTTGAGCATCAATAATTAATAGAGCTTGTTTCATTACATTTCTCCTTTTTATTTCGTGATTTGTAGGTAATAAGTTTGTCTCGATGTTTAGAATATAGATAGAGAGACAGGTACGGAATAAAGAAAATTCCCGTGGATTAAAGTTACACTTTATTTATTTCGTGATGCTGTACATGAATCCTTTTTATATAAGGGAATTATTTCATTTTCTTTATTGATCTTCACATCATGTAATACCTTACAATATAACCAAGGAGAGAAAGTGAAAATTAGTGAAGTATTTAGTGTTGTTTTTATCTTTTAGGAAATCAAGAAATCTAAGAGAGATTGTCAAAGAAAATTCATTCTCATAAAGCCTAAAAAAATGTATGATAGGAAGTGGAGAATTTTTTGGTAGGTGGGAACAGCATGCAAACGGTACAAGAATATCTTTCATTCTTACACACAAAAGGATTTAAATTATCAGAGGACGCACAAGGGTTTATTATGTTTGGTCAAGGGTATACTGGTGCGTCGGATGGGATTGTGAATGCAGCGATTGAGGCAACAATTAAACATCAACTACAATTTGATGGTAGTTATTTTATCGCTTTATTGGAGCGTTTGAAGGAAGAGGAAATTACTGATAAAAAAAGCGCAAAGGCTTTTATGTGGACGTTACAAGCGTAACATCACGCAGCCTGCGCTTCTTTTTTTGCTTTTGAAGGAAGTTCAACGAAGATCATGCCTAAGAAAATACAAAGGCAACCAAGTACTGTGGGAATAGAAAGTTGTTCGTTTGCGACAAGAACACCTGTTAATGCAGCAAAGACAGGTTCCATTGCGAAAATAATGGCAACTCTTGTTGGAGAGGTGTGTTTTTGCGCAGCTGTTTGAATAAAAAAAGCGATGGATGTTGCGAACACGGATGTTGCAAGTAGAGCAAATAAAAAAGCAGAATTCGTCCATAAAGAGATTGAAAATAACTTTTTCCAATCCTCGAATAAAAAAGCGCAGATAGAAGAGAAAATTCCAACAGATAATACTTGAGATGTGCTTAATAATAAAGGGGATATTTTTTTAGAAAAGACTCCGTTAATGAGAATATGGGCTGCAAAAGCAATTGCACAGCCGAGAACAAGTATATCACCAATATTCAATTGAAAAGAATCACCAGCGGTTAGTAAATATAAGCCTGCTGTTGCAGCAGTAATGCCAAGTATGATAAAAGGTGTAACTCTTTGTTTTAAAAAGATAAATGAAAGAATCGGAACCATAACAATGCTGAGTCCAGTTAAAAATCCTGCTTTAGAAGAAGTGGTATAGAGTAATCCAAATGTTTGTAATAAATAACCGATAAATAAGAAAAATCCGATAATTAAACCAGCAATGCTACTATGTTGAACTTCTTGTTTTGAAGTTTTTTTCGAGAATATAAATTGGACAAATAATAAAATGATTCCAGCAAATAAAAAGCGAACACCATTAAAAGTAAATGGCCCAACAAATGACATTGCATTTTGAACGACAACAAATGTGGCTCCCCAAATAAAGGAGACAAATAATAAAGCGAGAGGAGCAATCCATCTTTTTTTCACACTAAAACCCCCATTAATTTTGTAAAATGGCTTTTCTTGCTAATTCATCGGCAACTTTGTTTTGACTATTTGGAATCCACTTTATAAAGAAAAGATCAAAGCTTTTGATGTACGCTAGTGCTTCTTCTAAAAGTGGTGCATACGTTTTGTTTTTTGCATATTCTTTTTCTACAGCACGTTCAACAAGCTGTGAATCTGTGCGAAAAGATACAATGCTATAATTATGTTCCATGCAATATTTTAATGCGACCAGTAATGCATGATATTCAGCTTCATGGTTGGACATGATTCCAAGTGGCAGTGATAATTGCACAGGTGGCTGCACACCTTTAATAAAAACCCCAGCACCAGAAGGACCTGGATTTCCCTTTGATGCACCATCAATATATACTTCAATCAAAATTGAATACCTCCATTATTATATAGCGTTAGCTGATAGTAATCACCCCGCCTAAAAACTTCTAGGGGCGGGGGATAGAATATGAAAAATGTACTTTATCCAATTGTAATGCTGTAGCGACATGTAAACGTTTCATTTGCTTGTAAGGATTGTACGCCTTTTTTCTCTTTGAAATCTTTAGCTGGTTCTACTTCATCAGCAATTCCATACCACGGTTCGATACATAAGAAAGGAGCGTCATTTTCTAGTGTCCACACACCAACGAATGGGAAACCTTCAAATGCTACTTTTACAAACTTATTATGTTTATGAGAGCGAATGGAAATTTCATTTGTATTCATATTTTCAAAAATAAGGGCATCATTTTTGAATAAATCGTATGTAAGTGGTAATTCTGTCTTGTTTTCAACCATTAGTTGTTTTTCTTTTGAAAGAAATGGTCCTTTTAGAACGTTTGTTTTTAAATGTTCAGGGCCATTAAATGATAAATGGTAATCTGTAAATGATTCACCTTCTATTAAAGGACAATTGAAGCCTGGATGTGCTCCGATAGAAAAGAACATTTCTTTTGAAGTAGGGTTGATAACTTCATAAGTAACATGTATATTTTGCTCGTCTAGTTCATAAGAAACACGTAACTCAAATTCGTACGGATATTTTTGTAAAGTTTCTTGATTACTAGTGACTGCATAAGTAATTTTTGTTTCACTTTGCTCTTTTACTGAAAATGTGAGATCGCGAGCGAAGCCGTGCTGTGTTAATGAATAAGGTTTACCATCTACATAATATATATTGTCCACTAATCTACCGACAATTGGGAATAAAATTGGTGCACGGCGCCCCCAATAGTTAGGATTTCCTTGCCACATATATTCTGTGTTGTCTTCTTTTAAGCGAACGCTTTGTAACTCTGCACCTTTTTCAGAGATGGAAACGATCACTTTTTCATTTTGAATTGTTGCTGTCATGAAGTGAAACCTCCTAAATCTTTCATATTCTTTATTATACGTGGTCTATAAGAAAAAGGGTAGTGGATGGTAGGAATCTATTGACGAATGGTTTGCTATTGCGTACAATATAAAATTGTTGTTTAAAAACGAATCACGTGGTTCGAAACCATCCCACGTAAAAAAACTAAGGAGATTTTGTCATGAATATAAAAACATTAGTTGGTAATGGTATTTTAGCAGCATTATATATTGCTGTTTCAGCACTTATTCAGCCGTTTGGCTTTACGAATGTACAATTTCGTATTTCGGAGATGTTTAATCATCTCGTTGTATTTAATAAGAAATCAATTTATGGAATTGTCTTAGGGGTATTTTTAACAAATCTCTTTTTCTCACCTATGATTGCGTATGATTTAGTATTTGGAGTGGGGCAATCCATTCTTGCACTTCTTGCTACTATTATTTCCATGCGTTTTATTAAGGGTGTTTGGGCGCGCATGATTTTTAATACAGTTATCTTTACAATTACAATGTTTATGATAGCGATTGAACTTCATCTTGCATTCGATCTGCCATTTTTACTTACATGGCTTACATGTGCAGCTGGTGAATTTGTCGTGATGGCAATTGGTATGCCTGTTATGTATTGGATTAATAAACGAGTGCAATTTGAAAAGGTGATGTAATAAATAAAGAGGCTGAACCAAATCGAAAGGATTGGGTAGCCTCTTTATTTGTATATGAGTAAGTTCTCTCAGTATATCTAATAGCAGTAAAGAAACCGAGATTCAGAAAAAAATTGCATTTGTTGGATTAGGAACTTTAATGATTGTGATGTTAGAATTGATAGTTTTTTCATTACTATAACACGTGTCTGAATTTTCTTTTTTGTTTTCGAAGAGGATAAGGGCTAAATCTAAGTTAGTATTTCTATAAGTAATCGCTTTATCCCGATTTGTGAGGACTGATTAAAGTTTCATTTTATCCCGCATTAACGGACAGTAAGACCCCTACCTCAAGATCCAGAGAGAAATGAGGAAGATAGGTGGGGGATAACTGCTCGTAAAATCCCGATTGGTTCAACTAACCATCAGTGGGGGATGAAGAAAAACCCCACTGATGGAAGTTTCACTTTATCTCAAAATTTTGAGGAGTTCAAAGAACTTTGATGGAGGATGAAGCCCTTCTAATCATACGGACGCTCCTCTTTCTTGTGAGTTAGGAGAGCAGTCTAAGTTAAGTTCAGATAATGGTAGTTACTTACAATATGATTTGATTCATTCGCATATAATACTGTGACTCTTGGTAAAATATAATAAAATAAAAATATGAAGTCTTATATAAGGGGAAAATAGTATGAAGTATAAAATGAATTGGTTGTATAAAACAAAACATGGTCTTCAAACAGAATTACTAACAGATTATATGAGTATGGAAGAAGCTCTCCAATTTGCAGTGGATTTTGAGAAAACGGGAAGAGTAAAAGAACTCGTATTTTACGATGAAATGGGCGCGGAATGGACGCTGAAAGAAATGAAAAAATTGAGTAAACAAGTGGAAGAAGATCCGCAAGAAATTCGCATTTACTTTGATGGAGGGTATGACATCGAAACGAAAGAGGCGGGACTTGGAATATGCGTGTACTATAAAAAAGGGAAAAAAGTGTATCGTGTTCGTCGAAATGCTTACATAGAAGGTATATATGATAATAATGAGGCAGAGTATGCAGCGTTATTATATGGAATGGATGTATTAGAAGAATTAGGAATCAAATATGAATCAGTTACGCTTCATGGTGATTCTCAAGTCGTACTTCAGCAATTAGCTGGACAGTGGCCATGCTATGATGAACATTTGAATCACTATTTAGATCAAATTGAACAAAAAGCAAAGCAAATGAAATTGAAGCTTGTCTGTGAGCCAGTAACAAGAAAACAAAATAAAGAAGCACATCAATTGGCCGCGCAAGCATTGGAAGGGACACCGATCGATAGTCATAAGGAAGTAGCAGAATAGAGAGGTGCACTGGTGAATAAGAAGCAGCTCATTATAGAGGTAAATGATTTATTAGAGACGTATTGTGAAGGATGTTTTTTACAAGAACACTATAGAAAAACACAAAGTAAGTACTATGCCCATTCTTTTTGTATTCGGCAATGCACAGTGGGAGCGAAGTTAAAAGAATATGGCAATCAATTATCATAAAAAACATCCAGAGGTAGCTCTGGATGTTTTTTTAATGCTTAGCTTCTTTCAATTGGTGTTCGCATAGGCTTAGTTTTTTTTCTTCATTCATTAAGAAAGGCTCGTCTAAATCTGTTGCAACAGATTTCATTGTTTCAAGCTGAGAGCGTGCAGATTCTACTGCAGTTGTCGCATGCTGCAGTGATTCAGGATCCATTGTAATTGTTGCAGAACCTACCATTTTTTGTGCTGTTTCTACGCGGAATTTTACTTCTTCAAAATCATTTACATGTGAACCCATTGTCGATTCCTCCTTTGTATTCTGTCACATTTCACATAGTTTTTACTCTGCAAAAAGGAAATATACAAAGGAATAACAAAGGAGGTTACCAAATAAGGTAACCTCCTGTTATATGTTGGACTAAAGTTTTACTACGTTAGCAGCTTGTGGTCCACGGTTTCCTTCAACGATGTCGAAAGATACTTCTTGACCTTCTTCTAAAGCTTTGTAGCCTTCGCCTTGAATAGCTGTGAAATGTACGAATACATCGTCAGCACCTTCAATCTCGATAAATCCAAAACCTTTTTCGTTGTTAAACCATTTTACTTTTCCTTGCATGTTACAATTCCTCCTAAAAAACGATTACTTTTTCATTTAGTGAATTTCATTTGAAATATTTGCGAATTCATAAAACTGAAAATGCCATATTATCGAATATTCTGCTAAATGATATTTTAAATATACACGAAATGGTAGATTTTAGTCAAGTAAGCGGTTTTATATTTTTGTATTTTCAAATAATTTTTTACACAAGTTTTTAAAATGGTATAGGACAACTTTTATTCTTAATATGCTTAAATGAATGCTGTACATAATGAGGTGAGAGAATGAGTAAGTCTTATTTGTTAGATAATCAAGAAATTAAAACTAGGAGTGATATACCAAGTTGGGTTTCAAAAGAATTTGAGAATTTTTCTAATGTTGTATTAGAGCCAACTTTTCCGTGCTATTTTGGCTTAACGGCCTTAAAGAAAAATGAACTTCGTTACTCGTTTTTATCTCAGGATGATTGGAGTCATTTACCCAAGACTCTGTTTTCTTTTTTACAGTTAATGAATGAGCGACCAGTTGTAAGAAGAGGTTTTTTTCTTTTTGTTGAGCCAGAGTGTGAAGAAAGATCGCTCGAATATTACCGCATGTACTTTTGGAGAGTGCTACAATATTTACATGAAAAGGATGAACAGCCATGGCCAGAGCAAATTCCAAAAAATCCAGATCATTACTTATGGGAATTTTCATTTGGTGGGGAGCCGATGTTTGCATTTGGGAATGCTCCTGCCTATAAACAGAGAAAAACGAGGCATTTAGGAAATTCGCTCATTATAGGATTTCAGCCACGGATCATATTTGATGGATTAGAAGGAGATCGACCGAAAGGGGCATATTCCAGACAAACGGTTAGAGAACGAGTGGAAAAGTGGGATCAGCTGCCGAAACATCCCAATATTAGTCATTATGGTGATCCGAATCATCAGGAATGGAAACAATATTTTATTGGAGATGACATCGAACCAATCGAAGGGAAATGTCCATTTCATCATAAAGTACTAAAATGAAAGCCATCATTAAGGATGGCTTTTTTGCATATTTTGGATAAAAAAGGGCATTTTATATATGTATATTTTTTATAAAAGTTAGTCTATTTTTAGTACTGTTTACATTAGCTAATAGTAAAATGATATAGAAAGGATAGAGCGATGTTTGGAGCAATTATACAGCAATTTATACTAGGAATTTCACTAGCGGCACCAGTAGGGCCAATTAATATTGAAATGTTAAAAAGAGGGATCGAACGTGGGTTTTGGCATGCTTGGCTTGTTGGGATAGGAGGCATGAGTGCAGATATTTTATTTATGCTGCTTATTTACTTTGGATTATCTTCTGTATTTATGTATACATATGTACAAGCATTTATGTATTGTATAGGTTTTTTCTTATTGTTTTATTTAGGATTTCAAAGTGTAAAACAAGGAATTTCACATTCAAATATGGAATATAAACAAGAAGAGGTAGGTGGACTTCGTCAATCCTTTATGGCAGGATTTTTAATTGCGGTATCTAATCCGTTAAATCTTGTCTTTTGGTTTGGTGTATATGGGAGTACGCTTAATTCACTGCTCACGAAAGTAACAAAACAAGAGGCCTTTTTATATAGTCTTTGCATAATTGGTGGCATTATTTTATGGAATTTAAATATTGCCTTTTCTGTTCATTTTGGACGCACATTGCTTAAACCAAAGGTACTCGGTTATATTACAGCTGGAGCTGGTTTTATCTTAGTCGGGTATTCGATTCATTTTGCGTATAAAGCTTTACAGTTGTTCATATAAGATTGAAGGGGAGATTTTTATGTATCGAACCACAGTTAATGGAAAAGAAATTATCATTACATTAGCACCAAAAATTCGAAAAGAAATAACGGATAGGGACCCTTTATATGAGGCCGTTCTTCAAACTGTTGAAAGACTACTTCAAACAAAGCAGCCAACATTTGCTGTAAATCATGCAATACTGGGACTGATTATTGGAGAGGTACAGGGAGGTGAAGTAACTGTCTTTGCAGTTGAACACATTATACCGAAACAAAATATATTTGGTTCGCAAAATTTTTTCTCTACAATAGAACAGCGAGCAAATTTGTGAGTAAAAGAGAATAAGATAGATAGAATGAAAACAGTCGTAACGATATGTTATGGCTGTTTTTTCTAAGAAAGGGGATAGGATGAATGAAAAGGGTGATGAAGGAGTTCTTTTTCCAACATGATATTGTGATTATGTTTGGAGTATTTATATTGTTTATCATTATTTTGAAAATGCAATTATTTACAGGGGTGGCGATTTTAACATGTCTTGCGGGAATCGTTTTTTATACAATCAATGAGTATATAACACATCGGTTTTTATTTCATATGAAACCTCCTAAAAATGTTAAAGAGATTACATTATGATCACCATGTGTACCCGGATGATTTAAAGCTATTATTTTTACCAGTATGGTATAGCATGACAGGATTTGCAATTTATTTGTTCATTCTGTATGGACTTACAAGTAATATAACGATTACATTTTCATTTGGAATTGGGATGATTATCATGTTGCTCGTCTATGAATGGAAACATTATATAGCGCATAGACCAATCCGTCCTTTGACTGGTTTTGGTAGATGGCTAAAAAAACAACATATTTTGCATCATTATAAAAATGAAAATTATTGGTTTGGTGTGTCGAATCCAGTTTATGATTTCTTAATTGGAACTTATAAAAACGGAAAAGATGTTGAATTAAGTAGGACGGCACGTAACTTAGAAAAAGAGAAGGACAAGAAAGTGGTGCGATGAGCACTTCTTTTTATTTTAAAAAAATATATTAAAAAATTAGGAAAATATGACGAAAAATGTCTATCGAAAAATCTTTGCAGAGGAGAAGAGATTGTCTAAAATAAATGTAAGTTTCTGAATATTTATAAAATTTAGTTTTCGGTTTATGAGGGGGAATTTTATTTAAGGATTGAAGGAAAGGGGAGAGGACAAATGAAACGAGAGAGTTCAGCACGTAAGTTGCAAAGTGAGGTAAATTATACAGAAGTGGTCCAGTCAGCGGAATTTCAAGCATTGCTAGAAAAGAAGCGAAAGTTTATTGTTCCGATGAGCATTTTCTTTTTAAGCTTTTTTATTGCTCTGCCGCTTTTGACTTCTTATTCAAAAGTGTTGAATACACCAGCGTTTGGAGATGTTACATGGGCGTGGATCTTTGCTTTTACACAATTTGTTATGACGTGGTCGTTATGTATGATGTATAACAAAAAAGCGGAATCGTTCGACAAGACTTCGCAAAAAATTCTTCAAGATATACAAAAAGGGAGGGGATAAATTTGAACGTAACGGCGTTTGCACTTTTTTTAATTATCGTTCTTGGTACGCTCGTCATTACATATTTTGCATCGAAAAAGACGAAAAATGCGAGCGAGTTTTATACGGCAGGAGGAGGCTTAACTGGGTGGCAAAATGGTTTGGCCATTGCGGGAGATTATATGTCAGCTGCTTCTTTTTTAGGGATTGCAGGCGCAATCGCATTAACTGGATTTGATGGTTTCTTTTATAGCATAGGCTTTCTTGTTGCCTATTTAGTTGTATTATATCTGGTTGCTGAACCGCTTAGAAACTTAGGGAAATATACATTAGCTGATATGATCGCAGCACGTTTTGATGCGAGAAAAGTGCGCGGAGTTGCAGCTTTAAATACGATGACGATTTCAATTTTCTATATGATTGCACAGCTTGTGGGAGCAGGAGCACTTATTAAATTATTATTAGGGATTGAATATACGACATCCGTCTTAATTGTTGGAACGTTAATGACGGTGTATGTGATTTTTGGAGGTATGACAGCGACGAGTTGGGTGCAAATTGTAAAAGCTGTCTTGCTAATGGCAGGGACATTTATTATTTCAGTAATTGTATTTGCTAAATTTAATTTTAGCGTGACAGAAATGTTTGCGCAGATGAAAACGGCAACACCTCTAAAAGAGGCATTTTTAAATCCAGGTGTGAAATATAAAAATGGATTAGATACGATTTCTTTAAATTTAGGTCTTGTTTTAGGAACAGCTGGTTTACCTCATATTCTTGTTCGCTTTTTCACTGTTCGTGACGCGAAAACAGCACGTCAGTCTGTTGTATATGCAACGTGGTTAATTGGTGCATTTTATATTATGACCATTTTCCTAGGTTTTGGTGCAGCTGCATTTGTAGGGAATGCTGCAATTATTCAGGCAAATCCAGCTGGTAATATGGCAGCACCTTTATTAGCAAAAGCACTTGGGGGAGATTTCTTATTTGCATTCGTTTCTGCAATTGCATTCGCGACGATTTTAGCCGTTGTAGCTGGTTTAGTTTTAACAGCCGCTTCAGCTTTCGCACATGATTTCTATAATGAAATTATTCGCCGAGGAAAATCAACAGAAAAAGAGCAGGTGTCCATGGCACGCTATGCATCAATTGGTGTAGCTGTATTATCTATTATTTTAGCGTTATTTGCTCAAACGTTAAATGTTGCGTTTCTAGTGTCGTTAGCATTTGCGGTTGCTGCAAGTGCTAACTTACCAGTGATTTTGTTTACAATTTATTGGAAACGTTTTAATACAACAGGAGCAATTTGTGGAATGGTTGTTGGGTTAGTATCAGCTATCGTATTAGTGGCACTAAGCCCGAATGTTTGGAATCCTGAAGCTGGGAAAGCAATCTTTGTTGGAAAAGCATTATTCCCTTATACAACACCTGGAATTATTTCTATTCCACTTGGATTTTTAGCAGCGTATTTAGGGACAATCTTTTCAAGTAAGAAAGAAGATGCAGCGAAGTTCGATGAAATCCTTGTTAAATCTAACACAGGTCATGGAGTTAGTGACGTGTCTGCGCATTAAGAAGAAAGAGAGCTTTCCAGTTGCTTGGAGAGCTCTTTTGTTTTGTAATGTTGCTTGAAAATATTACTCGGCAGTCGGTAGGATTTATTTTGTTCATGTGGAATGAAAATAAATAGGGAAAAGTTTTATCTCATCATGGCGCCAGTACAGCTTGGGAAAATATAAGTTGTTTTGGAAGGTGGAATGTATGATGAAAACGAAACAATCAGATGCATTATTAGCAAAGGATGAAAAGTATGTGTGGCATGGAATGCGTCCTTTTAGTCCAAATAGTACAATGGTTGGGGCAAAAGCAGAAGGATGCTGGGTAGAAGATATAGAGGGGAAACGGTACTTAGATGGGATGAGTGGGCTTTGGTGTGTGAATAGTGGATATGGAAGAAAAGAGCTTGCTGAAGCAGCGTATGAGCAATTGCAAAAATTATCATATTTTCCAATGTCACAATCTCATGAACCTGCAATTCAGCTTGCTGAAAAGTTAAATGAATGGCTTGGAGGAGAGTATGTTATTTTCTTCTCTAACAGTGGATCGGAAGCGAATGAAACAGCATTTAAAGTTGCTCGTCAATATTATGCTCATAAGGGAGAGTCACACCGTTATAAATTTATGTCACGTTATCGTGGTTATCATGGAAATACAATGGCGACGATGGCAGCGACAGGACAGGCACAGCGGAGGTATCAGTATGAGCCATTTGCTTCTGGCTTTTTACATGTTACGCCACCAGATTGTTACCGAATGCCAGAGATTTCGTCACAAAATATTTATGATGTAGAGTGTGTGAAAGAAATTGATCGTGTTATGACGTGGGAACTAAGTGAAACGATAGCTGGATTGATTATGGAACCAATTATTACAGGCGGAGGAATTTTGATGCCCCCGCAAGATTATATGAAAGCTGTTCATGAGACGTGTCAAAAACATGGTGCATTGCTAATTAGTGACGAAGTAATTTGTGGTTTCGGTCGTACAGGAAAAGCGTTTGGTTTTATGAATTATGATGTAAAGCCTGACATTATTACAATGGCAAAAGGGATTACAAGTGCATACTTACCGTTATCAGCAACAGCAGTGAAGAAAGAGATTTATGAAGCATTTAAAGGAAAGGGAGAATATGAATTTTTCCGTCATATTAACACGTTTGGTGGCAATCCAGCAGCTTGTGCGTTAGCACTTAAAAACTTAGAGATTATGGAAAACGAAAATTTAATTGAGCGTTCTGCACAAATGGGATCGCTTTTATTAGAGCAATTAAAAGAAGAAATAGGAGATGATCATCCACTTGTTGGAGATATTAGAGGGAAAGGGTTGCTAGTTGGCATTGAGCTGGTAAATGACAAAGGAACAAAAGAACCAATTGATAATGATAAAATTGCCAGTGTAGTGAATGCTTGTAAAGAAAAAGGATTAATCATTGGACGTAACGGAATGACAACAGCAGGCTATAATAATGTTTTAACGTTAGCACCGCCTCTTATTATTTCAAGTGAAGAAATTGCTTTTGTTGTCGGGACATTGAAGACAGCGATGGAACGTATTTAAAAAAACGATTCATCCCCCACCTTCACTTCGTTTAGAGGAGGGGGACTTCTCGGTTAAAATGATAAAAAATGAGATGATTGTCTTTTGAAGAGAATCATCTCGTTTTTTATATTATGAAACTAGTACTCTATATAGCTATTATGCACTTTGTTTTAATTGCTTATCTTTTACACCGAAAGAATATTTTAACATTGGTGGTGTAATCATTGTTGTTAAAATAACGACAATTACAATTGCTGTAAAGTAATCTTGTGCTAGTAGTCCAGAAGTAAGCCCCTGTCCTGCAATGATAAGAGCAACTTCACCGCGTGAAACCATTCCGGACCCAATGATTGTAGATGATTGTAAATCAAATCCTGTCATGCGCGCTCCGAAGCCACAACCAATCAGTTTTGTTAATACAGCAATTACAGTTAAAGCCAAGATAAACCATACTTTATCTCCAATGCCTGCAAACGTAATATTCATACCAATGCTTACAAAGAAGATAGGAACGAACATTGCATAAGCGATTGGTTCTACTTTCTTTTCTACTTCATGTTTGTAATCTGTTTGAGAGATAGCAATACCTGCTGCAAATGCTCCGATAATGCCTGCGATTCCTAATAGTTCACCGAAATATGCAAAAGCGAAACAAATGATAAGAGCCGCACTAATTATAGACTCTGATACGCGTAGTGGTGATAACCAACGCATAATCATTGGAACACCTTTCCAACCGATTATGATGATAGAAAGGAAGAAAACAACCTTTTTCAAAATAATCATTGTTAAGCTTACATCACCTGAGCCTAAGAAACTCATGGCAAATGCTAGTAAAATAACAACAAGAATATCATCAAATACAGCTGCTCCCAACATTGTTGTGCTTTCGCGAGTCTTCATTTTTCCTAAGTCACGAAGTGTTTGTACAGAGATACTAACACTTGTTGCACATAGAAGTAATCCTAAAAAGACAGCATTTGCTTGTTCCATACCCATAATTAGTCCTGAAACATAACCACCTACAAATGGAAGAATAATACCGCCAACAGCAACAGCTAAAGATGAATTGCGATTTTCATTTAGTTCTTTTAAATCTGTTTCTAGACCTGCCATAAACATAAGGAGAATAACTCCTACTTGACTTAACTGTGTGAGTAAATCTGAATTGTTAACTAAACCTAATACCGCCGGACCAATTACAATACCAACAATTAATTTCCCGAGTACAGAAGGTTGTCCTAATCTCACACTAATGTCACCAGCAATTTTGGTGCTTAGTAAAATTAACGCAATTTGAAAGAAAAATTCCATCTCATCTCTCCTTTTCATTTTTTGTTTTTATTAAACGATTTCTCGGAGTTTGCCTAATGTACTAATATGTAAAACACATTAAACAAGAGGTCTTTATACGAGTTCTTTTGAACTTGTAATTTGAACCTGTAATAAATATATAATAAATTTCAAGAAAAATCAATGTTAAATCGGAAGATTTTCATGGGGATGATTCATTTTGAATAAGGAATAAATGTCTATATAATGAAGGGGAAGAAAAACAAATTTGTTTTTAACGAATCAATTTATTTGAAAGAAACGGAGTAGAAAATATGTTATTCAATCAACGCTTTACTATTGGAGAAATGGCAAAAATGCATAATATTGCGGAGTCAACATTACGTTATTACGATGAAAAAGGTATTTTTCATCCATCCATTGTTGATCCACAAACAAAGTATCGATATTATACAATCGACCAATTTGCACTTTTAGATACAATTAAATTTTTACGGCAGTTAAATATTTCTTTAAAAGAAATAAAGGAATATATTGATGAAAGAAACCCATCTTATGCCTTAAATTTACTTAAAAAACAACAAGAGATGATGTTAAAAAAACAAAGAGAAATTGAATATGCATTGGCTAAAATGAAGCATAAAATCGATTTGATGAAAGAAGCTACAAAGTCAAAAGCTAATAATGTGACACTTAAAAAATTACCAAAGAGAAAAATTACAGCGTTAGCTATTGCACCAAATATAACGGATGATATGTTTGAATATTATATCCATTCACTCCAAAAAAATATGAAGCAAATAGATGATAGTTTATTTTCAGGAGACCTAGGTGTGACAGTGTCAAAAGAAGGGTTGCTTCAAAATGAATTTCAAGCATATAACAGTGTTTTTATTCTCCTTGATTATATGCCGTTTCAAATTATTACTTCAGATGAAATTAAAGAAGGGATGTTCGCTTGCTCTTATCACCATGGGCCATATGAAAAAACGGATGGAACTTATAAGAAGCTGTTAATGGATATCAAGGAGAAAGGATATGAAGTGTCTGGAGATGCAATTGAGCTCGCTTTAATTGACTGTTCTGTGACGGAGAATCCAGAAGAGCAAGTTACAGAAATACAAATCCCGGTAATAAAAAAGAAGTAAGAGGTTGTATAACAAAAATGTATTTTGAATTCTCACTTGACCTTCAAGTTGCTTGAAGGTTTAAAATGTGAACAGAGAATTGAAAAGGAGCATTTTATTATGGAAACAACTGAGAAATTAAGAGAAAAACCAATGAAAAATTTATTTATATCTTATTTAATACCAGCGGTTCTTGGAATGGTATTAATGTCGGTGAATATTGTAATCGATGCCGTTATGATTAGCAGAGGAGTCGGAGCGAATGGCTTAGCGGGAGTAAACGTTGCTATCCCGGCCTTTTCCATTTTTTTCTCTATATCATTGTGGATTGGAATGGGCGGAGCTACACTATATTCCATAGCATTAGGTGAAAATAAAATAGAGCGAGCGAGATCCATTTTTACTCAGTCTATGACAGTAGCTGTTGTAATTGTTGGTGCTTTAATGATCATTTGTTTATGGAGAATAGAAGATTTGGCCTATTTATTTGGGGCTAATGAAGTAATCTTACCATATGCATTAGACTATTTAACTGTATTATTAACATTTGGAATGATATACGTATTAGAAAATATTTTAAGTACATTTATACGAAACGACGGAAATCCAAATTTAGCGATGGCAGGACTTGTTGTAACAGCGTTGTTAAATATTGCTTTTGATTATATTTTTATTTTTATTTTTGGTTGGGGTGTAACAGGAGCGGCGGCAGCGACTATCCTGTCAGCAGCAATTGGTTTTCTTGTTTTATTAAGTCATTTCTTTAGAAAAAGTAGCATTTTAAAATGGACGAAATTTCATTTTGAATGGAATACAGTCAAACAAATTATGGTGATTGGTTTTCCAAGTTTCACCGCAGAAATAACAGTAGCGATTGTAACGATTGGTTTTAACATAACCTTTATGAAATATGCAGGAGAATTAGGTGTAGCATCTTATGCAATAGTGAATAGTATTCACTCCATGATGCTATTAGTATTCTTAGGTGTTGGAGCGGCATTGCAACCAATTGCAAGTTTTCATTACGGTGCAAATTTACCTGAACGGTTGAAGGAAGGACTAAACTTTGCAGTCAAAACAGCTGTTGTACTTGGATGTGTAGCAATTGTGAGCGGATTATTCTTTGGGAAATACATTATTGGTTTATTTGATGTTCAATCAAAAGAGTTACTGACACTAACTGTAACAGGAATGAGTCTGTTCTTTATTCAATATGTATTTTTTGGTTATAACATTGTATATGGAGAGTATTTCCAATCGGTGAGACAAACAAGAAAGTCTATCTTGATTATTTTGAGCCGCGGTTTATTACTCATTATTCCACTCTTATGGATTATGCCAAAGTTGTTTGGAGTAAATGGAATTTGGCTTGTAATGCCTGTATCTGAAGTGTTAACAGCGATTGTTGTATTTGGGATGAATCGTATTTCTCATCCTGTATCAGTACGAAATGTAGAAAGAGAACATGTGGCCTGATAGAACAATCCCCTTAATCAATTAAGGGGATTTCTTATGTTTTAGACTAAATGCAAAGGAACCATCAGCCTCTTGAACAGAAGCGAATGCAATGTTTTTTATATCTTTAATCCCTTTTTCTAATAATTCATTACGGAGCCATTTCTCATTTTTATGGATTAACTTTAAATTATCATATTGAATGTGCGAATCAACAATGAGTGCAATTGGTAGTCCTGCATATTTGACATTTAAATGTATATCCTTTGGAGTGAGTGGAATAAGTTCTCTTTTAGGTAAAATGCTAATCGCACCATTGGCTTCTAAAATCGCATATTCGATTTCATGTACGCTAGGATATCCTGCTACGCGAAGGTTGGATAACAATTCAGCGATTGGATATCTACTTTTTTTTAGATTTTCAAAAATAATTTCTCCATGTTTAATTAAAATAATGGGATGTCCAAGGATGAAGCGATTCAATTTATTTATTAAGCTTAATTTTGTAATGAAAAGATGGAGACATGTAACTACTAGCATACCTATAATAGCTTGCAAAGCGCCATCAACAGGTATAGCTTGAAAAGCTAAATAGGATAAAAAGATAATTGCTCCAAAATCGTGCGGTGTAAGTTGTGCAAGTGCAGATTTTCCAAGCAGTTTAAGTGATAAGAGAAATAGTAAAAATACGAATGCTACATTACATAAAAAAACAATCAATGTTTACACCCCTTAATGCAAATTCACATTATAAATTGTGTATACCTAATCCAATATTCCCATATTTATTAAAAATATTACTTTTAAAGGTTAATTTAGGGTGTATTGGAAATTTAATCTATAAAAACAACTACAAGCATATTATGATGGGAGAATAGAAAAAATAGGAGTAAATGTAAATGATAAAGAAGAAAAAGATAATGAAGTATAGTTTAGTTGTGATAATGATTATAGTAGGTTATATAGGATTTTTACAATATAACATTTATAAGCATGGTCATATGGAAGCACCGAACGATGCAGACTACATGATTCTTTTAGGAGCAAAGGTGAAAGGAACAGAGCCTTCTTATTCTTTACAATATCGTATTGATAAAGCCGCGGAATATTTAAAAACACATGAACAAACGATTGTTATTGTATCCGGTGGTAAAGGAAAAGGAGAAGACATTTCAGAAGCACTAGCTATGAAACAAGGATTAATGAAGCGAAATATTGCAGAACAAAGAATTATAATGGAAGATCGTTCTACAAATACAGATGAAAATATTGAATTCTCAAAGTCTCTTATTCCAGCAAATAAGAAAAAAGGGATGATTGTTACAAATGATTTTCATATGTTTCGGGCCAAAAAAATTGCTGAAAAACAAGGGTTGAAGGTAAATGGACTTCCTGCGAAAACACCTAAATCGATTATTATTCAGTCAAATGTGAGGGAATATTTTGCGATTACACAGTATTGGCTAACGAATCGTATATAGTAATAAATCTTACGAAAATGTAATCTGATTGAAAGGTAAAACGATAGTTCCTAAAGTAGTGAAGTGCCATAATAAAGGTAACAAAAACAACGAAACTTTAGGAGTGAATCGTATGAAAGGCAATAATATTTTATCTTCACTTTGTTATTTTAGTATTTTCTTTGCACCGTTTCTATTCCCAATCATCGTCTACTTTATTGCAGAAGATGATGTGAAATATCATGCGAAAAAGGCATTTTGGACACACATTTTCCCATATGCAATTTTGTTTGGTGGATTGGCATTTTCAGGTGTATTCGGTTTAAGTTTTGGAGAATCCGCAAGTGTTGGAATCGGAATGATTGTAACCTATGTAACTTTTGCAATTGTAGGTATTTATTACTTTGTTTGGAATATTGTTAAAGGTGTTAAAGTGCTGAGAGCAGCTTAAACGATTTATTTTTTCAAGAATGAAAGAGGACGAATGGTTAAAAATTCGTTCTCTTTTTGTATAGGTTTGAAGGGTTCTGCTTTAATTGAGGTGAAAAAAGAGCATATTATATAGAAGTTTTTAGATGGGCATAAAAGTTGTGATAAATGAAAAGGATATGTTAATTTTTCAGTAATAAGAAATAAGGAGGCTTTACTATGAATGAGATGATACATAAAATGGAGCAACATACATCAGTTCGGAAATATAAACAAGAACCAATTCCTAAGAATATAGTGGAAAGAATGGTACAAGCAGCGCAGTATGCAGCATCATCACATTTTGTTCAGGCGTATTCAGTTATGTACGTTACAGATGAAAATTTAAAGGTGCAATTGGCAGAGTTATCAGGTAATCGTCATGTGAAAGATTGCGCGGCATTTTTTGTTTGCTGTGCAGATTTAAAGCGCTTAGAAACAGCATGTGAGAAACATGGAACAGAGATTAAACATGATGGTGCAGAGGACTTTATTGTAGCTACAGTAGATGCATCCTTATTTGCACAAAACTTAGCGCTCGCTGCAGAATCACTAGGATATGGCATTTGTTATATTGGAGGAATCAGGAATAATCCAGAAGAAGTGAGTGAACTGCTCCATTTACCAGATAAAGTATACCCGGTATTTGGGATGACAGTTGGAGTACCTGATGAAAGTCATGCAGTGAAACCGCGTTTGCCAGTTGAAGCGATTTTACATGAAAACTTATATGACGAAAATAAATATGATGAATTACTAGAGGAATATGACCGTACGACTAATGAATATTATAAGGAAAGATCTACAAATCAAAAGGATGTAACATGGACAGGATCAATGAGTGCTTTTATGTCAAAAGAGAAAAGAATGCATATGAAGGAGTTTTTGAGTAAAAAAGGGTTTAATAGAAGATAAGGTAAAAACAAATCTGCATTAGCAGGTTTGTTTTTAGAAGGAGAAGTTTTTTACTTTCGAATATGTATAAGTGTGTCGAAAGTAAAGAGGCTGATGAAATGAAAAAAGCATTGTTTTTTCTATTTGATGGATTTGCAGAATTTGAAGTGAATCTAGCGAGTTTATTTTTAAAGAGTAAGGGATTTGAAATTGTCACAGCAAGTGTAGATAATGCGATTGTTACAGGAGAAGGAGGTTTCCAGTGTAAACCGCATATTTCCATAGATGGCATAATTGCAAAAGAGTATGAGATTTTAATTGTCCCCGGCGGAGATATCTTTCATCATCTAGAAAATCCTAAGTTATTATCGCTTGCCCGAGAGATAAATGAACAAAATAAATGGTTAGCTGGTATTTGTGCAGGAACCGCTTTATTACAAGCAGCTGATGTGTTGCTAAATAAAAGATTTTCAACTTCTTTAACACCAGAAGTGGAGAGTCTAGCACATCTCCATGAGTGGAAGTATAAACAAAGTATAGATGTAACAGTGGATGGGAAAATCATTACAGCAGTTGGCTCTGCTTATGTCGAGTTTGCAGCTGAAATCATTAAATAACTCAATTTGTTTGATGAGGGAGAAGAGAAAGAAACACTCCTGTATTTTAAAAACATAAAAGAATTAAGTAATAAGACCTTAGCGTAGCTGAGGTCTTATTTTATGAAAATATTTCTAATTTTTCATTGACGTTTACATTGTAAGTTATTAATATACTGAATAATTTTGCAAAATTATAAAATTGATTCGATAGAAATCGAATCAAAGAGAGGGGAATTTATGTTGCGAGTTACATCATGGTTTGAACGACATGTCAAAGTTGTATATTCACCATTTCGCGAAATGTTATTAAGCTTACATGTTTTATCTAATCCTATCCATCATGTAAAACGATTAGAGTGGGCAGAAAATGTATTAAATCAGATGGATCAGGAGGAAAAAGAAATATTATATGAGATTAATGAGAAAAGCGATGACTGGTTACATTTTATAGATTGGTGCTCTGAGTTTCAGGCTGAAGTCTATGTTGAAGAAGGGATTGAAAAATTACGAGTAACGGATACAAAAGGCTTTCAATCATTTTTTCCTAAACTAGAGAAAGAATTAGTTTGTAATTTTTTATATCAATATCATCAGCGCTATTTTGCACGAGAGTTATTTCAAATAGAACCATGGCTAGAACGATCTGTATATGATGTGAAAGAAACAATCAAACAAAACCCGTTGTCCCTTTCTAAAAATTTGCATCCGAGATTTTTAATTGATGAAAAGGAAATAACCTTTTTAAAAGCCCGTACTTGGCAATATCGTTATGAGGATTTATCAGCAATTACATTATATCCATCAACTTTTGTCGCACCTCATTTACTAATAGATAATCTTATTTCTACTCATATAAAAGTCTATTATGAGGTGGAAATCGCATCGTCGTATACAGATGAAGTACCAAAGGATCTTTTGCGAATTCTACAAGCGATATCAGATGAAACGAGATTAAAAATGCTAAGAGATTTATCCTTTCAATCTTTTTGTACACAGCAATTAACAGAGCGGTATAGTCTTACAAAATCAACGGTTTCCAATCATTTAAAAATGTTAGAGTCTACAGGTCTTATACAAAAGGAACGAAAAGGTTATTACGTATTTTATAAAACAAATCGAGAACGATTAGAACAAATTCGTGTTGATTTAGATCAATTTATGGATTTCCCAATTGTTCAAAAATTAGGGGAGGGGAGAACATGTGGCTAACGTTTATGGCTACATTTCGTCGTGATTTCTATACGATGCGTAGAGCGTACCCATGGTCATTTTTTTTAGGGCATATTTTAACTGGTGTATATATCGTATTGTTTGCTTATCTAACATATCATTTTATGTTTCAAGGAAAGTTAGATGCTAATTTTGCAAAGTTAGGGAAGACGGATGATTATCTTTCGTACGTTATATTAGGAGCTGTTTTTTATTCATTTTCTGTTTCTCTATTAATGATTGTGAGCCGAACATTGATAACCGAACTGCGTGAAGGGACGCTGGATGTTTTGTTATTAACGCCATCATCTCGGCAAGGTTATTTTCTAGGAGCAGCTGCGCAAGGGATATTGCGTGTGGGACTTGAATTTATCACGATTTTTATTTTTGGTTTGTTTTTTGGATTACAGTTTCGAGAAATAAATATGATACCAGTGGTATTTTTATTATTTATTTTCTTTTTTGCTATATTCGCTCAAGCACTAGTGTTGGGGGCTTTTATGCTCTATTTTCGTGATACATATTTAACACAAAATACATTGTTTATTTTTATGAGCCTTGTCAGTGGTGTGTTTTTTCCAGTAGGTTATCTTCCTACATTTTTACAGCCTATGAGTGTATTGATGCCGCTCTCACATGGTTTATCAGCATTTCGATTGTGCATGATTGAAGGTGGGAATTTAGCTTCCATACAAATTGAACTTATGTGGTTATTGGGATTAGGAGTTGCGTATTTTATTGCGGGTGTATATGCGATGAAACGAATGGAAAAGTATGTGATTGAAAAACATTTTGCATAGGAGGGCTTATCATGATACAAGCAATACAACTTGTAAAGCGGTATGAGTTAAAAGAGAAAGTAGGTTTTTTTCGTAAAAAAAGAAGAGTAGTTGAAGCGGTAAATGGTTTGGATTTAACAATTCAAAAAGGAGAAATTGTAGGATTGCTAGGTGTAAACGGGGCTGGGAAGACAACAACGATTAAAATGCTAGCTACGCTTCTTGAACCAACTTCAGGTGCCATTACAATTGATGGTATAGATAGTACAAAACAAGATTTACTTGTAAAGAAAAAGATCAATATGATTGCAGGTGGAGAACGCATGTTATATTGGCGTTTAACAGGTAAAGAAAACTTGCAATATTTCGGGAGTTTGTATGGATTAAAAGGAGCCGAACTAGAGGAACGTATTCAGTTTCTCCTTGGTCAAGTAGAGCTCAAAGAAGTTGCTAATACGCCTGTAGAACGATATTCAAAGGGAATGAAGCAACGTTTGCAAATCGCAGGAGGTCTTATTAATGATCCAGATTATTTATTTCTTGATGAACCAACATTAGGACTTGATGCACCTGTAGCGAAAAAGCTGAGAGAAATGGTATATCGATTGGCGAAGGAACAAAATAAGGGTATTTTGTAAACGAGCCATTATCTTGAAGAAGTAGAGGAACTTTGTGATCACCTTTATATTATTGAAAAAGGACGACTTCTTTATGAAGGAACTCCCGATAAAATTATCCAGTCTATTGTCCGTGAATATCGTTTAGAAATTGTGATTCCTGAAATGAAGAATGAAACGATAGAACGATTAGAGTATTCTTTAGGGCTGAAGGAAATTCAATATGAAAAAGAACATACGGGTGAACATATACGATATGAACTAAAGGCATCTTTTGATATGACAACAACGGTTTTATCATTATTAACAAAATATCAAATCCGTATATTACAGTTAGAAACACATAAAGCAAGGTTGGAAGATGCAATATTACAAATTGCAAATGAGGTGAGTGCGTGAATATGTTTTTTGCAGAATGGAAAAAAAGTCACCGCAATCATTTTCATAGTAAGATGGTTTATTTTTCTTTATTCATTTGGCCGGTTTTATTATTTACAACTGCTTATTTTTCGGTGAAGCCATTTGATACTTCAAATAGTAGTACACTTGCCAAATGGATGGATCCAAAGCAGATTAGTTTTTTTCTCATTACAGGTTATATTGGATATGTTTTCTTTTGGAGCCTTGTTCAATCGGCATGGCAAATGTCATGGGAACGCCAAAATGGAACACTTGAACTTATATTTTTAACACCTGCATCGCGTGTATGGATGATGTATTGCCGGGCAGGAGCAAATTTAATAGAAGGAGTATGGATGTTTACGATGTTTTCGATTCTCATCGCATTGTTTCTGAATGACACACCGATACCACCAGTTGAAAATATTGTATTTGCTTTTATGATTTTATGTATTTCGGCTGTTGTGTGTGGGGGGTGCTTAAATACGATTTTTTTATTTTCACGAGATGCTAGTATTCTATTTACAATATTAGAAGAACCGATGCAATTTTTTGCGGGTGTACGCATTCCCATTGTTGTATTACCACTATGGGGCAAAGTACTAGCAGCTTTGTTTCCATTAACGTATGTACTTCAAATTTTCCGTTCATTATTAATGGAAGGAAAAAGTATTATAAATGTATTTCCAGAGTTAGGTTTATTAGCTAGCTTATTAATCATTTTAATTGGAATATCGTATGTGCTTGTTCGAAAAGCAGAAAAGCATGCGAAACGAACAGGAAATATGGTTTTATTTTAAGGAATGGGGAGAGAGAAATGGGAATATTTCAAGGTGCAGCGGCATTATGTAAAAATAATGATGGGAAATTGTTAATGGTATTGCAAGGGCGCCCAGATGTAAAAGAAGCAGAACTAAAATGGTCTATTCCATCTGGTGGGAAATTGGAAGAGGAAACATTTGAGGAGTGTTGTATACGAGAAGTGAAAGAGGAAACGGGATATGATGTACGTGTCATTAAAAGTATGTACGAAAAGAAGGGGAATAGTAATGGATATGATGTTCACATTGTGTATTATGAGGTAGAAGTGATTGGAGGAAATAAAGAAATATGCGATCCAGATGGATTAATTTATGAAGTGGCTTGGAAAAGCAGTGAAGAAATAGCAGGTATTACCCTTTCTTTTCTAGAAGATAGAAAGTTATTGCAGGGATTCATAGATTGTACAGCAGGTGATGAAACCTAAGCGCTGATACACATGAAAGGAAAGAAAAAAGATGATATACGAATTGCAGAAAGACCAGTTTATGAATTGCAAACATCTTCTACAAAAGGAAAGGCATATAGAAGTGCAAGCTATCATTGAAGGGAATAATTCGGGCCGTATATTTGTTGACAATGCGAGCGAACCACGGTCTGGTTTAGTTTGGCTTGGAAATTTAGATGGTTTTGTATTTATTGGTGAGGCAAATAACAAAATGTTTAACCTTGAAATAAAAAAGGTTTTAAGGGAACAAATTGCACAAGAAGCAGCCTGTTTGGACTTGAAGTGGTTTGAAGGATTTGGTCATCAAGTAGGGTGGGATCGTACAATTAGAGAAATATTATGTGAACAATCATACGAGGAATCCAATCAAAAAGTATACAAATTATATGAAAGTGCGTACAAAACATATAATGAACCAATCATTGATGAGGTATATACAGTATTAAAAGTAACGAAGGAAAATCTTGTGACATACTCTTTGCTCAAGCAATCATTTTTCGTTTCACAAATTACATCATTTTGGAATTCGATGGAATCATTTTTTGAAAAAGGAATTGGGTATGTGATTTTGCATGAGGATCAAGTGGTGAGTCTTTGTTTTTCAGGATTTGTAAGTGGGAATATGCATGCGGTAAATATCGAGACAATTTTGGAACATAGAGGGAAGAATCTTGCCAAGAAAGTCGCACATATATTTGTTCAAGAATGTTTCAAACAAGGGTATGTGCCCTATTGGGACTGTATGGAAGTGAATAAACCTTCAATTGCTATAGCAGAGAGCCTAGGGTTTACAAACATTTTTGATTATATTGTATACGAGTATCAATTTTAATTTGACTAAAGAAAATAAGAAATACCTCAAGGGAAAAGAATGTATTTGTTCTTTTTCTGCATGGTATATTTTTTTCAATATATTTGTAATTGCAGTGGGTGTACTTTTAACTTTGAAATATTTGATGTAGAAAAGCGACTTGTAAAAGTCGCTTTTCTTTATAAATGTGTAATGCCAAAATGATGGGAGAAACACTATTAATAAAAAAGCCTTCACATTAATTATTTGAGCAATCATATTGTCCAGTGAGGTACCGATGATATTTAGTTATTAAATCATCTACAAATAGGATCGTGATAGTGTAGTCCACTCTTCTAAAGAAAGTTTTTCTGTAATATGTTTTAGTTCATCTGGAACATTAACAAAACTAATAAACTCAATACTATTATCATCTGGATCTTTAAAATAGACAGAAGCATTGCCTTGGTTAGGGCGAACAAAAGGTCCAATGGTAGTTCGATTACTAAATGGAACGGGCGTAATATTTCGGTCTTTCAGCCACTTAATAGATGTATGAAGAAACTCGAAGTCTACTTGAAACGCAATATGGCGAAGGGAAGGATGATACGGCGTTTTATATTCTTCTCCTTCCCAAAGTCCGAGCCAACTTTGTTCTTCTACAATCCAAAAGAAGGCAGTATCCTCATATCTTTTATATAGTTTTAATCCCAATGATTCATAGAATGGTATGGATCTTTCTAGGCTGCGAACGGGTAGATGTGATTCGTATAATCCTTTGATCATAAATAATCCTCCTCTTTAGATAATATATTGTCCTTATTTGTAATTGTAATCTATGTCCTTCTAGGTTAAATCAATAAAAAGAATGGAGAATGATTCATACAAAAGTATGAAATATTCTCCATTCTTTTTATTTTATATTACAAAAAGTATACATTAATCTGTTTAATATCTCAAAAATGCATTTAAAGTTACTTTTAAATGAATATATTTTCTATAAAGTTAAAAATATTACGATTTCATTACAAAAAATATTGATTATATTTGTATATAATAATATAATTCTCTTTGTGGAAATAAAAACTAAAATTATTCATTATTTGGGGGATATGGAAAATGAAGAAAGTTATTTTGCCTATTTTAATGTCTACAATGCTTGTAGCTCCTGCAGTATCTCATGCAGAAAAACAAGAAACTGTGAAACAGATTACTCCAAAAACAGAACAGACGATGCAGAAAACAGGTTGGGTAAAAGATGGAAACACATGGTATTTCTATGATCAAAATGGTATGAAGAAAACTGGTTGGTTACAAGATGGAGGAAAATGGTACTACTTTGATGCAAATGGAAAAATGAAAACGGGTCGTATTGAAGAGCAATATAATGGTTACTTATTAGGAGCAGACGGTGCGCTATATACCAATGAAGGATGGCTTCAGTATGAGGGAGATTGGTATTACGTTCACCAAGGGGGAAAGCTACACTGGGATTTTTTTGAATATAATGGTAAGACATACTTTTTAAATCCAGATAATAATAAAATGCTATTAGGTTGGATAGGTTCACATCCAGATGGTAATTATTTCCTTTCTGATGGATCAATGGCAACAGGTTGGAATTTAATTGACAACCATTGGCATTATTTTAGCGGAAACGGAGCTGCTTATAATGGCTGGCTAAGCTATAAAGAAAGCTGGTATTACTTTGTTGGTGCTAAGATGAAAACAGGTTGGGTACAAGATAATAATACATGGTACTACATGAATGCAGATGGCATGATGAAAACAGGCTGGTTACAAGAGAATGGGACTTGGTATTATTTACAGTCTAACGGTGCAATGGCGATAGGTAAACATTTCATTGATGGAAAATGGTATTCATTCAAAGATAATGGTGTTATGAGTTAAAGAGAACTCTTTAACTATCTTAAAAGATTTTGACAGGAAAAGATGACAACTGAAATGTTATCCAAGCATAAAAAGTGAAAACATAAAAATTAAAAGGCGACACACATTGTACATCATTAATGTGTGTCACCTTTTGTAATTTAATATTCTATAAAACGGTATATACTTCTTTAATCATCTGCAAAAAAGTATGAAAAACAGTGAGTTGCTACTGTTTGCATGCCTCGACATCAATGCCAGCAGCAATTAATTTTTTTTCGCCTTCTTGTTCAATAATTTTTTGTAATTTTGATAAGAATGAGTCAAAGTCAGTATGTTTGGCAACTTGGAACGTCATTTTATGTTCGATGGGAATCCAAGTATCGATATCGGCTTCGTTATGCTGAATTTTAACTTCTAGTTTATCAAGAGCATTTGCCACTTTCGCTTCGTATGTTTCTTTTGCTTCAAACTCTATCCATAAATTGTACAGTTCGTCCCCAAGAGGACCTTCTAATGTATGTTTAATATTCAAAATGGCTTTTTGTTCATTTTCTTGTTTTTGTAATTGTATTTGTTCGCTGTTCATTGTGTCAAAAGCAGGAATATCCCCGGCTTCTGCTTCCACGAGATCATGGATAATAACCATCTTTAATAGTTTTTCCATGTTTACTTCTTTATCTAAATAAGGCTGAACTAAAACAGCCATAAGGGACATACGCCACGTATGTTCCGCAACACTCTCTTGTCGACCATTAGAAAGCCAGCTATGTCGCATTTCGTATTTAAGTTTTTCTGCTAGTGCAATGACTTTTAAAATGTTATGTTCCATATGGATCCCCCTCATATTGCTATAAACTAATATTAATATAAAAATAGAATGTGTCAATTTTACGTTCGTTTGACTAATAATTCAGAAATATTATAAAATATTCCCATAATATTTTTTTATTTTTACAAAAGACAAAGAAGAAGTTGAAATTGCAAAAATGCTGAGTGGGAGTGAATATAAAATGTACCAACAGACAGCAATTCATGTACTAGATCTTTTGAAAAATATTGTAAATGGAATAAAAAATATTCAGAAAGTGGAAGAGGAATGTAGAAAAATAGAAAGAGAGTTCCATGTGACGTATGCAGAATTAATGGACTTATATGATAAAATGATAGCTTTTCAAAGAGAGATTGAAAAAATGGGTGGTTTATTTGCATACGAACAATCTCAAATGATGTGGTTGAAATCTGAATTAGAACTTTTATATGCTACGTATCAATTTTGTCAGCATTACAATTTAAATATTTCAGATACTTCAAAGGCAATTAGTAAAGAGAATCTACAATTATTTCCGAAAACAGAAAGTCAACTGCAGAATACGTATTATAAATTAAAAAATCAAGAGCTGCCATTTGAAAATATAAAAAAGGGTAAGCCGGGGCGTAAGAAAAAGCACGAGCCAGAACAGTATGTTTGTGAGAAGGAGAATAGAGTAAAAAGTATAGTGGTCCAAAGTGAAAAGACAGAGAATAATCTGGTTACTATATTATCAGGGATTGTCGATAATTTTGAAACAATTGGTGTAGAGGGCAAGAAACAAGAACTATATCAATTTATGGAAGGGATTTACAAACTTTCGAGTATGGCAGCTGGGCATACAAAAGAAAATAATACACATGAGATACAGAAAGAGCTTCAAAATCTTCGTGCTGAAAATGAGAGATTGAGATATGAAAAAGAAGAGGTTATTTCTAGTATGGACGAAATGACAAATCAAATGAATCGTTTTATTGAGAGCTCTGATATTGATCAAATTCGAACATTACCAGCTTTTGTGAATATGTGTAAACAATATTTGGAGAAAAACAAACTTCATCATGACAAAATGGATACAAAAGAACAAATAATATCTATGAAACAATGAGAGCTACTTTCTATTGGTTTTTATGAAGCTGATAGAAAGTAGCTCTATTATTTTTATGTTAAAATCAAGAAAACTTACAAATTAAGAGGAGAAGTTAATATGAACCAAAAGTTACATCCACGCGTCGGTGTTGGAGCGTTTCTTTTAAACGAGCAAGGCGAGTTATTACTTGTACGGAGAAAGAAGGCACCAGAGCAAGCGCACTGGAGTCTCCCAGGTGGAAAAGTGGAATGGATGGAAACAGCAGAAGATACAGTTGTCAGGGAGATTCAAGAAGAGGTAGGGTTAGAAATTGAACTCACATCGTTATTATGTGTGACGAATCACATTTTACCTGAAGAAGAAGCACATTGGGTATGTCCGACGTATATTGCAAAAGTAACGAATGGGATAGCAGAAAATCTGGGACAACATGCTATTAGTGAAGTGGGGTGGTTTTCATTAGATAGTCTTCCAGAACCATTAACCTTAACTTTACAAAATGCTTTGAAGGAATATGAGAAACTTAAATAAGTATATGGAAATATAATGTATCGAGCTCTTAGTAGAGAGGAAGAAAACCTTCGCTGAGGATTAGCAGCGGGATAAATGTAATCAAGCTATCTTGTTTTAAAGATAGCTTATTTCTTGTTAATTGAATCAAAATTCAGAATTTTATTGAATGTACATTTTTTTCTTTTTATATTAGTAGGTATAGTAATAACTACTAAAGGAGTGGGAACATGACAGAGGCATTATTTTTACAGGATGCATATAAAAAAACTGTCAAACAGAAGTAACAAGAGTGGATGGAAACCGAGTATTTGTAAAAGAAACGATATTTTATCCAACTGGCGGAGGACAAGAATGCGATACAGGCGTACTTACATAAGGTGAGAATACTTTTGAAGCTGTAAAAGTAAAGAAAGCAAAATCGTCGTTTTGAAGTACGCGCTGTCATGTAAATGCAAATAGAGGTAAATTGAAGTGAGGGATTACAGTGGATGAAGTCATGAAAGAATTGCAAAAGTTAGGGTTTTCACAATATGAATGTAAAGCATACATCGGTTTATTAAAACATTATCCTGCGACAGGATATGAAATTAGTAAACAAACGGGTGTACCGCGTTCCATGATTTATGAGGTACTTGGGAAATTAATGGATAAAGGCGCAGTGCATTTAGTACCCTCAGAACCAGTTAAGTACGTTCCAGTATCGGCAAGTGAGTTAATGAATCGAATGCGACAAGATTTTGAAAAGTCATTTGATTTCCTTGATCAGAAGTTAAATTGTTTAGAGCAGGAGCGTCAAGTAGATGTAATCTCCCATATTCGTACGGATGAACGAATTTTAAAGGAAATAAGTAACATTATTGAGCGTGCAGAAGAAGAGTTATGGATTTCTGTATGGGAACAGCAAGTGAGCGAGCTGGAGCCTCTTATTCACAAAAAGGAACAAGAAGGTGTACATGTTTTTTCGATACTTTTTGGGGCACCTCAAACAAAAATAGGAACAACATTTCATCATAATTATATGACTCCAGATGTTGTGAAAGAGCGGATGGGGGGGCATTTAACAATTGTTGCACGAGATGGAAAAGAGGTGCTTATTGCCAATTTTTCAGAACATAGTACATCATGGGCTGTTACAACATATGATCCAGCATTAGTGCTTGTCGCAACAGAATATATTCGTCATGACATTATGGTTGAAGAAATTACACAGGAATTTGGTCCTGATAAATTAGATGCATTATGGCGTGGTAATGCAGATTTAGTTCACGTTGTAACGGGTAAACGCTTGATGCAAGAAACGAAGGGGGAAGAGTGATGGCAAGGGCTGAAGTACAGATGACAATGCACGGGAATGAAACATTTCAACAGGGAGTGAAAGATTGTTTACCAACTGTACTAGGGTATTTAAGTATTGGTATCGCAGCTGGTGTAATTGAAAAAACAGCAGGGTTTTCGTTAACAGAAATAGCATTAATGTCTACTTTGATTTATGCTGGTTCCTCACAATTTATACTCGCTGGTATGTTTGCCGCTGGAGCACCTACTTCTGCAATTATTTTCACCGTATTTTTTGTCAATCTACGTCATCTGTTAATGAGTGCTGCGCTTGCCCCGTATTTAATGAAGGTTCCTTTCTTGAAAAATATGATAATTGGCTCGCAAATTACAGATGAAACATTTGGTCTTGCGGTTCAGCAAGCTTCAAAAAAGAAGTATCTAAGCGAGAGATGGATGCTTGGTTTAAATGTGACAGCATATTTAAACTGGATCATTGCGAATGTCATCGGTGGTATTTTTGGTGAGTGGATACCAAACCCTCATACGTATGGTATGGATTATGCTTTACCAGCTATGTTTATTGGATTATTTGTCCTGCAGTTAATGAGTAGTCATCCAAAATTAGTCATTCATCTCGGTGTTGCGATTGTGGCAATTGTAATCGCATATAGCATACATTTTTTCGTTCCGGCAAGCGTAGCAGTTATAATTGCAACACTTACGGCAGCAACAATAGGGGTGGTGATTGAAAGATGGAAGTAAGAATCGATGTGTTATTACTCTTAATTGGAGCAGGTCTGGTTACTTTAATTCCGCGCCTATTACCGCTCATTGTATTTAGTAAAATACAAATTCCAGATTGGGGATTAAAATGGTTAAGTTATATACCAATTGCTATATTGGCGGCGCTCCTTGCTGAAGTGCTCTTTATGAATAAAACGATGCAATGGGATTATATAATTGCAGCAATTCCGACATTCTTTGTTGCTGTTTATACACGTAGCCTGTTAGGAACAGTGTTAACTGGGGTGATTGTGATTATTTTGTTACGTTTGTTTATATAACAAGGATTTCTTTCATAGTATATCGAAGAGTGTAATATCATGAATGAAATAGGGGTGGTGTTATGATTCTTTTAACGATAGGTGCTATTTTGTTTATAGTTTTTATCTTCTTCATCATTGGTCTGCTTACTTTTACAATGCTTGTTAATAAAGCAACTCCACAAATTTACTACACACCTTGTGATTCCATGACAATACAATCTCATAAAAAAAATAGAGGGAAGAGAAGTTGATTTTAGGCTTTTCTTCCTCTTTTTATTTATCCCGCGTTAACGGGCAGTAAGACCCCATCTCAAAATTCAGAAAAAGTAAAGAAGTTAGGTGGGGGATTTTCGGCACCGGGATAGGGTTGTTTTTAGATACTTTCATTCTTTATTCTTCCTCTAGTATTTTTTCGACGCTTTCATCACAACAAGTTCTATCTTTCGCAATTTGGATGACTATAGCCTATGCACTATATCTATTCATTCCTGTATGGATGGAACGATCGTTTGCGAAATGCTTCCTATTTACGTGTAGAAAAAGGAGCTGATTCTTAAAAATCAGCTCCTATAAAACAAACTTACATTTTAGCAATTCCTTGTAATAGTATGCCGAAGAGTAGACTGATAAAAGAGAAAGCACCGACGGATACAGAAATAATTCGATTATTTTTCCATTCTTTTATGAAAACCATAAATCCTAAAATACAAAGAAAATACCAGATTGGTAGAAAAATAAAATCGCTAATATAATTAGGGAGTAATGTATAAAAACTAGTCAAAACTAAAATCCAATGTCCAAGAAATAAGGTCATAACGATAAAGGAATGTCGATAAGGACGGTTTAAATATTTACGATTTTGAAGAGTTGTAAAAATGAAAGCTAACGTTATGAGAATGATTAGAATAACGAAAGCAAGTAAAAGTAATGTAAATGACATAGCAAAACTCCTTTAATACATTTGTTTCGTTATAGTTTTTAGAAGAAATGAATCAATCATTTCATATGCTTGTTTTGTAGATTGTTCGTTATAGTTTGTAGTATAAGGATCCAGAAATCCATGATTTCCTGGGAACTGTTGTATATGTAGAAATGAGTTGTCTTGTCTTTGCAATGTCGTAATAAGAGAAGAAATGGAACAGTTCAATTCTGTTTCTGGAAAAATTAAAAGAGTAGGACATGTAGGAATAATATAAGAGTAGTCTCGTATGCGAGAGCCATAGCAGCCAATAATAAAATTAACTTTTGGATTGTTACTGCATAGCCAAGAGATGGTTGCGCCAATGCTAAAACCTATGAGTCCAATATATGGGTAATTTTTTGAAAACTGTATAATCATTTCTTCAATTTTTTCTTTTCCATGTTGAAATCCAACGTTTTGCATAAAATGGGAGTAAGCTTTTTGTTCATCATTATAATGAAAAGGAGCATCTAGCTGTAAAAGACTTGGGCAGAAGATATCTACCTGTGGTGAAGAAAACCTGGATATGACATCCTGCATATGCTGATTTATGCCGTATATTTCGTGAACAACAATCAGAGCTACTTTGTTCTTCATTGATTATAAACCTTTCCTCTGAAAATTATATTCTCTTTCTACAACACATATTTTCATATGAAAGCTTTCATACCATTGTTCACGACCTCTTTGTCTTGCTATAGTATGTGCTGCATTTTCTCTCCATTGTTTAATTGCTTCAAGTGACTCCCAATATGAAATTGTAATACCGAGACCAGATGCATCCCGTACGCTGTCAACGTTTATAAAGCCAGGTTGCCCTTTAGCGAGTTTTTCCATTTCTTCAGCGACATCGCCATAATCAGTCGTGTCTTGTGAAAGCTGGGAAGTGAATATAACTGCATAATAAGGTTCGTTACTTTGCTTTGTATCCCTCATCGTATCCCTCCAAATATACTTATGGATTGTATCATATCATAAAGATTGAATAGTATGTCTTTTGAGTATAAAAATGTTTTGAGAAATATCCCGTACCATATTAGGATAACTGTTGAAAAAATAGAAATTTACGTTATTCGTGCAGTGATGATAAAAATATTTGGAAAGACAAATCATACGGCATACAAGAAAAACCCCACTTCAAATAAAACTGAAGTGGAGTTTCTTATATTTCTTCTAGGCTATTAACTGGAACTGTTAATTCGCGATCTGGATTCGTTGCATCATATATGCGGGCGGTTTCATTGCTTTCATCAACATGTTGAATCATAACGGGCATGCCTTGAAAACTAACATGCGCTTGTTCTGATGACTCGGAAAGCTCTTTTGCACGTTGTACATTCATTCTTACATTCCTCCCATCTTTATTATTTTTGCTAAAAAGGAGGAATAATATACCATTTTGAGATGGGTTTAAAGTTTTTGTATTATTTGTAATGTTTCTTTAATAAACGCAGTAAATGTCGAATCAGGGAATTCTTGTATAGCATGAAAAGCTTCTGTTGCTTCTCGAAGCGCCTTTTTCTTATTTTTGAGTTCCATATAACAAAGGGCACGGTAAGCCCCCCCAGTTATAATCCATGCTTGGTCTAGTGGGTGAAACATATAATCTGGAATTGTCGCTTGCTGTAATGTTTCTAATGCTGCTTCATATCGCTTAAGGCCGTATAAAGCCTTTCCTTTTTCTAGGTAATAAACCCCGTCCTCTTGAAAGAGCGGTTTATCTTGAAGTTTTGTTCTAAATAAATCTAGATGTTTGAGAGCTAATGTATATTCATTTGTTATTGTATTATAATAATAAGCTTTTAAAATATCTATAATCGCAATAGATAAAATATTTTCTGTGAAAACGGCAAATTGTTCGGATTTTTTTATATAGTGTAGATATTTATTTTCATCTGCCACTATTACATTTTGGTAGGAGAGAATTCGATAAAATTCATCTGTTTTATAATACACTTGATTTTCTTTTGAGAAGTCAAGAGCTTGTAAGATAATTTTTTCGCACCCTTCATAATCACCATATGCGAGTAAAACAATTGCCTCACATAAGAATAATTCTATTTGTATAATAAGATCCATTTCTAATTGTTTTGCTTCATACTCTTTTCGAATAGAGGTAAGAAGTTCTAGGCATTCTTTATATTTTTTATGGACAAATAATACATAACACAGCTTTAAACTAGTTTGTGTACTTTCACGATATAAAGTATACTTTTGAAAAATTTCTACGGCTTTTTCAATATAGGAATGTATGCTGTAATCTTTCATATTAAATGCAACGCTTATAAATTGTTTATATAAACGAGCTGTACTTAAAGTAGGTGGTAGTTCTTTTTGAACAATAGGTAGCAGTGTACGATACGCTTCTTCAAATTGATTATTTTTTATAGCTTGTTCCATTTTTGGAATCAGCTTTGTTACTTCTTCGTTGTCCTCCTCTAGTAAAAAACTTGCTTCACATTCAAGCTGACTAGCAAGATATTGTAATGTCTTCATAGAAGGTGTTGCTTTCCCATTTTCAATTTGACTCAGCATACTTTTCGTTAGCTCTGAGCCAGCTAATTGTGTCTGAGTAAGACGCTTTTCTTTTCGCAATGCTTTAATTTTTTCACCAAGAGTAGCCATATCGTTGCTCCTTTATTATAAAAAAAGTTAAATACAATTAAACTTTTTGTTGTTAAAATTTGAAAAATGATTATATAATAAGTTTAACACAATTTAACTTTTTAGGGGAGAGTGGCGTAATGGGGGATGTAAGTATAAGTCAAAATGATCCAAGAATCAAAATCGCAACGAGAAATATCATTTTGATGATGATTGGAAAAATGACTTCTTTATTAGGTGCTGGGATTTATACGTTTGCAATGGGGTTATATGTTTTAAAAACAACAGGATCAGGAGTAGGTTTTGCAATTACGCTTATTTGTGGTTCTATTCCAAGAATGGTATGTGGACCAATTGCAGGGGCTGTGGCAGACCGAATAAACAGACGGTGGGTTGTTATTGGTGCGGATTTATTAAGTAGTCTTATTATGTTCACGATGTTTGCACTTTCTACTTTATTTGACATTTCACTTCTATTCATCTATGTATCTGCAGCACTGTTATCGATATGTGCAAGTTTCTATTCTGTTTCTTTTACGGCTTCTATTCCAACTTTAGTTGACAGTGCACGTATTCAACAAGCGAGTTCTTTAAACCAAACAGCGACAGCACTTTCGACTATTTTAGCACCAGTTATTGGTGGAATGGTGTTTGGTTTGTTTTCAATGAAATTCTTTTTTCTTTTAAATGGTATTACATTTTTTTTAGCGGTAATTGTACAGTTTTTTATTGTATTTGATCTGTATAAAGTACAAGCAGAACAGAAGAAAGCTGATTTTTTATCCAGTATTAAAGAAGGATTCTTATATGTAAAAAGACGTGATGATATGTATACGATGTTAAAAGTGTTTATTTGGATTAATTTCTTTGGAAGTGCACTGTTTGTTGCACTTCCGTATATTATCATTCAAAACTTACGTTTATCGTCTCAGCAACTAGGTGTTGTGGAAGGAATGTTGGCGGTAGGAATGTTGGTTGCATCAATTGTTTTATCTGTTCGTAAGGAAATGAATAATTTATTTCGCGCAGTTCGCATTAGTTTATTTGTCTTAGCGGGTTTGTATTTGTGTACTGCATTTCCGTTATTAGTTACAATTCCAGGGACGGTAAGTTTTATTTACTATATAATTTTTATGCTTATTTTTGGAATGACGAGCATTTCCATCAATGTTCCCCTTCAAGTATATGTTCAGAAAACAACTGATTCACAATATCTAGGACGGGTTTTTGGATTAATTGAAACAATTTCTACGGCAATTACGCCTCTTGGAATTATTTTGTATGGATTTTTATTAGATATAATGCCAACTAGTATGGTAATGGTTATTTCGGCTATTGGAGTATGGATGGTAGTATTATTAGGGATGAAACAAATGGATGTGAAAAAACAAGTGGATGTATCAGCATAGATGTACAATGTTTTTCTAGGAAAACTTCATTTTGAAGGAAATGAAGTTTTTTCTTTTTTGAAAGTGTTTTTTAGTTATGATAAATTAAATTTAGAAATCCATGTTGAATGGCAAGAGAGAGGGAGAAGAACAACATGAAATACAAAATGGTTGTAATGCTTTTTGTACTGTTTATAGTGGCTGGATGTAGCAGTAATTACGATATCCAAGTTGATACAGGTATGCAGGCATTAAAAGATGAGAAATATAGTGACGCAATTATGTGGTTTGAAAAAGCAGAAAAAGAAAAATCTACGAACGAGGTAAAAGCCTATAAAGAAGTTGCTAGCCTGATGGATCATGGTGCAACGGCGTTAAAAGATGGTAAATATTTAGAAGCAAAGGATGACGCGAACCAAGTATTACAAAAGAAAAAGGATGCATCCCTTGAGAAATCTGTAAAGTCAAACGCAGAAAATATGCTTCAAAAGGCAAAAGACATTGAAGAAAAAGAAAAGGAAAGAATTGCAAAGCAGAAAAAAGTGGACGAAGAAGGAATTGATAAAGTAATTAAAGCGGTAGATAGTATTGATGAAGTAAAAGAAAAGCAGAAGAAAGCTGGAGAAGTATTGGATAAAGCTGAAAATGCACAAGAAAAAATAGAAGCGAAGAAAAACTAATAGAATAGTATTTGAAAAGGTATGTATGAGGCTGTCATTTTTATGACAGCCTTTCTTTTTGAACATTTTTTAACAAATGAAAGAAATAAAAAAACACAGGAAATATTTGGTATAATAAAATTGTTGGAAAAGTTTTCTACAAATCATAAGGGGGCTATGAAATGAGAAAATTAGATGGAAAAGTTGCTTTTGTTACCGGTGCTGCAATGGGGAATGGTGCTGGAATTGCCCATGTATTTGCTGAATTAGGAGCGAAAGTATTACTTGTTGATATTTCAGAAAAGGTTCATGAAACAGCAAAAGAAATTGTTAGTAAGGGGTTAGAAGCAGCTAGTTACGAAGTAGATGTAACTGACTTTGCAGCTGTAAAAGAAATAGCAAAAGATGTATACGAAAAATATGGGAAGATTGATATATTAGTGAATAACGCAGGAGTTATTCGTCTTGCTAACTTTTTAGAGATGTCAGATGAAATGCGTGATTTTCAATTTCAAGTAAATATTAACGGTGTGTGGAACTTCTCTAAAGCAGTCTTGCCATATATGATTGAGAAAAACTATGGAAAAATCGTGAACATGTCTTCTGTAACAGGAACGCTAGTTGCAGATGAAGGAGAAACAGCTTATGCGACAACCAAGGCCGCTATTTGGGGATTTACAAAAGCGTTAGCACGTGAAGTAGCCAAGCATCATATTACGGTAAATGCGATTTGTCCAGGCTATATTATGACGCCAATGGCAGAGCAAATTGCAAATGAGTCTGATCCAAATGAACCGAATAGTGTTATTGATGGAATCGCTTCAGGTGTTCCGTTAGGACGTTTAGGGAAAATTGAAGAAGTAGGACAATTAGCTGGATTCCTTGCATCTGACGAATCAAGTTACATAACAGGAACACACATTGTAATTGATGGTGGAAGTACATTGCCAGAAACAGTTTCTGTTGGTGTGGAGTAATATTTAAATATAGGAGGAATCTTAATGTTTTTAGGGTTTCTCCTATTAGGGTGTTTTTTTGTATAATTAGAAAAATCAATTTTGTTACAATAACTTGAATTTCCACTATTTCATCAAAAAAAGGAATATAATAAATGTATAACCTATTACAAGGAAGTGTAACTTATGAGTACAGTAGCTATCGTATATGGTATTATTCTTTCTACTATTATTGCTTTATTTGTTTTTGGAGTTTCACGTTATATCCACAAATGGAAAGAAGGGATTGCAAAGTTAAATCATATTGAAGAAGAACTTGGCGATTTAATGTTACATCATGGTAAGTAAAGAGGTTTATTTTTTAGTTAAACAATGTGAAGGATATCACAAAACATGCTAGCATTGTGGAGCATGTTTTTTTGTTATGTAAAAACGATAGTAGATAGGCACATCAGTTTGATTTCTTCCATACGATACAATGTTAAGTATGAAATGTTGGGAATAGAAAAGAGGGATCGAATGGCTAATTCAGGATATGTTCCAGATAATAAAAACTTAAAGAAAAGTTCTGGGACACCAAATCTTTTCTTTGACTCACGGGAAAATATATTTTTTAAACGAGATGATAAAAATATTGCTTATGAAGTGACTTCAACACAATTACCAGCAATGATTGGAGGAGCGTTTGTCGATCTTTTTATGACGAAAGGTCATATGAGGGAACCACATTGGCATCCAAACGCTTGGGAATTAGATGTCATCGTTTCTGGAGAAGCAATTACTTCTATTTTAAATCCAGAAACGAATCAACTGCAAAATTATCGAGCGAAAGCTGGGCAAACGGTATTTATTCCAATGGGTTGGTGGCACTGGATTACGGCTGTATCAGAAGAAGCCCATTTACATCTCTTCTTCAATAATGATCAATTTGAAACAGCTGAGGGTTCAGATGTCCTTAGAATGACCCCACCAGAAGTATTCCAAGTCGCTTACGGTGTTAATGCTGAACATTTAGCTAAGGATCTTGCACCTATTAAAGAATCTGTTGTGATTGGACCACCTAATTTAAAGCGTTTTACGGATGAACAGCGGTCTGATATAGTGGTTGTATTAAACGGAGAGGTGACTTCGTGTGAGATAGAGTAGCCCTTGTTCTCGAGTGAGGGCTATTTCATTTGTGTGTTTCTAGCAAAACACTGGATTTTTTTACATAAAACCCCCTTATACATTTGACATAATGAATATATTGATAAAAGGTATTTTGTTAGGGGGAGCAATATAGTGAAGGTGTTAAAGGTTATAGGATGGAGTATTTTTATTATTATAGCAATCATCATAGCGATTTTAGCGATTATGGAATATTACTATTCAAAAGAAGATCCAAACTATGTGCTAGATTACATAAAAGAGCATAAGAATGAGCAAACATGTTCATTAATGATTAGAAGAAATGGTGAAATTTTAGCTACTGTGAATGAAAATAAAAAACTACCGTTAGCAAGTATGGCAAAAATAGTAGTAGCAGTGGAATTTGCAAAACAAGTTTCAGAAGAAAAGATAAATCCACAGGAGCAAATTCCATTACAAGATTTAGAAAAATACTACGTACCAGACACAGATGCTGGAGCGCATCCTGCATGGTTAGAGGATGCAAAAATAAGAAATGCAATAAAAAATGAAAAGCTTTCTTTAGAAGAAGTAGCCCGAGGTATGATTCACTTTAGTTCTAATGCAAATACAACCTATTTATTAGAAAAATTAGGACTCGAAAGAATAAATAATAGCTTAAAAGAATTAGAGCTAAATAGCCATGATGTATTCTATCCATATACATCCCCCTTATATATGAGAGGGTATGTAGAAAAAGAACTGAATGTACCTAAAGATCAATCATTAGAAGTGTTACGTAAAATGTCTATGGATGAATATAGAAAGCATGCTTTGAAAATACATGAATGGATGAAAGATGAAGCGGAATGGAAAAAACACAATATACCATTAAAAGTTGACATGGAATTTCAACGTATTTGGTCTGATAGGTTAGTAAGGGCAACTGCAAAAGACTACATGAGTCTAATAGGGAAAATCAATAATAGAAATGCTTTTCCAAAGCCAATGCAAGATGAGATTGAGAAGATTTTTAATGGGACTGTTGGAGATAGTATATATGAACATGCTGGTAAAAAAGGAGGTTCAACTCCATTTGTATTGACAAATAGTTTTTATGGTACAGATAAAGAAGGAAACAAGGTTGAAATAGTCTTTATGTCTAATGATTTAGATTCTATGGAATTACAAAAACTTAAGAATAACTTAGATTATTTTATTCGATCTGTAGTAATGAGTGAGGAATTTAGAAAAAAGTTATAACAATATAATTTTATTATGTAAACAAAAGGTGCTTTTTTCATGAAGTGCCTTTTGTTTGTTATACAGCAAAAAATATTGAAAGGAATTGGTCTATATCTAATAGAATCAATGGGATAGAAGAGGAAATAAAAGGAGGGTTTTCATGACTCATATATATTTTGTCCGTCACGCCCATTCTATATATACACCGGAAGAAAGAGAACGTCCATTATCCGAAAAAGGACGGAATGATGCGCAAAGTGTGGCAGAGTTATTAAAAGAAGAGAAAATTGATGTTGTAATTTCTAGTCCATACAAAAGAGCGATTCAAACGGTTCAAGGGGTTGCAAACCAATTCCAATTGCCAATACAAATTGAAGAAGAATTGCGTGAGAGACTACTAAGTAAAGAACCGGTAGAAGATTTTGAGGAAGCAATTATGAAGGTGTGGGAGAATCCCATCTTCTCGTTTAAAGGCGGGGAATCAAATGATATTGCACAAAAGCGTGGTGTTACATGTATTCAAAATATATTAAAACAATATAAAGGGAAAAATATTGTAGTTGGTACCCATGGAAATATTATGGTATTAATAATGAATTATTTTGATTCTACATATGATTATCATTTTTGGAAAACACTCGACATGCCAGATGTATATAAATTGACTTTTAATGAAGAGAGTTTACTTTCTACTGCAAGAGTAGAAAGTAAACTGAAATATAGAAACAGGTCATCATGTGAATAATTTGTAAAATTTTATCGAGAAAGCAGGAAAGAACGGGTTTGTTAGAGAAGTATGCTTTTGTAACATAAAAAAATGCATGATAAAGGAGGCTGTTTACATGTTTGAGAAAGAGAAGGGGTTAGTAGATCATCCACCAGAAGGGCTCATTGAAGTTCATAACGTATATGAAATTGTGCCACCTGATGGAACAATTATTGGTATGGCAACACCAGAAGAGATGGAAGTTGCTGCCGAACTCGAATTACAGCACTATGCCTATTCTCGTTTACTAGAAGCAAATATTCAGCTAGACGGTTCCTCCTACAAGGATATACTTCAGGAGTTCCAGGAGTATGAAAGAAAGTCAATAGGGTTTTGGCGGGCATTACATAAACGCTTAGCTGTACCTTGGGCATGGGTACTTCGTATTGATGTTGCGAATGGACCTATATATGTGAATAATGGAAACTCGTATTATGATGGTGATGAAGACGAGGAAGGTTATGAATAGATGAAAAGACAAGAAAGCAGTGAAGGCTGCTTTCTTTTTTGCATGTTTATTTAATTCTAGAATGCTCATTGTTTTCAGGGTCATGTACGTCACTTACTTCGAAGGAATGGATTGCCTGAATTATGATATCAGGGCGATCACTTTCGATTCCATGACTAGCATTTTGAGCGAGAATATATCGGCTGTTTTGGGAGAGCATACGTTGTTCTTGAATAAGTTCTTGCCATGTTTTTTCAAGCTTTTTAGCTTCTTCATTAGGCATTCCTTCTTGAATCATTTGCCCGATAGAATGATTGGGATCTCTTCCAATGACGATTAATGGTATTTTTAATGTGACTCTAAGTTGTTTTATTCTATGTGCACAAGATTTCCACTCTGAAAGTTCAGAAGTAGTAGCCTTATATAAGAAAGGTGATGTAAGGAATTTCACGTATTGTTTTTGTTTATATGGTGACAAGTGACTGTATTGATTTAATGTAGAGTCTAGTTCTGCACGAAGTGCGTCGGCATTCATATTGGAATAATCCCTATATTTTTGTAGCCATATATCATCCGAATCGGTTTGATCAGAGGTAGGTAAATCCAGTTCATCTAATCGATGTAAGTTTACAGAAGTAGAATCAACAAGAATCAAAGCTTTTAACTGATTGGGGTGTACCATAGCAAAATGTTGCGCACATAACCCTCCATAAGAATGACCAACTAAAATTATGGGTTGTCGAATAGCTAACATATGTAATAGTTCCTGTAATTCTTTTGTTGCTTGTAGTGTTGTACGTGGTTCGTTACCAAGTTCACTTTTCCCATAACCAGGGCGGTGAAATAGAACTACGGTATAATTTGAAGAAAGCTTCTCTGCAATTTGGAACCAATCATAAAAGGAACATCCCATCCCTGTTTGAATTACAACGGTCTGAGAGCCATTTCCCATTGTGCAAACTTCTATTTTCTTTCCACGTACTTTTACAAAACGATTCATGGTAATAGCCTCCACTAAGATTGAAATGTTTTTTGAAAAGCAAATACGATACACCAAATGCCTACACCGAATAGTACAGAGGAACTGAGTGAAAAAGAATTTTTTAATCCAATATAAACAACAAATAATAGAAGTGCTGATGCAGGAAATCCGTATAATACTCCTAAAGTAAATTGACTTAAATCTTGTTTGCTCCCACCTTCAAATGAAAGCCAAAACAAGCTAAGCAAACTGATGAGTGGAAGGGCAGCGATAAAACCACCAATTGTACTATAATGTTTGGCAAACTCAGTTACACCACCGATGATGAGGGCGGAAACGATTACTTTAACGAGGAAATGCATATTTTGACTCCTTTGCTAGTAATGAAAAAGCCTTTTCAATTAATTGCTGTTCTTCTTTTGAAAATTGAGATTCTAATACTTTTAATTTTTCTTCATCTAATAATGTATGTTTCGTTAACGCTTCCTTACCTTCTGTAGTCAATGTTAGATTAACGACTCGTTCATCTTGTTTATTTCGCTCCTTTATAACGAATCTTTTTTGAATAAGGCGTTTCACATGCTCTGATGCTGTATTATGAGATAAGCCTAATTCAGATGCAACTTTACCAATTGTAGTCTCCGTTTCTCGGGAAATGATTTGAAGAATCCGAATGGCTTGGTGAGAAAGATTATCTTCATATTCATACCGTAAATGATAATAAATGGTTTCCCAATTTTGATTGATGTTCTTCATAATGATAATATTCCTCCATTTTTTATTTATATCTTATAATACGATATATTCGTTTTGCAAGAAGTAAATTCCTTTATTTGCATAAAAATTATTGAAAAAGTTTATTTTTCTTGAAATATACGGTACTCTTAATGTAAAGGCATACAAATAGCAAGAGAGAGGATGATAGAAGTGAATACATTTAAATGGATTAGTCATGAAAAGATGTATTTAGACCAAATACATGTTGAAAAATGTGGTCCTCTTTCAGTTGGTGTATATGGCGGGAATCAAGAGAGTGATGCGTATGAAAGAGGAGATGCAGTACTAGCTTGGTGGGATCCGCAATTAGAATTTGAATTTGTTATGATCTTTGATGCTCATCATAAAACGAAAAATATACATTATATAATAGAAGCAATTTCTGAAAGAAAAGAGAAATTACAAGAATTATTCTCATATCCAGTTCATCTTGCGTTTCATCATACACATATGTATTTATTAGCGTTATTTACAGATGAGTTATTTATTGAGAAATGTGAACAAGAGAATGAAGAACTCGCGTGCTTAATTTGTTTACGAAAAGGTGAATTTTTATATTGGTTATCAGTAGGAGAGTGCTTTGCTTATTTATTTCATTCGGAACAATTACAGAATGGAAAAGGGAGATTAAATAAACGTAAATTTTATGAATATATTGGAAGGAAAAATGTTTTTGCTGCTAATTCGCCCTGCTTCACTTCTGGGGTTCGTGGATTAGAGAAGGGAATGAATCATATTGTTTTGGCGACAGACGGTGTGTTAGAGTGTGATAAGCAAACGTTTGATGATGATCAATCTTTACTTGAAGTACTGCATAAAGGAGATTCTCTTCAGATTGAACCTGCATTAGCGAATGTGCTTGAATGGAAGGGAAGAGATTGTGCGACTATCATTGGGTGGTCAATTGATACAGAAAATAGAGAATATGCGAATTAATATTTTTCATAAAGTGAGCTTAGGATAAATCCATTCTAAGCTCATTTTCTTTTTCTTGAATAAACGTAAAATTTAAATAATCCAATGCAAATAAACCTTCAGTATATTTCTAGTGTATCGAAGGTTTATTGTATATGTGGAAACACATTTACTCTATGAAAATGAAAAAATGATTATAAATATGAGAGAAAAAATTTTCCTGTACGTTATATAGGGTGTAAAAGCTTTTACAAAAAAATAAGGGGAATTGCGAAATGAAATCAAATGAGAAAAATTTTATAAAAAGGCTGCAGCGACAAAAAGAAGATGCGTTAGAGTTTATTGTCGATACTTATTTGTCATTAATAAAAGCAATCGTACATAAGGTTCTTATTCCGCTTAAAAATGATGGACTTATAGACGAATGTATCAATGATATTTTTCTTTCAGTTTGGAATAATGCAAACAGGTTTCATGGAGAGCCGGAAGATTTTAAGAAATGGATTGCAGTGGTTGCTAAGTTTAAAGCAATTGATTACTATAGAAAATCCATTAAGGAAGTTGAGGTTACCTCAGATGATTTTGATGTAAATACAGGAAAATCGATAGAAGATGAACTGATTATAATGGAAGCTAGGGATGAACTGATAAAGTTAATTAATCAATTAGAGCCTATAGATCAAAAGATTTTTATCATGAAATTTCTTCTAGGGTTAAAGACGGAGGAAATAGGAGAAAAGCTCGGTTTAACGCGAGCGGCGATAGATAATCGGATTTATCGAGGGAAAAAGAAATTACAAAAAAATGCTACGAATCTTAGTTTAGGAGGTAGTGTAATATGAAAGACATTTACGAGCTGTTAAATGACATTGATATAGATGAAAAAGAATTAGAGGAAATGAAGGCTTATGAATTTGAAAAGGAAAAAGTGAAACGTAACTTAAAACAGGCTATATATATAAAGAAAAAAACGAAGAACTGGAAAAAGGTTGTCGCTGTTGCATCTATTTTAGTAGGGTTGTCAGTTGCAACACTTGGAATTGGATTTCCTACTTATGCAGGAGGGCTTCCGATTGTAGGTAATATTTTTCGATTTTTAGATAATGGTAGAACGGGACTTTATGAAAATTATAAAGAATTTTCTACTGAGTTAAATATGGTGAGGGAAAGTAATGGGATTAAAATAACAATCAATGATGTGATTTCTGATGGACGAACTGTATCAATAACATATTCAATGGAAAGTGAGCAAGATTTAGGAGATGACCCAATTATATTAGGTGGGTTAGATATAATGGGGTCTGATGGAGGAACAGGAAGTTCTCAAATTTCTAAAGTTGCAGATAAAAAGTATGTAGGTATGGCGACAAAGACACATCATAGCAGTAATAAAAAAGACAAAATAAACCTTAGATGGAATATAGACAAAATAGAAATACCGGATAAAAAGAAAGAAATAAAAGGGAATTGGAATTTTGCTCTTACTGTAAAGGCAATGGATAGTAAAGAAAAAATAATTAGTGGAAGTTCCGAAAAAGAAGGCGTAAAAGTAAATATGGAAAAGGTGGCAGTGTCACCGATAACGTTTATTCTTTATTACAATCAAGAAGTTTCTAAAAATACAAGGAAGGAATGGGATGCTGTAGATGTTGAGTTGGAAGTTAAAGATGATTTAGGTAATCATTATTCTGGAGAAGGAAATGGTGGATCAGGTAAGGATTCCTATAATATTCATTGGAGTGATACATTTCAAAAGCTCAATGAAAATGCAACGAAACTAATTATTACTCCCCGGATTAATTTGCGAGTTCATACTCCTGAAAACCATGGCGGGGTAGAAATGAGTGGTGGAAAAGAGAAGAAGATTGAAGTACCTAAAAAAGAAGCAAAAAGTAAAGATATTGTTTTAGATGATATTGTGATTGATTTGAAGAAGTAATAGGTGTAAGGACTGTCTTGTTTACACAAGGCAGTCCTTTTTCATGAAACCACTATAAACAATAAATAGTTATATTTTTTGCGGGGAAACAAGGAACTGGTGTTAACAATCACGAAGAAATTAAGTAAAGGAGTGACTCGTGGTGTATGAATTGAAATGGATAAATCATGATAAATTAGTAATATTTGTTGCATAATAGAATGCTGGAATTATTATTGAAGGGGTATTTATAGGGGACATTCACATAATCATGGTCATTCACAAAATAAAAAAGCGTTAATGGTTGTATTCATATTAACGACAAGTTTTATGATTGCTGAGGTTATTAGTGGATTTGTAACGAATAGTTTAGCACTTTTATCAGATGCTGGGCATATGCTAAGTGATGCAGTCTCTCTTGCTTTAAGTTTACTTGCCTTTAAAATTGGAGAAAAAAAGGCGACTTTAGACAAAATATATGGGTATAAGCGAATTGAAATATTAGCCACATTGTGCAATGGTGGCGTTCTTATTGCTATCTCGATATACATTTTTATCGAAGCAATTCGCCGTTTTCATGAACCAGTAGAGATTGCAAGCAATGGCATGTTAATGATTGCTGTTTTCGGTTTGTTCATTAATATTACGTCAGCATGGATTTTAATGCGAGGCGGAGATGTGAAAGGAAATTTAAATGTACGAAGTGCTTTTTTGCATGTCTTAGGTGATTTATTAGGATCAGTGGGAGCAATTATTGCAGCGCTACTTATTAAATTTTTTGGCTAGACAGTTGCCGATCCAATTGCCAGTATCCTCGTTTCCATCTTAGTCATTATAAGTGGCTGGCGTGTAACACATGAAACCGTTCATATATTGATGTGGAAGAAGTGAAAGATACATTATTAAACATTGCAATTGTAAAAGAAGTGCACGATTTACACATATGGTCGGTTACATCAGATTTTCAAGTTTTAACGTGTCATCTTGTTATAGAAAAAGGTGAGGAAGCACAAAGTGTATTAGCAGAAGCAATACGTTTATTGAAGGACAGTTTTCATGTAGAACATGTTACGATTCAAATAGAAATAGAGAGGGACTCTATCCATAAAGAACCACTTTGCAAAGTATGAAAGAAAAAAGATGATAAAAAGTGTCATAAACCATCTTAGGAAACATACATATATATAATGTGGCCACAAACAGTTTGTAAGGTAAATATTTCATGATATTACTTTACTTCTAAAATATCATCTTTTATAATCAAAGTGGTAATTGATAGAGATTATCATTTTCAATGATTGTGGAAAGGAGTTTTTAAAAGATGAGTAGTCAACTCCGTTTTGCTGTTGAAAATCGTAAGAGGCAGTTAATTGATCAGTTAATTGGGGCGGGTGTGTTTAAAATTCTCGATCGACAATTATACGAGCTTTCTTTAGAGGAACTAGAAAAAGAGTATAGGGACATTGAGAAATATGCCGAGATTCGCGCATAGTTATATAGAATTGTAAAGGAAGAGCCGTTTGTGTTGAGAGAACACGTAAACGGCTCTTTTCATTATTTCATAGAGATTATTTTTTGGATTTCTTTCATTGGTCGTAACCAGTTTTGAGACATGATTTGTTCTATTTGTGCTGCATCCTGGTTTTTTAATGCCTCAATTATTAAATTGTGCTCTTCAATCGATTTACGTGCAGGAATGAAGTTTTGGAAAAAAAGGTATTCAAGACGTAACACATGAAGTTGTATGTTTGCTAAGAAAGGCTCGATATATGTATTTTTAGCGATTGATACGATTGTATTATGAAATTGTATATCTAAGTTTAATGCTTGTTTTGAATTTTTTTCATCTATAGCATTTTGAAATGCCTCGTTTATTTCAGAAAGTCTTATCAGGTCGGTGTCGTTTATTTGATGAATTGCTTGTTTTCCAATAATGGTATGAAGGCCAGCGATCGTTTCATAAATGACAGATACATCTTCTAATTTTATAGGGGTGATTTTTGTTTTTTGTCCTGGAACCATCTCGACCAGTCCTGAAAGTTCTAACACTTGCAGTGCTTCTCTAACCGGTGTTCTGCTCACACCTAAAGCTTCAGCTAGCTCTCCATCATTAATCTTTTCATCAGGTTGTAAAACACCTTCAATAATCCAATCTTGTAGTTGGTTTAAAACGAGGGATTTAGCAGATACTCTTTCTTGCTTTCGATAGTTTTGAGGAATAGGCATGATCGAACAGTTCCTTTCATTTTATGTTTTGTTTTTTCGTAACGGCAAGTCGTAGTTTCGGTTTTCCTTCATCTGGCTTTTGGCTTAGTACAAGTACCATTACAATAATACAAAGAGCGCCTAAAAATTGGAACGATTGAAACGGAACATGCAAAATGAGAATAGAAGAAATGATAGCTGCAAGTGGTTCTGTACAACCAAATAATGTAGTTTCTTTCGGTGTAAGATATCGTATGCTGTCTAAATATAAATAAAATGCGATGAGTGTGCCGAAAATAACAACGAATGTAATGAGAAAAAGATTGTTAGGCTGAAAATATTTCATGCCAGATAATAAGATAAACTCGTTCGTGGAGAGAAAATGTAAGACGGTTACACCAACTCCTCCAATAATCATCCCCCATCCAACAATGACAGATGAAGACCATTTCTCTAATAATTCCTTTGAATAAAGGCTATAGAATGCTAGTGATAAACCGGATAAAATGCCCCAAACGATAGCTGGTGTTGAAACAGCTAAATTATCAATGGATCCATTCGTTAGCAAGAAAAAGGTCCCGATTAAAGATAGTACGATAGAAATAAAATCGATTTTAGTAGGACGAATATTCCATTTAAAGATAAGGTAAACAGTTATAAATATTGGTGCTAAATATTGTAACAATGTTGCGACTGCAGCATTTCCTTCCTGAATAGAAGCAAAATAGGTATATTGTACAGCAAGCATACCTAACAATCCAAACAGAATTATTTTGTTTGCCTCAGCTTTTTGCTTCCAAATGCCAAGTACTTCTGATTTTTTACTGCCAAATGAGGAGAATAAGAGCAAAATAATTCCGGATATAAGTAATCGAATTGTAACTAACCATTCTGTAGAAACATTTTCTTGTTGAAACAGTTGTTGTGCAGCGGTCCCGGATAATCCCCATAAACTAGCACCTGTAATGACCATAATAATGCCTTTCAATCTTCCTGAATCCATAGCTGGGTCCTCCTTTCAGAAAGAAAATCTAATTGAAATATTGAATACAATATGTAATATATCACGAGTAATATTAAAAATAAACAGAATTTTTTAATATTAAAGATAGACATGTAATAGTTATAATTATGGTAAAATATTGTAAAGGAGGGATTTGATGATCGGTGGATTTATAATCAGTTTTCTTATGGGCATGTTAATCATTATTATGGGATACCAAATTCATATAAAAAAGCGATTATTTCTCATTGCAGGATACCAAGAAGAGACTTTCGTGGGGGATAAAGAGAAACTTGCAAAAATATCTGGGATTTTTTCTTACGTAATAGGAATTACTACCGCTCTGTTACCATTTGGACTAGAATCAATTGGTGATGCTGCAGGGGTTGGGTATGGGATTTTTGTTGTTATAAGTACAATTGTACTTGTTATATGGGCTAATGTAATAAATAAGCCTCATAAATCTGAATGATAAACGAAAGCAAGATGGTAACCTTTTGAGGAAGCCATCTTGTTTTTGAAATCACTTTATAGTTAGTAATCTTATGAATTTTGTATTATGAGACAACGGTAAAAGGGGGAATTGGATCAACAAAATCATCCCACTCCTGATTCATTTCTTCCCCGGTTAATAAGCATGTATCCAAAGAGCGTTCAATTTCATATTGATTCATTTCAACTCCAATAAAGACTAGTTCTGTTATTCGATCCCCATATTGATCATCCCAATTTTTTAAGACTTCTGGTTCTTCCCTAAGTATTTGCTGTTGCTCAGCTGCAGGTAATGTTGCAACCCATTCACCAGCTCCTTGAATGGTAATGGAAGAGCCAGCTTGAGAGAGAAGCCCCATCATGTGATTACGAGATGCAAGCCAGAAAAAACCTTTCGCTCTTACAATATCTAATGGCCATTTTTGTAACCAATTCATAAGTCGAACAGGATGAAATGGACGTTTGCGGCGATAAACAAAAGAACTAATGCCGTATTCTTCTGTTTCTGGCGTATGGTGATCATTATTTAACTCTTGAATCCAACCAGCTCCTTGACTTGCTTCATCATAGTTAAATAAATTTGTATTTAAAATCTCATCTAGTGGAACCACGCTAAATGAAGATTCAATGATTTTTGCTCCAGGATTTAATTTTTGTAAGAGGCGATAGAGTTCCATACTATCTTCTTTTTCTAGTAAATCCACTTTGTTCAAAAGAATAACATTTGCAAATTCAATCTGATCAATTAGTAGATCGATAACTTCTCGAGTATCTGTTTCATCAATTGCTTGCTTTCGATCTAGTAAACTTTCACCAGCTGCAAAATCATCCCAAAATCGGTTTGCATCGACTACGGTAACCATTGTATCGAGACGACATTTGTTCGTTAAATCAATTTCAAGTGTCTCATCTATATACGTAAATGTTTGTGCAACAGGAATTGGTTCACTAATGCCGGAAGATTCAATAACAATGTAGTCAATATCTCCTGTCTCTACAAGGCGATTTACTTCAATAATTAAGTCTTCTCGAAGTGTACAACATATACAGCCGTTTTGAATTTCTACTAATTTTTCTTCTGTACGAGAAAAACCTCCTTGTTTCACAAGAGCAGCGTCAATATTTACTTCGCTCATATCATTTACAATGACAGCTACTTTTAAGCCCGCTCTATTTGTCAAAATATGATTCAATAATGTTGTTTTTCCAGAACCTAAAAAACCACTTAAAACGGTAATGGGTATTTTTTTCATTGTATATTCCTCCTGTTAAATCGAAAACATTACGTTTTATGATAAATAATTTTAAAGAGAAATGCAACAATAAATCATAATGATTACGATTTACGAATAGAAGTGAAGTATGAAAAATGTTTGGGATTTGTCATAGAAGAAGAGGACAAGCATACGTTTAAATATGAATAAAACGGAGGCGAGGAAGTTGGTTTTTAATAGAATATCAAAGGAGTTAATTGGTACGATCCTCATTGTTATCTTTCTTTTTTTGTTATTTTTTGTAGATTTTACAAGCCTATCAAACTTGCACAAGAGTATTCCAAAAGAATGGTTAAACGTAAATGCAATTTTTTTAAGTATTTTCTTTGAAGCAGTCCCGTTTATTTTATTAGGGGTTATTGTTTCTTCCATTATTCAAGTATTTGTGACGGAAGATATGATTCAAAAGGTACTACCAAAGTCACCTATCGCTATGATGCTACCAGCGGCATTTGTAGGCGTTATATTTCCAATGTGTGAATGTGTCATCATTCCTATTGTAAGAAGGCTCATTCAAAAGGGGTTACCACTTCATGTTGGTATTGTTATTTTGGTGAGTGCTCCCATTATGAATCCAATTGTTTTTTTATCAACTTTTTATGCGTTTCAAACAAATCCGTCGATTATATATGCTCGCTTTGGTATAACTTTTCTAGTTGCACTTCTTATTGGATTAGTTGTGTACTACTGTTACCATGGGAAAAATGTATTAAAGGATGTAATAGTTCCAATACATGAAAAACAAAAAAAGAGTTGGAAAGATGTTGTAAATCATACAGTTGATGAGTTTTTTGATACAGGGAAATATTTATTAATTGGTGCGTGCTTGGCAAGTTTATTTCAAACGTTTTTAGATCGAAATGCTCTTGATGCAGTAGCACATAGTGAAGTAATTTCACCATTTGTGATGATGGGATTTGGGTATGTATTATCCCTTTGTTCAGCAGCTGATGCTTTTATCGCAGCATCTTTTGGTCATATATTTTCTACTAAAGCTCTTCTTTCATTTCTTGTATTTGGTCCAATGCTTGATTTTAAAAATACATTTATGTTATTTGCTTATTTCCAAAAGAAATTTGTATTCGCGTTTATTGGGATTGTAATCGTGGCTGTGTATATTGTTGTTCAGCTGATAATGTGATTAAGGAGGGGGAAAAATGCGTAATCAAGAACAAAGAAGATGCCATAGTTATATTCGCGGTATCATTTTAATTGGTTTTGCAATGCTGTTATTTAAACTTCTTGTAACAGGGAATATTGACCATTTCATTGCACCGAAAATGATAAAGTTCACATATGCGGCCTTTGCAGTTTCACTTCTTCTTGGATGTGTACAAGTATGGAAAAATGGTGAAGAGAAACAAAATGCTTGTGGTTGTTGTGAACCTCAAACAGTGCCGAAATCAAAAATGGGTGTTTTTCTGTTATACGCCTTGTTTCTTGTTCCTATTGTTAGTGCATTTTTATTCTCGAATGTAACGATTGATGGTAGTCTCGCATCAAAGCGAGGAATGAATCAGAATGCACAGGCAAAGAGTGTAGAGAAGAAAGTGCCACAAACGAAACAGGTTAGTTCTGATTGGAGAGAGTTATTAGTTGATAAAGAAGAGGAGCCGATTCAAAATCTTCCTGCATCAGGGCAGTCATCAGAAGAATTAGCAAGAAATGTGCTGAAACAAAAAACAATACAAGTTGATGATAAAAATTACATTCAAACGATGGATGTAATTGGTCAGGATGTTCTTGGATTTAAGGGGAAACAAATTACATTTACTGGTTTTATATATAATGATAAAGAAGTGAAAGGAGATAAAACAGTGGTTGCTCGGTACGGCATTACATGTTGTATTGCAGATGTTTCTGTGCGGGGAATGATTGTTTCTGGAGACGAAATAAACACTCTGTCAGAAGAGACGTGGGTGAAAGTCACAGGGACATTAGATGAAACGACATATAAAGGGACGTTGTTTCCACTTGTAAAAGTAAGTAAAGTAGAAAAGGTGGAAAAGCCGAAGGATCCATATGTGTATGATGCTTTGCCGCAATGATAATTTGAAAGAGCTATTAGCATTGCTAAGGAATAAGGGGTGAAGGCATACCCACTGTATCTTCTTTCTAAAGCGACATATGGATAAGTTTGTGAAAGTTAGTAATCGAAAAAAAGAATTACAAAACATATATAAAGAGTATTAAGCCTGTATGATTTTAAAAGAAAAGATCTGGTACATTAAATAAAAAAGCTTTCTTTACTCATTAGGGTAAAGAAAGCTTTTTTATGGATTGGTCTTCAGGATATTATTTTTCCGAAACCTCAATTACTTTAACTCATAATTAGTGGGGATGAAGAGAATTGTCACTTTATAAATTACAGCAAACTCTACACCTTTATTTTATTAAACAATTATACGTAATTGGATAGCGTATTTTGGATAGATTAAAAATATGAATGTATAAGTGAATATGTTTTGTAATTGTATTGGGAAGGAAAACTTTCGGAGGGATGTATTTTTATGATAAGAAATTGTGTAGCATTACTCATTATTGATGTACAAACAGGTTCTTTTCAAGAGAAGCAACCTTTATATAAAGGAAAGGAATTGTTAGAAAATATTCAGTTGTTAATTTCAAAAGCTCGATCTGCTCAAGCACCTGTTTTTTATATGAAGTATAATGGGAAAGTTGGTTCACCACTTGAACCAAAGACTTTAGGTTGGGGGATTCATAAATCTATAGCTCCATTAGCAGAGGATATTGTTCTTAAGAAAAATCACCCAGATTCATTTCATAGAACGAATCTGCAACAGGAGCTAGACGAAAGAAATATAACACAAATTGTAGTGACAGGAATTCAATCTGAGATTTGTGTGGATGCAACATGTAGACGTGCTTATAGTTTTGGATATGATCTTACTCTTGTAGAAGATGGACATAGTACATACGACTCCACAATCTTATCTGCATCCCAAATTATCGATCATCATAACCAAGTAATTGGACAATGGTTCGCTCATGTTAAATCTGCTGAGCAAATTAGATTTTAGTGGGTATTTTGATTGCGGATGAATTTTTAAGAATGGCAAATAATATAGCGCGGATATTTCTGTTTATTCATATATGTTATTTTTCGATGTACATAATTCTAAAATAACAATGTTAGAAAATGGAATAATTGTTGTACATATGATTTCTATTTTAAAATCTATTTTTTAGACTTTCTTTTTAATAAGGCTTTTTGGTAAGTATTGAACTACCCCCACCTTCACTTCGTTTAGAGGAGGGGGTCTTCTCGGTTAAAATGATAAATAAAAATACAATATTTTTTATAATTTTCATTGCGAAATGTCCGCTCTACTTTTACAATAGAAAAGGTGTATATTTATTATACTAAAAAAACAAATCGGAATAATATGAAAATTATAGTTTGTCTTTGTGCATTATATACAAAAGTACATATTAGGCGACATACATCATGTTATCGACTTGTAAGGAGAGAAGCAAATGAAAAGTGTAAGATTACCATCAATTCCAGAAATCATTATTCTTTTATTACTATTTCTTGCTGTTGTCTTTTCCTTTCAAACGATCTTTAATTTGCCGATTCAACTAGCGCTATTTATTTCATGGTTTTTAGTAATTGCGCTTGGACTAAGGTTAGGGTTTCGTTATCAAGAATTGCAAGATGCAATTACAAAAGGAATTTCCAACGGATTAGAAGCTGTTCTCATCTTAGTTGCTGTAGGAGCATTAATTGGGACATGGATTGCTGGCGGTGTTGTACCGACATTGATCTACTACGGATTAGAATTTATTCATCCGAGTGTATTTTTATTAGCAACCTTAATTATTTGCTCAATTACTTCCATTGCAACAGGTACATCATGGGGAACAGTTGGTACAGCTGGTATTGCCATGATGGCAATCGGTGAAGGTCTTGGTTTACCGCTTCCACTAGTTGCTGGAGCAGTACTTTCAGGGGCATACTTTGGAGACAAGTTATCTCCGCTTTCTGATAGTACGGTACTTGCTGCTTCAATGGCAAAAGTAGATGTTATTGCACATGTTCGAGCTATGCTTGTATTAGATGTACCAGCATATATTATTACCGGTATTATGTTTACAGTTGCCGGATGGATGTATGGTGGAGATAATGTTGATTTAAACAAAGTGGAATTTTTAAAAGAAGCTTTATTAAAGCAATTTGATATTAAAATATGGATGCTTGTACCAGCAGTTATTGTCATCGCACTATTAGCAATGAAAAAACCATCAATGCCAACAATTGCAATGGGAGCGCTTCTCGGTGCAGTTTGGGCAACTCTGTTCCAAGGTATGCACTTTGGAGAGGCAATTGGAACAGCATATAACGGTTTTTCTATTGAATCAGGTGTGGACTTCATTGATAAGTTGCTAAATCGCGGTGGAATCAATGGTATGCTTGGTTCAGTAGCAGTTATTATTTTTGGATTAGGTTTCGGAGGGTTACTTGAAAAACTCGGTGTTTTAAAAGTAATCGTATCAAAATTTGAGAAGAAACTAAACTCTGCAGGAAATGTAACACTGTCCACATTAATCGTCGCTTTCCTGGCAAACGTATTCGGCTGCGCAATGTACGTATCACTTATTTTAACTCCAAAAATTATGCAAGACAGCTATGATAAATTAAAGCTCGATCGTCGTATATTGGCTCGTAACTCAGAAGTGGGCGGAACGCTAACTTCAGGTATGGTTCCATGGTCTGATAATGGGATTTACATGGCTGGTATATTAGGGGTCGCAACATTATCATACATTCCATTCATGTGGATGAGCTTTGTATCATTAGCATTGGCAGTTATATACGGATATACAGGGAAATTCATTTGGTATGTTGATGATGCTGAAAGAGGGAAGCAAGTGTCATAATATAAAATCATCCCTTCCATTGGTGTATTAGAGTTTTTTAATTTTTATAGAAGATGACAATTCTTCATCGTATAGTACGAAGTTAACCCGTAAGTTCGATTAGAACTTACGGGTTGTTCAGTTTCTAATGAGATTAGTATATTTCCCTTATCAAAAAGCAAAATATATAGTATCAAAAACAGGAGGAGAAATATGACTGAATCATTACTGCTGGAGTATGGGGGAGTTATATTAATTCTTATTGCATTAGAAGGAGTTTTATCTGCAGATAATGCTCTTGTACTTGCTATTATGGTTAAACATTTACCTGAAGATGATAGAAAAAAGGCTTTATTTTATGGATTATTCGGAGCATTCATATTTCGATTTGGGTCATTATTTTTAATTTCATTTCTCGTGAATGTATGGCAGATGCAAGCGATTGGTGCAATTTATTTATTGTTTCTCTCTGCTAGAAGTTTGGTTAAAGTATATCGAAAAAAGAAGTGGCAAAGAGAAAAGTACGGAGAGCACGAAAAAAAGATTGAAGAAAATACTCCAAAAAAGAAAAGTGGTTTTTGGCTAACAGTTCTGAAAGTAGAGGTTACAGATACTGCATTTGCGATTGATTCGATTTTAGCAGCAGTGGCCCTTACACTGACAATTACACCCTTGAATAAAGGAATGATAGGTGGCCTTGATGCAGGGAGATTTTTCGTTATTTTAACTGGTGGAATGATTGGTTTAATTATTATGCGATTTGCAGCTACTTATTTCGTGAAGATATTGCGTGAAAGACCAGGTCTTGAAACGGCAGCTTTTATGATTGTTGGGTGGGTCGGTGTGAAACTTATTATTTCAACGCTAGCACACCCTATGGTTGGAATAATTAATAAGGATTTTCCCCAATCGGTTACGTGGAAAGCTATTTTTTATATCGTATTAATTGCGATTGGCGTTTCTGGTTGGTTTTTATCTCCCGATTCATCTGAAACATAATTTTTTAAATATAGAATTATGAATAAACAGGAGTGAGAATCCTTATCATTTGAAGGGAAGTCTGTTACAATAAAAGCGTAGCTATTATATTTTCAAGGGGATGAAAACATGGAGTACAGAATTGAAAGAGATACATTAGGAGAAATGAAAGTTCCAGCTGATAAATTATGGGCAGCGCAAACACAACGCAGTAAAGAAAACTTTCCGATTGGAACGGAGCATATGCCGATTGAAATTGTACAAGCATTTGCAATTTTAAAGAAAAGTGCTGCGATTAGTAACCAGAAACTAGGAAAGTTATCAGAAGAAAAAGCGCAGGCGATTGTAGAAGCAGCGGATGAAATCCTAGCAGGAAAATGGAATGAACATTTCCCGCTTGTTGTATGGCAAACAGGTAGCGGTACACAATCAAATATGAATGTGAATGAGGTAATCGCAAACCGGGGGAATCAAATTTTAAAGGGAAAAGGGCTTGATGTGCATATTCATCCAAATGATGATGTAAACATGTCTCAAAGTTCAAATGATACATTCCCGACAGCACTTCACGTTGCATGTGTGATTGCGGTGGAAAACCAAGTGTTACCGGCAATTACAAAATTAAAAGTAACATTAGAGAAAAAAGCAAATGAGTTTCAAAATATTATTAAAATTGGTCGTACGCATCTGCAAGATGCAACGCCTTTAACGCTAGGACAGGAAATTAGCGGTTGGCATCGTATGCTTGAAAAAACAGAGCGTATGATTGCGGATAGCAATACATATATGAAGGAACTTGCGATTGGTGGTACTGCAGTTGGAACAGGAATTAATGCTCATCCTAAATTTGGTGAGATGGTCGCAGAGGAAATTAGTCAGTTTACAGGAAAACAATTCGTGTCTGCACCGAATAAGTTTCATGCATTAACGAGTCATGATGAAGTTGTGTTTGCACATGGTGCATTAAAAGCATTAGCAGCTGATTTAATGAAGATTGCTAATGATGTACGTTGGCTTGCGAGCGGTCCACGTAGTGGTCTCGGTGAAATTATTATTCCTGCGAATGAGCCAGGAAGCTCTATTATGCCAGGTAAAGTAAATCCAACGCAAAGTGAAGCATTAACAATGGTTGCAGCGCAAGTTATGGGAAATGACGCAACAATTGGATTTGCGGCGAGCCAAGGTAACTTTGAGTTAAACGTATTTAAGCCAGTAATTGCATATAACTTCTTACAATCTGCTCGTTTATTAGCTGATGCAACAGTTTCGTTCAATGATAAATGTGCGGTTGGTATCGAAGCAAATAAAGAAGTGATTAACCAAAATGTAAATCGTTCTTTAATGCTTGTTACAGCATTAAATCCACATATTGGCTATGAAAATGCAGCGAAAATTGCTAAACATGCTCATAAAGAGGGATTAACGTTAAAAGAAGCAGCATTACAATCAGGATTATTAACGGAAGAACAGTTTGATGAAATTGTAGATCCAAAGAAAATGATTGCGCCGAAAGAATAATTTTAATTCATAATGGAGAGAGAGCCAGGTTCTAATTTTAGAATCTTGGCTCTTTTTTCATGGTAAAATATTTGAAATGAAAGGCAGGTGAGGAGAATGAAATACGCCATTTCTACACTAGCGGTGCTGATCACATTTATCGTATTACAATTGTTACCAAGAACTATATTCACATACTTTTACATGCAGGATTCACGGGATTGGACGAGCGTTGCAACAATAACTCCAGCAGTATCTGCTAATCACTTCTTTGATGTTGACTACATACAATTATTCTTCGTTTTTTTATCTTTCATCGTAGGATTTGTTACACTTAAATTTATTGAGAGAAGGAAAAGAGTTTAGATTAAAAGTAAATCCGGTAATTGGAGCTACAAGATAATGCTTATGGGCTATGAAAAAAGATCTATGTTAGTGAAAACATGGATCTTTAATGATTTTCATGAACGAGTAAATTTGAAAATCTTATTAGCAGCCCTAGAATAACCACCCGCGTTACGAAATGATTGACTAATTTTTTTCGTATTGTTCTTATAAATAGGATTCCTTAACACTTCACTAACAGCTTCTTTGATATCCTCCGCCGATAGTTGTTGAATATTTAACATAGCTCCTGCACCAAGTTCTTTCACTCGTTCAGCAATCGTATGTTGATCATTTATGATAGGAAGCATAACTAAGGGTACTTCAAAATAAAGTGATTCACTGGTGCTATTCATTCCACAATGGCTAATAAAGACATCAGTTTGGCGAAGTACATCTAATTGAGGAACATAGTTACGAACAATAAAATTATCGGGTATATTCTTTAGCTGCTCTGCTTTTAATTGTTTGCCTATACTAAGCACCACTTTAACCTTTAAATCTTTTAAAGCGGTAAAGCACTTTTGATAGAAGTCTGGCTGGTTGTTCATTATCGTTCCCATAGAAATGTAAATCACATGTGTGTCTTTTAATAGATTCATTGGAAAATCGTTTGCAGTTTCATTTTTAGTAATGGAAGGTCCGACAAAAATATAGTTATTCTTAAAAGCGCTGCTATTCCTTTGGAAATAGGAAGAAGTGAAGACGATATTTAAATCTCCTGAACCAGGACAAAGTAAGAAGTTGTAAGATAATGGAAGTTCGTATTTGTTTTCTAAATATTGTTTGCGTTTGGCGATTTCTTCTAATTGTAAAAATGCTTTTAGCATGGTCAAATGCTCTTGTTTTTGTTCCATATCATCTATTCCTGTCAGGGACATATTTATTTTTTGATCTTGTGAATATGCAAAAGTGGTCCAAGTTGCAATAGATAATAATTTGTTTTGGTGGGCAATCCATTTTCCAGGTAAAGACTGTGCATCGTATATAATATAATCATACGTTTCGTTGGAAATTTCTTCTAGGATGGGGTCGGTGATCATTTCCATTGCATTTAGAAATTGCAATAAATATTCTTGAGGCTGGGAAGCCATAAGACCCATACTTTCTGCAAGCTTTCTGTGTGCCTTTTGATCAACGGGACGGAACTGGGCACCGGCTTTTTTGATTTTTTCTTCAAAATGATTGGATGAATAATAGGTGATATGTTCTCCTCGTTTTACTAAATCATTTACTAATCCAAGTGTTGGATTTACATGTCCTTCTCCACCCATGTTGATGTAAAGCGCTTTTTTCATCTTTACCCCTCCAGTAAATATAGTTTGATACATACCTTAGCAAAGAGAATACAGGTTTTATCAGTAATGATTCCTATAGCAGTGCGACGTACAAAATATGATGATTGTCATAATAAAATCTCTATTTTTTGTGGATGTATATTATATTTTCAGATGAATAACGTCGGATTAAAAATTAAACATATTTATCTTTTGTCCGGATTATAACAAACTATTTTTGATTTTGTCTATAAAAATAAAAAATATTTTGTGTGGGGGTATAGATTGCACTTATATGGAGCGGATTGAATAGAGCGGAAGCAGTAATGTTATCTTGAGAAACAGATAGATAAGAAATAAGAGGGAGTTTCATTTATCCTGCTATTTGCGGGCAGTAAAACCTTCATCTCAAAATTCGGCGAAAGCAAAGAGGTTAGGCTGGGGATTAACTGTCCGTAAAAGTCGGATTGGTGAGGGATAATACTCAGTGGGAGATGAAGAAAAACTCAACTGCTTTTCACTTTGAATGGTTGTGAATATTCGAATAGATTTTGAGGGGATTGGAACCAACTAACGAATAAAAAAGAAATCATAAAAGTAAGTAAGATCTTGATAGATGTTGTGGTGAAACAGTAATCTGTTGCTTTTGATCATGATATAGAAATGAACATGAAGCGTAAATAAGGCGATATAATGGGCGTAAAAAAACAAAAATCTTTTCACGGATTTTTGTTTTTTTATTAACTATAAAATTCCTTTTAGTTCACATTGTATACAAACGTTTTTAAATTTGTTTATAAAATAAGCAAACGTAATGTTGAAATGTTTGTGAAGTTTATGATAATATGATAAAGTAGATAAACGATATCGTAATTTGTTTAGGTTAATGATAAACTTTTTGGAGGATTGTTTAGTATGAGTGATATTTCAGAGAAGTTTTGGGATGCTTCCGTTGAAGAACTGAAAAAAGGATATGTATTTGAAGAGGATACAGAAGAATACATTTGCTTAGCTTGCGGAGAAACTTTTATAAAAGGTGTTATTTATCAAGATCATAATGTTTTATATGAAGCAGAGAAATTTGCACAGCTGCATATTGAAAAGGAACATACATCTATGTTCGCATATTTATTAAGTCTGGATAAGAAGTTTACAGGTTTAACAGATTTACAAAAGAAAATGGTGCAGTTTTTTTATATGGGTTTAAATGATAAAGAAATTGTGAAAGAGATGGATGGAGGCAGTACATCGACAATTCGTAATCATCGATTTACATTACGGGAGAAGATGAAACAGGCTAAGGTGTTTTTAACGCTGATGGAATTGTCGGAAGAAAAATCAAAAGTGCAGTCTAAATTTTTACCGATTCACCGCACAGCTACAATGGTGGATGACAGATATAACATTACGGAAGAAGAGAATGATGAAGTGTTGAAATTGCATTTTACCGAAGGATTAAATGGGCCGCTTGTTAAATTTCCGAAGAAACAAAAGCGTAAACTTATCATATTGAGACATTTAGTGAAAAAGTTTGATAGTAGTGAGAAGTATACAGAAAAAGAAGTGAATCAAATTTTAGAAAGTGTGTATCCGGATTTTGTAACCTTGAGAAGGTATTTAATTGAATATGGTTTTCTAGATCGAACAGCTGATGGAAGTAAATATTGGGTTAAATTATAAGAAAAAGACAAAAGAAAGGAGAAATGAATTTTGGAATCACCTACAGATAACACCCAAGAAGGTGTAGAATCACAAAATCATGAGAAGGAAAAGAAACCGATATGGAAATCAATGTCCATGTTCTTAGTTCCTTTACTTTTAAGTAATGTATTACAATCAGTTGGACAATTGTTTGGGATGGTAGTGGTAGGACGATGGCTCGGTGTGAATGATTTAGCTGCCATTTCTGCATTCTTTCCATTGTTCTTTCTACTTGTTTCATTTGTAATTGGAATTGGCTCTGGTAGTTCAATTTTGATTGGGCAAGCGTTTGGTGCTCGTAATGAAGAGCGTTTAAAAGCAATCGTTGGTACAACATTGACCTTTACATTTGTTATTGGAGTCATTTTAGCGATAGTTGGAAGTATATTCGCAATGGACATTATGCGCCTTATGGGTACACCAGAAAACATTATTGATATGAGTGTTCACTATGCACGTATCTTATTTATTTCAATGCCGGTCTTATTCTTATATTTTGCATATACAACATTTATGCGAGGTACAGGAGATTCCAAAACGCCATTTTACTTTTTAATTGTTAGTACAGTATTGAACATGATATTGTTGCCTGTTCTTATTTTTGGTTGGTTAGGATTGCCGGAACTTGATGTTTATGGAGCAGCTTATGCTTCTGTTATATCAACGATTATAACGTTTGTTGTAATGCTTATTTATTTAAAGAAGAAAAATCATCCATTGCAATTGGATGCAACAGTACGAAAATATCTTCGGATGGATTGGGAATTATTAAAGTTATTACTACGTCTTGGTATTCCAGCAAGTATTAATATGATATTAGTTTCGTTATCTGAGATTGCAGTCATTGCATTTGTAAATCGCTTCGGTTCTGATGCGACCGCAGCCTATGGAGTCGTGAACCAAGTGGCAAGTTATGTACAAATGCCAGCAGTGAGTCTTGGAATTACAGTATCCATTTTTGCTGCACAATCCATTGGTGCGAATCAATTTGATCGATTACAGAAAGTTGTTCGGGCAGGTATTGTGATGAATTATATCATCGGCGGGGTATTAATTGCTCTTATTTATTTGTTCTCAAGAGAAATTTTATCATTGTTCTTAACAAGTCCAAATACAATCGAAATTGCTCATAGTTTAGTGATGATTACATTATGGAGTTATTTAATTTTCGGTCATGCGCAAATTATTGGTGCGACAATGCGGGCAAGTGGAACCGTACTATGGCCGACTATTATCGGTGTTGTATCAATTTGGCTTGTAGAAGTTCCTGTTGCCTATTACCTTTCGTATCATACAAGTCTTGGTATAAAGGGTATATGGATTGGATATCCAGCAGCATTTATTGTGAGTTTACTTTTACAATATGGGTATTATAAACTTTCATGGCAGAAGAAACGGATTACGCGACTTGTTAGTTAGATTGAAAGTAAATAAAAATGTTCCTAAGCTTGAAAGCTTAGGGACATTTTTATTTTGTATGAGTACAACTCATAAATAACTTTTCAAAGTTACATCAAAATGGTGTCTTATGAGTTTTCCATCATTCATATAGAATTCCCAAGCTTTCTCTGGATCTCCGATAATCTCAAAGGAATTTTCTGTTATATATAAAGCACAATTATCCTCTAAAGCAATTCCATCTATATCACATGCATGATTTTGTAAGAATAAATGGAAAGCAGTTGCTCTATCTGGCTGATTGTAATGGGGACAGAAGTGTTTGTTTACCATATTCCAGCCATCGCTTTCTATATAGCCATCTCCTTTATAATTAGAACGGAAGCCGGTTGTAAACCAGCACATAGCACCAGAGCTATATCCTGCAATGAATGTTCCATTGTGTAGGGCTGCTATTAACTTTTCATCTATTTTGTTTTCTTTCCACTTTTCAAGCATATTGATATAATTTCCTCCGCCTAGATAGATGAAATCAGCAAAATGAATCATTTCACTTATTGTATCTTCGCTATAGCTTTCTTTTATGCAACATAGAATGTGAACATCACACCCTAACTGCTTTTCAAATGTTTCTCTAAATTCTTTTATATAACCTTCATCATCATTGCTTGCTGTTGGGATAAACAATACTCTTGGAGATTGTTTCCCAGTTAGTTCTATAAGTCGTTGATTTATATGGAAATGATCTGTCTGTTCGAGATAACCTCCGCCAATTACAGCTAACTTCATAATGAAGCACCACCTAATAGATTTTTATTATTGATAAAATTTCGCTACAGGAGAGTGGCTTTCCTTCTGCAACAAAAGATGAAAAGTAAAAAGTATGAATGAATAAAGGAAAGGTGTGTGATATACCGAAGTTAAATAAAAAGTGAACTCGATAATAGGAGGAAAAATAGTGAAAAAATTAATTGTAATTATACTAGCTGGAGCACTTATTTGGGCTGGAGTTAACTTTTATAATTCCAAGCAAGAAGAAAAAGAACGGAAAGCAAAACAAGCAGCACTGCAAGAGAAAGAAGTATTACCTCAAGTAGGATTTAAGGCGCCGAAAATCACACTAAAAGGATTAGACGGAAAGCTTTATTCATTAAATGATGCAAAAGGAAAACCGTATGTTATCAACTTCTGGGCGTCATGGTGTGGACCATGTGAAATGGAAGCGCCGGACTTAGTTCGTCTTTACGATAAATATAAAGGTGAAATCGAAATTTTTGCGGTGAATGCAACGATTGGAGATGCAGTACAAGAAGCAAAGGCGTTTGCAGATCGTTTTGGATTTAAGTTCCCAGTTTTATTAGATATGGATGGGGTGGCGGGACTTGATTATAAAATTGTTTCACTGCCAACAACGTTTTTTGTTGATAAAGATGGGATTATTATAGATCAAGCGCGTGGAGTATTACCTCCGGATCAGTTGGAAAAGAAATTCAAACAATTAATTGAGAAGTAAGAGGGGGATAAAGGTTACAAAGCTTCTCATAGGGATAGGAAATGGAAGTGGGTGATTTCCAATGATACTATTTTTCACTATTTCATGTGCTACTATATTTATAGAGATTAGCATTATTCATATGTATTGGGAGTTTATTGTGAGAAGATTCCTTCTTTTTTGTTTTCTCTCTCTTTACAACTATCATTTAGAGGAGTATATTAACAATCAGAATAGCTCAATGTAGATTTTACAGCCAAATAATAAACCGCTTAATCCACTTCAGGAGCGGGGGAACCAAATTTGTGCATTGTCACTAGGGGTGAATCCTTTTATAGGTAGGGCTACTCTCAAGGCCCGAATCCGACAGCTAACCTCGTCAGCGTTTTGAGAGGGGGGCTTGTGTGTGTAAAAAACACTAGGTGCAACCTGGTGTTTTCTTTTTATTCTCTTAATGGTAAAATATAACATTTGTTTTTGGGTGTAATGGAAACAGAGAGGGGAAAGAGGATGAACTGGCTTACAAGTCTAATTACAATTGGCCTATTCGTAATTGTTGCAAAACCGATGGGAGACTATATATACAATGCTTTTCAGCGTAAGGAACCATTTCAAAAGGTATTTGGCCCACTGGAAAACATCTTATTTAAAGTTGCTGGGATTAAAGGGCATAGTCAGACTTGGAAACAATATATGTTTTGCTTAATGAGCACAAATTTTTTCTGTATCTTGGTTGTATATTCGATATTTCGATTACAAGGGATTCTTCCATTAAACCCGAATCACTTTTTAGGATTAGAACCAACATTAGCATTTCATACAGCAATTACATTTATGACGAATGCGAATTTACAACACTATGGGGGAGAAAGTAGTTTATCATATTTCTCTCAAATGGTAGGTGTGACATTTATGATGTTTGCGGCACCTGCAACTTCATTGTCAATTGGTATTACGTTTATTCGTGTACTAGCGGGGAAAAGAATAGGAAACTTCTTTGTTGATTTTGTACAAGCAATTACAAGAGTATTATTGCCAATTTCATTTGTGGCATCATTGATATTTGTGGTTTTAGGGACACCGCAAACACTGGATCCAACAATTGTTGTGAAAACGTTGGAAGGAACGGCACAAGAAATTCCTCGTGGACCGGTAGCGTCTTTGCTTTCTATTAAAGAACTTGGTGACAATGGAGGAGGTTTTTTTGGAACAGTTTCTGCGCATCCTTTTGAAAATCCCAATATGATAAGTAACGTGCTACAAATGATGTTACAAATGTTAATTCCGATGGCTTTTCCATTTGTATACGGAAGAATGGTTGGCAATCGGAAACAAGGTAGAATGTTTTTTATATCAATGTTCATTCTTTTGATTATCGGATTTTGTACGCTTGCTATATCTGAATTGAAGGGGAATCCATTGTTAAATCAATTAGGGATAGAAAGTTCACAAGGAAATATGGAAGGGAAAGAAACTCGTCTTGGCGTCATCTCTTCTGCTTTATATGCAACTGTTACAAGTGCCTCTGGAACAGGTGGTGTTAATACAACACACGACACATTAACACCGATTGGTGGAATGGTTCCACTTATAAACATGCTTTTAGGTACCGTGTTTGGAGGGATCGGACTTGGGTTTATGAATGTCGTCATGTATGCAATGATTGCTGTGTTTCTAGCCGGATTAATGGTGGGACGTACACCGGAGTTTCTTAACAAAAAAATAGAAGGAAAAGAAATGAAGTTAATAGCAGTCACGATTGTGTCTCAGCCATTACTTATTCTTGGAACTGCAGCAATTGCATTTTCTACGAATCTAGGAACAGATGCAATTTCTAATCCGGGTTTTCATGGTTTAACGCAAATTATATATGAATACACGTCATCTGCTGTTAACAACGGATCCGGATTTGAAGGATTAAGGGATAACACGCCTTTTTGGAATCTTTCAACGGGAATTGTTATGTATATTGGTAGATATTTAGGTGTGATTACAATGCTTGCCGTCGCAGTTGGACTCAAAAGGAAAAAGGTTGTACTTGAGACTAGAGGAACTTTTCAAACAGATAATCGGTTATTTGGAGGAATTCTACTTGGGACTATCTTTTTAATAGGTGCCTTAACATTTCTGCCGGTACTTATACTAGGACCGGTTGCTGAATTTCTTACAATATCATAGTGAAACTTTAATTTGTTTAGGCTTTTACTAATGCATTCTCTTTAACAAGGTGTTAAATTTAATTTAACTAAAGTAAATAAAATTAACATAAAGATGATTATATGTTAAACTGTATTAAAATTAATTTAATATAATTTTATTGTGCAAATTGCTATAAGAAAATTAGGAGGATTAGATAAATGAAGGAGATTGAAAGCAAAGATATACAAAAATGGAAAGGCCAATATCCTTTACTAAGCAGGCTCATTTCGATGGAAGAAGTATTTTGGATTAATCTCAATATCGAAAAATTTCAAACGGGAATTAAAAAATCCCCCCTCACTCAAGAAGATGTAAGGGATGCAGAGGAAAGGTTGAAACGTTTTGCTCCATATATTGCTAAGGTTTTTCCAGAAACAAAAGGAATGAACGGTATCATAGAATCACCTTTAGTGAGAGTTCCTTCCATGAAACAATCCTTAGAACAGGATTATCAACAACCTATATTAGGTGAATTATTGTTAAAGTGTGATAGTCATCTTCCTATATCAGGATCTATTAAAGCAAGAGGGGGAATTTATGAAATTCTCAAACATGCAGAGGAATTAGCTTTTCAACATCAAATGTTAACGATACAAGATGATTATTCGATTTTAGATAGTGATAAGTTTCGAAGTTTCTTCTCGCAATATTCAATTGCAGTAGGCTCGACTGGAAATTTAGGTCTTAGTATAGGTATTATGAGTGCTAAGTTAGGTTTTAATGTGACTGTTCATATGTCAGCCGATGCAAAAGAGTGGAAAAAAGATTTGTTAAGAAGTAAAAATGTGACAGTGATTGAATACGAAGCTGATTATAGTAAAGCGGTAGAAGAAGGGCGACTGCAAGCAAATGCAGACCCTAGTTGCTATTTTGTTGATGATGAAAACTCCCATGATTTGTTTTTAGGATATGCGGTAGCGGCATCTCGTTTGCAAAAACAATTAGAAGAGTTAGAGATAACAGTAAATGATGAACATCCTTTATTTGTTTACCTTCCGTGCGGAGTAGGTGGTGGGCCTGGAGGAGTAGCATTTGGCTTAAAGTTATTGTATAAAGACAATGCCCATTGTTTCTTTGCAGAACCTACCCACTCTCCATGTATGTTACTTGGTTTAATGACTGGACTTCATGATAAAATTTCTGTACAAGATATTGGCATTGATAATGTCACAGACGCGGACGGACTTGCTGTAGGAAGACCATCTGGATTTGTGGGTAAAACTATGGAACCTTTTTTAAGTGGTAGTTATACAGTTAGCGATGAACGGTTGTATAAGTTACTTAAGAAATTAGTCGATACAGAGGGGCTCCATTTAGAACCTTCTGCACTAGCAGGGATGATAGGACCAATGAAATTATGTAAAGAGGGAACCGATTATTTATTGAAGCATAATTTAACAGAAAAAGTGAGGAAGGGTACACATATTATTTGGGGGACTGGTGGAAGTATGGTTCCTGAAGAAGTGAGGAAGCAATATTATCAAAAAGGCTTGAATTTAGCGCTAGAGAACTAGAAGTAATTTAACACGAGGGTAGTTTAACCCCCGTGTTTTTTTATTCGAATTTTTTTGTTATTTTTAACGTGGTTCATTATAGTATAGATATAGGGTTTTTTTGAAAGTAAGGACTTGACGATATAAGCTTAATAAATTCGTTATACAATAGAAAGCTTCATTTTACATAAATAAGAGGATGTGTATATACAATGTCACTACAGTCAAAATATTTAGCGGGTATTTCACTTGGGGTAATGGGAGTAGGGTTTGCGGCGACTATTCCATTTCAGGAATCGATGATAGGAACAATTGTACAAGGTGGATTTGAAGCAGGATTAGTAGGGGGGCTTGCTGATTGGTTTGCAGTCACGGCACTATTCCGTCATCCAATGGGAATTCCAATTCCGCATACAGCCCTACTTCCAAAAAATCGTAAACGGGTTACGAAAGGCCTCGTTTCCACACTGGAGAATGATTGGCTGACAAAAGAAAGCATAACAAATAAAGTGAAGGAAATGAAGTTAGCACAAATGGTGTTACAGATTGCAGAAAGAGAGCTGCAATCTGATGCTGTGAAAAAAGGGATTGTTACAATTGCTGAAAAAGCGATTCTTCAAATTGATATCGAAAAGTTAGCTATTGTAATTGAAAAAGAATTAAAAACATATTTACATACGATTAATACAGGAAATATACTGCAAGTCCTTATTGATCAATTGGTTGTACAAGAATATGATGAAAAAACACTTGATTACATGTTAGTTAAAGCGAAAGAGTGGACGGCTCAAGATGAAGCCCGTTATCAACTTGGAAGTTTAGGCATGAAAGCGATGGAAAATATAAAAGTGGATGGATTCTTGCAATTTACTCTAAAATCTTTCATGAATATTGTAGATGAAGAAAAAATCGGAAGCATATTGCAGAAGTTCGTGATTAGTAATATTAGTAGTTTACAAAATCCTGATAATACCACAAGACAACTTATATTAGTGAAAGTTCGTCAAGAACTTATTAATGTGAAGGAAAATGAAGCGGTATTACAGGAATTAGAGAATTGGAAAGAAAGTTGGATCGCAAATTGGAATGCGGCTGACAAGATAAAAGAATTGTTAGGACAAGCGCAGGTAAGAGCAGTCGCTTTTATTAAAAAAGAAGAGTTTGCAGATCAATATCTTCTTCCATTTTTAACGAAGCAAATGAACAAAGTGAAAGAAGATCCAGTAACAGTTCAAAAAATAGAAGGCTGGTTGCAAAAGCAAATTGTAAATCTTGTTGAAAATAATCATTCCAAGATTGGAAAGCTTGTACAAGAAAACCTTGATAAGTTAGACGATCAAACATTGATTGAAATGATTGAAAATAACGTCGGCAAAGATTTGCAATGGATTCGTGTGAATGGTGCTGTTTGCGGGTTTATGATTGGGTTAGTTTTGGAAGGGATTAAAGCACTTATATAGAAAAAAACCTTCCTCATGATATGAAATGCATGTGGAAGGTTTTTAGTATCCGAAGAAGTTTCCTTCCTCAATTATATGCTAGCGTTTCATTCTTCAAGAAGGCTTATGTTTGTATTATAAGCTTTTTGAATGTTTAGCTGATGTGTTCCGTTTCCGAGCTTTAGTGTGTTTTTATACCATTGTTCTTGCTGATTTGAATCTGGATTTTCTTTTGAAGAATTATTCACCTTTTTCGTTAACTCTTCTACATGTTCCCAAGGTGTATTCCCATGAGAATCTTTTTGATTTGTTACTGCTGATAGTGTTATGTCGCTATCTTTTACAAGATGAACAGACACGTTTGATATTTCTTGTACAGACCAATTGCTTTGTAATTGGCCTGGGTAAAGAGAGAGTTCTCTTTCAGAACCGCGAATTTCCACATTTTTATTCTGCGGGAGGACAAGTGTTGCTGTCATTCTTGACTGTGAAGCAAAGAATTTATGGTGAACAGGTAATGGTTTTAATGTCACATACATTGTTTCACCAACTGTGTGAATGGCAATGAAATCTTCCTGTTTTAGTTTGTTCTTTTCATTTGCTTTCATAGTCATTTCATATGTTCCTAATAAATGCACTTTATTAATGTTACTACCTTCTATTGTAAGAGGAGTATTACTCGTATCAACTACAATCTTTTTAATAGAATCAGGGATGTCATGTTGCACTTCTGGGATGTTATTCGTTTGCTCAGTTGTTCCAATGGAATAACGAATCTCCTCTAGTAATCCAGTGGATAATAAGAAATAGAATGAAATTCCAACGGTCCCTAATGCGCCGATAAAGAAAATACTAAATATATCATATTTAATAATAGGCTGCTCTTTTTTAGAGAATATAACGTATAGTAAAATCTCGATGCCAAGCACAATGAAAAGAATAGGCCACCATGCTGTGAAGTTATCAAATACTTGTATACCTTTTATAGTTGAAAATAATAAGAAACAACCTAATGTGATAATTGAAATCCCCATAGATATCGTTCCTACACGCCATGTTCTCATTCTTTAGCACCGCCTTTTTCTTCTTTATTCCCTAGTAATAATTTAAAGCCACCACCAATTAAAAGGAGGGCAACGATAGATGTTTGGAAATAGCGATAATATAATTCACTAATATGAATATTGAATATAGTAGCGAAATAATCGTCAAAAATAGGGAGGAGTGTTTGATCTAGTAAATAATAGCATCCTAACCCGATGAGTCCGATACCAAGCCATTTTTGATGATTAATAAAATAATCGATAATAGGTGTGTCTTGTAAATCTTCTTTTCCGTATTTGGATGTTTGCTGTAATGTATCGAAAAAGCTATAAAACCAAATGATAGGTACTAAAAATAAGAAGGCGGAAAGTCTTAATAAATCAAGCATATAAATGGCAAGTAAAAAGGCTGCCATTAGTTGAAGACCACGGCGCTGTAAGCCTAAATACATATGACCCGCTCCAGGGAACATCGCTAAAATAGAAGCGAATGTTTTACTTTTCCTTCCTTGTTCTCGGTGCTCCTCAAAATCTTCGAAAATAGTACGATCGACTAATATTTCCCCACGTTCTTTTTTCTGCAGCTGCTGGACGACATCGAAGAAATTATAAATCCATAGAACAGGTAACGTAGCGAGAAAGATAAGAAAGCTTTCACGAGATGTTAATAGTGTAACGAATATAATCATGCTACCTAGTCCTGTAAAAGCGACTAAAAATGTAAGTCCACGCTGCATAAGTCCTAATTGGAAATGCCCAAGTCCAGGGATGATGGATAAGAGAATGATATAAAATCGTTCACTTTCACGTGCTGCTTCTTGCGTTAGATCTTTCTCTTTTTTCCATGACTGATTCACTATAGAAATAATTAAGTCTAGTATATTTATTCCCCATACAAGTGCTAATAAAAATAGGATAAGGAAAACAATCCCGTGATTTCCGAAGTTAATAGTAAAGCCTATCGCAGCGAGAAATAATAATAATGAACTACCACCATATATAATAAAACGACCAATTCGCTTTAAATATAAATGTCCAAGCCCAGGAATCAACCCTAGAACTAGCGCTAAAAATGGGTTTTTATTCATGTTTTGAACCTCCGTTCGTTTTTGAAGTGTGTATAGTTTTGTTTAAAATTTGTTTTGAAATCGAAACCCCACTTTGTTTGGAAGATTGTTCAAAACTAGAAGTCACTGTGAAAATATAATGGAATAAACCGCTTGCCATAAAAATTAAAGTAGCTGCAGTTGCAATTATGTAGTGAATGAGCGTACTCTTTATTTGTCTTGGTTGCTTCTTACTCATTTTTTCTTCAGACTTAAGTTTTTCGAATTTGATTTGCTTCATAACCTCATTTGTAAATGAATCACCATTTATGATTGGAAGGTTTTCATTTTGTTCATCAATGATTTCCATATAAAGTGCTAAACAATGATCACATTCATAAAGATGTTGTTCCATAGATTCACGTTCGTTATGTGATAGAAGATCTAAAGTGTAATTGCACCAAGCTTCTTTTGAAAAATGCGTCATAAAAAATCTTCCTCCTTCCAATGTTTTTTGATCCATTTTCTTGCTCTATAAAGCTTCATTTCGACTGTTTTGATTTCAGCATTTTGTTGAGTAGCAATTTCTTGATAACTTTTGTCTTCTAAGTAATGTGCGAGAACGACATCACGATAATTCTCTGGAAGTTCTCTTAGTTTTTGAGCAATCAGCAATTTTTGCTCTTTCGTCAGTAACAATGCCTCAATATTATGAGAGGATTTTATATTTTCCTGAGTTTCGTTTGATAAGGAGAGCTCTACTTTTTCCCTTTCTTTCTTTCTCTTATAATCAATGGCATGATTTGTAGCAATCCGTGCCATCCACGTTTTTAATCCGCGGAATTGATAGTTAGGGAGAGAGGCGTGAATCTTTACGAATACTTCTTGTGTGATATCTTGTGCATCTTCCTCATGTCTTAAAATAGCAAAAATAACTTGGAAAATATAATGACGATATGTTTGTACAAGGATACGAAAAGCATGTTCACTTCCTTGTTGTGCTTTTTCAATTAATTGTTTTTCCTCAATGGTTCTCTCCCTCCTTTTTGACGCATTCTATTATATAGACGTAAGAAATGGGAAGTCCCCCTACACATGATGTAAAAAAAGAATAATATATTTTAAGAGAAGAGGCTACTTCAAAAGGTGTGAAAAAATGTTATAGAGAAGTATATAATGAGAAATAGGGAAATGTTACATGGAGAAAGGATGTGAATGTTAGTAGAGGAACTCCTATACTAACAAACATGAAAATAAAAGTATTGATAGCCGATGATAACTCTTTTATTAGAGAAGGCATGAAAATTATTTTAAGTACATACGAAGAATTCGAAGTGCTAGAAACAGTAAATGATGGGCAAGAGGCTCTAGATTATTGCAAAAAACATGATGTAGATATTGCACTTTTAGATGTTCGAATGCCAAATATGAATGGTGTAGAGGCGACGAAGCTAATTTGTGAGGAGACAAAAACAAAGCCGCTTATTTTAACGACATTTGATGATGATGAGTATATTTTGGAGGCAGTAAAAAACGGAGCGAAAGGTTATTTGTTAAAAAATAACGACCCGGAGCGCATTCGTGATGCGATAAAAGGAGTATATAACGGGCAAACTGTTATGCAAGACGTAGTGCTTGATAAAATTAAGTGTAACTTACTGGAAAATAAAGAAGAGGAGTCGAAAATAGATAAGACTCTTTTTACAGAGAGGGAACTCAGTATTATTGCATTAATTGCAAAAGGTTTCTCTAATAAAGAAATTTCAAAACAGCTTTTTATATCAGAAGGAACAATTGCAAATTATATTACGTCTATTTTAGGGAAAACGGGTCTTGAACATCGTACGCAAATTGCGATTTATTATTTAACAGGGAAAGTAGACTGACTTTATGGAGTTTTGGTTCATTGTAAGTAAATTAATTGTCTTCTTATATATAGTGTTCAGTTATATTCACTCAAATGTTATGAACTTACCGTGGGTTATATTTACTTTGCTTTCGTACCTTTGTGTAAACGTGACAATTTCTATTTTAAAAAAAGATGCGTATAAAAAAATATTAATTGGACTATCAATCGGTATTATCGCTTTGTTTACATGGAGGATTCATCCGTTTTTTATTTTGTTTTTACCTTTGAACTTATACGAAATTGTATCTTATTACATAGAAAAGAAATGGCAGATCTTTTTCATTATGATTCTCCCTATCGTTTTTGCGGATGAAAGTGTTCAAATGACATATGGACTCATTACTGCATTTTGTTTTCTTGTTTTAACGATGGCAGACCGTTACATAGTACGATTACTAAAGCTTGAAAAGCAAAATGATAAGATGCGAAAAGATATGCAGCGGCTCACAAAAAGTTTACATGAAAATAAAGAATACATAAGGCAATCAGAATACACATTTAAATTAGAAGAACGAAATCGATTATCACAAGAAATTCATGATAAAATTGGTCACTCCATGACAGGTGCACTTATTCAAATGGAAGCAGCAAAGAGATTGATGGAAATAGATAAAGACAAAGCTACGGAGTTACTACAAAATGCGATTCATATTTCTAAAGATGGGATTGAAAATATTAGAATTACCCTTAAAAATATGAAACCACCAACTGAACAAATTGGAATTCATCGTATGAAATTATTCATAGATGAGTTTGCGGGCAAGCATGATATAAAAATTCCGTTTGTGTATAAAGGGAATTTGGATACAATTTCCCCTATCCAATGGAAAATCATTGGTGAAAATATTACGGAGGCGTTAACGAATGCGATGAAATATGCTGATGCGACAGTTATTTCAATAGATATTCATGTACTTAACAAGATGGTCAAGGTACAGGTGAAAGATAACGGGAAGGGTGTAGTCTTTGTTAAAAAAGGACTCGGTATTATTGGGATAGAGGAGAGAACAGCGTCTGTTAATGGGAAAATAATTGTAGATGGAACGAATGGCTTTTCGGTAACAATGTTGTTGCCGATTCAGTAAGACATGATTGAGATGAATGATCTCATATGAAAAAAGTGAATATTCTCATGTGAAAAGAATGAACTTCTGCACTGAGCAGGTTCATTCTTTTTGTTTATAATAACAGCAGAGAAACTGAAATAGGGGTGAAATGATGAACGCATTAGAAATAAAAAATTTAACAAAAAAATTTGGTGATTTCATCGCAGTAGATAATATGTCTTTAGCTATTAAAGAAGGAGAGATATTTGGATTTCTAGGATCAAACGGTGCTGGTAAAAGTACAACAATTAATATGATTGCTGGATTGTTAAGAAGTAATGAAGGTGAGATTAGCATACTAGGAAAAAATACAAAGAAACATAATCGTTTTGCGAAAATGAACATTGGAATTGTACCACAAGATATAGCAATTTATGAGGAGTTAACCACCTATGAAAATGTGAAATTCTTTGCGGGTTTGTATGGATTACGAGGTGCAGAATTAAAAGCGAGAGTAGAAGAAGCATTGCAGTTTGTAGGACTAAGTGATAAACATAAAAGTTATCCAAAGAACTTTTCGGGTGGGATGAAACGAAGACTTAACATTGCTTGTGCCATTGCGCATCATCCGAAGTTAATTATTATGGATGAGCCGACCGTTGGAATTGATCCGCAATCAAGAAACTACATTCTTCAGTCTGTACGAAAATTAAATGAGATGGGGAGCACAATTATTTATACAAGTCACTATATGGAAGAAGTAGAAGAAATTTGTACAAAAATTGCAATTGTAGATCACGGTAAAGTAATTGCAGAAGGTACGAAAGAACAATTAAAAGCGATTATTACAGATACAAAGGATATTTGGATTGAAGTGAAGTCAGTCGAAAAGCTAGAAGTAGCTAAATTAAAAGAGATTAATGGCGTCAAAGCTGTTCAAATCGAAGAGAACGTGATTAAAGTGCATTCTGATGCAGGGTTGAATAATTTAAACAAAATTATTCAACATTTTATTAATCATGATATTGAGATCCGTTCGTTAGAAGAACAAGCGCCTAACTTAGAAACAGTATTCCTTACACTGACAGGCAGAAATTTACGAGATAAATAAATTTTTATTAAGAGAAAAAGGGAGGTTCATCGATTGAACATCTTCAATATTGCGATTATGCACATCAAAAGAGACTTTCGGGATATTAGAACATTAGTTTTTATGTTGGCATTCCCAATTGTGCTTATGCTTGTATTAGGAACAGCTTTAACGAATGCATTTAAGGGGGAAGGCCAGTCTATTAAAGATATACAAGTATTATATAAAGATGAAGCAAGTAGTACGTTCTCTCAATCATTTGAAGCATTTGCGAAAGAAACAAGTAAATCGGGAATTCACTTTAAAAAAGCCTCAAATGAAATAGATGGCAAAGAAGAAGTGAAACAAAATAAATATGCCGGATATTTAGAAATGAATAAAGACGGTGTGAAATTATATGAGAGTGATCGAAATAGTGTTGAAGGAAGTATCATTGAAGGGATGCTTACGACATTTGTTGATAAGTACAATGTAGCAGTAGAAGTTGCGAAAGTGGATCTTAGTAAGGTTAGCACAGTTATCTCAAATGGAAATCATGATGATTATATAAAAGAAACATCTTTACAAGCTGCTAAAAAACCAAGCTCTATGGATTACTATGCAATTGTAATGACGACAATGATTGCTTTATATGCAGCGATGGGAGCAAGTTATTTAATTCGTGGAGAGCGAATTAGAAAAACGGGTGATCGCTTAATTGCGGCACCTGTTAGTAAAGCAGAAATTTTTATAGGGAAAATATTTGGTAGTCTTGTAGCAAATACGCTTTGTCTACTTCTCGTCGTTTTCTTTAGTAAATTTGTCTATAAGGCGAATTGGGGTGACCATCTTGGAGTAATCTTTCTTATTTTATTAACGGAAGTCTTGCTTGCAATTAGCTTTGGATTAGGAATTGGATATATTACAAAAACAGGAGAAGCATCTAAAGCGATTATTATGGTTGTTGTGCAATTAGCTTCTATTTTTGGAGGAGCATATTTCGTAGTTGAAGAAAATGTAGTTACGAATTTATCACCATTAACATGGGCGAATACAGCGATTATGAAAATTGTTTATGCAAATGACATAGGAGCTGCATTACCCGTTATCGTTTTAAATCTTGGTATTTCAGCACTCTTTTTATTGCTTGCGATTATCGCATTACGCAGACGGGAGGGGTTATAGTATGAAAGATATTTTATGGCTTATACAAAAAACATTATCTGTGCTTTTGAAAAATAAAAAAGGATTACTAATTATTATTGGTTTACCAATAATAGGGTCTTTAATTTCTTTTTCGATATATGGAAATGTAGGGCAAGGGACGTTAAACATTGGGGTTGTAAATAAAGAAAATCAGTATATAGCAAATGATACGGTGAAGTTTTTAGAGGGATTAAATCATGTGAAAGTGAGTAAGATTAAGGAATCAGAAGTAGAAGATAAGCTTACTTCGAAAAAACTTGATGGAGTAATTACGTTAAATAAAGGTTTTTCACAAAGTGTTCGAGATGGGAAACCGAGTCATATTGAGGTTGCATCGATAAAAGGTGATCAAGTAACAGGGTTTGTAAAATCATACTTGAATAATTATATTGATAATATAGTTGCTATTAGTAAAGTCGCGCAAAATGATCAAAGTACGTTTGATAACATGTATGCGGGTTATCAAAAAAGTTCATTTAAAGTAAAAGCTGAGACGCTTCAAGATACTTCAAAAAATAAAGATATGACGAATCAAACTGTCGGTTATCTCATTATGTTTATGTTGTTTTCAGCGGTGAATTTATCAGAACTCATTTTAAAGGAAAAAGAGAATAGAACGTATTTTAGATTATTATCAACACCGATAGATGGGAAAAAATTTATATTATCTAACGTAGCTGTTAATATGATTGTTTTAGTCGTTCAAATTGTTGTCGCAGTGTTATTTATGACGAACGTTTTTCATACGAATATCAATATGCCATTTATGGTCATGATTGGCGTACTGATGATATTTGCTTTAGTAGCAATTGGTATGTCACTAGCCATTGTATCTTTTGCGAAAAATGCAACTTCTGCAAATGCTATGCAAAATATTATAATAACACCAACGTGCTTACTTGCCGGATGCTTCTTTCCGTTTGAAATTATGCCAACATCCGTGCAAAAAATAGCTGATTTTCTCCCTCAACGTTGGTTATTAGATACGATAGGAAAATTACAACAAGGGACGCCATTTGCAGATTTATATTTAAACATTTTAATTTTGTTTGCTTTTGCAATTGCCTTCTTCTTAATTGCGATTTATAAGTTTGGTCGTAATAATGACGCGAGGAATTTTATGTAATAGGAAGGGATGCGGTATGGTGCCGCATCCCTTTTTGTATGTTTGTAATCTAAAGTATCTTTTCAAATTTACTTTATGGGATCCTGTTATGTGTTTTGCTAAATTAATGGTTTTTAATAAATAATTTTGAGCAGCGGTCTGAATTCGTTGTCGCCAATCATAAAAAGAGATAAAAAGATTTTTATTTCTTTCGTATCTCATGTTTTCTAACATCATGATGAAAGGCTCATATACAAACGCAGAGATTCCGAAATTCCAATCACCTGTGCTGGGAATAATTATATTGCTCATAGAGCCAAATAGTCCTGGGACAAAAACGATAGGTTTTTTTCTTGTATTGTTTTTCATAGCGTCCTCCTTTTTATTGAGCATTAAAATTAGATTTTGTTGAACACTATATAATGAAAGTGAGTCTAAGCTAAAGGGGACTGACATGGCAAAAAAGATATTACGTATTATTTCTATTATCATTAGTGCAGTGATTTTTCTAGTTGTTTGGATGCATATTGATGTAACGCTAGGAAGGAAAGTGGAAGCTGATAAAAACCAACGGAAAGAGTATGCTCCTCGTTATAGTGATTTTCAATTATATGTAGAGGGAAAAACGCTATATCATCAGCTTTTTTCCGATATAAAAGAAGCGAAAGATTCTATCTTCACGTATTTCTATATCATTTCGAATGATAAAAGTAGCCATACTTTCTTAAATTTGTTAAAGGAAAAAGCAGAAGAAGGGGTACAAGTATACTTATCGGTTGATTGGATTAATGATTTATCTTTTGAAAGAAAATATAAAAATGAATTGCAGGCAAGTGGTGTCCATTTTACATACAGCAGGAAACCGGAGTTCCCATTCTTTTTTTATTCGCTCCATCATCGTAATCATCGCCGTATTACAACGATAGATGGGAAAATAGGGTATAGTGGTGGTTTTAATATAGGTAATGAATACTTAGGGAAAGATAAGCGCTTTGGATATTGGCGAGATTATCATGTGCGATTGCAGGGAGAAGGGGTAACAGATTTAGAGGAGCAGTTTGCGTTAGATTGGAAACGGGATACTTCAGAAGAAATTGCAAGAACAGCTCAATCTACTATTAAAGGAAAGACGTTACACACTATGTCTAGTTATAATGGACATAAAGTTGTTACGAAGTATATGGAATTAATAAAAGAAGCAAAGCGTTCTATCGTGATTGCCACGCCCTATTTTATACCGACAGATAAAGAACTTATGAATGCTTTAATTCAGGCACGAAAGCGGGGAGTATCGGTAAAAATACTTTGGTCTTACAAACCGGACGTTCCGCTTATTAAAGAAGCAGCCTACCCATATATTCGTCAGTCAATTGAAAATGGAATCACTGTATATGGATATAAAAAGGGGATGTTTCATGGGAAAGCAATGATACTCGACAACGAAATAACTGTGATTGGTACAACAAATTTCACTTCGCGTAGTTTTCATATTAATGATGAGATGGATTTTTATGTATATGGTGGCCCGATGATTCAACAAATAAATCAAGCGTTAACACAAGATTTTCAAGATTCAAAGGAGATAACTTCATCATTCTTTGCAAATTTATCATTTTTAGAGAAGTGTAAAGAAAAAATAGCATGGTTGGTTAATTATTATTTATAGGAATCATATAAATGAAAATTAAAATGCTTAGAGTTTATTCTCTGAGCATTTTAATTTTCATTGTAGTGTTTTCAATCCAAGTTTTCAAAAATTAAATGATCTATAAGTCTTTTTTTAAATAGTAATGTTTATAGTCTCTGCCGACATTATCAAGGACACCAAATTCTTGATAACCGTGCTTTTTATAAAAGTCTAATGCTTGAAAGCTTAAAGTATCCACTTTTATGAAATCACAATTCTTTTCTAAAGCTATTTGTTCGATTTCTAATAAAAGTTTAGTCCCATAACCTAGTTTGCGTATGTTTTCATCAATTATAAAAGTATGAATCTCTAACCAATTCCAGCAAATTTCACCTAATATTCCTCCGCGAACCTTGCTGTTTTCATCCTTAAGAAATAAATTAATCTCTTGGTATCTACCTCTTAAATCCACTGGGAAATACTTTAAATTATATTCATAAAGCCGATTGTTAACGTTGTTTTTATCAGTTCCATTTAATTCTTTCGTAATATGTAAATTCATTAATTTCTCCTCCTGCAATTTTTGTGAAATGATTTAGAATATAAAATGAATTACTTTTTCTTGAATACGTATCTTCATCATCTCAATATACTTATTTTAACATAAATATCCTAATATTCTGGTTATTGTTTTTTAAAACATCTATTGTGAATGTGTTGAAAGTAATACCATTCAGAGTGTTATTTTAATTGTTCAAACCATATAACAATTAAAAAGCGAGAATAAATTGTATGAAATTTCATACTCGAAACGTATTTTTTCATCAAAATATCTTTTGAAGGATAAACAAAGATGATTGAGGAGGATGGAATTGAGTCGTCAAACTATTATTCGTGAGATTGTAGAGCGTATGTTCATGGTTAAATTAGATCATCCCTTAAGAGTCGGTGTTAGTGGTATAACAGCTTCTGGGAAAACAACATTTGCAAATGAGTTACAGAAAGAAATTCATTTGCAGGGAGGAAAAGCCGTTCGAACAAGTATAGATAATTTTCATAATTCAAGAATAGTTAGATATTCACAAGGTAAGGAATCGGCTAAAGGATATTATGAAGATGCTCATGATTATAAGGCATTTGCTGAGCGGTTATTGATTCCGTTAGGGCCTGGTGGTGATATGCGATATGATATGAGATCACATGATTTAGAAACGGATATGTACATTGAACCAGATCCCATACTTGCTTCAAAAGACATGGTATTTATAATTGATGGTACTTTTTTATTAAAAAAAGAGTTGCAACATTTATTTGATTATAAAATATTCGTAGAAACGGATTTTGAAATTGCGAGAGAACGTGGTTCGAGTCGAGAAGCAAAAAACTTTTGGAATAAAGAAAAGGCAGAGAGAATGTTTTTACAAAGGTATCACGCTGCTTGTCATATGTATATAGAAGAGCATGGACCGAAGGAATGTGCAGAGGTAGTTTTAATTAATAATGATATTGAAGCACCGAAGGCTTTATTTAAGAGTTTGTGATTGTAACAGTGATACTGATAACAGTTATTGGAAGGGCGTTTCATGAATTGTGTATAATTGGGGCACAGTTTTTTTATATTGTTATGATACTACTTTTTTAGAAAGAGTAAGGTGCGGAAAATACCGCACCTATTTTTAAAGTCAAAGTTGCAGTTTTTTTACTCTAGAAAAAGTCACTTTTCTTCTACGAGTTCCGTTAACTCATGATTAATTAATGTGCCAATATGCTCACCTAAGCATATTTTTTTCATAACTCCAGGTTCATCAAAATTAAAGATATGAGCTGGTAAATGGTAGTCGCGAGCAAGTAATAAGGCTGATTGATCCATCACTTTTATATTGTTTCGAACGACATCATTATAATTTAAATGACGATACATTTTTGCTGATTTATTTCGTTTTGGGTCACTTGTAAAAACACCGTCTACACCTTGTTTTGCAACTAAAATGGCATCGCTATTCATTTCGATTGCTCGCTGGACACTCGGGTAATCTGTCGTAACGAACGGTTGCCCATTCCCGCCGCCAAAGATAACGATATATCCTTTATCTAAATGATGAACAGCCCGTAAACGGATGTAGGGTTCTGCCACGGCTGTAAAGGGGATAGATGTCATAACGCGTACTTCTTTATCTGTCTTACTTGTTAATACACCGCGCAGCATGAGACTATTAATAATTGTACCTAATGTCCCTATATTGTCTGCTTCAACGCGATCAATCCCCCATTCTTCAGCTAAGTTTCCTCTGAAAATGTTTCCTCCACCAACGACAAGAGAAACTTCAATACCTAAATCGACGATTGATAAAATCTCCGTTGCGATATGTTCTAAACGTTTGGAACCGAAACTATTTCCATCTTGATCAGCTAAAGCACCACCACTTAATTTAATTAGAACACGTTTGTATGGTTTCATGGATTTTCCCTCCTATACATATGGCAATAAAAAAGGAGCAGAGGCGAATGCCTTTGCTCCTTTACGAGAAAATGAAATAGAAAAAGGAAGAGCTATAATGAGATCTTTTGTATGATTCTTCATAATATCAACTCCTTTTCATCTCATTTACGTTCAAATAAACTTACTTTTTAGATTATATAAAATAATTTGATGTTTTATCAATGTTATTTTCATTTTTTTATCTTCAAAGGGTGTCAATGAATATTTAAAGAAAAAAATTCGAATTTTTTGTGACGAATCTGTAGTTTTTTGTCTGATTTTGTAGGTTCGCCTATATTATGTGAGTAAGCTTTTGTAAATACAAATTGAAAGCGTTCGCATGAAGGGATGAAAATATATGAAAAAATTCGGATTAGCAACACAGATTTTTGTTGCACTTGTCTTAGGGATTGTAGTAGGGGCAATCTTTTATGGCAATAAAACAGCAATTTCTTATATCACACCAATTGGGGATATATTTATCCATTTAATTAAAATGATTGTAGTACCGATCGTTATTTCAGCGCTGATTGTTGCAGTAGCTGGTGTAGGGGATATGAAAAAGCTCGGAAAATTAGGCGGTAAGACAATTCTCTATTTTGAAATTATCACAACAATCGCGATCTTAATGGGATTAATCGCAGCAAACGTGTTCCATCCAGGAACGGGTGTTGATATGAATAACTTACAGCAAAGTGATATTTCATCATATAAACAGACGGCTGATGCAACAGAGAAAAAAGGTTTTGCAGAAACGATTGTTCACATCGTACCAAAGAACGTATTTGAATCAATTGCACAAGGAGACTTATTACCGATTATTTTCTTCTCTGTGTTATTTGGTTTAGGAGTTGCAGCAATTGGGGAAAAAGGAAAACCGGTGTTTAATTTCTTTGAAGGTGTGCTCGAAGCGATGTTTTGGGTTACAAATCAGGTTATGAAGTTTGCGCCATTTGGTGTATTTGCACTGATTGCTGTTACGGTTGCAAAATTTGGTGTGGCAACACTACTTCCTTTAGGAAAATTAGTGCTAGCTGTGTATGTAACTGTTATACTATTTGTTATTGTTGTATTAGGTATTAATGCACGAATGGTAGGGATAAACATTTTTACATTAATGAAAGTTTTAAAAGAAGAACTTATTCTTTCGTTTACAACAGCAAGTTCAGAAGCTGTTTTACCTAATATAATGAGAAAAATGGAAGAGTTCGGTTGTCCGAAGGCAGTTGCTTCTTTCGTTATTCCAACAGGGTATACATTTAATTTAACTGGTTCGGCTATTTACCAAGCATTAGCAGCATTGTTCGTCGCTCAAATGTATGGAGTGCACATGCCATTAACGCAGCAGATTACATTGTTATTTGTTCTCATGCTGACGTCAAAAGGAATGGCAGGAGTTCCAGGTGCTTCATTTGTTGTTGTATTAGCAACATTAGGTTCAATGGGATTACCGTTAGAAGGTATCGCGTTAATTGCTGGTATCGACCGCATTTTAGATATGATTCGCTCATCTGTCAATGTATTAGGGAATGCATTAGCGGCCATCGTGATGTCGAAGTGGGAAGGCGAATTTGATCATGAGAAAGCGAAACAATATGTAGAAACAGTCAAACAAACAGAAGCAGCATAAGAAATAGATGAGGAGTGAGTAATAATGGCAACATTAACTGGAACTACAAAAAATGTACGAATTGAAAAAGATTTTTTAGGTGAAAAAGAAGTGCCAACGCATGCTTATTATGGAGTTCAAACGATGCGTGCTGTAGAAAACTTTCCAATTACAGGGTATAAAATCCATGAAGGTTTAATTAAAGCTTTGGCAATTGTAAAAAAAGCAGCCGCACTGGCGAACACTGATGTAGGAAGATTGGAACTGAAAAAAGGTGGCGCAATTGCCGAAGCAGCACAAGAGATTCTTGAAGGGAAATGGCATGATCATTTTATCGTGGATCCGATTCAAGGCGGAGCAGGAACTTCTATGAATATGAATGCGAATGAAGTCATTGCCAATCGTGCCCTTGAATTATTAGAAATGGAAAAGGGAGACTATCATTATATTAGTCCAAATAGCCACGTGAATATGGCACAATCAACAAATGATGCATTCCCAACAGCAATTCATATTGCGACATTAAATGCACTAGAAGTGTTACTACAAACAATGGGCTATATGCATGATGTATTCGAATTAAAAGCAGAGCAATTTGACCATGTGATTAAAATGGGGCGCACACATTTACAAGATGCTGTACCAATTCGTCTTGGACAAGAATTTAAAGCATATGCTCGTGTAATTGGACGTGATATGAAACGAATTCAGCAATCCCGTCAACATTTATATGAAGTAAATATGGGAGCAACAGCAGTTGGTACAGGATTAAATGCGGATCCTGAGTATATTGAAGCGGTGGTAAAACATTTAGCTTCAATTAGTGAACTACCTCTTGTTGGAGCGGAAGATTTAGTAGATGCAACGCAAAATACAGATGCATATACGGAAGTATCAGCTGCACTGAAAGTATGTATGATGAACATGTCCAAAATCGCGAATGATTTACGCTTAATGGCATCTGGTCCACGTGTTGGACTTGCAGAAATTATGCTTCCAGCTCGTCAACCAGGTTCATCTATTATGCCAGGGAAAGTAAACCCTGTTATGCCAGAAGTGATTAATCAAATCGCGTTCCAAGTAATCGGTAATGATCATACGATTTGTCTTGCGTCAGAGGCGGGTCAATTAGAGCTAAACGTTATGGAGCCAGTACTTGTTTTCAACTTACTTCAATCGATTAGTATTATGAATAACGGTTTCCGTGCCTTTACAGATAATTGTCTAAAAGGAATTGAAGCAAATGAAGGACACTTGAAAGAATATGTTGAGAAAAGTGTAGGAATTATTACGGCAGTGAATCCACATATTGGTTATGAAGCAGCGGCTCGCGTTGCTAAAGAAGCAATTGCGACAGGGCAATCTGTTAGGGAGCTTTGCTTAAAAAATGGTGTGCTGTCACAAGAAGAGTTAGATTTAATTTTAGATCCATATGAAATGACACATCCGGGGATTGCGGGAGCAACTCTTTTAAAGAAAAATTAAAAGAGGAGGGGACATTCCCCTCTTTTTTGTTTACAATATAGAAATGGCATATATAAATAAAGGTAGGGATGGTATGAGTAAATTTACAGTTACCTCTAATGGTGTATTAGAAACGACATTAAGAGGAGTAGAAGTATTAGCTACACCACTTTTAAATAAAGGGGTTGCTTTTACAGAAGAAGAAAGAGAAGAACTAGGGCTAAAAGGGTTATTACCACCTGCGGTATTAACATTGGATGAACAAGCACGCCGTGCGTATGAACAGTTTTGTTCACAGCCAGACGATTTATTAAAAAACGTATATTTAACAGCACTCCATGATCGTAATGAAGTGTTATTTTATCGTTTACTTACAGATCATTTACGTGAGATGCTTCCAATTGTGTACACGCCAACTGTTGGTGTAGCCATTCAAAGATATAGTCATGAGTATCGTAAACCACGTGGAGTGTATTTATCCATAAATGATCCTTCTGGCATAGAAGAAGCGTTTTCTAACATTGGTGCAACAGCTGAAAATATTGATTTAGTTGTTGTAACAGATGGTGAAGGAATATTAGGAATTGGTGACTGGGGTGTTGGTGGTATTAATATTGCTATTGGGAAGTTAGCAGTTTATACAGCAGCAGTTGGAATCGATCCTAGTCGTGTATTACCTGTTATTTTAGATGTTGGTACGAACCGTGAGGATCTTTTAAGTAATCCGTTTTATATTGGAAACCGTCATCCTCGTATAACTGGCGAGGCCTATGATACATTTATCGATACATTTGTAAAAGCTGTATGTAACAAGTTTCCAAAAGCATTGTTGCACTGGGAAGACTTTAGCTCACGCAATGCACGTAAAATTTTAGACAAATATCGTGATCATGTATGTACATTTAATGATGATATTCAAGGAACTGGTGCAGTTTCACTTGCAGCTGTATTATCAGCAGTGAAAACTTCAGGTGTCCCACTTTGTGAACACCGAGTTGTTGTCTTTGGAGCTGGTACAGCTGGAATTGGAATCGCTGATCAAGTGCGAGATGCGATGGTTCGTGCTGGGCTATCAGAGAAAGAAGCAAACGAGCGCTTCTGGTGTATTGACCGTAATGGTTTACTTACAGATAATATGGAAGGTCTTCTTGATTTCCAACTCCCATATACACGTATGGAATCTGAAGTGAACGAATGGAAGCAAAGTGAAACGGTTGGGCTTGCAGAAGTTGTGAAACATGTACAACCAACAATTTTAATTGGTACATCAACAGTAGCTGGTGCATTTACAGAAGAAATTGTAAAAGAAATGGCTTCTCATGTAGAACGACCAATTATTTTACCAATGTCGAATCCAACACCGCTTGCAGAAGCAAAACCGGTAGATTTAATACATTGGACAGAAGGACGGGCACTTGTGGCAACTGGAAGCCCATTTGAGCCAGTTACATATGATGGTGTTACGTATGTAATCGGACAATCAAATAATGCGCTTATCTTCCCAGGGCTTGGTCTTGGAACAATTGTTGTTCGTGCGAGTGTAATGACAGATGGTATGTTTGCAGCAGCAGCAGAAGCAGTGGCAAGCATGGTAGATACAAGTCAACCAGGAGCACCTATTCTTCCGGAGGTAGAAGAACTACGTAACATCTCAGAGATAGTAGCAATTGAAGTAGCTAAAGCAGCGGTTGCTGAAGGGGTTACTCGTGAGGAATTCAGTGATAACGATATCAGAAAAGCTGTTAAAGAGGCAATGTGGCAACCTGAATATCGCCAAGTAAAAGCAGCTAAACAGGTAACAATATAGAAATAAAGCCCGTTTATATTATAAGCGGGCTTTCCTTGTTCAATTTTTGAAAAATATATTTCATAAATAGGAAGTGGCATCTTTGAATTGGAATCAATTGTGGAAGAAAGATATGTCCCTTTTAATTATTTTGATATTAATTGTTCCAATTGCCGGAGAATTAAATTTTCATCCGTTTAATGATACCTTTCGTGTAAGTTTTGGGACGCCAATCTTTTTCTTTTTATTGTTATTTTTACGTAAAATACCAGCGGCAGTAGCCGGTGTATTCGTCGGGTTATCGGTGGTAGGAGTTCGGATTTGTCTTGATTGGATGCTACAAGGGTCTTTTCATATAACTGATTCTTTTTATTTGCGTTATCCAGTGTTCTTTTATTATTTTGTGTATGGAAGTCTTTTTTCATTATGTAGAGTGAATAAATTTCATCAGAAACCATTTATAATAGGGTGCCTTGGGATTACAATTGAGATTATAGCAAGTATGTCAGAACTTACTTTTTATCATGTTTTAGTGCTTGGTACAACAATTACGATTTCTGAAATAAATAAATTGATTATTATCGCTGTTTTTCGAAGCTTCTTTGCCCTTGGTTTCTTAAATATGATGAGTCTATATGAAACGAAATTAAAGGAAGCACAAGTCCGGAAAGAAAATGAAAAAATGTTAATGCATCTTTCTAACTTATATGTGGAATCTGTTCATTTAAAAAAGACACTTCAAAATGCAGAATTAATTACACAAGAAGCATATCAATTATATCGAAATTTACAAGCTAGTAATGATGCGGGTGGCATAGAAATACATAGTAAAAAAGTATTAAAAATTGCTGGGGAAGTACACGAAATAAAAAAAGACAATCAAAGAATTTTTGCGGGGTTATCAAAGCTTTTATTAGATAAAAATCTTTCTGAATACATAGAAGGTCATGAATTGACAGAAATGATTGTCAGGATAAATGAGAAGTACGCCCAGCTATTAGGGAAAGAGATAACATTTTCTAAAAACATAGAAGGTGAGCATGAGGAATATCATGTTTATACTGTATTGTCGATATTAAATAATTTAGTTGCAAATGCTGTTGAAGCAATTGAGAACACTGGTACAATTATAATAAAGACATATAAACAAGAAAGAAATATAATGTTTGAAGTAATAGATGATGGTCCCGGTATTTCACCAAAATATAAAAAACTCGTATTTAAACCAGGTTTTACGTCGAAGTATGATCAAACAGGTACACCATCTACAGGAATTGGTCTTTCTTATATAAAAGAGATGGTTACAGAACTTGGGGGAGAAGTGAATCTGCAATGCAGGGAGAGCGGCAGAGGATGCAAGTTTATTGTCCGTTTACCAGAGTCTAGTTTAACGCGAGAGGGGGAATAGAGTGTTTTATTATATCGTAGATGATGATGAAGTATTCCGCTCTATGCTATCACAAATTATTGAAGATGGTGATCTTGGAGAAGTAGTGGGAGAAGCGGAAGATGGTGCTTTTGTTGAAGTAGATCAGTTGAATTTTAAAAAGGTAGATATTTTATTTATTGATTTATTAATGCCAATTCGCGATGGCATTGAAACAGTACGTCATATTGCACCGTCGTTTACAGGGAAAATAATTATGATTTCTCAAGTTGAGTCGAAACAATTAATTGGAGAAGCGTATTCTCTAGGTGTTGAATATTATATTACGAAACCATTAAATAAAATTGAGGTTGTATCTGTTGTGCGAAAAGTGATGGATCGTATTCGTCTGGAGCGATCTATACAAGATATTCAAAAATCACTGAATAACGTCTTTCAATGGGAACAACCGCAGGTGCGAAATGAACCGTTGCTAGAAGAGAAGAAGATAATGGACTCAGGTCGCTATTTATTATCAGAACTTGGTATTGCTGGAGAGAATGGAAGTAAAGATTTACTTAGTATGTTGGAATATTTATTGGGACAAGAAAAAGAAAAAACATTTGAATTTGGTTTTCCAGCATTGAAAGATATTTTTCACTATATTACGGTCAAAAAATTAGGTGGTGCAGCCTCAGAAACGGAAATTGATAAAGAAAGAAAAGCTTCAGAACAAAGGGTGCGCCGAGCGATTTATCAGTCATTAAATCATTTGGCCTCTCTGGGTTTAACTGATTTTTCAAACCCTAAATTTGAAAGCTACGCTCCGAAATTTTTTGATTTTACCATTGTTCGTAAACGTATGACAGAAATGACGAAGGAAGAACTAGCAACTTCCGGGCATACGAGAATTAATACGAAGAAGTTTATTCAAGTGTTGTATTTTGAGGCGAAAAGGTTGATGGAGGTAGAATAGAAAAGAGGATGCTTACAAATGAGCGTCCTTTTTTCTATGATTAAAATTTTGAATATTATCCATTTAATAGTAATAAAAGGGTGTAATTGAATATAAATTTATTTTGGTGTTTCTGTCTATTTAACAACACCTGGTGCGAAGTTAATTATTTGGATATTTGGCTTTTTTACGCTAATATATCTTGGATATGAAAGTATACAAGATGCTTCTAAGCAGGTGGAGAGTAAAGGGAATGGAGAAAGAGAACACCCAATGAAATCATTTGCTTCAGGATTTTTAATTGCAATTTCTAATCCACTTAATATTATATTTTGGATTGGCATTTACGGAGCTGTCTTAACAAGTGCGATTAGTGCAGTAGGCAAAGAACAAGCGTTATTGTACAGCATTACAATATTTGTTGGGATTATGATTTGGGACTTATTTATGGCGACTTCTATTCATTTTGGAAGAAGATTTGTAAATAACCGTATGATGAAATGGATTTCTATTTTTGCGGGAATTGTTTTAGTTGGGTTTGGATATGAAGCAATTAAAGGGGGTGGGGATCTCATATAAGAGAAGGATAGCCAAGGAAGAAAATAATTATGCCTTAGCTATCCTTTTAAAAATATAATTAGAGTATGTCTTTTTTGGAATGGCAAAAGCCACCTTTTCTATTATTTATTTTATCATTCGTATCTTCCACTTTTCCAGGTGAATGCACTTTTTGTATCTTAGAGTGATCCACATATTCATCTGAAAACTCCATAGCATATTTATCACGATGATGTATGTTAGATGACGGACGTAAATCTTCATCTTCATGTAAAACCATTCTTTTCATGTAAATATGAAAAAATATTTATTCGGCTATAAATCAGAATAATCTTTAGTTAGATGGGTTAATCATAAAAAAGAATTCCATATTTCTTCGAATATATTTGAATGTTTTCCCAAAGGGGGATTAACTTTGAGCACAGTAGAAAATGCACTATCCATTTTTGCTTTAGGTGGAGTAAATGAAATAGGGAAAAATATGTATGCCATACAATATTCAAATGATATTGTGGTAATTGATTGCGGTTCTAAGTTTCCAGATGAAAGTTTATTAGGAATTGATCTGATTATCCCGGATACTACATACTTGCAAGAAAATAAGGATAAAATTCGCGGTTTAGTTGTTACACATGGACACGAAGATCATATTGGCGGTATCCCGTATCTATTAAAACAATTGAATGTACCAATTTATGCAACAAAATTAACAATCGGTTTAATTGGAATTAAATTAAAAGAACATGGGCTTCAAAATTTAACGCAATTATTTGTTATTGATTCTGAATCGGTTATTGAATTTGGTTCAATAAGCTTGACGTTTTTTAAAACGAATCACAGTATTCCTGACTGCCTTGGTATTGCTTTTTATACACCAGAAGGTACTGTAGTACATACAGGCGACTTCAAATTTGATTTGACTCCTGTAAATAATCAATACCCAGATATTCATAAAATGGCTAAAATCGGAAGTGGTGGCGTTTTAGCTCTGCTCTCGGAAAGTACGAATGCAGAACGCCCTGGATTTACTCCATCAGAACGATCTGTAGGTGAGCGCATTGAAGAAGCGTTCATCAAAGCTCGTAGAAAAGTCATTGTTTCTACATTTGCTTCTAATGTTAATCGCGTACAGCAAGTGGTAGATGCGGCTATAAAAACGAATAGAAAGCTTGCTTTGCTTGGGAGGAGTATGGTTAATGTAGTGTCTGTTGCTTTAGAACAAGGTTATTTGAATATTCCTGAGGGAATGTTAATAGAAGCAAATGAGATCAATCAAATGGACCCAGAAAGGGTAGCTATTCTTTGTACTGGAAGTCAAGGTGAACCTATGGCTGCTTTATCCCGTTTAGCCAGTGGAAACTATCGACAGGTAGATATCCTATCTGAAGATACTGTCATTTTAGCCGCAACTCCTATCCCAGGAAATGAACGTAATGTTTCACGTATTATAGATAATTTATTTTTATTGGGAGCCAATGTTATTTATGGATCGGGCAGTTCAACGGGAATGCATGTTTCTGGACATGCCTATCAAGAAGAATTAAAATTAATGCTTACTTTAATGAAACCTAAATATTTCATTCCTATTCATGGTGAATTTAGAATGTTACATCATCATAGTCTATTAGCAGAGTCCGTTGGTGTTAAGAAAGAGAATATTTATGTTATTAGTAATGGTGATGTTGTTGATATAAAGAATCAAGTCGCTTGGAAATCCAGACGAATACCTGCAGGAAATATATACGTAGATGGATTGGGTATTGGAGATGTTGGAAACGCAATCTTACGCGATCGTAAACAGCTTTCTGAAGATGGTATGCTTGTTATAGTTATCACACTTAGTAAAACAGAAGGGAAAATTATTTCTGGTCCGGATATGATTTCTCGTGGATTTGTATATGTTCGTGATTCGGAAGACTTTTTGCAGAGGATTAACCAATTGATTGTAACAACCATTAACAATTTACAAAAAGAAAATGTTAGTCAATGGAATGTTCTTAAGAAAGAAATAAAAGAAGTACTTGGACAGTTTGTATACTCACATACAAAAAGAAAACCAATGATTCTTCCTATAATAATTGAAGTTTAAACGGACTGTTTTAAGTAATTGCTGTTTGATATTACTGTGTATACATGTAAAATGTTGTATAAGAGTAGATAAAAAACATTAGAAATGTTTGTATTCTAATGTTTTTTTTATATAACGTTAAGAAAGATAAATTTTTTATTTTTAGGGAAGGGTCAAAATAATGAGCTTTACATTAAATAAAACAATAATTAAACGATTATGTGGAGAAACCTCATATAAAAAGGGTGAGGCCTATTATAAGACAGACAAGGTTGATATTACTAATTACGATACTCAGAGAAATATTTGCGAGGCAACAGTGAAGGGGAACGGAGATTTCTATGTCAAGATAGAAACCGCTCATAATGGTGATATTGTTGGGGAATGCAGTTGTCCTTCACTTGCTTCTTTTCATACATATTGTCAACATATTGCAGCTGTATTACTATATATAAATAATTTTCAACGAAGTGGACAATCGTTAGAAGTTAATTCAAAAAAAGATCCCATGAACTCTAAAGATGCTCAACTAGCGAGTGGTATGTTGGATTTATTTGATGAAAAGCCACTGCGACCTAAAAGTAAGCAACACCGATTTGATACACGAAAAATACTTGATGTGGAATTCTTTTGTATTCCAGTATCTTCTAAAAACGGGGGGGCGCTGTTTGGTATTCAGGTAAAGTTAGAGAAGTTATACACTGTATATAAGCTTAGAGAGTTTCTTAATAGAGTGGAACAAAGAGAGCCTTTCATATGTTCAAATAATTTTACTTACACGTCAGATGCTTATAGTTTTCAGCCAGAAACGGATGCTGTTATTCAACAACTGATTCAAATTTACCGAAATGAAAAAATGTATGTAGAATCGTTGCAAATAAACGCTGAACAAGATGAAAGTATGATTTTAATTCCACCTGCGTCCTGGGATTATATGCTTTCACTGCTTTCCGCTACTTCATTTGTAACGGTTGAGCATGATGGAAAATCATTTCATGGTGTACATGTCTCAAAAGGATTATTACCTATAAATTTTGAGTTCAATAAAGGTGTAAATGGGGGATATATACTTGAGATTAGTGGGTTACAACAAGTTCAAGTAATGGATACATATAGTTATGCTCTTTTTGGAGGGAAGCTATATCGTTTAAACGTGGAGGATTGTAATCGGCTTATTGAATTAAAGAGAATCATGAATCGTTCTAGAAGTAATCAATTTCATATTTCAATTGAGAAAATGGAACATTTCGTAGCGAAAGTAGTACCAGGTTTAATGAAGCTTGGTAACGTTCGGATTGATGAGGTTGTATCGGAACGTATTGAAAAAACACCTCTCAAAGCCAAATTGTTTTTAGATCGAGTCAAGGATCGGTTACTGGCAGGACTAGAATTCCAATATGGAAATGTTGTTATCAATCCGTTAGAAGAGGATGGACAACCTTCAGTTTTCAATCGGGAGGAGAAAAAAGAACAAGAAATTTTAGAAATTATGAATGAGAGTGCCTTCGCGAAAACAGAAGGCGGTTATTTTATGCATAATGAGGAAGCGGAATATAATTTTTTATATCACGTTGTTCCGAAATTGAAAGGTTTACTGGAGATTTATGCGACTACAGCTATTAAGTTGCGCATTCATAGAGGAAACAGTGCACCTCTCATAAGGGTAAGGCGGAAAGAGCGAATGGATTGGTTATCATTCAGTTTTGATATAAAAGGAATTCCGGAAGCTGAGATTAAAGGTGTATTAGCAGCACTTGAGGAGAAACGTAAATATTATCGATTAGCGAACGGTTCCTTGCTATCCCTAGAGAGCGAGGAGTTTAATGAGATTAACCAGTTTATAAAGGAATCGGGTATTCGCAAAGAAATTCTAAAAGGAGAAGAAGTGAATGTACCGCTCGTGCGCAGTGTAAAATGGATGAGTTCACTTCAAGAAGGAAATGTTTTGAGTGTAGATCAATCTGTTCAAGAGTTGGTAGAAAACATTCAAAGCCCTAAAAATCTAAAGTTTACTGTACCAGATAGCTTAGCTACAGTCCTTAGGGAATATCAAAAATATGGATTTGAATGGATGAAGACACTCGCATATTATCGTTTTGGTGGCATATTAGCAGATGATATGGGACTTGGTAAAACGCTGCAAAGCATTACTTTTATCGCTTCTATTTTGCCTGAAATTCGAGAGAAGAAGCTACCTGTATTAGTCGTATCGCCGTCTTCTTTAGTTTATAACTGGCTAAGTGAATTAAAGAAATTTGCTCCAGATATTCGAGCTATTATTGTGGATGGAAATCAAACAGAACGCCGAAATATTTTAAAAGATGCTACAAAGTTTGACGTTATTATTACGTCGTATCCTTTGTTACGAAGAGATGTAAAGTTATATGCACAGCCATTCCATACGTTATTTCTTGATGAAGCACAAGCATTTAAAAATCATACGACGCAAACTGCAAAAGCAGTGAAAGCGATTCAAGCAGAGTATCGTTTTGCACTGACTGGAACTCCTGTAGAGAATTCATTAGAGGAACTTTGGTCTATTTTCTATGTAGTATTCCCGGAATTGCTTCCAGGAAGAAAAGAGTTTGGAGACTTGAGGCGTGAAAACATTGCAAAACGGGTGAAGCCGTTCGTGTTACGTCGTTTAAAAGAAGAAGTCTTGAAAGAATTACCAGAGAAAATAGAGCACTTACAATCATCTGAACTACTACCAGATCAAAAAAAGCTTTATGCAGCTTATTTAGCAAAGTTGAGAGAAGAAACATTAAAGCATTTAAACAAAGATACATTGCGTAAAAACAAAATTAGAATTTTGGCTGGTTTGACGAGACTTCGGCAGATTTGTTGCCACCCAGGTTTGTTTGTCGATGACTATAGGGGGAGTTCAGCTAAATTTGAACAGCTTCTAGAAATTGTGGAGGAGTGCAGAAGTACAGGGAAGAGAATTCTTATATTTTCACAATTCACGAAGATGCTTTCCATCATTGGACGGGAGTTAAACCGTCAAGCTGTCCCGTATTTTTATTTAGATGGGAATACTCCGGCGTTTGAACGTGTAGAGTTATGCAATCGGTTTAACGAAGGAGAGGGGGATTTGTTCCTTATTTCTTTAAGGGCTGGTGGTACTGGTCTCAATTTAACAGGAGCGGATACCGTTATATTGTACGATTTATGGTGGAATCCTGCAGTCGAACAGCAAGCGGCAGACCGTGCTTATCGAATGGGACAAAAGAATACTGTACAAGTGATCAAATTAGTAGCGCATGGCACGATTGAAGAAAAAATGAATGAGTTGCAAGAGAGCAAGAAGAATTTAATTGCAGAAGTGATTGAGCCAGGTCAGGAGAAGCTATCTTCGATTACGGAGGAAGAAATTAGAGAGATTCTTATGATTTAACATCGTAAATATTAGAGGGTTTTAAGGAAATAAAAGCTATTCTTTCGTAAATGCCAAAGAATAGCTTTTTTCATTATGAACGTAATAATTACATTCTTTTTCGAGCAAAGTAAGTGGATCATATATTTTTGTTAACTATTTTTTGTACCTTTACTTTTATAAGGTTTCGCATTTTTCTTTTTCTTAGCGCTAGATTGCCAGCGGTTCCAGCCTTTACTTCCTGTTCCTTGACCTGTCCCCTTCTTAGCTTTAGCTTTCGTTTTACTCATATAATCACTCCGTTATTATTATAGAAAATCTACTTTGATAGTAGTCAATGTCTTTGAAATATAATCTCGATCCATGACTATGTTTGTTCCTAACAGTTGCTGATCAGAACAAACAACTGAATGCTCTAGTATATCATAAAATGGGAAGTAATTTGATGCATTATGAAATCATTATCGAAATTTGTATAGATTTATTCGAATTGTAGAATGTTATTACATATGATAAAAATTATAAAGAAAATGAAATTTATGAGAAATACAATGGATTCTGTTTTTCGGACAATTACACTACTTGTCATATACATGATGGTTACGTTGAGTAAATTATTTTTTGGATTGAAGCCACAAAAGAAGCGATAAATTTTATCCCGCTATTCGTGAACGGTAAGATTCACACCTCAAAATTCAGCAAAAGCAAAGGAGATAGGTGGGGGATGAAGCCCCCACCGCTAATTAAAGTTTTACTTTATAAAGATGTTTTATTTACAACAATCAATAAAGCCGTAAAATAAAGAATTGAAAAATATTTTCAAACTTTTTGTTGACTTTCTTGTTTTTTTGTATAGAATAATCATTAATAAAATGTTTCAGAGATGTGACAACAAAACGACTATGAAAGGACGAGTAGTAGTAGGATGTAGTCAAAGCGAGTCAGGGGTGGTGTGAGCCTGATACGAAGCCTGTTATGAAGAACCTCCTGGAGTCGCTAACCGAAATCCTTTAGAGGAAAGTAGACTTAGCCGGAAACTTCGCCGTTACAAGAAGAACAGTATCGAGATTTCTCTAATCTCCGTACTGAATAAGTGAGCAACCTCTGTTGCTAATTTGGGTGGTACCGCGGAACCAAAGCCTTTCGTCCCAGTTTTTTGGGAAAGAAGGGCTTTTTTTGTTGGCTTCTTTCCACTACATCCAAACATTTTAGGAGGAAACCAACATGTATCAATCATTAATGACAGTAAGAGAGACACAAATCGCAATTAAGGAAGTTAAAACATTTTTTGAGGATCAATTAGCAAAACGTCTTGGACTATTCCGCGTATCTGCACCATTATTCGTAACGAAAAAATCAGGTTTAAACGATCACCTAAACGGTGTAGAACGTCCAATTGAATTTGATATGCTTCACTCAGGAGAAGAATTAGAAATTGTTCATTCACTAGCGAAATGGAAACGATTTGCACTACATGAATATGGTTACGAAGCTGGTGAAGGTTTATATACAAACATGAACGCGATTCGCCGTGATGAGGAACTTGATGCAACGCATTCCATTTACGTTGACCAATGGGATTGGGAGAAAATTGTTCGAAAAGAATGGCGTACAGTGGATTACTTACAAGAAACAGTACGTACAATTTATGGAATATTCAAAGATTTAGAAGATCATTTGTTTGAAAAATATCCGTTCCTCGGGAAGTATTTACCGGAAGATATCGTATTTATCACATCTCAAGAATTAGAAGATAAATATCCAGAGTTAACGCCGAAAGATCGTGAGCACGCGATTGCGAAAGAGCATGGTGCAGTCTTTATTATCGGAATTGGCGATGCACTTCGCTCTGGTGAAAAGCATGATGGACGCGCATCTGACTATGACGATTGGAAATTAAACGGAGATATTTTATTCTGGCATCCAGTACTGCAATCTTCATTTGAATTATCATCAATGGGAATTCGCGTTGATAGTAAATCACTTGATGAACAGTTAACGAAGAAAGGCGAAGATTTCAAACGTGATTACGATTTCCATAAAGGAATTTTAGAAGACGTGCTCCCGCTTACAATTGGTGGTGGCATTGGACAATCAAGAATGTGCATGTACTTCTTACGTAAAGCGCATATCGGTGAGGTTCAAACTTCTGTATGGCCTGATGAAATGCGTGAAGCGTGTAAGAAGGAAAACATTCACTTGTTTTAATAAAGAATGCATCGAATTATTTTTTGAACGGGGACTGTTGATTCATAAGTTTACCAAACATGATTTAAATTAGCTCTATCTTTTCATTAGTTTTGAGGTATGAAACTCTTCAAAAAACATCCGAAATATCAAGAGATATCTTTTTCTGTGGTATATAAAGCAGAAAAAAGAGACACATGATATTTTTGGATGTTTTTTATGTTTCGTAAATTGGAATGCTGTACATTATCAAAAAAATAACAACTAATTGTATGATAGACTGGAATTTGAAATAACATGTATGTAGTAGTTCGGCTATTAGGATACAGGTTACGCATTTAATTTATATATGTCTCTGACAGAATGTTTATTGGATAACCAAAAGGGGGAGAAAAGTATGTTACATAGTTTACATGCAATAGAAGAAGTACGAAATGGAAACATGTATACGAAAGAAGCGAATATATGGTTAGGATTTTTGTTGGAAGAATATGGAGTGGTGAGTGTAGAAAGGAATTACCGAAGTATATTAGAGTATGTGGAACGGACGCTAAGGCATTTAGAAAAAATGAATGCTTCATACGGTATTCGTGCTCGTGTAGAAACTGTATTATGCTGGAGTGAAGTATCGAAGTGTGGTTCTGTAACGCAGCGCAAGAAGTGGAAGGATTTAGGGGTATCGTTTTTAGCACATAACGAAGATTCAGCTTATATTTATAGACGCTATTTTCCATATGATGATGTAACGTTTACACTTATTCGTACGCATGGATTAATAGGGCAAGTATTACGAGGAGAAGTATCCATGACTTCTCATGATGAACTGGTAAGATTATGGCAGCGAGGTGTGATTCAAAAAGATGAACTGCGTGAAGTGCTTCGTGTTTTAAATGAATGTATTATTACCGGGGTATCTGATAAGTTATGGATAAGAGTGAAGGAAGAGGTATATGAACGTATTGAACAAATACTTTGCGGAGAACTGATTGAATATAGTGTAAAGCAGCGAATTCGGCGGTTACGTACGAATGCTTCACCTAACGATACATATTTTGTTCAAGAGTATGATTCAATTATGAATGATAGGTTAGAAGAAATGTTTACAGTTTTATTTGATTATGACCTTTGGTATGTAGAAGCAGCATTAACTCATTTTAGTTTTGAAGAATTCGTGAAAGTATTTGCATTAGCCTACCAACATATTACTCAGAAGAATATAGATCATATCAGTTTCCAGCCTCTTATGGACGCATTGTATTATGAGAGAGAGGGAGATAAATACTTAAATATTTATACGAAACGAGCAATTGAAAAAGTATTGCGAAGTGTATCAATAGTAGAATTGCTAAATATGAGTCGAATTCCTCAATCAGAAATGTATCCTGAATTAAAGGAAACTGAAAACGTATTAACAATTGGTTTTGGAACAAGTGAGGTTGGAAAAACACTCATCGAATTTTGTTTAGCCTGTAAAAAAGAAAATAATGCTCATTATGAACAAGCTGTCATGATGTTATGTGAAATATTTGGCTTACGCCGGGATGTGTTTGATCGATTGGAAAATGAGGAAGAATATCTTTCGCATATGAATGGAAGTGTAGATGATAAAGTTGTGGTTCTTCCATATGTAGTAGGAGATACAATAGTAGAAATTGGTCCCGGTGGGGGCGTAATGATGAATAAATTTAAAGAGATTTATCCGAATAAATCGGTTATTGGAATAGATTTATCACGAAATGTAATTGAGAAGTTAACAAGTGATAAATACGAAAAAGGCTACAACTGGGAAGTTACACTAGGCGATGCTTTACATCTTGCAGATACATTCCATCCGGAAAGTATTTCTACAGTTCATTGTGGTTCAGTAAATCATGAGATTTTTTCTTACGGAGAAACAGATGGTAAGAAATTTAATGTTGCGACAATGGAACGTCTAGTGAGAAGTGTATTTCGAGTATTGACTTCTGGAGGACGTTGGATTATTCGTGATGGAGTAAAGACAGAAAGTAAAGAATGGTGTGAATTACATTTTCATGATGAAACCGCTATGCCTTTCTTAAAAAATTATCAACGTGATTTTCAAGGGCGACAAATTAAGATGAATATATTAGATGTGGATCGAGTAAGAATGCCAGTTAATGATGCAATGGAATTTTTATATACGTATACGTGGGGAGAAGAAGCGTATCCACATGAGGTGCAAGAACAATTTGGTGTATTCACACTTCAAGAATATATTGATTTTGTAGAGAGTGTTGTAGGCTCAGAGAATGTAAAAGTAATTGAGGCCAAGCAGTACCTTCTAGAAGGTTATATAGAACATTTATCGCAAAAGGTTACATTGTATGGTGAACATGGTGAACAAATAGCATTGCCGAATAGTACATGTTTGATTGTGTTTGAGAAAAGATAAAAGAGACGGAATCATGTTTTTTACTTAAAAGATAGAAGATGGGGCTAGCAAAATTCGATTTCGCTGCCTCGTTCCAGAAAAGATTCTGAAACGGATTTACATATAATCTGTTTCGGAATCTTTTTTTATGAGCATGTATAAATTGAGCTTTAGAAATTATGTTTACTAGTTTTATATTTTAAACTAATTTTTCCTAGATTTTACTTAGATTTTACTTTCACCACCTACAATGAAAATAAGAAAACGTAAGTGATAAAAATTTACACTTGTTTCATAAAGTGAGGAGGTAACGTGATGGAATTAATAATTGACCACGTAACAAAAAAATATGGTGAGAAAATAGCATTGAATGATTGTAGTTTACATTTAAAACCAGGAGTATTAGGACTTTTAGGCCCGAACGGTGCGGGGAAGTCTACACTTATGTGTATGTTAGCAACAATTGAACAACCGACGGATGGTAGCGTGATATGGGATGGGGAAAATATTCAAAAGAAACCGAAGTTGTTACGTTCAGAGCTCGGATATTTACCGCAAGACTTTGGCGTCTATCCAAATATGAACGCGGTCGAATTTCTAGAGTATATCGCAGCGATGAAAGGTTTATCAATGAGTTCTTCTAAAAAGCGGATCAATGAACTGCTTGAAGCGCTGAACTTAACGAATGATCGGAAACGATTATTAGGTGGGTACTCTGGTGGAATGAGGCAAAGAGTTGGAATTGCACAGGCTTTATTAAATGACCCGAAATTATTGATTGTAGATGAGCCGACAGTAGGATTGGATCCTGAAGAAAGAATTAGATTTAGAAATTTATTATCTAGTCTTTCTACGGATAGAATTGTTATTTTATCGACGCATATTGTAACGGATATTGAATCAATTGCGACAGATATTGCTTTATTATCAAAAGGAAATGTATTAGCTCATATGAGACCTGAACAACTATTAAAGCATGTAGAGGGAAAAGTATGGGAGTGGGTTATACCAGCTTCTGAGTTACATCATGTTCAAAAGAAATATATAGTAAGCAGCGCGATTCACCGGAGTGATGGAATTCATACACGCATCGTTTCCAGCAATGCGCCTAGTGCTAAAGCACATATAATCGCAGCCTCTCTTGAGGATGCTTACTTATATTATGTTTCTTTGAAAGGAGGGCATAAAATTGAACAATGTATATAATCTATTTTATTTCATTAAAAACAATTTAATTAGACAAATGAGAAGTTATCCATTTCTAATTGTAATTGGATTAACGATTTTTTTGGGATATGCTTGTGTGCCAGCAGCTTCAGCAGGCTATGAAATATTTTATCTTGGTGGAGTTAGAGGAATATATAATTCAAATTGGCTTGGTGGTATGGGAGCAATGACTTCTACTTTATTTATTTGGTTGCTTGGTTTTTATATGTTAAGAAGTCAAATTTCAGACGATCAACAGTTAGGAGTAGGGCAATTGATTGCCGCTTCACCTATAAGTAAATTTCAATATATTTTTAGTAAAACGATTTCTAATTTTATTGTTTTAGTGGTCATTGAGACGGTATTTATCATTGCTTTTATGGTAATGCAATTTATACGTGGGGAAGACCTTTCGTTTCAATTAGGTGGTTATTTATATCCACTCTTTTATATTGTATTTCCTTCATTATTGCTTCTAGCGGCATTCACAACTTTTTTTGATGTGTTTCCTGGTCTAAAAGGTGTAGTAGGCAATATTGTGTTCTTTTTCTTGTGGGTGTTATTAGCGATTATGTCGTTTGAAATGTCAAATCGTTATTTAGATGTATTTGGTTTAGGAATCATTCGTTCTGATATGATACATGATGCAATGAGAGAATATGAATTTTTAAGAGGAACAAATGGTGGAGGATTCGGGTATAACCCGGTAGAGGGAAAGATTAAAACATTTCACTGGGATGGATTGACTTGGGATGCAGAAATACTTGTAACAAGTTTGGTTTGGATTGGAATGGCGATGTTACTAATTTGGCTAACGTCCCTTGTGTTTAATAGATTTCTTACATTTACCAAAGTAAAGGAAAAGGTAAGAGAGGTTGAAGGGAATAAGAAAACAATCGCTGTGAATGAACAAAATCATAACTCTTTTATATTCACTTCTATAACGAAAACAAAGAGCATTAGTATGTTTCGTTTAATTAAAGCGGAGCTATCGATTATGTTAAAAGGGTTTACGATTTGGTGGTATGTAATTGCGATTGGGCTTATAGCATTTGGATTGATATGTCCGGTAGATATATCAAAAGGATGGCTACCTATTATTATAATTTGGCCAATTGCAATTTGGTCACAGATGATGACGAGAGAAAAATACTATGGTACGGATCAAATTATTATTTCGAGTTGTTCCCCATTGTATAAGTTTTTTGCAACATGGATTTCAGGTGTTATCGTGGGTCTCATTATCTCCAGTGGTCTTATCATTCAATTTATATTAATTGAAGATATTTCATTCTTGTTTTCTTGGCTTAGCGGTATAGTGTTCATTCCAACGCTAGCGTTAGTATTTGGAGTGTGGAGCCGAACGCATAAATTGTTTGAAGTCATGTATATACTTTTATGGTATTTAGGGCCAGTTAATCATCTTCCATATGTAGACTTCTTAGGAATATCAACATCATACGCTATTTTGTATATGGGGTTATCTATCTTATTGCTAAGTATTGCATTAATTGGGCAGTTACAGCAAATGGGAAGGCTACGGCTAATATTCAAGTAAGTAGTCAAGAGGGGTGATGTAATGAAGGGAATCAAAGAGAAAATATATTTATTTTCATCTATAAGTCTAATGACTTTAAGTATAGTGGCTTGTGGTACAAAAGAGAGTGAAGCGCCAGTCTCCAAACAGTTCGCCGTGAAAAATATAAATGAGATTTATATAAAAACAGTAGGAGAAAATATTAAACTCCATTCTACGACAGAAACAGATATTAAAGTTGATATAGGAGAGATAAAAGATGTAAAAGTGAAAGAGAATGGGGAGAAATTAGAAGTTATTACAGAACACTCTTCATCCATTGTAAATTTAAAAACAGCTACTGTGCATATATACCTTCCTGAAAAAACATATGAAAAAATAGATGTTAAAACAGAGTCAGGTGAGGTAATAGGTGAAAATATAGCATCTGAACAATTGAATTTGTATAGCGATTCAAGTGATATGACAATAAAAGAGTATAAAGGAAACAATATAAAAGGAGTTTCCAAATCAGGAGGGATTACGTTACAGGGAGTGGAAGGAAGCTTCGATATTCAAAACGATACGGGAGAGGTGAATGTATCCGCTGTTTCAAATTTAAAAAATGAAAGTAAAATAAAAACCGAATCATCTCATATAAATATAAACTTTAAGAGAGAGCCAAAAAATCTAGAGGTTGACTTGTCAACGCGTACGGGCCAAATAAAAAATGAATTTTCACTTTCAACTGGTGAAAAAGGAAACAATCATAAGGTAAAAGGTCGTATAGGAACTGGAAAAGGGAATGATACAAAGTTAACGGTGCAGTCTATGACAGGAACGATTGAGTTAAAACGTAATGAGAGTGTGAAACAGCTTTAAAAAATAAAGTTCGATTATGAAAGATACATTCTGAATGGATACTCTCGCTCTACTTAGAATATGTTTGTACAGTATAAATCTCTTTATAGGTGTGTTTATATAAACTTTTTAAATTATTCTAGATTGCTCTTCATCGGTGCACTGTATACTCTCTTTTTCTTGACAGGAATATCATATAGTATTAATATACCGGGGAGTATATTAATACTATATACATGGTAAAAACGTCTAATGAAAAGGAGTACAGGGTGTCATGCGAAGGAAAAAAGAATTAACAAATTCGAATTCGAAACGACAGTTATCGAACATTTTAGCCCAAACGGTTAAAACCGGAATTATTAAATCGAATTTGGTCCCAATGTTTGCTGGGTTAACATTGGCTTTATATAAATATAAGATTAGCCCGTTTGAGAAAATTCCAGAGATTATATTTGCTTTCATAGGTTCTATTTTAATCATAGGTGCAGCAGGGGCTTTTAATAATCTGTATGATCGTGATATTGATTCGATTATGGAGAGAACCAAAAAGAGACCAACTGTAACCGGAGAAATAAGCCCTAAGGCTGTATTATGGCTTGGAATATTGATGACAATCTCCGGGTTAGTATTTCTTGCACTAACCACATATTTAGCAGCCTTATTAGGGTTTTTAGGCTTATTTTTGTATGTTGTACCGTATACAATGTGGAGTAAGAGAAGAACAATTTACAACACAGAAATTGGAAGTGTTTCAGGGGCAATGCCACCACTCATTGGCTGGGCTGCTATTTATCCGGATATAATGCATCCGGCTATTATTGGGCTTTTTATCATAATGGTTATTTGGCAAATGCCTCATTTTTACGCCATAGCTATTCGCAAACATGATGAGTATAAGGCTGCAAAGGTTCCGATGCTTCCAGTAGTCAAAGGTGTTAAAAGAACATATATACAAACGAATATCTATTTAATTGTTTTAATTGGAATAAGTGTTCTTTTAGGATCTTTAAGCATTGGTCTTATGCTAGTAGCGCTTCTTTTAAGTATTTTATGGCTTGTTTTAAGCATTTATGGTTATAAAAAGATGGATTCAGAGAAATGGGCAAAATCATTGTTTATTTTTTCTCTTTTCCATATGACGATTTTATTTTCAACGATCATTATCTATTCCCTTATAGGTGTCTTTTTTGGAAGATGAATATAGGTAACGAATGAAAAGTTTTAGAACAATTTAATTTGTAAAGAATAAAAAAACCAATTTCTCGTGTATTAGAATGAGAGATTGGTTTTTTAGCGTGTGAATAAATTTTACTTACGTTTGTGCTACTAAATTGAACGAAAGTAATCGTCACTTTAATAAAACTATATTTTTGTCGATAATAAGTACTATAGAGTTGGAAGGGTAATATGAATCGTTGTTCCTTTTTCTATTTCACTGTTTACTTGAATGGTTCCACCATGTGCCGTTATAATTTTTTGGGCGATAGCCATTCCTAAACCAGTTCCTTCATTTGAAACGTTTGTAGTTGTACCTCGGTAGTACTGTTTAAATAGATTTTGAACTGTCATTTCATCCATACCGACGCCAGTATCTTCTATTATAATATGTACAGTGTCCTCTAATAGAATCGAGGTATGGATCTTTGTTTCTACAGGGTTATGTAAAACGGCGTTCATAAATAAATTTTGCAAAGAGCGATGTAGTAATTTTGTATCAATAGGAATAATAATGTTCGTTTTGTCTGCGTGAAAGCTAAAATGATAGTGTTCAGATCGTGGATCATTTGTCATATCAGCTATCATTCTTCTTGTAAATTCAATGATATTTATTTCTTCTTTTTTTAGCGGGATTTGTGAATCATGAAGGCGGAACGAGAGGTTTAAGTCTTCAATTAACTCCTTCATATGGTCCCCTTTTTGTTGAATCTCTTGCAGAAACTTCTCTTTTTCTTCCTCACTCCATTCATGGTCGGATGATAACATAAGTGCACTGTATCCTGTAATATAAGTGAGAGGTGTCTTTAAATCATGAGAGATTCCTGCCATCCATTCGCGTTTCATTTTCTCAAGTTGTTCTCGTTCATTCTCTATTTCTCGTAATCTATTTGTTAAATGTTCTATATTTAGAAAGACGTCTTTATATAAGCGATAAGGGCCTTTTAATTTTCCTGTTTTTTTATTGTACATTTGTTTCGTACTTTCTGGAGTTACATAAGAGCCTTCTGCTAGATGGTTAATCCATGAAATTATTCGAAATAAAGGTTTCCCGATATGCCATCCATATAAAATAGCGCCTAAAATAAGAGTACATACAAAGAGGCAAAAAACGATAAGAGCTTCCGTGTCTTTGTTCTCTTTGCTTATTCCGATAAGAGGTAGTATGCCTTCCATGAAGATGGCCATGAAAATCCCCATAAAAAAAGTACCGATACATAAACTACGAATAAAATGAAAGCCTAGTCGGAAACCAATTTTCATTTTTGTTGCTCCTTAGTATGCGGGATAAATTTATAGCCAATTCCTCTCAAATTAACAATGTATGTAGGGGATTTAGGATCTTCTTCTATTTTTTTACGTAATTTAGAAATATGCATGACTACTGTTTTATCATCACCCATAGAAGTAAGTCCCCACACTTGTTCATATAATTGCTCAGCTGTAAAAATCCGATTTGGATGTGTGCATAAGAAAGTAAGTAATTCTAGTTCTTTAGCAGTGCAATGTACAGATTTTCCGTTTACTGTTATCAGTCCCTCGCTTGGATATAGAGAAAAGGATTCAAAATGTAAATTAGAGTGTTCTTTCTTATGATGATGTATTAACATTTGTTGTCTGCGTAATTGTACGTTAATTCGAGCAGCTACTTCTAAAGGGTTAAATGGTTTTGTTATGTAATCATCCCCACCAATTCCGAGGCCTGTTAATTTATCTAAGTCACTAGAGCGCGCTGTCACAAATAGAATAGGGGTATTTGTATAGTTCCGTATTTGTCTACATAATTCGAAGCCGTCTATATCTGGTAGCATAACATCGAGTAAGATAATATCGAATGGATGATTTTTAACTAAGTTTAACGTCTCACTTCCGTTTAGAGCGGTTGTTACATGAATAAAATTTTCTTTCTTTAAGGTTAGTACTAACATATCTAGTATACCTTGCTCGTCATCTACTAAAAGAATATTTTCTGTTCTCATTATGTATCCGCCTTTACATGTTTTTTGTCTCATTAAAATGATTTGGAAAATATTTCACATGTAATAGTGTAACATAATACTATTTTGCTAGATAAAAAAATAACAACAAAGAAATATTCCTTGTTGTTATTTTTGAAAATGAAATTAATTCATTTGTACCATCGGTTCAATTTTTGCCATAAAAGATTGATGAAGAGATTCTACACCATCTACTAAATATAGGCGATCAATGACAACAGATACTTTAATTTCAGATGTACTTACCATTTTAATATGAATATTTTCGTCTTTTAATGTAGAGAACATGTCAGCGGCAACACCTGGATTGGATACCATGCCGGATCCAACAATTGATACTTTTGCTAGATGATTTTCATATTCTACAGATTCATAGTGAAGTGCTTCTTGATTTTGTTCTAATACTTCTAATGTTTCTCTTAAGTCACCCGAATGAATAGAGAAGGATAGATGTACAGTACCTTCATTTGTAATACTTTGAATAATAATATCAACATTAATGTGAGCGGTAGCCAACGTAGAGAAAACAGTTGAAAGTGCTCCTTGTTCTAATCCTTTAATTGTTACGCGTGTAATATTATCTTCAAATGCAATACCTTTTACGATTGATTGTTGTTCCATGTTACATTCTCCCCTTACAATTGTTCCGTTTTCTTGTTCCATACTTGAACGAACTTCTAAAACTACGTTATGATTTTTCGCGAATTCAACAGCACGTGGATGCAGTACACCAGCACCAAGATTTGCGAGCTCTAACATTTCATCATAAGAAATTTCATCTAATTTATATGCGTCTTTTACAACGCGTGGATCAGTCGTGTATACACCTGTTACGTCTGTGTAAATATCACATTTTTTCGCTTTCAGCGCAGCTGCTAGTGCAACAGCAGTTGTATCAGAACCACCGCGGCCTAGTGTGGTAATTTCGTTCTCTTTACTTAGTCCTTGGAAGCCAGCAACGATTACAATTGTTCCTTCTTGTAAAAGGGATTGAATACGTTCAGTATTAATATCAGAGATTCTTGCACTTCCATGTACAGATTCAGTCGTAATACCAGCTTGCCACCCAGTTAGTGAAATAGCGTCGTATCCTTTTGCTTGCAGCGCCATTGTTAATAAAGAAATGGTAACTTGTTCGCCAGTTGTTAAAAGCATGTCCATTTCACGTTTACTCGGATTTTCGGTAATAGCAGTAGCAAGTGCGACAAGCTCATCTGTGCTTTTTCCCATTGCAGATACAACTGTAACAACACCGTTCCCTCGTTCATATTCTTCAATAATTAAATTTGCTACATGTTGAATGCGCTGAATACTTCCGACAGAAGTACCACCGAATTTTTGAACAATCGTTTCCATTACAAATTCCTTCTTTCATCCATTTTTATTAATTAATCAGGAAAGGTGTAAAAAACATATAAGAGAGATGTATAAGTCCCTAAATATTCCTGTAGTTACCGGAAAGAAAAACAAAAAAACACCATCTCAAATAGGTGAGGATGGTGCTGTTACAGGAAAAGGGAAACAGAAAAAGGAGCTAATAAAAAAACCGCCAAAAAAGAATATCATATAAAGCATGATATCTCTTTTTTGTAGATAGCTCTTCATATATACACGTCTGTACATATGACAGTTCTGTTTCTATTCGAAAACAGCCCCAATTAATAAATGCAGAGAAATTTATTAATTTCGGCAACACTTCCTTTTTTCTAAATTCATCGACATCTCTGTGTCTCCTTTAGAATACTTATAAGCGTTGCAACCTCTATCTCACGTTTTGGGCGAGAGTATTTGGTTTATAAAGTTGTTTGGTAACATTTGTTTTATAATAATTAAAATATTTTAGGAAATCAAGTGCTTTGTTAATATTTTGAAAATTAAGTCTTTTCGTGTAATGAAAGAATTATTTGAAAAATATAGATAGAATCGAATTTTACGTATACATTAGTGATATAGAGGGAGTGGAGGGAGAGAGGATGAAGAGGCAGAAACCGATTTATGTTCAAACAGAAATGGTAACATCAATGGATGAATTATGGAAGTATACGCAAGATCCGATGTTACATACAGAGTGGGATGCTCGCTTTACTGAAATATCATATTTAGAGAAACAAGATGATGAACCACAACGTTTTTTATACAAAACAAAAATCGGTTTTGGGCTTGAAATAGTTGGTGAAGGGGAATCGGTAGGGGAATTCCAAAAGGAAACAGGAGAAAGAATATCTTCGCTAAAATTTTGGACAGACAATAGACTTTCATTGATACAAATAGGAAGAGGCTATTGGAAATATACACCGAATGGAGAAATGATTTGCTTTGAAACGCAGTATGATTATGAGACGAGATTTGGTGGTGTAGGGAGGATTATAGATTCATATGTATTTCGGCCGCTATTAGGATGGGCGACAGCATGGAGCTTTGATGCTTTAAAATTATGGTTAGAAAAAGGGTTGCATCCTCGCTTGTTAATAAGAAAATCGATTACGTATTGGCTTATTTGTTTTTTACTTTCTTTTGTATGGATGTATCAAGGGCTTATACCAAAAGTATTATTTAATCACCCAGAAGAGGTACAGATGCTTTCTGTACTTATTGGTTCAAACGAAAATAGCATTCTTTCGCTTAAAATAATTGGCTTTTTAGAAATAGGATTCGGGATCATATGGTTGTTGCCGTTTCAAAAACAGAAGTTATTGCTGCTGCACATTATTATTTTAATTGGTCTAACCATAGTAGCAGGATTCACAAATATTTTGAGTTTTATCCAACCATTTAACCCCATTGCCTTAAATTTTATATTAATTGGATTATCAATTATTGGGTATATGAACAGTAGTGATTTACCAAGAGCGAAAAATTGTAAGAGAAAAAGAAGGGGGTAAATGCGTGGCTAGCATCTATGAAGTATTATTAGGAGAATCTTATCAGCAGCTACACCCGAAATTACAAAAACGTTATGCAATTACGGAAAACAATAGTTTTATAGGTGAAGGGAAAATGGATGAAATTGATGAAGGATCGTTTCTTGTCAAAATGCTTTTAAGAGTTGCATCTAAGTTTCGCATGTTCTTTTCAGAAAGAGGAAAAGAAGTACCGTTTACAATACATAATATTGCTGAAGAGGATGCGAAAGGAAATGCTTTTGTAAGGTGGAATCGGATGTTTCGGTTTGATAACAAAAAACGTTATTTCAATGCCGTTATGTACCTGAATACAAAACAGAATGAAATTATTGATTACTTTGGTGAACCGTACTTGCTCGTATCAACACTTGCCTTTTATGTTGATGAAGAAGGAGCAATGCATATCTCATCAAAAAAACAATGGTTTTACATACTTGGGAAGAAAATACCACTACCCAAATTTTTATATGGAGAGGCGAAAGTTATAGAGAGCTATGATGATGTATTAAACTGTTACAAAATTCATGTTCAAGTACGAAATCCATTATTTGGTCCGCTTTTCTCATATAAGGGAACGTTTGTAGAAAGGGATCAGACTAGATGAAAAATATAATTCTTGGCCTTATTTGTTATATGGTTTTTATTATATTGGAATGGCCGAAACTAAATCCCGTTGAATGTATCATAGTGTTATCTGTTTTTTTATTTATACCAATGTCACTATGCATTGTTGATAAGGAAAAAAGAGATGGATCACAGGTTTTATTTTATAAATTTGTATTGTTACTTTATCCGGTTGCTGCAATCAGTGCGATGATTGCCTTCATAACAGATTATTTTTTATTTGCAATGATTTGGTTTATATATACAGGCATTATTGCATTATTCGGCGTAAGTAGGTTACTAGAAAGAGGATGGAAGCCTTTAGAAGAGACGGCAATTGATAGCGGATTTATTTATTTGTTTTTAGGTGGTTTTTGGTTCTTTGCCTCTGTAGCAAATATATCCATTATGCAGTTTAGTTCAGATATTGTTTTGCTTACGGCAGCTCACTTTCATTATTCAGCCTTTTTACTACCTTTATCTGTAGGTTTACTTGGGAGAAAGCAACAAAAGAAAAGTAAACTATATAAATTTATCACGGTTATTATTGTTATTTCACCGATGACAGTAGCGATTGGTATTACTTATTCAAGAACATTCGAGTTCTTTGCGGTATTAATTTATCTCATCTCACTTTATGCTTATGGTGTTTATGTATGGAAAACAAAATTCACTTCGATAATTGCAAAAATCTTTCTTATCATTTCATCGAGTACACTTATGATAACGATTTTATTTTCGTTAGTATACTCATATGGGAACTTTAAGCAAGTTATGACGATCACAATTACGCAAATGGTTTGGATTCATGGTGTTGTGAATGGAATTGGTGTAACATTGCCTGCTTTTATTGGCTGGATGATTGAAAAGAATGTGCCAGCTTACATTCATTATGGAAAACCGATGAGTCGTATCAAAGGGAAGATGAAAGTGGGGGAAACGCTTTTCTTGCAACAGGATTTCATAAAGAAGAAAGAGTATACAGGTCTTGTAGAGCAAATGAGTGATTTTCATAGTATGGGGTTTGATGAAAGAAAAGTATCTCCACTTATCATTGATTTTTATGAGCATACGAAAAATTATCAATTAAAAGCAAACATTAAGTGGTCTCGTTGGTTTCGGCCCTTTGCCTTTCTCTATGAAAAAATAAGTAGACATATACAGCAAATTCATTTAGGAATGGGCAATAGATGGGAAGCTATGTATGGTAATATCATTGCGGTAAAAGGTGAACGAGATGGTAGAGAAGATGTGAGGGCATGGATTCGAAAAAATGAGCAGGATGAAACGATCTTTGTAGCTCTTTATTCACAGCATACATATAGAGGAGATACATATATGAATATTGCTTTGCCGCTACCATTTTCTAATATGACGGGTATTTTAAAATTACGTAATGATAACAAAGATCTTATCATTACTAGTCAGTTAAGAGAGAGTACAAAAGGAGACGAAGGGATTTATTTACATACCCCTTTCTTTACGATTCGATTACCGTTAGCTGAGACTTTTACGATAAAAGAAAAAACTGATCAGATTTTGACAGCGCACCATCAAATGTGGGTGTTTGGTGTGAGGTTTTTAGAGATTGATTATGAGATTGAGAGAACGGAAGGGAGATGTCGTTGAAATTTTTTTTGATATATCTAAAAACTAAATTATTAGAAAAGAAAGAAAAAAATAAATGTTATAATAAAAGGAAAAAGAAGGAAGATATTTAGAGGAAGGGGATACATATGCAAGGAGAAATACAGACAAAAAATAAGGGGAGTTATGTAAGTAATTTATTGTTACCTGTTACAAAATCACGGCAGTTTACTTTCTTATGGATTGGTCAGCTGCTTTCTGTACTTGGAAGCTCGGTTACAATGGTAATTCTTCCAGTAGTAGTATATACATTAACAGGTTCAACGGTGGTTATGGGGATGACGATGGCTATGTATATGCTTCCGAATATTCTTGTTTTACCGTTTTCTGGGTTAATCGTTGATCGCATGAATCGAGTTAAATTAATGTTATTTACTGATATTGTTCGATGCATAGTGATGATAACACTTGCGACACTTATTTTTACAGACACTTTAACAATCAATATTCTATATGTATTAGTAGCAGTATATGGACTAATGGAAGGCCTGTTTCAACCGGCATATGCAGCGGTGCGAGCAAGGGTTTTCGTGCCAGAAATTCGGAATGCAGCTAACGCATTAACGCAAATGAGTAATCAAGGCGTTCGTTTAATAGGCCCAGCGCTTGGCGGGCTTATTGTTTCAGTTGCATCGGCTGGAATCGGGTTTGGGTTAGATGCATTGACTTATTTGTTATCTTTTATTTGTTTATTGTTTTTAAAAGACGTAACAGCTAAAAAAGTACAGGAACAAACAAATCAAAAAATGAATCTCAAAAAAGATTTTACAGAAGGTATTGTTGTTTTAAAAAGCCATCCGTGGCTTTGGATTACAATTTTAGCATTTTCATTTATTAATATTTGTTACGCAGGAATTATCGTTGTATTAATCCCTTGGCTATTTAATATACATCATCAGTTTGAACCGTTTGTTTATGGACTTGGAATGGCGTGTTCTGGAGCTGGGGCTGTTGTGGCAGCTCTTATTTTTGGCGGGAGACAGAGGTGGCATAAACGAGGATTGCTTGCCTATGGAGGTGTTCTCATTAGTGGGATGTCACTTTTACTAATGCCTTTTGTTTCTTGGGCACCAGGATTAATAGGGTTAATGGCATTAGAGGGGTTTGGAATTATGATTTTTGGCCTAATATGGGAAACGAGCTTGCAAGAACTCGTGCCAGAAGAAGCGTTCGGAAGGGTAGCAAGTCTTGATATGTTAGGATCGTTTGCATTATTGCCGTTAGGGTATTTAGTTGTCGGTTGGTTGGCGAATATAATTGGTGGTACTGTGACAATTATCATTCTAGCTATTGCAGCAATTGTCGTAGTAGCAATCGCGCTACTTGTTCCGAGCATTCGCAAGTTTGATTAATATAGGTTAACAAAAAACAGTAAGCCCTGTTAAACGGTAGAGCTCACTGTTCCTGAAATACAAATGTTTGCGTAAATTGTTTTTCTGCTTTTTCGGGGTGACCATTATAACTAAAATCTTTCTCTTCCCAGCTAATAACAATATCAAATGAATTGGCGTCTTCATATAATGGGAATTTCATTTTTGTAAAACTAGTTTGACTATATGACACGCTCATATCAGACTTGTTGAAAGGCTTGAAAGAGGCTTTTGATTTCGGGTTATTGTGACGTATTTCAACTGATACGTTAGATACGTCCTTACCGATATTCTTTACAAGCAAGCTGTATGAATGAAACATATCTGCTTTTGATGGTAATGCTTGAGGATCCTTAGCCTTATCAACTTCAATATACCACTGCTTAGATTTTGATGTAACAGGGAGTTCTGCAAAAGTAAAAGCGCTTGTTTGAAGTGGAACTGCAAAACATATGAAAGCAAGTAAGAATAATATTTTTCTTGTCATGTATGATTCTCCAATTCGCTATAGCGGATAGTTTTGATTTTGTTAGCATTTTCTAATTTTAAAGAAGTTATGCATGTATATTTGATTTAGCAGTTATAGAAAAGTGACGCGACACATATGCTGCACTGGGATAACCCGGGAATTGTCGTAGAAGTGATAAGAAAGCACTGGACGGGAAGGTAGAAAATTATCTTATTGTGTATATGCACGAGTTATAAAGCTAATCTTTCTTAGTTGATAGAAGGATTAGCTTTATTTTATATGTAATTCTACAGGAAGAAAATGAACTTTTTTCAAGTTGGTAGGTAATAAATAGATAGGATGAATATGGGGAGGTGAAAACGTGGAGGAAACATTACTAATTCAGCTGGCGAAGGAGGGGAATATAGTAAACCAACATGAAACGTATAGGGGTTATGACACAATTGTAGTTCAAGGAGAATTTATAGGTGCTAATGCTAAAAAATTTCAAGCAAAAATATTTCATTATTGGTTTGATCGAAATACAGGACTTGTTTTGAAATATGAAAATCGAAATGAACAAGGAGAGGTAGTGGGTTATTTAGAAACGGAGTCCTTTGTTGTAAATACACCAATTGCAGATAGAGAATTTGCGGTGGATATTCCTCTTGATTATCAGAGACAAAATATGAATTCTAAGTAGTAAGGAGGTTATGAATGAGTAAATTAAGAAATGTTTATAGGCGGGATTATTATTGTGATATTGATTTTTTTATTTTTTGCGAAAGTTGAGAAAAATAAAAAGAGAAGTTGGTAATTTATGTTATAATATTATAAAAGTTTCGGAGGGGAAAATGATGAAAGGAAAGAAAAAGGAGATACAAACAAGCGATAAAGCGATTAGTTATACACATATAGAAATGGGTTCCAAAACGATTTGCTTTATGTTTTCAGGTTCCGGTTACAATTATGATAAACCCTTGTTTTATTATTCGACGATGGTAATGCTCCAAAACAAAATCGATGTTGTCCATATCCATTACGCCTATGATGAGCAAACAATGAAAAAAAATATTGAAGAAATAACCAAAATAATAATGGATGATATTAATCCTGTGATTTTAGATGCTTTAAAAAATGGGCAATACAACAATTCGATTTTTTTAGGAAAATCACTCGGAACAATTCCAATTGCGAATGACTTAATGAAGAGAGATGAATTCTTAAAGTCAAAAATGATTTTACTCACTCCTCTGATAAAGTCTGATTCGATTTTTGACTCAATCTTGAATAGTCATCATCAGGGGCTTTTAGTTATCGGGGATAAAGACCATCATTACAATTCAAATCAAATTGACCAATTAAGTAAATCAAATTTAAAGATTGATGTTGTCCAAAATGCAAACCATTCCTTAGATGTTGGAGAATTTGAAACAACAAATTCAATTTTAGCTTTATCAAGGGTAATGGAAAAACTCCAAGAAACCGTTAGGACAAATTAGTGATAAACTGATATTATCAAAAGTTCACCAATTTGGGTGCTAGTTCACTTGCTAAAATAACCATTTAAAAAAAGGTGCTAATTGCACCTCTTTTTAAATGGTTATTTTTAATTTTGTACTTCAAATCCGAACCCGTTAGGATTTTTCTACATAGTCTTTTGTTTTAAATTCTTTACAGGGTATGAAATGAAAATTTAATTGGTTACATTTTACAAATACTAAAATATAATGTATAATCAACAATCATATTAACATTGTTGATATGATTGTTGATTATATGAATTGCGAGGTGTCTTGAATGAAAGGAAGAGACGTTGTTTTAGGGCTATTGATGGAAAAAGAGCTGTCTGGCTATGACATAAAAATTGTATTTGAAGATGTGTTCACTCATTTTTTCGATGGAAGCTTTGGTATGATTTATCCAACTTTAAGGCAGTTAGAGAAGGAAGGGAAAATCAAAAAAGAGGTTATTATGCAAGAGAGAAAGCCAAATAAAAAAATGTACTTCATAACGGATGAAGGAAGAGAAGAGTTTTATCAATATATGAAGACTGATGTAGAGAAGGATGTGTTACGCTCGGACTTTTTAATGCGAATGTATTTTGGTAATTATGCTGATGGAGAGACAATGAAGAGATGGATTGAAGAAGAAATTGAAAGGAAAGAAGCATATATTGCAGATCTTCGCTTGAAATATGAGAAATGGAGAGAGGGTATAACATTTGTAGAGGAGATTTCGCTTGATGTTGGTATTGCATCGTATGCTGCGCAAGTTGAGACATTAAAGAAGAAATTAGTCCAACTTACACTGGAAGAAGATAGGGAAAACAAGGAATAAAAAGAAGTGCTAATTTATAAAGGGGGAGATTGCAATGGAGCAATCAAGGGGGCTTAAGATAGTGTTTTTGATGTGTTTAGGTATTTTTCTTTGTATGATTGATACCACCATTATGAACATCGCTTTACCAGCAATACAATCTAGTGTAAATACGTCATTAGAAAAAATGTCTTGGATATTAAATGTGTATACAATGACAATTGCGGTGCTAGCAATCCCGTTAGGACGTATTGCTGATATTTTTGGAAAGGCTAAGATGTACATCATTGGTTTAATCGTTTTTGGTGGTGGATCGGCGCTTTGTGCATTTGCGAATACTGGAGATTTTCTTATCTTTTCTCGCTTTATTCAAAGTATAGGAGCCGCGATTTTATTTCCGACGAGTATGGTAATTGGAGTATCAGCAGTTCCGTTAGCTAAGAGACACATTGCGCTTAGTATTTTAGGAGTAACACAAGGGTTTTCGGCGGCAATCGGACCAGTGATAGGTGGGGTTATTACAGGAAATTTAGGTTGGAGATGGGTATTTTTTGTCAATATTCCGATTTGTGTAATTGGAGTTGTTTTATGCTTTGTTATGCTACAAATAAAAAATGAAGAATGTATTAAATCCAAAATAGATTGGATCGGATTAGTATTAAGTAGCTCTGCAATTTTCTTTTTCACCCTTGTATTAGTTAAGGGGAACACATGGGGTTGGCTGAGTAACGTAGCGTGGATTTGCTATATTACTAGTATTCTCTCTCTCTTGTTATTTATTTTAGTCGAAAGAAAAGTTTCAGCGCCTATGGTGAATTTGCAGCTATTTAAAGATCGAACCTTTGTTGGAGCATCTATTGTGGTCATATTAAGCAATCTATTTTTGGTTGGAGTAACTGTCTTACTTCCGACTTTTCTTACAAAAATACAATATCGAACAGAAATGGAAGCGGCTTTTTTAGTTACACCTATTTCAGCAATGATATTTATTGTTTCCCCACTATCTGCAACGCTAATTAAAAAGCTTGGGAAAGTTTTTATTATTTTATCGGGTTTCATAGTGATGAGCATAGCGTATTATTGGTTACAAATGATAGGAGTAGATTCAACAAGTGCAGATATTATTATTCCTTGTATGATATTAGGTGCTGGATATGGTTTAGTCGTAGGTCCCATTACGATTTTAAGTGCTTCTTCATTTGAAGGGGAATTACTAACCGCTTCCCAAAGCATTGTATCGATGTTGAGACAAGTAGGGATTGTATTAGCTGTTGCTATATTTGTATCAACTTTAACTCATAATCTATCTGTAAATAAAGACAATGTTTATCGTTATGCTGAAGAGAAAGTTCGTAATATTCATGTGGATCAGGTTGAGCAAGAAAAAATATTGCAAATAACAAAAGAAAAAATCCGAAATAAAAGTTTAGAATCAAATGCTGAAAAAAAACAAAGTGAAGACAATCTCGGCTTGAGTAAGGAACAAAAAGAGAAATTGATTCATGAAAAAGTGAATGAAGCTTTAAATGGAGTTCCAGTGGAATATAGAGAAGGAAAAAGAGAAGAAATTACAAGGCAAGTAACAAAAGGAGTGGAAGAAAAAGAAAAAAGTATAAAGAAAGATATCCTTGCATTCTCAAATGATGTTAGTCATTATGCCGAAAATAAGATGGCAATGAGCTTTACAGATTTATATAAAGTAAGTGCACCAATTATTTTACTTTGTGGTTTGGTGAGTTTGGTGTTTTATAAAGGAAAGTTTCGACTTGGTAGGAGAAGAAAAGGGTTAGCGAGTAAGGGATGGTGAAGTAAATAAGGAATCAATATGATTTGATTAATGAGAGAAAAGCATTCCACAGCTGCAATGGTGGAATGCTTTTTTTATTTTAGATAAAGTGACTAATCGCTTAAAGCTCTTTTGAAAATATGCTTTGAGCTAATTCTTTAAAACTCGTTTCGTCTCTCGGTACGATTGATAAGTCCTCATGCCAAATCTCAACAATTTCCCAGCTATTTGTAGTTTGAAAGCCTATCGCATCGCCAGCAAAGTTATCACCAAATAATAAAACAGTTTTTATTTCTGGATTTTCATCTGCGTCATATATTTCATCCGCTTCAATAAGTCCTCCATAGAACATAAAATACGCATTAGAAACAGATCCGTATCCAACTTCTTTTAAGAAGATAATGTAATCTTGGGGTATACCATTAAGCATAGATTCTTCATCAATAATGGATTCAGTTAATTTACTAAAATCATAATCAGTTGGTGCATCATGGATCTTTTTTAGAATATCTTTGTATACCATATGTACACACTCCAAACGTTTTTGTGTAACCCCATATTATAATTTTATCTGTTTTGTTAACTTTGATTTTTCTTATAAACCATAAATCTTATATAACTTGCTTATTTATCTTTTATATTTCTAATTCTAGAGATACACACTATGAAATAAAGGCTATTATTAGCACAATACAAAATCCATATTTAATTATATTTGGATAAAAAAGAGAAATCAATACAATTTCATTTTGAAAATATAGAAAAAAGTGGAGTAACACATTTTATCCCGTAAAAGCTCGATTCGTTCAGCTAATCATCGGCGGGGAAGTGAAGACTCCCACTGATGGAAGTTTCACTTTATATTCGGAAATAAGTTATACGGTTAGAATTTTAATGGGGTTTATTGGAATAATACTAGGAGGTATATAATGTTTTTTGTTTAAAAAGGTGTCTCAATGATTGAGATACCAGTTCGTAATTGGTATGGATGGTGATTACAATAGAACAACAATTACATTATCTCATTTCGCATTTTGGATATTTCGGGATTATTATTGCTTTAGTGGGTGGAATTATCGGGTTACCGATACCTGATGAAACGTTGTTAACGTTTGTAGGGTACTATGTATATAAAGGGGAAATGAAATTTCTACTTGCATTACTAAGTGCATGTATCGGTTCGTCAATTGGTATTTCTATTAGTTATGTGTTAGGAGTGAAACTTGGGATTCCGTTTTTAAAGAAATTTGGTCCGAAAATACATATTACAGAAAATAAAATAAATCGAACACAGATTTTGTTTCAGAAGATTGGTCCTGCCTTATTATTTATTGGCTATTTTATTCCTGGGGTTCGCCATGTTACTGCCTATTTAGCTGGTATTTCTCGTTTTCGATTTTGGACTTTTTGCCTTTATGCATATTCAGGAGCATTATTATGGAGTTTCACCTTTATCAAGTTAGGATTAGAACTGGGAGAAAAGTGGCGTCATGTAGTACACTATGCTCACCGTTATAGCCTCATTCTTTTAATTGTGCTAGTTATCCTTGTGGGTTTGATTTTTGTATATTTTCGCTTCAAAAAAGATAGAAACTAAGTTATCCCGTTATTCGTGAGCAGTAATACTCCCACTTCAAGATATTCTCAGTAATTTTTTGGCATTAAAACGAGTAATTGATTATGATACAAGCCTTATTACACAAGGAGCGCTGAAGATTTATTTGAAAAGTGGCATGTTTCATACGCACAGTAAGCGACTTGCAAAAAAATATGCAAAAAAATCGATACTATTACATCAAGAAATTAAAAGACAACTCCAAGATTGTGAAGTTAGCATTGACTATAAAAGGCCGATTTCTCTTGATACAAAGTTACATCTTGCCTTACCGCAAAATATGAATGCAACTGATTTGATTCAACGTTTACATGCTGAACATGTACTATTGAGGCCTATTGATGAAAATTATTTATCAAATTTTTATAAAGAAAATATCATTAAAATAGATGCAAGAAATATAAATGCATCTATTATTTCAACCGGAATTCAAACTATAGTTCAAACAATATCTAGAATGAGCTAAGTAGTTGACTTGTGAATGACTCCTTCTTAACACTCTTATGAGTTGTTTGAAGAAGGGGCTTCCTGCTTCATAGAGGGTTGCTGCTTGGGGTTTCCCAAGCAGTCTTACATATTCTCCACAGGCGCCGTTTATACTGTTTGGACACAACCTTGCCCTTCAGTTTCAGTCTTCCGTCGTTCTCACATGTAATTGTTCTAATCCTTTTTGCAAAATGTTTAGACTCGCATTGTGATCCCGGTCTAATATCGTTCCACACTTTGTACAAATATGTGTCCGAATCGATAGGGATTTTTTTACGCGATTTCCACAGCTTGAACAATCTTGTGATGTGTATGCTGGATCTATTTTTACAAGTAGACCTCCAAATTTTTCGCACTTTTACAAAAGCACCCTAGCCCACATCAGAAATCGACTTTGACATTTTTCGATTCCGAACCATATTTCGGATATCGAGATTCTCTATACAAATCACCGATAAATCTTTTCATATAAACATTTTAAATAAGTTAAACTATCAAAATGAAAAAAGAACCTTACAAAAATGTAATGTTTATGTCACAAAATAAGATAGTACATTGTGAGTAATCTTATTAAAATTGAATAGATTATGATTTGTAGGTGGAAACAATAAAAAAATATAATAAGAATTTATTAGAGTCCAAAGGTATATTTTGTTGAAATGTAGCGTGGACTCTATAGCAATAAAGGAGATTATGTAATGAATTTTAAAGACTTAGATTATGAATGGTTCAACTTTATAAATAGTAAGGTACAGCAATATCCACTGATAGATGATGTAATGATTATATTTGCAGAATATGTACAATATGCTTTCGTGTTACTACTCATCCTGTTATGGATAAAGAATAAACCTCAATTTCGTGTAATGGCTTTTCAATCGATTGTTGCGTTTACTTTAGCGTATTCCATCAATAGAATTATCGAGATATTTATTTATAGAGAGCGTCCTTTTGTCTCACATAACATCACAAAACTTGTAGATCATGCTGCCAATTCTTCTTTTCCAAGTGATCATGCAACATCAGCTGTTGTAATTGCAGCTACACTATTGCTATCTGCCTATCGTTTTAAATATACTTGGTTTTTCTTAGCACTTGGTGTAGCTTTTTCGAGAATATGGGTAGGAGTACATTATCCATTGGATGTAATTGCAGGATGTGTACATGGAATATTAATAGCATTATTTACGCAGTACGTTGTATTTAAAATACGACCTTTCGCTACATTAATTGCGAAACCTATTTTTCAAGGGAAAACGAGCTGAAAAGAGTCGAATCGGTGGAGTAAGTGCTAACGTGTGCATGAGAGAATAGTCAGCAATAGAAAAATAGTTACACGATTTTTAGTAAGTATATATTGAAAAATGTTCTATTGTGAAATCATGTAAATGAACCAATCATCGATATCATCGAGGGTTGGTTCATTTTATTATAGAGAATTTTACTCAATACTTTTTCTCATTCCTCAGAAAGGTTCTATATGCATCAAAATCTTCAAAGGGATAGAAAGCATTTGTAAAGAATTTATGTAATGTATATTATAATATTAAATTTAAACATTATAATTTTAAATGAATGTATCGTATACTGGGTTTAAAACTAAATGAAAATGTATATGAGAAATTGAAGGTGAGAAGTTTTGGATTGTATTCAAAAACTAACTAGTATTTATGGCTTAGGGCTTTGTTGCGGATTGTGGAGCAAAGAAGAAGTAATTCAATGGTGTGATAAAGTGATTGAAGTGAGTGACAGCCCGCCATATGAAATAATTGAGATATCCTTAATGTCTAAAGAAAAGATAGATGATATTGAAGGGAAGTTATTTGAGTTTAGTAGAATAGTTGATGAAGAGTATGCTGTGAAATTAACTCTTTCTGTAATTCATGAAAAGTTAGTACGAAATGAGCTAATGATTGAAGAGTCAATTAAATCCACAACTAGACTTTTAGTCAACAGAGGTTTGTATTGGGAAGATGAATATCGTGATTTATATAGTGTTGATGATAGTTATGAATTAGCTAAAAATGGCGATCATTTTGATTTAGTTGAAGTTGTTAACATTTACATTGAAATGTTAGGGTTTTATGGTAAATATTTTAGTGAGTTTGAAAATTTGTATTTTAAAGTAATGGAGAATAAATGGGGTAGATAAAAGAATTGAAGATAAATTTAGTAACAAGAAGGCTTATTCGTAATCATATTAACAATGTGATGTGTAGAGTTTGCAAATAAATGAGAGAATCTTAGTTTAATAAATAAAAAACATTTGTGCCTAAGAAAAAACTGCCCTAAATCAAAGCATTTGGGCAGTTTTTTTGTTTTTCTCTTTTAGAAAGAAAAGAACGGATGAAAATGTTATTGAATATGAAACATTAAACATAGTACATTTAAAAAAGGAAAATCTTTCATAAAGAAGGTGAGAAAATGCTTGATACAGCTGATGGTTCAATAAGGAATCATATGTATACAGTAGAAGAACAACAAAAGATATATAAACGAACATTAGTGATCGTAAGTATTTCACAAATGTTTGGTGGTGCGGGATTGGCTGCTGGAATTACGGTAGGCGCACTTCTTGCGCAGCAAATGCTTGGAACAGATGCATTCGCGGGATTGCCAGCAGCCATGTTTACAATGGGATCTGCAGGAGCAGCCTTAGTAGTAGGAAGGCTTTCTCAGCGTTATGGACGCCGGATCGGGCTTGCGACAGGATTTATGGTAGGAGGGCTTGGTGCTATTGGTGTTGTAATCGCAGCTTTAACAAATAGTATTATTCTCTTACTTGCTTCCTTACTTATATATGGTGCAGGCACAGCCACAAATTTACAAGCCCGTTATGCCGGTACGGATTTAGCAAATAAGAAGCAAAGGGCGACTGCTATTAGTATTACAATGGTTATGACGACTTTTGGTGCGGTAGCAGGACCCAATTTGGTAGGGGTAATGGGGAACTTTGCTCTTTCTATTGGTGTTCCTGAACTTGCTGGTCCGTTCATATTATCAGCAGCTGCATTTTTGTTAGCAGGTCTCGTACTTTTCGTTATGCTTCGTCCAGATCCATTAATAATAGCGAACAGGATAGAAACATATAAACAGGAACATACAAATAAAGGGCGTGCGATAACTGAGAAATCGATAGCAAATAAAAGGGGCATTACAGTTGGGGCCATCGTTATGATACTTACTCAAGTTGTCATGGTTGCGATTATGACTATGACTCCCGTACATATGGAACACCATGGTCATGGATTAAATGAAGTGGGCCTTGTTATTGGATTTCATGTAGGAGCAATGTACCTTCCATCACTTGTTACAGGAATTCTTGTTGATAAGATTGGTCGAATGGCAATGAGTATTGCTTCCGGAGTTATACTACTTAGTGCGGGAGTGGTAGCTGCCATTGCACCAAGCGATTCTTTAATACTCCTGATTGTTGCCCTTTCTTTACTTGGATTAGGGTGGAATCTTGGTTTAATAAGTGGTACTGCTCAAATTGTTGATGCAACAGAACCTTTAACGCGTGCAAAGACACAAGGGAAAGTGGATGTTTTTATTGCATTGGCAGGAGCTTCTGGGGGAGCAATGTCCGGCATGGTGGTAGCGAATTCGAGTTATGCGGCATTATCATTAGCTGGAGGGGCGTTAGCCTTATTACTCATTCCTGTTGTGATATGGTCTAGAAAAGGTGAAGAACATGAAATAAAATAGAAGTCCTGAAAGTTTTGCAGATTGATTTGTACTGACAGAGAAAAAGAGATGGATAAATAGTTACTAAAAGAAATCAAAGAAGTTACTGCACAAAATGAATCTCATAAAATTGTAAGAGGTATATCTTCTTTTAATAGCTTAGTAGAGGATGAAGCCCTCCGCTGATAAAAGGTGTACTTTAGTAGAAGGCTTGTCTGCAATCATATTAGTAATGTGATGCAAAAACTAAGGGTTAGAGGAGTACACAAGTGGTTATTGAGCTTTTTCATATAGAAGAACTGAAATTATAATAGATGGGCCAACTTTGTAGAAAAAGTTGGCCATTTTTTCTATTCTTTTTCGCTTTATACGAATTACAGTATAGAAACAGAGGAGATATGTTGAAAATGCATGGTTGATTTAACAACATTGCAAAATCAACCATGTATTTTCAAAGTTTCTTTGCAATAAATCTTCTTTTTTGATCCAGAAATATAATAAGCCAGTGTCTCCCCAATCCATTTCAGATTCATCATTGGTATCAAGTTGTAACAGTAACATCCAATCTTGGGCGCTGCCAGGCAAATGTTTTATCTCTTGATCTGAGGGGTACCCATTTCCTAAATAGATTCCGTTTGTAACAAGATGACACTCTTCCGCCATTGCTTCTGATTGTATAGCTTGTGCGGAGCCGAGTAAATGATGCAATCCATCGATATACAATTCTTCTATTTCTTTATAAAGATCCCATTCATCATCATTTGATAAACCTGTTTCTCCGACTTTTTCTTTTGCTAATGTCCAAGTTTCTTGAAAGGAGATGATGGAAGGAGGGAACACTTCTGTTTGAAGTTCTCGTCGTTTTAGGTTTTCTATATTTTCCGTGTACAGAACGCGATGCCCTCCAATATCTCTTAGGTCAAACCCCCATGGTTGTTCTTCTGCGTCATAAAAGAAATATAACATGCCCTTCGTAGGCAGTGGGTTTCCTTTGTGATAAGGTTGTATTTCTTCTAAATTCAGCTGTCCAATAAAGTGTAACGGTATGTCGTTGTATGTTGGAATCTTTAATTCATCAGGTAAGTCTGGAAACCCTCCTAATTTTGAGGTTCCTACTGCTATTTGCTCATCAGATCCTTTACGTAGACGAATTTGAATTGTTGGCTCAAGAGAATTTGAAATATGTTTTTCTAGATGCATGGCACTATATTTTTCGAGCACGTTTTGTAGTGTTTGTTTCATAATGTATCACCCCACTCTTATTGTACAACAACTTGTTTGTGTTTTCTGGAAATAATCAAAAATATTGAAAATTATGTTAAAATAGCGTTAGTGTAGGGAAAGGGGGATTATTTTATGACAAAAGATCGTCTTGCTCAAGTAGATTTAACGAAAAGAATGGAATCAAAATCAAAGTATAATAAGAAGCTTGAAAAGTATCAAAAGCGCTTATTAGCGTTGCAGCAAATTTTACAAAAAGAAAAAATAGCCGTTATTATGGCGATGGAAGGTTGGGATGCGGCTGGAAAAGGAGGGGCAATTAAACGAATTACTGAGCATCTGGATCCGCGTGGATTTCAAGTAAATCCAATTGGTGCGCCTGCTCCTCATGAAAAACGTTATCATTATTTGCAACGCTTCTGGAGGAAAATTCCTCAGTATGGTCAAATCACAATTTTTGATCGCTCCTGGTATGGTCGTGTATTGGTAGAGCGTGTAGAGGCATTCGCTACAAAGGAAGAATGGAATAGAGCATACGATGAAATCAATGATTTCGAAAAATTATTAACAGATGATCATTACATAGTAGCAAAATTCTTCTATCATATTAGTAAAGATGAGCAGTTAGTGCGATTTAAAGATCGAGAGAAAAATCCTCTTAAGAGATGGAAAATTACAGATGAAGATTGGCGCAATCGTGAAAAGTGGGATGAATACGCCCGGGCAATGGAAGAAATGTTTGAGAAAACAGATAAACCGAATGCAAGATGGAATATTATCGCTAGTAACGATAAATTATATGCGCGTGTGAAAACATTGAAAGTGATCATTTCATTGATTGAGGATTATTTCTTGCAGCATAGAATAGAATTGCCATCATACTATTATGAAATGAAAGAAGAAAAAGAAGAGATTGAACACGTGCAAGATATAGGTCGTTAAGCTTGTATGGGATGAATTCGATTCATTAATTATAGATTTCACCCATAAAGTGTTGCAAAATAAAAAACGAGAACTTTATTAAATTATGCGTAAAAAAATGAAGAATACACTAGAAAAATAATGATTTTATTTATGCCCGTAAGTGAAGTTTAATGTTGTGAAAACTACATAATTATGCTAAGATTTATGTAACTTTTAATGAACGGAGGGGTCTCCTTTGATTTTAATCAGATTACGTCTCAAAGCTTTGTGCCGATAATTGAATAGCGCTCAAAGGCTCTGTCTGTGTACAGAGTGAACGGGATTGGTCTGCCTATTTTAAAGGAACCCTTTATTGAACTGATATGTGAAAAGAGGGAGGGACGAATACGCCCTCTTTTTGTTTTGCCTTTATAATAGAATGATGTGATATACGTATATGTTTTTGGATACGTATATCATTTGTGACGTATTGACCATGTAGCAATTTGGAAGCAATGTTGCTTTCTTTTGTTTATTTGGTGTACTCTCATCCGTTTACGAAAAACACAGGCAGTGACCTGTGTTTTTTAATTTTACGTAATCGAAATGGAGGAATAAATATATGGAAGAACTAGTACAAAAAGCGATATTAGTTGGAGTTAATTTAAATAGTGAAAGTGATTTTGAATATTCAATGGAGGAGTTAACGAATCTTGCAGAAGCTTGTGATGTGGAAGTTATAGGGAGAGTTACGCAAAATTTACATCGCGTGAATCCATCACATTATATTGGAAAAGGGAAAATTGAAGAGGTTTCTGCTTTTGTGAAGGAAGCAGATGCGAATATGGTTATTTTTAATGATGAGTTATCGCCTTCACAAATTCGAAATTTAGAAGCTGACTTAGATTGTAAAGTAATTGATCGTACCATTTTAATTTTAGATATTTTTGCGCAGCGTGCTAAGACGAAAGAAGCGCAGTTGCAAGTTGAAGTCGCGCACCTACAATATATGATGCCGCGTTTAATCGGTCTTCGTGAATCTTTAGGAAGACAGAGCGGCGGCGTTGGTACGAAGAATAAAGGTGTCGGTGAGAAGAAATTAGAGCTGGACCGTCGTAAAATTGAAGAGCAAATTGCAGTATTAAATAAAGAATTAGAAGCGCTTGTTGCACAACGTCAAACGCAGCGTAAACAGCGTAAGAAAAACGAAATTCCTGTTGTTTCATTAGTAGGATATACAAATGCAGGTAAATCAACGATTATGAATACGATGCTTGAAATCTTTAATGGTTCGACTGAGAAGCAAGTGTTTGAAAAGGATATGCTATTTGCGACCTTGGAAACATCCGTACGCAATATTGAACTTCCAGATAATAAATCATTCTTATTAACAGATACAGTTGGTTTTGTAAGCAAATTACCGCATCATCTTGTGAAAGCATTCCGTTCAACGTTAGAAGAAGTAGCGGAGGCGGATTTATTGATTCATGTAGTGGATTATGCAAATCCAAATTATGAACAATTAATTGAGATTACAAACCAAACATTAAAACAAATTGGTGTTGAAAACATCCCAACGATTTATGCGTATAATAAATCAGATATGATGGATGTTGAAATTCCGAAAATCCAGGAGGACCGAGTATATCTATCTGCAAAACAACAAATTGGGATTGAAGAGCTTGTAGAAATGATTCGTTCTTACATTTACAAAGAGTATACAAAGTGTGAGATGTTAATTCCTTATGATCAAGGGCAAGTTGTATCCTATTTCAATGATCATGCTCATGTTGTATCTACGAGCTATGAAAATGAAGGTACAAAACTTTCACTCGAATGTAAGACGAGTGATTTTGAAAAATATAAGCGTTTTGTTATTTAAAATGAAAAAAACATTGATTTTATTTGAAATTTCTAGCTATACTAAAAATAGTGTTAATGAAATTGAAAGAACGGAAGGGTGACCCAATTACATGAAGTACTAATCCTATTTACGAAAACAAACAATTGAAGGTTATTTTTAACAGATGATTATACTGTTATTTGTGATGCCTTTAATTTGCGTTTTTCAGAATAGGATTGGCTTTGTATAGTTGGATCTAAAAGGGATAGTCTCTTTTGGTGTACACCTATATATAATTATGCCTCCTATTCTGAATGGATATAGGGGGCATTTTTTTGTCTCCTAAACTGGATAAAAGGGGATGTTACTATGTTTTTATTAGAAGCTAATCATATAAAGTACTATGTACAGGATCGTTTATTACTAAATGTGGACCAATTGCAAATTCATCAAAATGCTCGAATTGGGTTAGTTGGTAAAAACGGAAGCGGGAAAACGACGTTATTTCAAATGTTGGCTGGAAAAATTTCTCCAGAAGAAGGAAATGTTATTCAACGTACTAGGTGTGAGCTTTTGCCGCAGCTTAAACGAACAGATACAACAAAAAGTGGTGGGGAAGTGACGCAAGAATATGTCCAAAAAGCTCTTATGAAAGATGCTGAGCTTTTACTTGCAGATGAACCGACTACAAATCTTGATACAGAACATATCGAATGGTTGGAGAAAAAGTTGAAAAGTTGGCAAGGGGCATTTATCATTATTTCGCATGACCGTGCATTTTTAGATGCTCTTTGTACAACGATATGGGAATTGAATGAAGGGAAAATAAAAGAGTATACAGGCAACTATAGTGATTATGTAAAACAAAAAGAAATAGAGCTAAATCAAGAACAATTAGCGTATGAAAAGTATGAGAAAAAGAAAAAGCAGTTGGAAGAAGCGTTAAAGTTAAAAGAGAAAAAAGCTGAAAGAGCAACAAAGGCGCCAAAAAAGGTAAGTAAATCCGAAGCGAGAATTACAGGAGCAAAGCCATACTTTGCCAAAAAGCAAAAGAAGCTACAAAAAACAGCAACGGCCATCGAAACGAGATTAGAAAAACTTGAAAAGGTAGAAAAAGTAAAGGGGCTCTCACCAATTAAGATGAATTTGCCAAATGCAGCAACGTTTAAAAACCGGATTATTCTTCGTGTAGATGGTGTAACAGGTAAAGTTGGGGAACGTGTGCTTTGGAGCAAAACAAGTTTTCACATTCGGGGCGGTGATAAATTAGCGATTATCGGTTCAAATGGAAGTGGGAAAACGACATTTGTCAAAAAAATCATGAACCAAGAGTATGGCATTAAGCTTTCACCAGCTGTTAAAATTGGCTATTTTAGTCAAAACTTAAACATATTAGATACGGAGAAATCAATTATCGAAAATGTCCAACTCTCTTCAAAACAGGATGAAACACTGATTCGAACGGTTCTTGCGAGAATGCATTTTTTCAGAGATGATGTTTATAAGCCGGTAGGGGTTTTAAGTGGTGGTGAGCGAGTGAAAGTAGCGCTGACAAAGCTATTTTTAAGTGATATTAATACTTTAGTGTTAGATGAGCCGACGAACTTTCTTGATATGGAAGCTGTTGAAGCGTTAGAGTCTCTTCTAAAAGAATATGAAGGAAGTGTAATCTTTGTCTCGCATGATCGCCGGTTTATCGAAAATATTGCTACGCGCATTTTAACAATCCGTAATCAAAAGATTGAATTATTTGAAGGGAATTATCAGCAATATAAACTCAATCAAGTGGAAAAGACGCGAGATACGAAAGAAGATAAGCTTCTTTTACTTGAAACAAAAATATCGGAAGTGCTAAGTCGCTTAAGTATTGAACCGTCCGAAGAATTAGAAATAGAATTTCAAAAACTTTTAAAAGAAAAACGAGAATTATAATTAAAGTTGATTAGAAAAAAGTACATCACGACTAATGGAGTGATGTACTTTTTTTGAGCTAGGTGTTGTCTTTTGTTTTTGCTAACATGCGGATAGAACTACTGATCATGGAAGTAAGAGTGCAACAATCTTGTTTGTCTCTTTCTTCATCTTTGCTGATATAAAATAATCTAAAGAAAACTTCTTCCATTCAACTTTATAAAAATATATAAATTTAATGATTTTATGTATATAGATGAAATCGAAGTTGTGTTGCTGGAAAAAGAAATAAAACCAGTATAGAATAGAAAATGTTTTAAAAATCAGAAATTATTACAGTAAGTGTAATGTTAATTAGTTACATTTTCTGTTTTTTAGGGAAGGAGAGAGTGAATTATGCAGGCAGTTTCAAAGGAAAATAAAATAGCTTCACCAACGATATATCGTATTTTATTTGCGATTAGTTTCGGTCATTTTTTAAATGACTCGATGCAAGCTGTTGTACCGGCACTGTTTCCTATTTTGGAAAAGTCGATGAATTTGTCTTATATGCAGGTAGGATGGATTGCATTCGCGTTAAATATGACGTCATCGATTATGCAGCCGGTGTTTGGGATGTATTCAGATAAGAAGCCATCTCCATTTTTATTACCGCTCGGTATGTTTTCGAGTATGCTTGGGATGATTGGACTTGCGTTCGCACCAAACTTTATTATCGTTATTATTTCAGTTTTATTTATCGGATTAGGATCAGCAGTCTTTCATCCTGAAGGCGCACGTGTTGCTTATATGGCAGCTGGTGCAAAGCGAGGGTTAGCGCAGTCAATTTATCAAGTAGGAGGAAATACAGGGAATTCTCTTGCACCAATTTTTACAGCGCTAATTTTTGTTCCGCTTGGGCAATTTGGATCACTTGGATTCACGGCTTTTGCAGCGGTAGGTATTGTGTTATTAATTTTTGTTTCAAATTGGTACAAAAATGAGTTAGTAAATGGTGCGGTGCGAAGAAAGAAACGAGCTGCACTTGAGGCGGAGAATGCAATTGTTAGTAAGCATATTAAGTTTGTAATTGTTCTTCTTGTTTTCTTAACCTTTGTTCGTTCTTGGTATGGAGCTGGCATTGGGAACTTCTATCAGTTTTATTTAATCGAGCATTATGGTTTGTCTATTAAAAATGCACAGTACTTTGTATTTGCTTTTATGATTGCTGGGGTACTGGGTACATTCTTTGGTGGGCCATTAGCAGATCGATTTGGTAAGAAAAATATTATCGTATTTTCAATGCTAGGTTCTGCGCCGCTTGCACTTTTATTACCACATGTTTCTCTAGCGTGGGTTGTGCCATTATTTTTATGTATAGGTTTTATTAGTTCCAGTAGCTTTAGTGTTATTGTTGTGTATGCGCAGGAGCTTGTTCCGGGAAAAGTTGGAATGGTGTCAGGGTTAATTGTCGGTCTTGCGTTTGGCCTTGGAGCATTAGGTGCCGTTGTTCTTGGGAAATTAGCAGACGTGTATAGTCTGCAATTTATTATGGTATTATGTAGTTGTTTACCATTAATTGGACTTACGTCATGGTTACTACCAAGCGATCGAAAAACACAATAGAATAGGGGATGCGCTATGAAACTATGTAAAAATGTTACAGAATTAATTGGAGATACACCTGTCTTACGGTTATCGCGATTCGTTCCAGAAGATGCGGCAGATGTGTATGTGAAATTGGAAATGTTTAATCCATCTCGTAGTGTGAAAGACCGAGCGGCGTATAATTTAATTCATATGGCGGAAGAGCAAGGGCTCATTAAGCCAGGTGATACGATTATTGAACCAACAAGTGGAAATACAGGGATTGGTTTAGCGATGAACGCAGCTGCTAAAGGATACAAAGCGATTTTAATTATGCCAGATAATATGTCAAAAGAACGGATTAACTTGCTTAAGGCATATGGGGCTGAAGTTGTTTTGACACCTGCAGAACAAAGAATGCCAGGAGCAATTGCGAAGGCGGTAGAATTACAAAAACAAATATCAAATAGCTTTATTCCGCAGCAGTTTGAAAATCCAGCAAACCCGAATATTCATCGCTATACAACAGCTCTTGAAATTTATGAACAAATGGATGGAAAGCTAGATGCATTTGTAGCAACTGCTGGAACTGGTGGAACCATTACTGGCACAGGAGAAATATTGAAAGAGAAACTACCAAATTTATATATTGCAGTAGTTGAACCGAAAGGATCTCCTGTTTTATCTGGTGGTGTGCCGGGTCCTCATAAACTAGTTGGAACAAGCCCAGGGTTTATTCCGAAAAACTTAAATACGGAAATATATAATGAAATTATTCAAATTGCGGATGAAGAAGCGCTTAGTACAATGAGAAATCTAGCAAAACAAGAGGGAATATTAGTAGGACCATCTTCAGGTGCCTCGGTCTATGCTGCAATCACGATAGCAAAACAATTAGGTGCTGGTAAGAAAGTGTTATGTATTGCACCTGATACGGGAGAGCGTTATTTAAGTATGGGATTGTTTGAATAAGAAACATAACAAAGAAGAGATTGTATGTATCATATACAATCTCTTCTTTGTTTTATTTTACTAATTTTTTTAATATAGGTAAACGACCAATCCGATCACCAAGAATATGTGATGCTAGGCCACTTGTTAATACGAAAGTAAGATAGACAATTCCTCCAACCACGCCGCAAATAATAACGATTAGCAATGATTCGATATAAGGTTGTCCAGGGATCAACCATCCGATAATCGCTTTTAATCCTATTACGACAGCGGACATTGCTGCGGAGTAAATTGTAATAAGAAATACTGTTTTAGCTGTTTCTGCAATATCAAACTTTGCAAATTTGACGATGCAATATAGCATAATGATATCAGAAACGAGATATCCAAGAATTGTGCCAAGTACTGCTCCATGCCCACCTAATAGATATAGAAGTGGCGTATTCACTAAGATTTTTACGAGAATACCAACTGAGAATGCAATCATTGTTTTTCGCTGATAATCAATGCCTTGTAAAATGGCTGCTGAAACAGTGAAAATCGCACTTAATACTGCTGATGGTGCATAAGAAATTAAATATTGAGACCCGCCTAAAGCGGTATCAGGACTCATATATACCATGCGGAATGCATCATATGCGATGCTAGCGAGTCCAAATGCAGCAGGGATTGTGAAGAATAATAATAATTGGAAAATCTTTGTAATTTGTTCTTGTAATTCTTCTAGTTTCCCGCTTGTAAATGATTTTGTTATCGCTGGAATAATCGTAAGTGAAAATCCAGTTGCGAGCGAAGCGGGAATCATAATTAATTTTTGAGCATAGTTCGTTATATAAGCGAAAATCGCATTCGCAGTTTCAAGCGGTGTTCCAATTGCTCTTAGTGCATCAGCAACTGTATATTGATCCACTAAAGTATAAAGTGGAATAGCGATCCCTACAAAAACAATAGGGATTGCGTAACGAAGTAGCTCCATATAAATGCTTTTTAATGAAACGTTTGAAGCCCTTGTTTTTAGTTCGCCTGCAGGTGGTTTTAAATGATTATATCTTTTCCAATACATGATTAAAATTGAAACGCTGGCAATTGCTCCAATAACAGCTCCGAATGTAGCGACTGCAACAGAAGAAGCAACGGAACCACCTAGTAATTTTGAAACGATAAAACTACCTACTAAAATGAAAATGACACGTGCAATTTGTTCCACAACTTGAGAAACAGCACTTGGCTTCATATGTTGGAATCCTTGGAAGTATCCACGTGTTACACTCATTGCTGGAACAATAATGAGCGCAAAACTTAATGCTCGCATTGTAAGTGTTACATCAGCGATAAACCCCGGATCAGGTGTTTTGGAACGAATAATAAACTGCGATACGTAAGGTGCTCCGATAAATAAGATTAAAAATCCAGCGAAACCCATAAGCAGCATGATTTTTACACTAGAATTATACAGTTTCTTACTTGTGTTATAGTCACCTAATGCATTATATTTAGCAACAAATTTCGACACAGCAATTGGAATGCCGGCTGTTGAAAAGCTAAGCAAGATGCCATACCAAGAATATGCATACGCATATAAAGCAACCCCTTGTTCACCAACTAATAGTTGAAAGGGGAAGAAGTATATAAAGCCTAAAATACGCGAAATCATTGTGGCTCCGCTTAGTAAAGCTGTACCTTTTAAAACTTTTGAAGTAGACAAAACCTTTCCTCCTACTCGTGCTCTGTTACAATCATCCTATACTACTATAAACCTGTCAGTGGATTTTATAAAGCATAAACCATAAGTCGTGCAATAGTATTCATCAAAAAGTCATATTTTGAATTTTTATAGCAACAAATAGCAAATTAATACATAAAAATTCAAAAAAATCAGTTGACACTCTTTTTATTGTATGATAAAAATGATAGTAATCAATTCGGAAAACATATAGTTGGGCAATGAAAGGGTAAAGTAGTGAAAATCTCCCTATGACAGAGAGCTGATGGTTGGTGCGAATCAGTATATAGATTATTCATGAAGTTCGTCCTGGAGCATCTTTCATAAATCTCACATTGTGAGGAAATGAAAGACGGTAGTATATACCGTTATAAAATAAAGTGGTGAAGAATTTTTTCACAACTAGGGTGGTACCACGATATATATCGTCCCTACGTTTTTGCGTAGGGACGTTTTTTATTTAGGGGTTATTTTAGTTGTATCTTCATAACTAGGGTGGTACCGCGATATTTTATCGTCCCTACGTTTTCGTAGGGGCTTTTTTTATTTCGGCGGTTTCTTATTATTCTTCACAACTAGGGTGGTACCGCGATATTTTTATCGTCCCTACGTTACTGTAGGGGCGATTTTTTGTTTCTGAAGGGAAGTGGTTGTATTAGAAAGGGAAGAGGATAGAACAATACGAGTAAGTATGAAATGTAATAACAAGAAAAAATAGAAGAAGAGAGGAGATAGAAAGATGAATTCACAGCAATGGACATCGAAATTAGGTTTCGTTTTAGCTGCAGCAGGTTCAGCAATTGGCCTTGGCGCAATTTGGAAGTTTCCGTATATGGCCGGTATTGGAGGGGGCGGTGCCTTCTTCCTAATATTCATTGGTTTTACTTTACTGATTGGTTTACCTTTATTATTGGCAGAATTTTCAATCGGAAGAAGTACGCAAAAAGAGGCTGTTGATGCGTATAGAGAGATCGCTCCTAAAACATTATGGCCGTGGGTTGGTAAGTTAGGGATTGTAACATGTTTCATATTGCTTTCTTTCTACAGTGTTGTAGGAGGTTGGATTTTATTATATTTATGGAATGCAATTACAGGTAGACTATGGGAAGGAAATGGTGCATACGAAGCAACATTTGGTGAAATCATTTCCAATCCATATTTAGCAGTTGGATCACAGCTATTATTTATTCTTATTACTATTTTTATCGTAAGTAAAGGCGTGCAAAATGGTGTTGAAAAAGTAAATAAATACTTTATGCCAGCACTATTCGTTTTGTTCTTTGTGTTAATTGTTCGTGCGCTTACATTAGATGGAGCGGGAGAAGGGGTACGTTTCTTCTTACAACCTGATTTTTCGCATGTAACGTCTGAGATTGTTTTATATGCGATGGGGCAATCGTTCTTCTCATTATCTGTCGGTGTGGCAGTAATGGTAACGTATAGCTCGTACTTGCCGAAAGAAGAAAATTTACCGCGTTCAGCATTTTCTATTGTTGGTTTAACACTTGTTATTACATTACTTGCGGGACTTGCAATTTTCCCGGTTGTATTTGCATTTGGAATGGAGCCATCTCAAGGACCGGGATTACTATTTATTGTATTACCGGCTATCTTCAGTAAAATGGCATTTGGAAAACTATTTTTCATTATTTTCTTATTACTATTCTTTTTTGCTACTGTAACATCTGCAATTTCTATGTTAGAGATTAGTGTTGCTTCCTTAACGAAAAAAGGAAAGGGAAAACGTGAAAAAATGGCATTGATTGTTGGATTACTAATCTTTGTTGTTGGAATTCCATCGGCACTATCATATGGTGTATTAAGTGATGTGAAGCTCTTTGGAAAAACAGTGTTTGATTTAGCAGACTTTGCAGTAAGTAATGTTCTTATGCCGCTTGGTGTATTATTAGTTGCAATCTTCGTGCCGTTAAAAATGAAGAAAGATGTATTAATGAAAGAACTGGGTGTCAGTAAAAATAAAGGCTATAAATTATTTGTATTATGGTTATTCTTACTTCGCTATATCGCACCAATTGCAATTATTATCGTATTTTTAAATGTAATTGGAGTGATTTAAAGTACAAAAGGCTCTAGCATAACGTTATGCTAGAGCCTTTTAATTATAGAATTATCTTTTCTGCAATTCGTTTACTGTAACAAATTGATAGCCTTTTTTAGATAAAGAATCTAAAATGCTTTCAATGGTCTTTAAGGCCTTATTAGAATCGTCATACATGGAATGTAATAAAATGATAGATTCAGGTTCTACATTTTTTGTAGGACCATCATCGAAGGTTAGGGCGACGACTTTTTGATTTGTTTCTACCCGATTTGTTAATTTACCAAATAGTTGATACGTTCGTGAATTCATTAATTTATAAGTTCCAAAGAGTAGGAAGAGAAGAGTGGTTAGTATAATCAATGATGTAATGATTCTTTTGTTCATAAAGCGCCCTCACATTATTTTTAATTTTAAAAAGTAGTGGGATGCAAGTGAGGAAAATTTATCATATAATAAAGTTGAATCAAAAGGTATATTAGGAGGTGTTGATATGGCGATTACAATACAATTGCCAGACACTGCAGCGTCTCATGCAAAGCCAAGTATGGAAATGGCGATACTTTGCGTGAGGTAGACAAGTAATATTCAATCGCCAAAATGAGCTCGTATCATTTCTTTTATATTTGGCTTTGCACCTTATTGAAATGAACCATAAAAAATAAGGGGCGAGCAGAAATGAAATACGTAAAGGCAGCGACTGTTTTACCAGAAAGCTTAATTGTAGAAATTCAAAAGTATGTACAAGGTGAAACAATTTACATTCCCAAACAAGAAACTAAACATTATAAATGGGGTACACGATCTGGCGGAAGAAAGCAACTTGATGCGCGGAATAGAGACATTAAACATGCTTTTAAAAGTGGAACTACCATTCATCAATTAGCAGAGGAATACTTTCTTTCTACGGAAACGATAAAAAAAATCGTGTATTCAAAATAATAATGAAAAGCACTGATTATTCAATTAGAAATAATCAGTGCTTTTTGTGTATACTTTGTTTATGAATCGTTTTCGACATTTTATAAAATAAGTGTATTGTATACAATAAAAAGAGATCAACAATTTGTATGGAGTGATAATAATGGAAGCATTTATTAGAAGTGATCAATATAATTTTATAAAATCACAAACTCATATTCTAGCGCATGGACACGCAACAGCAAACGATAGAGGTGTTATTGCTGCGCTGAAGTCTCTTGCAATAGAAAAAGTGTTACATGTTTTTGAAAATCTTACTGATGAACAAAAAAAAATAATCGATACGATTTTGGCAGTTGAAAATAGAGAGAACGCAGAATCGTTTTTACTTCAGTTAAATCCATATGTTATTCCGTTTCAGGAAATTACACCACAAGCGTTAAAAAAAATATTTCCTAAAGCTAAAAAATTGAAGCTTCCTGAAATAGAAGAAATAAATATGAAAGAAATGTCGTATTTAGGTTGGATTGATAAAGGAACGGGCAGAAAGTTTATTATAGCAAAGAACGGAAATAAGTTTGTTGGCCTACAGGGAACATTTCAAAGTATAAATAAAAAGAGTATTTGTTCATTGTGTCATGGTCACGAAGAAGTAGGTCTGTTTTTAGTTGAAATAAAAGGTGATGTACCAGGTACTTTTGTTAAAAAAGGAAACTATATTTGTAAAGATAGTATAGCATGTAATCAGAATATGACTTCGCTTGATAAATTACATGACTTTATTGAGAGATTGAGGAAATAAATTATTGCAAAAGATCGTACTAAACTACATTCATCACTATAATTGTGTGTGAGTTCAAGAAAACAAAAATGACCTGTTCCCTAAAGAATAGAGGGAACAGGTCTAGGGATACTTTTCAATAGGTAGGAGATGTAAATCTCTACCCATTGAAATTCACTTAGATCATAACGCCATTATCTGCAAAGTGATACCACTTTCCATCAATGAACAGGTAGCTAGTAGCCATGGAACCATTTGTATTTAGATAATACCAAGTAGATCCTTCTTTTAACCAGCCAGTAGCCACAGAACCATTTGTATTTAGATAATACCAAGTAGATCCTTCTTTTAACCAGCCAGTAGCCATAGTCCCATTTGTATTTAGATAATACCAAGTAGATCCTTCTTTTAACCAGCCAGTAGCCATAGAACCATTTGCATTTAGATAGTACCAAGTAGATCCTTCTTTTAACCAGCCAGTAGCCATAGTCCCATCTCCATAAAAGAAATACCAAGTCCCTTTTATATTTTTCCATGCTGTAGCCATGGAACCATCTTCATTATAGTAATACCAAGTGCCTTTATAGGGCCCACTAGTAATCTCACGCCAACCTGTCACCATAGTCCCATTATCATTAAAATAATACCCTTTATCATTAATCAATTTTTCTCCTATAGCCATGGAACCATCTTCATTGTAGTAATGCCATCCGTCGGAACCACCAAAGTGTTTCCAACCTGTCACCATGCTGCCATTATCATTAAAGTAAAATGTTTGTCCTATAATCGTTTTTTTACCTGTGGCCATGAATCCTTCTTCATCGAAGTAATACCAAGTGCCTTTAATATTTTTCCAATCTTTAACCATGGAGCCATCTTCATTAAAATAACGCCATTTTCCGTTATAAGACACAGGTCCATTAAATTGTTTCCAACCTGTCATCATAGCTCCATTATCATTAAAATAATATGTTTTTTTATTAATAGTTTTCAAGTCTGTAACCATAATTCCATCTTTACCAAAGAAATACCAAGTGCCGACGATCTTTTTCCAATCTTTAGCTGTATTACCATCTTCATTAAAGTAATACCAAGAACCTCCATATTTTGACCAATGTGGAACCATAGCCCCATTTTCTTCACCTTGCTCAATTGCATATGTATGATTCTGAACAACTACATTTTCTTTTGCATGAGAAACTGTAGGAACTACAAACATTGCAGTCATTAAAATTGGTAAAATAGATTTCTTCATTTTCCATATCCCCCAAATAATGAATAATTTTAGTTTTTATTTTCACAAAAGAATTATATTCTGTAATATTGAAATAATCAATGTGTCTTGTAATATAAATGTAATATTTTTTGATTTATTGAAATTTAATTTGCTTTTTTGTCATAAATTAAGTGGGTTTGCAATTTAAGTAATTTACTTTATTTCTTGAATCATTATCATCCCTTGAATAGACCGCACCAATTACAATTATATATGTAAAATAAAAACGCCTATTATATCATGTGTGCCATTTTATAAACGCACTCTTTTAATAAGTGATTTATGAAATTTCTTGTCTTTTAATAAAAACTATTTTTCATACTTTGTATGTTGATTAGAATAAGCTATGCAATTATGCATAGACAGAAAAAGAGTGAATAGAGGGTAACGAATCATTTTCTATATGGCATGATTTTTGCATTTTAATAAAAAACATTCATATAAAAAAAGTTTCTTTCGGATGCAAAAAATTATGTTTGAAAAGGGGAAATGAGAAATGAAATATCCACTAACACCAGATGTAAAACCAGAGTTTTGTACGACAGGTACATTTATGAGATTGCCATCAAGTAATGAGCAAGCAAAAGTTGCTATTTTAGGAATGCCATTTGATACTGCTGCTTCTTTTCGCGTTGGTGCTCGTTTTGCTCCACAAGCAATTCGTCAGGCATCGATGACCTTATTTCCATATCATCCAATTCACCATGTATACCCATTTGATGACACAAATGCGATTGATATTGGTGATGTTTCTGTGATTCCACATAATATTCATCGCAGCTATGATTTAATAGAGGAAGCCGTTTTTGGGTTAATGCAGCAAGGAATTATCCCGATAGGTCTTGGAGGGGATCATTCTGTTACATTAGCAAGCCTTCGTGCGGCAGCGAAAGTTCATGGACCTGTGGCAATGATTCATTTCGATTCGCACACAGATACATGGGATACATATTATGAGGAAAAATATTGGCACGGTTCGCCGTTTATACGTGCACATGAAGAAGGGCTACTACAGCCAGACAAAGTATTTCAAATTGGAATTCGTGGAACATTGAATCATCCTGGTGATATAGAAGCTAGCAATGACTTAGGATATAACGTTATTACAACAGCAGAATTATGTAATCGTGGTTTTGAAAGTATCCTTGAGCAAATGCGAACAACGATTGGCGATACACCGTGTTTCTTAACGTTTGATATTGATTTTGTAGATCCATCTTGTGCGCCTGGTACAGGGACATTAGAAGTTGGGGGATTTAACAGTCGTGAGACATTAAATATGGTGCGTTCATTAAGTGGTTTTAATTATATTGGTTTCGATTTAGTGGAAGTGTTACCGCCATATGATCAAGCTCAAATTACTTCTTTATTAGCTGCGACACTAGTACATGATTTTGCTAGTTTGATTGCGTTGCAGTTAAAAAATGAAGTGAATAAGTAAGGAGTTAATTATTATACTGAAATATAAAAAGGCCGATGAAACAATTTTTCATCAGCCTTAAAGATGTCTGTTTATTATTTCTGTTGCCAATTTTCCTTAATAAAATCTTCACGACCAGACTCTTTACGCTCCTGAGCATATTTCTCAGGATTTTTTTTATAAAAATGTTGATGATATTCTTCCGCTTCGTAAAAAGGAGCAGCTGAACGAATTTCCGTCACGATTGGATCCTTAAACATACCGCTTTCTGCTATTGCTAGCTTTGATTTTTCGGCTAGCTCTTTTTGCGATTCATTATGATAAAAAATCGCTGTGCGATAGGATGGTCCACGGTCAAAAAATTGCCCGCCATCATCAGTTGGATCAATTTGTGGCCAGTATAAATCTAGTAATTTTTGATAAGAGAAAATAGAAGGATTGAAAGTAATTTGAACAACTTCTAAATGCCCAGATGTTCCAGACTTTACTTGTTCGTATGTTGGGTTTGGGGTGTGGCCACCAGCATAGCCTGAAACAACTTTTTGAATACCTGGAAGTTCATCAAATGGTTTTACCATGCACCAAAAGCAGCCGCCTGCAAAGGTTGCGAGTTCGTATGTTTTTTCTGTCATTGCTGTAATCCTCCTAAATAGATATGTTTTATCTAGTATTATATAAATTGTTTTATTGCGCAATAAAAAAGATTTGAAACTATATGTTTTTTTATAAACAAGAACCACCGCTCACATCAATTAATTGTCCAGTAACCCATCGGCTGTCAGAGGAAGCAAGAAATGCAGCGGTATCTGCAATATCTTCTACTTCTCCTAAACGGCCGAAAGCAGAGATTTCAGTTGCATATCGTTTCATCATTGGATCACTTAAGAGTTCAGCATTCATATCTGTTTTAATAAAGCCTGGTAGTATCGCATTAACTGTAATCCCTCTTGCTCCAAGTTGCTTTGCTAGTGTAAAAGTCATTGTGTTGATCGCGCCTTTTGTCATGCTGTAGGCAATGAAATCGGGTAAAGAAATTCGTGTTGCAGCTGATGAAATATTGATAATACGGCTATTGTCACGTAAACGTGACAATGCCTGTTGAATAATAAAAAATGGGGCTTTTGTATTCACGGAAATCATTCGATCGAAAAAGTCTTCAGTTGTTTCTTCAATAAAGGCTCCCGGACCGATTCCTGCGTTATTTACTAAAATATCAAATTTATTTTCACCTGTATGTTTTTGCAATTTGTCATCTAAAGATTGGTAAAGAGATTCTACACCATGTAACGATTTGAGGTTACCATTTATAGAAAAAGCTGAACCGCCATTTGATTGAATTTCCTGCACTGTTTCTTCTGCATCGCTTTTACGATTTCCATAATGAACAGCAACTAATGCACCGTCGTTTGCTAAGCGTTTTGCAATAGCGCGTCCAATTCCACGGCTTGCTCCAGTAACCAATGCAACTTTTCCTTTTAACATATTCACATCATCTCCTTAATAATTTTACATATGTATGAAGCTGTCTTTTCTAATAGACAAGCCTTAAGTAATATATGAGTGTTGAATTGAGATTCATTCCTTTTTTATTTTGATAAAAAGTTCGGATTATAATTTAAAATAAAATTTTTCAAAAAACATGTTGACAATGAAAAGAATGAAGTCCTATAATACGTGTAATAACTTAAAAGTTAATTTAGAATTTTCTAATTTTTATATATTGTATATGCAAAGAAGAGGAAAGTAGATGATTATGAAAGTTTCAGAGAGCTGCCCCATGGCTGTGAGGGTGGTAACGATCGAATCATTGAAGATCACCTTGGAGCATCGCTTGCGAAAGGGAAACCGAGTAGAGAGCGGCGGTTTCATCCCCGGTAAAAGGGTGATAGTCTGATAGGACTTACAGAGCTTATATTTTGTGAGAAATATAAGGAAGCTGAGTGGTACCGCGAAACTCTCGCCTCAGCAATCAAAGCTACTATGACGTAGTGATTGATTGCTGAGGCGAGAGTTTTTACTTTAGAAAAGAGAATAGAAGAATGCAAAGAAGAGGAGAGTAAACGATACAAATTGTTTCAGAGAGCTGCCCCGTGGCTGTGAGGGTGGTAACAATTGTATCGGTTGAAGATCACCTCAGAGCACTGTCCTTGAAAAAAATGAGTAGAGAGCAGCGGAGTTGTTCCCGGTAAAAGAACAAAAGTCTAATAGGACTTACAGAGCATATATTTCGCGAGAAGTATAAGGAAGCTGAGTGGTACCACGATTCCCTCGTCTCAGCAATGGATTGCTACACGTTTGTAGAAAATCGATTGTTGAGGCGAGGATATTTTTATAATTAATATACAGAATGTTCTGATAAAATGCATTCTTCTCAGCAATCGATAAAAAGATGGATTGCACATAAAGAGATAAAAAAGAGGAGCGATGTAAGATGGGTAACCAGTATATCTATATGAATGGGGAATTAGTAGAAAAAGAAAAGGCTGTTGTATCTGTTGCTTCAAGGCGTAACATGCCAGATGCACTTGATCCACGTATTAAGTCGATGAATTATTTAAATAACGTATTAGTAAAGATTGAAGCAGCACAAGCAGGTGTGCTAGAAGCACTTATGTTAAATCAACAAGGATATGTTTGTGAAGGATCGGGAGATAACGTGTTCATTGTGAAAGATGGAAAAGTAGTAACGCCACCTGCATATTTAGGGGCTCTTGAAGGGATTACAAGGAATAGTGTCATTGAACTTTGTGAAAGGTTAAATATTCCTTGTGAAGAAAGACCATTTACTCGTCACGATGTATATGTAGCGGATGAAGTGTTTTTAACAGGAACTGCTGCTGAATTAATTCCAGTTGTAAGAGTGGATTCAAGAGAAATCGGAATTGGAAAACCAGGAGAAGTAACGAAACAGTTAACAGAAGAATTTAAAAAGTTAACGAGAGAGCGAGGAGTGCGCGTTCCGGGACTAGCAGAAAGCTTAGCTTAACGAATAGGGGAAGGAGTTAGCAAAATGAAGGAACAACATGCAGTGTGTGATGAAGTGGATCATGGAGAAGTAAAAAAAGTAACAGGTGCCGGACATGTTATTCAATGTTTAAAGAAATTAGGTGTAACAACAGTGTTTGGCTATCCGGGCGGAGCTATTTTACCAGTTTACGATGCGCTGTATCGCAGTGGTTTGAAACATGTTTTAACGCGTCATGAACAAGCAGCTATTCATGGAGCAGAAGGGTATGCGAGAGCTTCTGGAGAGGTCGGGGTAGTATTTGCTACCTCCGGCCCTGGGGCTACAAACTTAGTTACTGGTTTAGCAGATGCGTATATGGATTCGATTCCTTTAGTAGTAATTACAGGGCAAGTAGCAACACCTCTCATTGGAAAAGATGGTTTTCAAGAAGCGGACGTTGTGGGAATCACAATGCCGGTTACAAAGCATAATTATCAAGTACGAGATGTGAATCAGCTATCACGTATATTGCAGGAAGCATATTATATTGCCAAAAGTGGACGACCGGGTCCGGTGTTAATTGATATTCCAAAGGATGTTCAAAATTCTATTGTAACGAATGTTTTTGAAGGAGAAGTTCAAATTCCTGGTTATAAGCCACGGATCGAACCAGACAAAATGCAGCTGGAGAGCGTGGCGGAGGCAATTTCAAAAGCAGATCGCCCGCTACTGTATATCGGCGGCGGTGTCATTCATGCAGATGCATCTGAAGAGATTCTAACATTTGCAAGAGAGAACCGTATTCCAGTTGTTTCGACTTTAATGGGACTCGGCGCTTATCCGCCGGGAGATCCACTGTTTTTAGGAATGCTAGGCATGCATGGTACGTATGCCGCAAATATGGCAGTAACGGAATGCGATTTACTTCTTGCCTTAGGTGTTCGTTTTGACGACCGAGTAACAGGAAAGTTAGAACTATTTTCACCTCATTCTAAAAAGGTATATATCGATATTGATCCAGCGGAACTTCATAAAAATGTGAAAGTAGAATATCCAGTCGTTGGAGATGTGAAGCGAGCGTTGCACATGTTGGTAGATATGCGAATAGAGTGCCAAACTGATTCATGGGTAGAGAGAGTAAGAACATGGCAAGAAGAATACTCGCTGTCATATGAACAGAGTGAATCAAAATTAAAGCCGCAGCATGTGATTCATTTAGTAAGTGAATTAACAAATGGTGAAGCAATTGTGACCACAGAAGTTGGGCAGCATCAAATGTGGGCAGCACATTTTTATAAGGCGCAAAAGCCGCGAACATTTCTAACATCTGGTGGACTAGGAACGATGGGATTTGGATTCCCAGCAGCAATCGGTGCTCAGCTTGCATTTGAGGATAAGCCAGTTGTCTGTATTGCGGGAGATGCTTCATTTCAAATGAACATTCAAGAATTGCAAACAATTGCAGAAAACAATATTCTAGTGAAAGTTTTTATTATTAATAACAAGTTTTTAGGTATGGTCAGACAATGGCAAGAGATGTTCTATGAAAATCGTTTATCAGAATCACAGATTGGATCGCCTGATTTTGTAAAAGTAGCAGAAGCATATGGAGTAAAAGGTTTGCGCGCTACAAATCCGATTGAAGCGAAACAAGTCATGTTAGAAGCATTTTGTCATCAAGGACCAGTTGTTGTTGATTTTTGTGTAGAAGAGGGCGAAAACGTATTTCCAATGGTCCCTCCTAATAAAGGGAATCATGAAATGATTATGAAGAGGTGGCAAGAATGAGTCATACTTTTTCACTCGTTGTCAATAACGATCCTGGAGTTTTACTAAGAGTAAGTGGAATTTTTGCTCGGCGTGGTTATAATATTTCTTTTTTAAATTTAAATGAAGGAGAAACAAGAGAGATTTCGGAAATGAAACTTACGACAGTTTGTACAGAAAATGAAGCGATATTGCTCGTAAATCAGTTAAAAAAGTTAATTGATGTCTTGCAAGTAAATAAATTATAAGGAGTGTATGTGAAGATGAAAACATATTATGAAAAAGATGCAAATTTAGAGGTATTAGCAGGGAAAACGGTGGCAGTAGTTGGTTATGGGTCACAAGGTCATGCGCAAGCTCAAAATTTACGTGATTCCGGTGTTCATGTTGTAGTGGGTGTTCGTCCAGGAAAATCTTTTAACGTAGCGAAAGCGGATGGTTTTGAAGTAATGTCAGTTTCAGAAGCGGTAAGAACCGCAGACGTTGTACAAGTATTATTGCCAGATGAACAGCAGGCGCATGTATATCGAAATGAAGTAGAAAAGAATCTTCGCGAAGGACAGATGTTGCTTTTCTCACATGGATTTAATATTCACTTTGGACAAATTCAGCCACCAAGTTACGTAGATGTAGCGATGGTTGCGCCAAAAAGTCCAGGACATCTTGTTCGCCGCGTATTTCAAGAAGGAAATGGTGTTCCAGCTTTAGTTGCCGTTTATCAAAATGCGACTGGAAACGCTTTTGATGTAGCTCTTGCATATGCCAAAGGAGTTGGTTGTACACGTGCTGGTGTAATTGAAACATCATTCCAAGAAGAAACAGAGACGGATTTATTTGGAGAACAGGCTGTATTATGCGGCGGGGTAACTGCACTTGTGAAAGCAGGCTTTGAAACGTTAACAGAAGGTGGATATCGTCCGGAGATTGCATATTTCGAATGCTTACATGAGCTAAAGTTAATTGTTGATTTAATGTACGAAGGTGGTCTAACGAATATGCGCCATTCTATTTCAGATACAGCAGAGTTTGGTGACTATGTAACAGGATCTAGAATTGTTACAGATGAAACGAAAAAAGAAATGAAACGAGTTCTTGCGGAGATTCAGCAAGGCGAATTTGCAAAGAAATGGATTTTAGAAAATCAAGCAGGACGTCCAACTTACAATGCGATGAAAAAGGCAGAGCAAAATCATCAACTTGAAAAAGTAGGAGCAGAATTACGAGAGATGATGACTTGGATCCAGCAGCCAAAGGGGAAAGAGTTAGTGAAAAAGTAGTAGGAGATAGATAAGTGAAAATGAACAGAAGGGACTTGAAAAGATGAGAAGTGACATGATTAAAAAGGGATTTGACAAAGCACCACATCGTAGTTTATTAAAAGCAACTGGTTTAAAAGATGAAGACTTTGATAAGCCGTTTGTAGCAATTTGTAATTCTTTCATTGAAATTATTCCAGGTCATAAACATTTAAATGAATTTGGTCGTCTTGTAAAAGAAGCGGTACGTGCAGCTGGTATGGTTCCGTTTGAGTTTAATACAATTGGGGTAGATGATGGGATTGCGATGGGGCATATCGGTATGCGCTATTCGCTCCCAAGCCGTGAAATTATCGCCGATTCAGTGGAAACAGTAGTAAATGCACACTGGTTTGATGGGATGATTTGTATTCCGAACTGTGACAAAATCACACCAGGTATGATGATGGCCGCATTACGTGTTAACATTCCGACTGTATTTGTTTCTGGTGGTCCAATGGCTGCAGGGAAAACATCAAAAGGAGAAGTAGTCGACTTAAGTTCCGTTTTTGAAGGGGTAGGTGCCTATCAATCTGGGAGAATTTCAGAAGAAGAGTTAAAGGATATTGAAGATCACGGTTGTCCATCTTGTGGTTCTTGTTCAGGTATGTTCACTGCAAATTCAATGAACTGTTTATGTGAAGTATTAGGGCTTGCGCTTCCTGGGAATGGTAGCATTTTAGCAACAGACCCAAGGCGTGAAGAACTAATTCAACAAGCAGCTGAAAAATTAAAAGTATTAATTGAATGTGATATTAAACCACGAGATATCGTAACAGAAGAAGCGATTGACGATGCATTTGCATTAGATATGGCGATGGGAGGATCAACAAATACGGTATTACATACGTTAGCAATCGCACAGGAAGCGGGACTTGATTATGATATGAGCCGAATTGATGCAGTTTCAAGACGCGTTCCACATTTATGTAAAGTGAGCCCAGCTTCTAATTGGCATATGGAAGATATTGATCGTGCAGGTGGTATCAGCGCTATTTTAAAAGAGTTAAGTAGAAAAGAAGGTGTACTCCATCTGGACCGTATTACAGCTACTGGCCAGACATTACGAGAAAACATCGCTCATGCAGAAATTCAAGATAAAGAAGTAATTCACTCTCTTGAAAATCCTCATAGTGAAGAAGGTGGTCTGCGTATATTAAAAGGAAACCTTGCAAAAGATGGTGCTGTTATTAAAAGTGGTGCAACAGAAGTGAAACGTTTCGAAGGACCATGTGTTATTTTTGGGTCTCAAGACGAGGCGCTTGCAGGGATTATGCTAGGTAAAGTGAAAAAAGGAGATGTTGTTGTTATTCGTTATGAAGGCCCAAGAGGTGGACCTGGTATGCCAGAAATGTTAGCTCCAACTTCAGCAATTGCTGGTATGGGATTAGGCGCAGATGTTGCACTATTAACAGATGGTCGGTTTTCAGGTGCATCACGCGGCATTTCAGTAGGACATATTTCACCAGAAGCTGCTGCTGGCGGAGAGATTGCACTTCTCGAGCAAGGCGATATTGTATGTATTGATGTAGAGGAACGTTTACTTGAAGTGAGAGTAAGTGATGAAGAATTAGAAAAACGGAGAAAAGAATGGAAAAAACCAGAGTTAAAAGTGAAAACAGGATGGCTTGGGCGCTATGCACAAATGGTAACATCAGCGAATACAGGTGCAGTGCTAAAAATGCAAAATTTTGATTAAATCTATATAAAAGAGATAAGGAATGATACGAGATGGTGCAAAATGTAAGGGAGAGAGTGAAAATCGAAGATATCCTTGTGGCTCATAATCATATGAAGGATATCGTCAATAAAACACCGCTCCAGCGGGATTCAGTTTTATCTGAGAAATATGAATGTGATGTATATGTGAAACGAGAAGACTTACAAGTAATTCGTTCGTTTAAAATTCGAGGTGCTTACAATTTAATTCAAAGCTTATCGAAAGAACAATTACAAAATGGGGTTGTATGTGCTAGTGCTGGTAATCATGCGCAAGGGGTTGCTTATACGTGTAATTTATTGAAGATTCAGTCTAAAATTTTTATGCCAACAACAACACCTAAGCAAAAAGTATCTCAAGTACAATTTTTTGGTGGTACTTATGCGGAAATTGTGTTAGTTGGGGACACATTTGATAGCTCTTTCCAAGAAGCGCAGCGCTATTGTGAGGAAAATAGCATGATGTTTGTTCATCCGTTTGATGATCCATATGTAATTGCGGGTCAAGGGACAGTCGCTGTTGAAATCTTACACGATATGGAGAAACATGTGGAGTATGTCTTCACAGCAATTGGTGGCGGTGGTTTAGCATCAGGTATTGGTACATATGTAAAAGGTGTGAGTCCTACGACAAAAGTAATCGGTGTGGAACCAAAGGGAGCAGCATCGATGAAAGAAGCTTTTTTACAAAATGAAAACGTGGCCCTAGAAAAAATCGATAGTTTCGTTGATGGAGCAGCTGTCAAAAAGGTAGGGAAATTAACCTTTGAAACGTGTAAAGACGTATTGGATGATATTGTATTGATTCCTGAAGGGAAAATTTGTACAACGATTTTAGAATTGTACAAAAAAAATGCAATCGTTGCGGAGCCAGCTGGTGCTCTTTCAATTGCAGCACTCGATTTTTATAAGGACGAAATTAAAGGGAAAACCGTTGTTTGTACGTTAAGTGGTGGAAATAACGATATTGATAGAATGCAGGAAATGAAAGAACGCTCTCTCATTTACGAAGGGTTAAAACATTATTTTATTATTGAATTTCCGCAACGTTCAGGAGCATTGCGAGAATTTCTTGATAAAGGATTAGGATCAGAGGATGACATCACTCGTTTTGAGTATATTAAAAAACATAATAAAGAAAATGGACCTGCACTCGTTGGAGTGGAGCTAAAACATAAAGAAGATTATGAACCGTTAATTACCCGTTTTCGAGAAAATAATATTCAATTTATGGAGTTAAATAAAAATCCTGTTTTGTTTGATTTGTTAATTTAATATACAAAAAGAAAGGAAGCTTTTTAGTGAAAAGCTTCCTTTTTTCTAACTACGTTTATTTTTGATTGTTCCAGTTTCATCAATTTCTACATCAGTTGAAATGGTTTGTAAATATTGTAGTGTTTTTTTCTTTTCCTCAGGGGTGGCTGGTGAAATTTGATCATTACGAATGATATAAGGGTTAATTGACATTTGTACATCTTTTCCTTTAAATGTAAGGGTCAATACACCTGTTTCAGCACTTTTTCCTTTTACATAGTTAGGGAATAAGAAGTTTCCTAATGAATAAGCGACAGGGACTTTGTTGTAGTATTCAAATCCTTGTAACCAATGTGGGTGACTTCCAACAATCGCATCAGCACCAGCTTCGACTATTTTCGGTACATATTGTTTTTGGTAGTCTACAGGTCTATTAGATTTTTCAACACCCCAATGCATATACACAATCAGATAATCGGCGTCTTTCTTTTGTTCTTTAATCGTTTTTGTTACTAGATTGATATCATATCCATTTGCAACACCTGGCTTGTCTTTACCAGCTACCCAGGTAAAGTCAGGCATAAAACGAACAAAGGAAAGGAATTTAATTTTTTTCCCTTTTACTGTGATTTCTCTAGCTATGTATGCATCATCTGCATTTTTTCCAGCTCCAATATAAGGGAGTTTTAGTTTTTCTACATGAGATATCGTATCCATTAAACCATCTTGTCCATAGTCGAGCGTATGGTTATTGCCAATATTCACAATGTCATAGCCTGTGTTTTTAATAGCTTGTAATGTGGAAGGATCGCTTTTGATCCAGAATGACTGACCAGGGGCCTTTTTCTCCCGTGTTGTAAATGCAGATTCCAAGTTTATAAAGGAAATATCAGCTTTGGTTATTTCATCTTTCACATGCTGGAACGGATAATCAGCACCGTTTTTTTGAATAGCTGGTCGTAAATTCCAATCGAACATCGTATCACCAGAGAAAGTAATTGTAATTTCAGGATTCTCTTTCTTCTTTGTGTCCGTTGCTTTTTTCGTTTTATTTTCTACGCCAGCTGTATCTTTTGCTTTTGATGTAAAGGAGTTATTTATCAATAAAACAATCGGTGTAATGAGAATTACTATTAAAATAAATCGTTTAAATAAAGGTGTCATAGTTATCTTTCCTTTTTCTTTTTATATCATGACTTCCTTTTAGAAAGTTCAATGATGAGAGTTTCATATAATATGTACAAAAATGAGTAAGTGCTTAATAGTTTATCCCGCTATTTATGGACAGTAACACTCCCGTCTTAAAATTCAGCGGAAGCAAAGAGGTTAAGGTGGGAGATGAACTGCCCGTAAAAGTCTGATTGGTGAGAGCTGATTAAAGTTTCACTTTATGTATGCTAGACATGGTATGTAAGATGAAAGATGCTTATGTCAGATGATAGCTATGTATTAAGAGCTCATCTCATAGTGTAATATTACGGTAACATGAAACGAGGAAAAAATACAATACATAAGTCGATTTTACTTGTAGAGTTTTGAAAATTCCGTTAAAATCCCGTGTATTTTGTTGTATGTTAGATATAAAAATTTGAAAAATAATGCTTGAAGAGGATGGAGAAGGCATAATGGTTATATTAGGAGCAGTAGTGAATGGAATTTGTATACTAATTGGTACTATATTAGGTAAACTATTAAGTAATATTCCAGAAAGTATGAAAGGGACAGTTATGCATACAATTGGTTTAGCTGTTACTGTACTTGGTCTTCAAATGGGATTAAAAAGCGAAAACTTTCTTGTTGTAATTATAAGTCTTGTTATTGGTTCAGTGATTGGAGAATGGTTGGAGTTAGAAGGAAAGTTAAAGAGTTTAGGGGATTGGCTAGAAAAAAAGGTTGGCTCAAAAGGAGAAGGGAGTATATCTCTTGGATTTGTGACAGCTACATTAATCTTTGCTATCGGAGCAATGGGGATACTTGGAGCTTTGGATAGCGGTATTCGTGGAAATCATGATGTGCTATTTACAAAAGCAATTATTGATGGATTTATTTCGCTTATTTTAACGACAACGCTTGGAATAGGCGTACTATTTTCAGCAATACCAGTCATTTTATATGAGGGAGGTATTGCGATTTTCGCGACGCAAATTAATAGTTTTGTACCAGAGAAGCTAATGAATCAGTTTATCGTAGAAATGACTGCGACTGGTGGGATTATGATTTTTGCAATTGGACTCAATTTACTTGGTTTTATTAAAATTAAAGTGGCAAATTTATTGCCTGGGATAGTGGTAGTTGGGATTATTGTTTCTATTATATATGGATATGATTTGTATGTTTAGTTAGGCTGAATAGCCCAATCCTGTTTTGAAATAGTTTTGGGCTATTTGTATGTAAAAAATTAATATGCTTTTTTCATAAAATGAACAAAGCCACCTATAAATACAATCACAAAGCTCCCGATTACGACAAATACTAGTGTTTGAACAGAGATATAAAACAGCCCAGAGCCTTCTTTAGGAAGCATAGCGAGAAAAGGTTGGGACCATGGATAGATGGGACCGAACCTTGCAGAATTCGCAATTATCATAGCGGGTATGGAAGCTATAACATTTAAAGCAATCGGTGCTGCAAAGCTGGACCAAATACTTGAAACCCATAATTGTAAGGCGATTAAAGGGAGGGTAGCAATCCAGCCGCCTACTACACTTTTTACTATAGTAGCTAGAGGGAATGGCCCAGGGACATGCAAAAGTTGTCCAACGCTAATATAACTTATAATGAAGAAGACTTGCATCGCACCTATAAATAAGAGAATAAAGAGAAATTTTATAATATAGACGTGATATCGTGATATAGGTTGTACTAAAAGTTGTTTCCAACCACCATTTGAATGTTCATATCGGCAAATAAATGCAGTGAAAATGCCTGTTAATAATGGAAGAAGCAACATACCATGTACCATTATCATGATATTATAAATTAACTCCCAATGTTTATAATCGGGATAGTTTGAGGCATTTGCATAAGCTATTACTCCTGCTAAAATCGGGCTTAAAAATAGTAATGTCCATATTTTGGTTTTTTTAATTTTATAAAATTCAGCTTGTATGGTTTTAAGCCAAAGCATTATTTATGCACATCCCTTCTAGTAAAATCTGCTGTTTCAATACATAACATACATATACCAACGATTAGGCCTATTGCTACACATAGAAGTGGAGACCCCCAGTCAATACGTAGGCTTGGCCATCTCCATATGAACCAATTGGGAAGAGCTACTGAAAACATTGTGAAAATAGTTCCTAAAAGCCCGATTGTAAATGCGATACTTTGGTTTTGAAATATGATAGCAATCCATAGTTGTAGCGCTACAATTGGCAGTGCCGACCAATAAGGATAGAAACTCATTTTAAATATAGAAAGCCATGGAATGGAAGCATCGAATTGTAATGCTAAACCCAATCCAACTATGCCAATTAATAATAAAGAACAAGATACAGCAAGCAGGAAAAATACCAGTATGAATTTTACTAGAAAAATATGTCGCTTATAAATAGGTAAGGATAAGAGATGCTTCCATGAACTAGAATGATGCTCTATGTGTGCAATTAAAGAAGTAACAATCGTAATTCCTAATATAAGAGTTGTGAGAGCAAGCGGTTGAGCTTCAGAAATGAGGCCACTCCATAAGTCCTTCGCATATTTCTTTGTCAACCAATCATATCGAAGAAAGAAGTTACATGCCTGAAGAGAAATAACACCTATTGGTCCTAAAAAGATTAAAAACCAAATCCACTTCCCTTTTATTTTTAAAAGCTCAGATTGAAAGAGGCGTTTGTACATGTGTCTCTTCCTCCTTTATAAGCTGTAAGAATATCTCTTCGAGTGACTTTTTATTTTCTTCAATTCTGAATACAGAAATGTTATGTGTTACAAGTGTTTTTACAATTTCGCCAACAGTTTCATTTGATACATTTGATAGAATAATTCGCTGCTCTTCTTGCATAGAAGGAATCCCCTTAGCGAGAATGATTTTCCAAGCTGCATCTGATTTGTCTGTCATAAGTGAAATAGAGTGCTGAGCATGGCGGCGCAATGTTTCTATTTTGTCTTGAAAAATAAGCTTTCCTTTTGCAATGATACCAACATAAGTTGCCATTTGATCAATTTCACTTAATAAGTGACTAGATATAAGGATGGTAATTCCTCTTTCTTTTGCTAATTGCTTAATTAACGTACGAATCTCATGAATCCCCTCTGGATCGAGTCCGTTTGTCGGTTCATCTAAAATTAATAGCTGTGGATCACCAAGTAAGGCAATTGCAATTCCTAACCGTTGTTTCATTCCTAATGAGTATTCTTTTACCTTTTGTTTGGCAGCATGTTGTAAACCGACAATTTGTAACACTTCCTCAATTTTTTCTTTCGGAGCATTTCTTAAAATCCGGTAAACCTCTAAATTCTCAATGGCATTTAGGTGGGCATAATAAGATGGATTTTCAACGAGAGCTCCAATTTTAGATAATATGGATAAGCGTTCTTTAGCTAAATCTTGTTGAAATATCACGACCTTTCCTTGCGTTGGTTTAATAAGACCTAATAACATGCGAATGCTAGTTGTTTTGCCAGCTCCGTTAGGCCCGAGAAATCCATAAATCTCTCCTTTTGGAATTTTTAAATCTACGTTATGTACTACATAATCATTTCGATATCTTTTTGTTAACCCTGTCGTTTTCAAAATATAATTCATGTTCCTATCACCTCAAATCAAGTATAGGAAATAAAGGTTAATGATAATGTTAGAAGAGTTTAAGATTTGTTTAAATTTATACAGTATTCCCTAATTTTGGAGTGTGCTGGTTTTCAAATCGTGTTGTATTCCTTATGATGGAAGAGAAAGGTTAAATTTGTATATGAAGGTGAAGAAATGACACACATTTTATATGTTGAGGATGATCACGAGATTGGGGAATGGGTCAAAAGAGAACTGCAGAAACAAGCGTATGAAGTTGCATGGTTTACTTCAGAGAATGGTACGAATGAAGTATGTGAAATAGCAGATGTAATTGTTTTAGACGTTATGTTGCCAGGCCTTGATGGTTTTACACTAGGTCAACGTTTTAAAAGTGAATATCCAGATACCCCTATTATTATGTTAACTGCAAGAACAACATTAGAAGATAAAATATATGGATTAACATTTGCTGATGATTATATAACAAAGCCATTCCATCCAAAAGAGTTAATGGCACGTATTGAAGTTTTATTAAGGCGGTATAACAAAGATGGAGCAGAAGTGCAACATGTGAAACATTTAAAAGTATTTATGAAAGAATACCGGATTGTTGATATAGACACGGGTGAAGAAATTGTTTTATCAGGAAAGCAGCATCAAATCTTTTTTTATTTGATGAAGAATATGAATCGTACATTAACGAAAGAACAAATTTTTGAGGCAGTATGGAATGAATCCTACATAGAAGGAGATAAATCATTGATGGTTCATATCCGTCATTTACGCGAAAAAATAGAGAGAAATCCAAGTAGTCCTCAAATAATAGAAACAATACGTGGAATAGGTTATCGGTGTAAAGTATGATAAAAAGTACATCACTATTACGAAAGTACTTATTTATCATATTTATAGCGATTATATTGTTACCTCTCATTGTCCCACTCAGTTCGTTTCTCTTCATTAAATATATCGAGTGGATAGAGGATTTTAAAGTTGCGTATTCTAGTGTGCAAATAGAAGAGGAATGGAGAAATAAAGCGACAGATTTACACGGAAAAAATCCTGAAGGAATTGAGCGAACTTTTCAAGAATTTCAAGGGAAATATCCAGAAGGATCAATGTTTTGGGTAGATAATAAAGGGAAAACGAACCTTCAAATTCCTAAAAAACAAAATATTCCACAGGAGTGGAGTGCAAGTGATGCAGTTGCATTTATGAAAAGGAGTTTTGAAGGGGATCCATTTACAGTTGTATCTTACATTGGAAAAGAGAAGCAAGGGGCATTTATGGTATTTCAAATTCCGAGGAAATATGTGAAGGCACCAATTGCTCAAATACGTGAAAGATATGAAATTGTTTTTGAAATGGTTATTATTGGATGCTTCACAACATTTATCATTATCTCTATCATCTTTTTTCTTAAGATTAGAAAAAGATTATTAAAGCTACAAAAAGCAATGGAACTTCCGCAAGACCAGACACTTCCGTCAAAAATTTCTATATCAAAGCAAGACGAGATCGGCTTATTAGAAGAGTCTTTTAATCGTATGGTAGAGGCTTTACAGCAAAGTCGATTGAAGGAGGAGGAAGAGGAGCAATTTCGTAGAAAACTAATTGCCGATCTTTCTCATGATTTGCGAACGCCATTAACGACAATGCGTGCACAAATAGATTCTTTAAAAGAAGAAGTTATCTCAGTCAAAGGACAGAAAACAATCGTACGAATGGATGAAAAAATTAATTACTTAGCGGAGTTAATAGAGAACTTACTATCGTATTCATTAATAAGGGCAAAGAAATATCCATATCATCCGGAACGAAGGGATATGACACGTTTAATGAGAAAGGTTGTTGCATCATGGTATGACATATTAGATGAGAAAGGTTTTGAGGTTGATATTGTGATTCCAGAAAAGCAATTGTTTTGGAATATCGATGAAAATTGGTTTCAAAGAATTATAGATAATGTAATTCAAAATGTAGTTAGGCATGCAGATGATGGGAAGTTTATAGGGGTATATGTAAACCATGGGGAAAAAACAATTACAGTTGTTGACCATGGGCCAGGTTTTCAAAATATTCATTCGCAAAATAAAGGTGCGGGAATTGGATTATCTATTATTGCTGTTATGGCGAAAGAGATGGGTATCGACTGGAGTATAGAATCTGATGATACAGGAGCGAAGTGTATATTTAAAAAATTGCCGTAGAAGGGAGAATATACATGGAAGAGTTTCGATTCACAAAGCGTGTAAATAGAATCTTTCAAATTGCAAGCAAAGAATCTAAATATAATGAGTATATCATTCGCCCGTTAGATTTATTTATAGGAGCCTATAAAGAAGGAACAGGGGTTTGTAGTGAATTATATATGTATTTATTTCATAATATAGGGCTAGATTTTGTAACGAAATTTGTACAATTACAACAAAGGGGCTTTCAAGATAAAAGATATATAGAAGTACAAGGATACAAAGTTTCTTATAAAACAATGGAGATATTACAGTTAGCTAAACATAAGATGGCGCGATTTAATCAATTATATGTGAATGAAGGACATATTTTAAGCGTGATCCTTCAGCAAGATGAGACAATAGCAAGTCTAATAGACGAAGATATGAAACAAAGTATTTTACAGATTGTTTCAGTACCAAGAGATATGACTGTAAATTTGAATAGTTGTGAAATATCAACAAGTATGAAACATGCCGTTTGCAATGTTAGACGAGCTGTTCAATCTGATTTAGAAGAACTTCTTCAATTTGTTATGTTTGAATTTGGAGAAAGATGGATCGATGCAATTCATAATGGTTTTCAAATATATCAAGAAATGCCAATATATATCGCAGTGCAAGAGAAGAAGATTATTGGTTTTGCTTGTTATGATGTTGTAAGAGGAAAGAAGGGGCTGTTTGGACCGATGGGAATCGCTAAAAATAATCGTGTAAAGGGTGTAGGAAGAGAACTATTACATAGATGCTTGGCTGAAATGCAGCAAATTGGTTATGAATATGCAGTGATTGGTCAGGCAGGTCCGATTGAGTTTTATGAGGAGAGTTGTGGTGCGCAAGTAATACATATTATATAGAGATTGCTTTGATTAGAAATGTCACAGAAGCAATAGGAGTGTTGTTTATTGTTCTTACATGTTATTGTAGTTTTTGAATAAGGTTTGATCTATGAATCATATTGCTAAACTTTTTTAAGAAAAGGGTGTAGAATGGGTATCTAAGAAAGAAGGTGCAAAAATGGCCAGCTGGAAAAGAAATTTAATCATTTGTTGGCTTGGGTGTTTTACCACTGCAGCCGGTATGAGTTTAGTGATACCATTTTTATCCTTCTATATTGAGGATCTAGGAGTAACGGGTACATCTGAAATTGCACAGTGGTCAGGACTTGCATTCGGTGTAACTTTTTTAATGGGTGCGATTGTATCACCAATATGGGGGAAACTCGGTGATATACATGGTCGGAAATTGATGCTCATTCGTGCGAGTCTTGGTATGGCAATGATTATGACGCTTATGGGATTTGTTACAAATGTATATCAATTAGTTGCACTTCGTTTTTTAATGGGGGCAGTGTCAGGATTTCTTTCGACTGCAATCACATTTATAGCAGCAGAAACACCGAAAGAGCATTCAGGCTGGGCAATTTCTACTATATCAACAGGTGGTGTAAGTGGTTCCTTACTTGGCCCGATGCTTGGTGGCTATTTGTCTGAATTAATCGGAATGCGTCATGTATTTTTAGTAACGGGTGCTTTTTTATTTCTTTCATTTTTAATTGTTTTTTTCTTTTTACATGAATCGAATCATTCTGTTCAAGCAAAAAAAGAGCAACCAAAAAAAGTATGGACGATGGTTCCGGCGAAACATTTTATTATAAGCCTATTTGTAGTAACCTTTATGATTCAACTTGCAAATATGTCCATACAACCTATTATTACGTTGTATGTGAAACATTTAGCGGGGCCTCATACGGATCATATTGAGATAATTGCGGGGGCAGTGATATCTGCAACAGGTCTAGCAGTCATTTTAGCAGCTCCTAAACTAGGGAGATTATCGGATCATATTGGCCCTCAAAAAACGTTAGTTGTAGCATTGTTCGTTGCAGGAATTGTTTTTATTCCACAAGCATTTGTGACAGCTGCTTGGCAATTATTCATATTGCGTTTTCTATTAGGGATTGCACAAGCTGGATTGTTACCTTCCGTACAAACTCTACTTAAACAACATACACCACAACATGTGACTGGACGTATTTTTGGATATAATCAATCCTTTCAGTTTTTAGGAAATATGATTGGACCAGTACTCGGTGGACAAATTGCCGCACATGCCGGGTTTCAATATGTATTCTTCTCTACAGCATCGCTTTTATTCTTAGCTTGCATTTGGGTATATTTCAATAGTAAAGGTGCAGTGGTGTCAGAAAAAGAGCATTTGAAAGTTAGTTAACAAGGTGAAATATGTAAGTTGTAAAAAAGGATGAAGCTACTCTGTAAAATAAAGAATGATTAATAGTTCTCTTTCCTTACTAAGAGTAAAGAACTTATATAATGTTACACATTATATAAATATTGGTACATCACTTATTGAAAGTGGTGTACTTTTTTAATTTTACAGACCTCTGCATGACCTCATTTACAACAACAACACATCCTCATGAAAAGCGCATTTACAGCAACAATTACTTTAGTTATAATAAGAATTTATATTGTTTTTTTGAATTTTCAGTCTTATATGAGGTGTTTAGATGAAAGTATATACAGTGAAAGAGATGGCGACCGCTTTAGGGAAACATGAAGAAACAATTAAGTGATGGCTACGCTCTGGCAAGTTTCCGAACGCATTTCGCAATAGCGACAAGCAAGGATGGAAGATTCCTGAAAGCGACTTTGTACATATTAAGAAAGAAATAGGATTTGTAAAAGAAGATTCTCAGAAAAGTCCGCCAGTGGCACAACAAGAGGTTGAGGAATGGCAACCTGAAATCATTGATGATCCTCTTCTCTACCATAAAGTCAAACAGACAGGTAATCATGCAAATTGGTCATTGCGAGAGAAGGTCACGCCCGTATGTTATTTGAGACAGGAGCAAGGGCATCTGAAGTTATTGAACTTACGATTGGGGACTATCGTTCCCGTAAGTCCTTTCAAGAAGTCAGCACGTTTAATAAAGGGAGTCATGGTCGCAGAGTGAAATTTCTTCGCTTTAGTAAAGACACCACGAAACTCCTGTTTCAATATATCAACAAGGAGCGGAAAATATTTGACCCTTTAGGGCAGGATTTTGATTCCCTACCTAACGATGCACCCATGTTTCTGACGGAACGAGGAACACCGTTGTCATATCAGACCTGGTATCTGCACTGGAATAAGGTAATGACGTTGATGGACATAAGGTTAAATCCGCACAAAATAAGACATTGGTTTGTTACGACAAGTATGCGTGAAATTTATAATGTCTCTAAAACGGATGCAGAAATTGCTCAACGTAAAGATGAACTTATTAAATACATGAAATGGAAACAAAAAGACACGATTGAAGTGTATGAACACCACTTTGACGAGGAAAGGCATCGAGGTTTCCATGACAAGATGCTGGAACATATAGCAGAGAAAGAAAAGGAATACATAAAGCAGCCAAAACAAAAAAGAACAAAAAAGCCTACTCTGACTGTTGTAAACACAGTAAAAGACATGGAGTTAGAAGTGGATATACAGGCTCTACTGGATGATTTGGAGGATGAATTATGACAACAATAACAGATTTACCTACCTCCCCATTTTATAATGAATTAATAGGAAAAGTGTATGAACACTTTCTTCATTTGCAGGATAACAGAGGGGTGTTTCTTTTAGATAAATTAGACGAATCCCCTGTAAAATACTTTCTAAATCAGTGTCTAGATACGCCTTGGCAAAATCAATTGCTATTATATATGCTTATTAGTGGAGATAGAAATTTAGATACTAATAGCATAGCAAACCAACTTCGCACATTGTGTCCAAGATTCAAGGATATATTCCATACTTATGAATTGCAAACTTTTGCTGATTTTGATACAGAAAAACACATGTACCAGTACCTGAAAGGCCTTATTTATCCCGAACATTCAAATGACCAGCGAGCAAGGTTTTTAAGTCGTTATAAATCAATTTCCTACTCGACTAACAAATGGCTTATAGCAAAGTTAAATCAAGAACAACGGGAGTATTTTCAGCAATTCTTACTCCCTAAGACTTTGTTTGATAGCCGAGATTTTACGTTCACTAAACAAGCAAGAGAACAAGCTCAAAACACTCGCAAGAGTGAGACGGATGTCATTCTCCCTTACCTTCCTCAAATTCGGGCGGAAGCAAACTTTCGATGGAATCAGATGAAACGATTGCGAGAAGCCTTTCTGACAGCCTGTAAACAAGCGGAAAAGAGAGAGGTCACATTACCCATAGAATTTCATTATGATGAACCTGAACGCATCGGAGAGCGGTTTTACTTCCGCTTATGGGACAAACCTTCCTTTGTTCTGTACCAGAAAGAGAAATTTACAGAATTTATTGTAACATCAGCTGAACAGCGAACAAGGACATATTCGGAGGCCAACAATCATTACTTTGTAGAGTTTGTAAAAGCCGAACGATTAGAAGATGATGATGTAGCGGAAGGTCTATGGTTTGCAGAAATCTTGCAAGAAGGCGTATTAGGAAAGTGGTTTCAAAATGTGATGGATGAAGGGCTTGAACAGAAACGAGAACTCCTATTCTCATGGGGATATGGCGAAGAAGGATCAATTAGCAATCCTAGCCCTTTCGAATCTCATCACAAAGGAGTTCTATCTCAAACTACTTTTGTTACTCAACAAAGAGACAAAGCCGAAGGTATTTTATTCGATATGGAGCCATTCTATGCTGCATCAACCTTCGGTCTATTGGCGGTAGACATTCTGACGACAACAGGAGCGAGAATCAATGAACTATTACAAATTAACCGTGCAAAAGATTGCCTACAAGCCATGAGGGTGAATGGCGATTTAAAATATTCCTTCTACGCTGTCCCAAAAGGACGAGATACGGTTGAGTCTTACATAATTAGCAAGCAAACCTTCGAACTAATGAAAAGAGTCAATAAGATGCTGAAAAAACATTATAATGGAGCAATGCCAAGTGTAAAGTATCAAGGTGACAGGAAACACCTATTTCCAGAGACAAAGCCCTACTTCTTTCAATATAACAAGAAAGGACTTAAGGATAGAACCATTCATTCATGTCTCCGTTTTCTCTTGCATGGATTGCATTTCGAGACACAAGAAGGAAAACCTGTGATCATTAAAACACACTTACTGCGTCACGCTTTCGCAACAGAAGCTGTTCAACGTCAGGAAATTCCCGTTGATATTGTAGCGAAAATCCTTCATCAGCGTGATTTGAATGTAACAAGGTATTACTCTGAACCCACTCCAAGTCAAGTAGCTGAAAAGGTTGGAGAATTACACAGCGTAATTTTAAACTATGTTGACTTAGATGAAGTGATTCTTCGCAGTCCTGAAGAACTTCAGCGGGAGTGGGAGGAACACAAGGCCAAAGTAGGTGTATATAACAATGTGTTGGGCGGTACTTGCGTTACAGATAAAGTATGTCCTGTAAAAATGGCATGTTTAGGATGTGTAGCAAAAATTCCGCAACCTGAGAAGAAACATGAACTCCTTGAAGTGGTTGATTTATCTAAGGATATGGAAAAGCGGTATGCTTCCCTGGATTTGACGATTGAAGTAAATAAGGCGAAACAGATGCGGAAACTTGCGAGAAACGAGTTAAAGGAAATTGAATTGATTGAGAAATATCGGGAGGAACAGACATATGAACCAGACGTTTCCTTCAAAAGATAACCGAACGTGGCTCAAAGAGGTTCATGAATCTCGAAGCCAGCGTTCTCTCTTGTTAGGGAAGGAGGCAATTGACCTTCTGGTCAAACAAAACCTCCCTGTTACACTCAAGACTGTATCAGAGAAGTCAAAAGACATTGATCCCGAAGGGAAAGGGATTCATCGTAACACGATTAGTACAAATCAAGAATTGAATGCGTATTATAAGCAGCATAGCAACTCATATAAGAAAAAATTAAATATCAACAAGTCTACACAAAAGCGTTCAGTTGCATTTACTTCTGTTGATTATCGACGTATACGTTCAGACCGAAGCATAGAAAACACGGAACGAAAGTATATGAAGATGTCTAAGAAAGAGCTTGTACAGCGATTGATTTTGGCAGAACAATATATTGCAGAAAACAATTCAAAATGGGTGGCAAATTATTTTGAATTGTTTAAGTAGGTGATACACGGTAAGCATCACCCTCCCTTCTTCAACTAAACCAGCTAGGGGTCTCGCCAACTAAACGCGAATTTCGTACGCTAAGGGATTCCTAAGTTAAAAAACTTGGTTTTACCGTACTTTAACAAAGTTCCATAAACGACATTTAATGTTTGTTATGGAACTTTGTTTTTGGTAATGAGTTTTAGAACTGGTTTTTGACCGTATTTATTTCAGCTTTGTTAGAACTAAATAGAGTTCTTTAAACGGTCGTTTTCGGTACTTTTAGAGAAAATAAATTGGATAAATATGTTACAAAAAAGTTTATGAAGAAATATAATTTAGCTAACAAGGCAGGTTAACACCAAACTCAAAAAACTGATATAATAATTTAGATTATTATAAAATTTCAGTAAAGGAATGATTCTAGTTGAAGAAATCCCGAAATCCAGAAACAGTACATAAACCAGTAGCACCATATGTACATCAAATAGAAGTAACAGGTCCCAATAAATGGCTCACATTATCAGGTCAATTAGGCATGGAAATAGATGGAATGGTTCCAGATGATCCATTGGAGCAGTTACAATTAGCTCTAGATAATATTAGAAGAAATCTTAAGGCTGCTAATATGAACGTAGAAGATTTAACGAAGATAGTATTTTATTTAGTAGGTGATTTTAATGCAGAGAAGAGAAGGGAAATTATTGGAGATTTTCTAGGTGAACATCTTCCTTGTACTACTATGATTTATGTGGTGGCATTAGCAGCTCCTGTATTTAAAGTGGAGATAGACGCATGGGCATGTAAGGAAATTAATTAATCTCTTTTGATAAACAATAATTAATTATATGATGAATCTTATTGTATTATCGGGAGCTTTAATTGAATAAATCAATCTAAAAAAGTCGAATCCTTAGTGTACGGGAATTCGACTTTTTTAAATGAAAATTTGCTTAGCGTACAAAATTCGCGTTTTGTTGGCGAGACCCCATGCCCATCAACTTAAGAATTTTATAACACCCCCAAAACAAAAAAATTGTATATTTTCACATGAAGATGTCAATTTTCTCGTTTTGGGGGTATTTGTATTTCTTATCTTGATAGTGATGGAGTAGTGCCACACAGCCATCAACTTAAGAATTTTATAACGCCTAAAAACAAAAAATGAACTAAATTCCTATGGATAACTATAAAAGGATAAAATTTTCGTTTTTGGGGGACTTAGAATTCTTAACTTGATAGCGATGTGGCGAGACCCCATCGCCATCAAGCTAAGGTTTTGAAGTACCCCCTAAATGAAAATTTTCTTTCTCTACAGTTAGTTATTTTGAGAAATCAGCTCATTTTTTTGTTTTGGGGGTGTTTACTTTTCTTAAGTTGATAGCGATGTGGCACTACCCCTTTTATAAAGATAACCAAGATTTAGAAATCATATTTTCAGTAGAAAATAGCTATTCTAAATAGTGAATTCATAATTATAAGGAGGAATTTAATTATGACAGTAATTACTAAGCTTAAGCAAACTATTTCTGGATTAAAAAGTGCTCAAGCATGTTTAGAAGGATTTGTTCTTGATACTGACAATCAGCAAGCAAAACAACTGTATCAAAATGCAGCTCAGCAAGCGCAGATAATTATTGATTCTTTAGAACCACGTGTTCAGGAGGTTCAACAAGATGAGCCTCAGTATAATCAATAAAACGCAGTAATCTTCAGATTTTTTGCAGAGGTCTTATCATAGTTAGATTTATATATCTGGGGTTCTGCCGTATGCCCATCAAGTTAAGAAATTGGTTGTTCCTCAAAACGAAAAAATTAAGCTAAATTCTCATAAAAAACTGTAAAATAATAAAATTGTCGTTTTGGGGACACTTCAAAATACTAGCTTGATGGGCATGGGCTGAACCCCAATTTGTTTTTTTGGATTTGAAGTGTTGATTTTAAAAGTTTGAGATGGATTGCTACTATCTTTGTCCCTGAGGCAAGATTATGGGGTAATAAAAGATTTATGGCAATGTTATGCTTCAAGCATTACAAGAATGTTCTCTACAAACACTAATAACATCTAGGCTTGTAACATTAATATTCGCACATTCATCAACCCAAACAAGAAATCTGTCTTCAACTTTAATAAAAACTCCTGTTCCATCGATTCGATTGCTACCAGAGAACACTTGAATCTTATCTCCCTCTCGTATGGGATCTAATCTTGAGCGTCTTTTGCGCTCAACAAAGCAATTCTTTTCCTCAAAACATTCTCTTTCATCGAAAAACTCTCTTTCTCGTCTATCAAATCTTCCACGTCTTCTGCGTTCGAAAGACATCGAAATCCAACCCTTTTTAATAAGATTTATATCCCTTTATTCTATGAGTGCACTAAAAGAATGGACTAAGCTTGTTTCATAATGATGAAATAAATGGATCCCTATCCGGTTTTTGTATGTTTAGCTTAGTGATATGTCTATGCTTATTAGATTTTGAAATCCATTTGTAACCTTGAAGTAATGTTAAGGCAATAAGCCTACTCATACATTTGAGTAGGCTTTATTTTGTATTTTAACCAGTATTTTTATGGAAAATATCTTCTGTAAAATTAATGGTACAAGTGTGTATACCATTTATATAGTGATAGCATAATTTAAATTAGCTAAATAACTGAAGGGGATGGAGAGAAGACTATGAAAGTCATAATTTTATGTGGTGGAAAAGGATTGAGGATGCAAGGTATTCTGGGGAATATACCCAAACCATTAGTTCATGTTCAAGGAAAACCTCTCATTTGGCATATAATGAATTGGTATAGCAAGTTTGGACATCATGAATTCGTCCTACCATTAGGGTATGGAGGTGAAAAAATCAAAGAATATTTCATGGACTATATATGGAAAGAACATGATTTTAATTTAGATTTAAAGAATAATCATTACCAGTTGCTTGAAGAACCAAAACAGTGGAATATAAAATTTATAGATACAGGGATTGAAACAATGACCGGAACCAGATTGAAAAAACTTGAAAAGCATATACAGGATGAAATGTTTTTATTAACTTATGGTGACGGATTAGCAAAGATAAATATTAACGAACTTATAAAATTTCATAAAGACAAAGGAAAAATCGCAACATTAACCGGTATAAAAAAAAGTAGTCAATATGGTCTTTTACAGATTGAAAACGGGATTGCTGTGGATTTTAAGGAAAAACCCTTACTTAATGCTGTAATAAATGGAGGTTTTTTTGTATTTAATAAAGGAATATTCGATTATTTGAATGATAATGATTGTATGCTTGAAGAAGAACCTCTACTAAATTTAATAAAAAACAAGGAACTTGCAGTTTATGAGCACAATGATTATTGGATTAGTGTAGACACACCTAAAGATCTTAAAGATGCAAATGAAAGCTGGAACCCTAACAAAAATAGTTGAAAGGAGTGAATAAACATTGCGTTTTAACAATAGAAAGAAAGGTTGGCCGCACCGCTATACTCCCTTTAAAATAGAAAAGGATTTTCCGTTATCTTCAGATGCTTCAGCTATTGACCACTCTAAAAAAACTACAAGCAAACAAATCTATCCTCTACCTTATAATAAACAGCCTCACTCTGAAAATCATTTTTGTGCCATAGTTGGAACAGAATACGTCTTGAAAATAATTGCTTTGCACCAATCTCTAATGCAAAATTCACAAACGTTTACATTATGGATTTGTTGTATAGATGTGTTTGCTTATTCAACATTGAAAGAAATGAACTTGAATAATGTAAATCTTTTGCAGGTAGATGATATAGAAGATCCAAATTTGAAAGATATTAAAAGAAATAGGACAGTCAGTGAATATTGTTGGACTTTAAAGTCCGTACTTATTGAATATTTATTGGTAAATTATAATTTGCCATCTGTTCTTTATTGTGATAGTGATTTATATTTCTTCTCTGATCCTAACACGATATTTGAAGAATGGGGTGACAATTCTATTTATCTTTGTCCACAGAGAGACCGTGACTGGGTAGAAGAAAAATATGGGAAATATCAGGCTGGGTTAATTGGGTTTAAAAACGATTTCTACGGATTAAAAAGCGTACGATGGTGGAAAGATAAATGCTTAGATTGGTGTAGTGCTAATCCTGATAAAGGAAGATTTGGTGACCAAAAATATTTAGATTTAATTCCTATTTACTTTCCAAAAGTAAAAATCTCAAGCGATCTAGGTATAAATGCCGCACCTTGGAATTGTATTTATAATAACAATTATATAATTGATAAAAATCAAAACGAGGTATACATTGAAACAGATAAACTAATTGTATATCATTTTGCATGCATTACCGTTTTCAATGAACAGGATTTTGACCTTTGGTCTTTAGGTAAAATTTCAATACCGAATAATATATTACACCTTATCTATACCCCCTATCTAGAAGAAATTCAGTTTATCCTCACAAAATTGACAGAAAAATTAGGTGAAAAAACACAGCGCCTGTTAAGTGTTAAAGACATAAATGAGGCGCAAACTTTATATAAAGATTCACAGTTAAGAAGAAAAATGAATCTATCAAATCATTTTATGAATTATTCAATGATTATAAGTCAAAAACGTTTAATTCAAGGTCTGACTTGCTATTATTCCCTAGAAAGCCATGGCACAAATTTTATTGTGTGGATCTGTTGTATGGATAATTTTACTTATCAAATTCTAACAAACTTAAAATTGGAGCATGCAATACTGATTCATGTGAAAGACATAGAAAATCAAGAACTCTTAAGTATAAAGAATGAAAGAAGTTTGCAGGAATACTGCTGGACATTAAAAGCCCCTCTATGCCTTCATATTCTTAAATATTATTCTGAAGTTGATCACATTATATACTGTGACGCAGATATGTTTTTCTTTACAAAGCCTACTATAATTTTAGATGAATGGTGGAAGTATTCTGTATTTCTTTGTCCACAGAGAGGCACTACTGAACTGGAAAATGCACATGGCATGTATCAGGCCGGCCTAATAGGATTTAAAAATAATCAAAACAGTAAAGATATTTTAACATGGTGGAAAGATAAGTGCCTGGAATATTGTTTGGATGTATATGATGTTGAGATGAATAGATGGGGAGATCAAAAATATTTAAATCACATTCCCGATTTATTTTCTAACATTAAAATCATGACTCAAAAGGGTATTAACGCTGCACCTTGGAATCTAATTTTAACCAACCATTCTTCTATAACCAACACAGAAAACAGGATTTTTATAGATCAAGATGAATTAATCGCTTTTCACTTTGGGAGTATGCAAATTATTAATGAAAATGAATTTGATTTATGGAAACAAGAACATGTAGAAATAGATCCGTCAATTTTAGAATATATATATATTCCTTATATCGAAAAAATACAAAATACTTGTCGCGTACTTAATAATATCTTTTCTCTTACCCCTTTATTTGTTGGAAACTTAGATGAGTCCTCTGTAAAAAACTATTTCCAATATCCTCCCTCATTTTTTAGATGAAATCCATTCTCTCTTTTATATAACTAGTATTATTCCCTAATTCACACGAACTTCTTAAGTAAAATTATTTATTCCTTTTACTCAAAAATTTGTAAGGAGACAAATGAAATTATATGAATATAATTGACCATTTTAAAAATAAAACGTTTCTTATCACTGGCGGATACGGTTTTATTGGTTCTCATTTAGTAAGAAGATTATTGAAATTACAAGCAAAAATCGTTATTTTAGCCAGAAAGTCATCAAATCCTTGGCGTATTAAAGACCTATTAAAAAGTATCAAACTTTATGAAGTAGATATACGCAATAAGATACAAGTTCAAAATATTATAAAACAAATCCGTCCTGATTATATTTTTCACTTTGCTGCATACGGAGTAAATTCAGCTCATAAAGATTACATGAATGCTATTGAAACGAATGTTTTAGGTACAATTAATATTATTCAGGCAACAAAGTCTATAGATTGCAAAAAGATTATTAATATTGGAAGCAGTTCTGAGTATGGAAATAAAACAGAATCTATTAAGGAAGATATGGAATTAACACCAGTAGATATTTATGGAAGTAGTAAAGCTGCAGCCACTATAATTGCTCATCAAGTCGCGGCTGAAAACAATATCGATCTTATAACCTTAAGACCCTTTGGAGTATTCGGAGAAGGTGAAGAACCACATAAAATTTTTTGCTATATTATTTTACAGGTATTACAGAATAGAAATGTAAACTTAACGTTATGTAATCAATTAAGAGATTACTGCTATGTAGATAATATTATAGATGCTTGTATGCTAACAATTGAAAATAATTCTATACAAAATGAGATTTTTAATATTGGAAGCGGTGAAACTCACCCTTTAAAATATTATGTGGAATTACTCTTTAAACACTTGCAGACTAATAAAAGACCCAATTATGGTGCGTTATCCTATAGAACGAATGAAAGAAGGATTTCTAAACCAAATATTAATAAAATTAAAAGTATGCTCTCTTGGGAACCACGTATAAGTATTGAAGAAGGTATTATTAAAACTGTTAATTGGTATAAACATAATACACATCTATATCCGAATGTATGAAAATCTATTTCTAAGGTGTGAATCAATTGTTCAATAATAGCTTTAAGAATGTATTTCATGGAAAAAAGATTTTAATCACAGGACACACTGGTTTTAAAGGCTCTTGGTTATCCATATGGTTAAAAGAATTAGGCGCGACTGTAATTGGATATTCTTTAGATCCTAAAAATAAAAAAGATAACTTTAATTTAACAAACCTTCAAAACGACATAATTGATGTTCGTGGGGATATTAGAGACTATAATAAATTAAATAAGCTTTTCAAAGAATATAAACCTGAAATTGTATTTCATTTAGCCGCACAACCACTTGTTAAATATTCTTATGAGCACCCTAAAGATACGTATGATATAAATGTTATGGGAACAATGAATATATTAGAAGCAATTCGTTTACATGAATCCACTAAAATAGGAATTATAGTTACAAGTGACAAGTGTTATGAGAACAATGAATGGGTTTGGGGATACCGTGAAAATGACCCAATGGGTGGACATGACCTTTATAGTTCTAGCAAAGGATGCTGCGAACTATTAATTTCCTCCTACCGCAACTCTTATTTTCCAGAAAAAAAATATGAGCACCATAAAAAAGCAATCGCAAGTGTTCGTGCTGGCAATGTAATTGGCGGAGGAGATTGGTCAATAGGCAGGATTATTCCTGATTGTATACGAGCACTGGAATCAAACCAAGAAATTTGCATTAGAAATACTAATGCAGTAAGACCTTGGCAACATGTACTTGAACCCTTAAGTGGATATTTACTTCTAGCAGAAAAAATTTTAACTGATGGGGTCCTTTTTTCTGGTGCATGGAATTTTGGTCCAAAACTAAATAATATTGTCTCAGTAAAAGAGCTTGTTACCGGTATGATAAAGTCCTGGGGATGTGGGAATTGGATATCTTCAAATGTAAATCCAGAAGAATTTCATGAGGCAACATTCCTAAACCTAGATATAAGCAAAGCAAAATTCAAGCTCAATTGGGAACCAAAATGGTCCCTTCAACAGACTTTAGACCATACAGTAGACTGGTATAAAAATTACAAGGCGTACTCCAGTACAGAGCTGAGAAATTTATGTGTTGATCAAATTAAACAATATGTGCAGTCTTAAGAAAAGAAAAGCTATAATCCCTTTCTCATTATATACTTCGGAATGTATCATTCCTTTAAAATATCCTATCTATAATTCTCCTTACTCTATTTTGCAAAGGTTTAGCCTACTTTTAAAAACTTTGCAACAGAACCAGAAAAAGAAAAAGAAAAAGAATAAACAAAACAAAAAAGTCATGACAAGTGAGTTTTGGGAACAGAATCTATTTAAATTTGGTTACATCCTTGCTAATTAAACCAGTATAATCGCTCATCATCTACCCTTTTTTCTGTTTATAAAAACATTGAAGATGAGAAGTTTAGGTATTATATAGTGAAAAATAAAAAGGATATTTTTTACTGCCTTAAAAAGTTCCTTCAGAAATAAATTAAAATATAAAAATGATTAAATGTATAGAAATCATAGGGCTGCAAAGCGATTCTTCAAGAAAGCTTTGCGGTCTTTTCATGTCCCTCTCCCCCGTGTGATTACAGTTGATAAAAATCCAGATTATCCAATCGCCATAGAAAAAATGAAGAAAGAAAAAAAGATGCCACTAGGCATCCAAATCAGGCAGATAAAATATCTAAATAACATTGTGGAACAAGATCGTCGTTTTATTAAGAAACGCGTACGCTCTATGATGGGATTCAAATCATTTTAAACAGCAACCGATATATTGAGTGGTGTGGAAGTCATGCATATGATGAAAAAGAGACAGATTAATTTAAGGAATCAGTCTGTCCAAAATCAAAAAGAATTCATCCATCAATTATTGAGGCTGACAGTATAAAATACAATCCCGTTAGAAATATATGTGCCACATTCCCTTTTATTTTATCTTTGCTCCAGAACCAAATATATCAGTTTTTGATTAGTAAATGATGAAATGGTGATACTAATCAATATTGAATGTAAGTGACAAAGGAATGAGAATATGATTTTTATTTACACTGATTATGGTGGAACGCATACAACCTCACTAGCTGCAGCGTATCATTTAAACAAACTACCAACTAATCGAAAATTAACGAGAGAAGAAATTTTAAATGTGGACTATTTTAATAAACTTAAAACTTCTGATATGGGGAAAATTATTTTTCATGGCCGAGATGAGGGAGGCAATCCTGTTTATACAGTAGGGTGCGGGGCATCGAAAGTTGTGGTACCATCTATGAAAAATCTAGGCGAAATTCTTCAACATCAATATCAAAACAACGAAAAAATCATTTTTTCAAATACGTCACCAACTGTTCCACTTCCTATGACGTTTGGTGGTTTATTCTCTAGAAGATTACATATTGATTTTATTGGTGTTCCATTACTTGTATGGGGCGCAAAGATTTGTTGTGACAATGTACAAAGACTGGTGGATTATACAAAAGAAGCTGGTAGACTGACAAATGATTACGTTGTTATATTAGAGAATAAGACTTTTAAATGAAAAAAGGCAGGATATATTGCTATCCTGCTTTTTTCTATAACATTTCAACTTTCTTTCGAATCACAACCTTATCAATTTCGTGTTCTTCATCGCCGATAAATAAGCCGCGTTCTTTCAAATACATTTCAAAATATAAATCAGCTTCCGCGCGTTCATCATAAGGTTTTACAGATAAAACAAACCCGCTCTCTCTAGCTAATTGTTCTAAAGCATCAGGTGACATATATCGTTGTAACTCTTTAGAAAACAATTCTAGTTTATCAAAAGTCGATAAGTTCATGCCAAACACGCCATCCTTTCCCATGGTTCTACAGAAAGAATAGCGTTTTTTTCATTTTAAGGAAATTTAGTTTTGTTAGCTTGATAGTGATGTGGCGGGATCCCTTATCCGAAAAAGATAAGAGGTTGGCTTTTTCGGATACTACTGATAAGTGGGGTTATGTTAACTTGACTTGAATAGAAAATTCATAAGAAAATCTACCATGTAAGAACGTAATTTACTTACATGTTCTATGGTAAAGACTAGCTTCATGGATGGCTATGGAATAATTTTGTCCCGATAACAAAAACTAACAGAAAAAACAACGATATATAAAGGAGATTAGATATGCTGAAAAAGATAGGTAAAATTTTCCGATTGCTCCTCTTTGTATTTATCGGCGTATGTTTTGTTTTGTTTGTTTGGGATGAAATTGACAGAACAGTAGCTGAAAAAAGTGGGAGATTTGCCCAAAAGCCTAGCCAGTACCCTATTCGTCAAAGTGATATTACTATGTATACAGATGGGAAACAGTTAAACAATCAATTATTCTCAGATATAAAGAAAGCAAAACATTACGTGCATATTAGCTTCTTCTCTATTGCTGATGATAAAGTAAGTCATCAGTTTCTAGATTTGTTGAGGCAAAAAAGTCAGGAAGGTGTAGAAGTATACTATGCAGTGGATAGGCTAGGAGGAATTTTACTAAAGAAAAAGGAAAGAGAATTATTAGTTAAAAAAGGAGTGCATTTTACGTATTACAATAAGCCTGCTTTTCCTTATCTTTCTCCTTCTTTGGATCATCGAAATCATCGTCGTATTTCAGTTATTGATGGAAGGATTGGGTACATTGGCGGATTTAATATTGGCAAGAAGTATTTAGGAGAAAAAGCAAAACTCGGTCACTGGAGAGATTATCACCTTCAAATACGAGGAGAAGGAGTTCAAGATCTAGAACACCAATTTGTTTTAGACTGGAAGAAAAACTCAGAGAAACCGATTCCGATACACAGTGCGACAAAGGAAAAGGGAACAACCTCGCATCGATTTACTGCATATTACAGCGGAGAAAAACTTGGGCAAGATTATGCAAGGCTGTTTCAACAAGCAAAAGAGTCCATCATTATAGTAACACCTTATTTTATACCAAAAGACAAAACTATTTGGAACGCATTAGTAGATGCAAGAAAGAGGGGAGTTCGTGTCAAAATTCTGTTCTCACCTCATTCGGATGCACTGTTAGTTAAAGAAGCAGCGTACCCATATATCCGAAAAGCGTTAAAACAAGGAATGGAAGTATATGGTTATAAAGAGGGGGTGTTACACGGTAAAGCATTCTTGATTGATGAAAACGTATTGATGGTTGGGACCGTGAATTTTGATTCGCGCTCGTTTCATTTAAATGAAGAAATGAACTGTTATATCCATGACCCTGTCTATATTTCTAAAATAAAGCCAGTCATTCATGCAGACTTACAAAATTCAAAGCGAGTAACATCCTCTGACGTCAATCAATTATCTATAAAAGAAAAAATGAAAGAAAAGGTTGCAAAAATGTTTGAGTATTATTTGTAAAAACAAAGGAGTTAGGTGGGAGGTAAACTGCCCGTAAAAGCCCGATTGGTGAAGGCTAATAATCAGTGGGGGATGAATAAAACCCCCACTGATTAAAGGTTCACTTTATCATATTTTAAATGTATACTTTTCTTCCTAATTTTGAGGATATTAGGGGGATTGGGATAAGCCTAATATTTATGAGGATTTGAATGTAAACTAATGTTCGGAAGTTTACTTTGGAGTATTTAAAAAATAACATAAATTGTAGTGAATTAGTGTATTTCAATGATTCTACATAGAATGTATCTAAGCTGAACACAAAAGAAACCCTTCTAATTAGTTTAGAGGGATTTCTTTTGTTTATAAGGGAGTAGCACCACATATCCATCAATCTAGTATTTTGAAGTGTCCCCAAAACGACAATTTTATTATTTTACAGTTATTTATGAGAATTTAGCTCGATTTTTTCGTTTTGAGGAACAACCAATTTCTTAGCTTGATGGCGATGTGGTGCTACCCCATCGCTATCAAGCTAACAAAACAAAATACCCCCCTAAAATAAAAAATACGCTATTCTTTCTGTAGAATCATAGGAAAGGATAACGTATTTTTTGATTTCTTCTATTCAATGTGTACGTTAATATTTACGCATGATGTGATTACTTATATTAACCCTTTATTACTACTAAGGTAGGAGATATACCAAAAATAGGATTATAAAGTACATTTTTCTTGAGTGGCTCCAAAAGTAAAGAATCGTTGCCGTCCTCCTTAAACGGTTAACTAACCCCAATTTTTTCTATTTTGACGACATGCTCAACGCTGTGGAAAAATAAGTTTATTTTCTGTTCCTAAAAGCAGCCTTTGTATATTTTCCATATGCCTGAAAATAACCATAAACGCCATTAGGAATGCAAATATATAAAAATATAAGGTATTCCCAAAAACAGGAATAAATGAAATGACCGCAACAAGCAATGTAGCACATATTGTACCTAAAGAGACATAACGGGTTAAAGCTACTATTATCACAAAAAAGCCAAGGCATAAAAGGGCCATAACCCAGTCAACCATAAACAGTACAGCCACTGCTGTAAGTGCTCCCTTGCCTCCTTTAAACCCAAAATATACCGGCCAGTTATGCCCTATAACCGCCCCTGCGCCCGCCGCTAAAAGGCTTACGCAATCTTTAGCCTCTCCCGAATAAAAGTAAACGCTAAGGAACAAGCCTATATAACAGGCAATTACCCCTTTTAATATATCTCCCGCAAGAACAAACACCGCAGCAGATTTCCCAAGTACCCTCAGAGTATTGGTAAGCCCGGCGCTTTTGCTTCCATGGCTTCTTATGTCCTTGCCGTATATTTTCCCTACAATCACCGCTGTATTAAGGCTTCCTAAAAGGTATCCCAAAACTAAGGCCGCAAAAATCTTTAAAATATCAATCATCACTCTTCTCCCTTTACATTATTCTGAATTTCTTTTTTTCTACATCAATACAGGGTTTTAGCATTGTTCTTCTCCAGAAAATTTTTCAATAAACTTCTACTTATTTATTCATGTTAAAAGGGCATCTACAATAAGGACGCCGGTCATGACTGAATAGTCAGAAAAATGACTGGTCAAAAATCCTTCATTAGTTACAACATTTTGGATCTAAACTGCACGCTTTCCTTCTTCTACTTCAATAATCCGATCAATTAATAAAAGGGGATAACGATGGGGAATAATTTCTTCAATTTGTTGAATATTGAGCATGAATGTCTCTCCTTTATACCATAGCTAGATATTTTAGTTAGTTTAATTTCCAGAAATAAAATGTTCGAATATTGACAATAATTAGTACCTAGTACTATTATTTGATTATATAACTAAGTGTGAAAATAGTAAAGGGGGATAAATGTATGCAATCAAAAGCAAGAATTACAGCTATTGGTACCTATGTACCTGAAAAAAAGCTGACCAATGATGATTTAGAAAAATTAGTAGATACAAATGATGCATGGATTGTACAAAGAACTGGGATGAAGGAAAGAAGAATTACTGGTGATAACGAATATGCCTCTACATTAGCTTTTAAAGCTATTGAAAACTTAGTGGAACGTTATCATAAAAGTCTTGTCGACGTGGATTGTATTCTCGTTTCAACAACTACGCCTGACTACACTTTTCCAAGTGTAGCCTGCCAAATACAAGAGTATTTTAATATTCAACATACAGGTGCTGTTGATTTCAATGCGACTTGTGCTGGTTTTACATATGGATTACATCTGGCGAATGGTTTAATTACATCTGGCCTTCATCGCAAGATTTTAATTGTAACGACAGAAACCTTATCTAAGATTACAGACTATACAGATCGAACTACATGTATCTTATTTGGAGATGGAGCCGCAGCTGTTTTAGTAGAGAAAGCTGAAGAAGAGTCTAGCTTTATAGCTACCCATATTGGGACAAATGGGGAAGGAGGCATGCATGTATATCGTAAAAATTTATCTACTACCATGTTTGGAAATCCTTTAAGAACACATGGGAAGATAGTTCAAAATGGAAGAGAAGTATATAAGTGGGCAGCACGGACACTACCAATTGGTATTAAAGAATTGTTATGTCAAGCAGAGTTACAACTGGAAGAGGTGAACTGGTTTGTTCCACATAGTGCTAATTTACGAATGATTGAATCTATATGTGAAAAATCAGGTTTCCCACTGGATAAAACGTTAACAAGTGTAACATACATGGGAAATACTTCTTCTGTCTCCATTCCATTAGCATTAGACATAGGTATGAATGAAGGAAAGGTGAAAAAAGGGGACACTCTCTTACTCTATGGGTTTGGAGGAGGTCTTACACACGCTGGACATATCATTAAATGGCATTTAGCAAGGGAATAGGAGATGAAATATCCAATAGTAACATAAACGTATTTTATTACATTAAAAATCTTTATAGGGATTCTGTTCCATCGCTATAAAGCTAAGTTTTTGCACTACCTCTAAAGCAAAAAAGGCGTTATCCTTTCTGTAGAATCATAGGAAAGGATGGCGTTTTTTGTATGTCTATTTCTGTATCGGATGAATTACAACTATTTGCTCAAGAGATTCAAAACTTTTTATCTCCAAATTTCTTAAGAGATCTTGCTAGAAATGTTGGTTTTGTACAAAGAACTAGTAAGTACCAAGCAAAAGATTTAGTCGCTATATGTGTATGGATCAGTCAAAATGTCGCTAAAACCTCTTTAACTCATTTATGTAGCTGTTTAGAAGCATCAACAGAAGTGCTCATCAGTCCTGAAGGACTGAATCAACGATTTAATGCCACAGCCGTGCAATTTCTACAACAAGTGTTAGCCGAACTTCTCAATCAAAAGTTATCTTCAACTAAGATGCTCACTTCTCCATACGCTTCTATTTTCAAGCGTATTCGTATCCTAGATTCAACTGCCTTTCAACTTCCCGATGTATTTTCATCTGTTTATCCAGGTGCAGGAGGATGCAGTCATACAGCTGGGATGAAGATTCAGCTTGAGTATGATTTATTAAGTGGGCAGTTCCTACATATTCATACAGGCCCAGGTAAACAACATGATCGAACCTATGGTTCTCTATGTGCCCCAACTGTGACAGCGAATGATTTATTTATCCGTGATTTAGGTTATTTTCACTTGAAAGATCTTCAACATATACAAGATAAAAAGGCATATTATATCTCACGTATCAAATCGAATACACGTATTTATCAAAAAAATTCTAACCCTGATTATTTTCAAGATGGCAGAATCAAGAAAGGTACAGAGTATATACAGATAGATATGGAAACGTTAATGAACTCTTTTCAACCAGGACAAACATGTGAAATATTCAACGCTTATGTAGGAATGAATGATAAAGTCTCAACTCGTGTGATTGTTCATCGACTAACCAAAGAACAACAACAAAAACGATTACAGGATCAAGCTGTAAGAGAAAAAAAGAAAGGAATGAAGTATTCTTCTCGTAGTAAACGACTCAGTGGTATCAATGTATATATGACAAACACCCCTACAGATATTGTCCCGATGGGACAGGTACATGACTGGTATTCTTTGCGTTGGCAAATCGGCGTGTCCAGATAAGGACACATTATCTAGTTGGTGAAAGTCCAATCGGGAGAATAGACTCCACTCCCGTAGCCTGAGAGGCACCATGAAGTGAAAGCGACATGGCGAAGCCCTCTGACATCACATG
>NZ_JAPHWH010000050.1:0-2948 GCF_026241455.1 Bacillus sp. DHT2
TTTTTTAATTTTAGTTTGGTTAAGTTAGAAAGGGCGCACGGTGGATGCCTTGACACTAGGAGTCGATGAAGGACGGGACTAACGCCGATATGCTTCGGGGAGCTGTAAGTAAGCTTTGATCCGAAGATTTCCGAATGGGGAAACCCACCATACGTAATGGTATGGTATCCTTACCTGAATACATAGGGTAAGGAAGACAGACCCAGGGAACTGAAACATCTAAGTACCTGGAGGAAGAGAAAGCAAATGCGATTTCCTGAGTAGCGGCGAGCGAAACGGAATCTAGCCCAAACCAAGAGGCTTGCCTCTTGGGGTTGTAGGACATTCTATACGGAGTTACAAAGGAACGAGGTAGACGAAGCAGCCTGGAAAGGCTCGTCACAGAGGGTAACAACCCCGTAGTCGAAACTTCGTTCTCTCTTGAATGTATCCTGAGTACGGCGGAACACGTGAAATTCCGTCGGAATCTGGGAGGACCATCTCCCAAGGCTAAATACTACCTAGTGATCGATAGTGAACCAGTACCGTGAGGGAAAGGTGAAAAGCACCCCGGAAGGGGAGTGAAAGAGATCCTGAAACCGTGTGCCTACAAATAGTCAGAGCCCGTTAATGGGTGATGGCGTGCCTTTTGTAGAATGAACCGGCGAGTTACGATCCCGTGCGAGGTTAAGCTGAAGAGGCGGAGCCGTAGCGAAAGCGAGTCTGAATAGGGCGTTTAGTACGTGGTCGTAGACCCGAAACCAGGTGATCTACCCATGTCCAGGGTGAAGTTCAGGTAACACTGAATGGAGGCCCGAACCCACGCACGTTGAAAAGTGCGGGGATGAGGTGTGGGTAGCGGAGAAATTCCAATCGAACCTGGAGATAGCTGGTTCTCCCCGAAATAGCTTTAGGGCTAGCCTTAAGTGTTAGAGTCTTGGAGGTAGAGCACTGATTGAACTAGGGGTCCTCATCGGATTACCGAATTCAGTCAAACTCCGAATGCCAATGACTTATCCTTAGGAGTCAGACTGCGAGTGATAAGATCCGTAGTCAAGAGGGAAACAGCCCAGATCGCCAGCTAAGGTCCCAAAGTGTGTATTAAGTGGAAAAGGATGTGGAGTTGCTTAGACAACTAGGATGTTGGCTTAGAAGCAGCCACCATTTAAAGAGTGCGTAATAGCTCACTAGTCGAGTGACTCTGCGCCGAAAATGTACCGGGGCTAAATACACCACCGAAGCTGCGAATTGATACCTATGGTATCAGTGGTAGGGGAGCGTTCTAAGGGCAGTGAAGTCAGACCGTAAGGACTGGTGGAGCGCTTAGAAGTGAGAATGCCGGTATGAGTAGCGAAAGACGGGTGAGAATCCCGTCCACCGAATGCCTAAGGTTTCCTGAGGAAGGCTCGTCCGCTCAGGGTTAGTCAGGACCTAAGCCGAGGCCGACAGGCGTAGGCGATGGACAACAGGTTGATATTCCTGTACCACCTCTTTATCGTTTGAGCAATGGAGGGACGCAGAAGGATAGAAGAAGCGTGCGATTGGTTGTGCACGTCCAAGCAGTTAGGCTGATAAGTAGGCAAATCCGCTTATCGTGAAGGCTGAGCTGTGATGGGGAAGCTCCTTATGGAGCGAAGTCTTTGATTCCCCGCTGCCAAGAAAAGCTTCTAGCGAGATAAAAGGTGCCTGTACCGCAAACCGACACAGGTAGGCGAGGAGAGAATCCTAAGGTGTGCGAGAGAACTCTGGTTAAGGAACTCGGCAAAATGACCCCGTAACTTCGGGAGAAGGGGTGCTTTCTTAACGGAAAGCCGCAGTGAATAGGCCCAAGCGACTGTTTAGCAAAAACACAGGTCTCTGCGAAGCCGTAAGGCGAAGTATAGGGGCTGACACCTGCCCGGTGCTGGAAGGTTAAGGAGAGGGGTTAGCGTAAGCGAAGCTCTGAACTGAAGCCCCAGTAAACGGCGGCCGTAACTATAACGGTCCTAAGGTAGCGAAATTCCTTGTCGGGTAAGTTCCGACCCGCACGAAAGGTGTAACGATTTGGGCACTGTCTCAACCAGAGACTCGGTGAAATTATAGTACCTGTGAAGATGCAGGTTACCCGCGACAGGACGGAAAGACCCCGTGGAGCTTTACTGTAGCCTGATATTGAATTTTGGTACAGTTTGTACAGGATAGGCGGGAGCCTTTGAAGCCGGAGCGCTAGCTTCGGTGGAGGCGCTGGTGGGATACCGCCCTGACTGTATTGAAATTCTAACCTACGGGTCTTATCGACCCGGGAGACAGTGTCAGGTGGGCAGTTTGACTGGGGCGGTCGCCTCCTAAAGTGTAACGGAGGCGCCCAAAGGTTCCCTCAGAATGGTTGGAAATCATTCGTAGAGTGCAAAGGCATAAGGGAGCTTGACTGCGAGACCTACAAGTCGAGCAGGGACGAAAGTCGGGCTTAGTGATCCGGTGGTTCCGCATGGAAGGGCCATCGCTCAACGGATAAAAGCTACCCCGGGGATAACAGGCTTATCTCCCCCAAGAGTCCACATCGACGGGGAGGTTTGGCACCTCGATGTCGGCTCATCGCATCCTGGGGCTGTAGTCGGTCCCAAGGGTTGGGCTGTTCGCCCATTAAAGCGGTACGCGAGCTGGGTTCAGAACGTCGTGAGACAGTTCGGTCCCTATCCGTCGTGGGCGTAGGAAATTTGAGAGGAGCTGTCCTTAGTACGAGAGGACCGGGATGGACGCACCGCTGGTGTACCAGTTGTTCTGCCAAGGGCATAGCTGGGTAGCTATGTGCGGAAGGGATAAGTGCTGAAAGCATCTAAGCATGAAGCCCCCCTCAAGATGAGATTTCCCATAGCGTAAGCTAGTAAGATCCCTGAAAGATGATCAGGTTGATAGGTTCGAGGTGGAAGCATGGTGACATGTGGAGCTGACGAATACTAATAGATCGAGGACTTAACCATATAATATGA
>NZ_JAPHWH010000051.1:0-2628 GCF_026241455.1 Bacillus sp. DHT2
CGCCAGGTATAAAATATTTCAAAACCGCATCAACATATAAGTAGAGTAAGCACCCAACGCCTTGCTACATTACTGTAGTAGGTTTTCAAGTGCTCCTCCCCGAACCGGACTTACATCTCTCAATGTATCCGGCTCTCCATCTGTCTCCTGCTAGACTTCTCCTTTATGCCTTTTAACGTGGCACTCTTTACATAACGCTATGGTTTTACGATTCCTTGAAACCATACGTTTCTCTAGAAAGGATTTGTTCGGCTTATTTTTAATGTCTTTCAATCTCTTTACATGATGCATATGAATTGTGGTATTAGTTTTTCCACACAATTCACATAGTTCTGCTTTGATTCGATCAGAGAGTTTCGTTTCACTTAGCACATATTTTGTATCTGGAATTAAATCCAAGGTCGCTTCTTTTGACTGTTTCTCTCGGGGAAAACTACGTTCAATAAAATGGGTTTGCTTTTCTCCTCGAGATGTTTTATATGTGACAGTAAATCGTCTATTTTTCTCATAGCGTTTTCGAATCTCTTTTGTTTTAACTCTATACTTAGATGCAAATGTTTTTAGCATAGAGTAATACATAAAGTAAGCAAAACGATGCATATGATTGCTCACGTTTTCTGCTAGCCGATAATAGTTGTACAATCCTCTTATTTCACTGTTATATTGAGCGACAATCTCTAAATCTTCATTATGAATGAAGTATCCTCTTTCTTTTGGCATCCAAGTGCCATCGGCACTCATTTTAATAGCTTGGTATTTCTTTAACTTGTTGACCCAAGCTTCGTGAGGCATTTTCAATTGAACTTTTCCATTAAGGTATCTACATACTCTTCCAATCGCATCTTTTCGAGGTTCACTTCCTCTGAAAATACGAATGTTGTAACCGAGAAATCCTGCATGTTTTTCGGAAGCATGGGTAATAAGCGTTTTTTCTTGTGACAATTCCAATTGAAGTGTTTCCATTAGATATTCAGTCAATGTTTCCTTAATATTTCTTGCATCGTACTTCGAGCCAATTACACCAATTAGAAAATCATCAGCGTATCTAACATAAGTAAGACGCTTATAATTTGAATCCATTGGATTACTATATGAAATTGTTCGTAATTCTTTCTTTAACGCTTTAGCCTGTTCTAAATGTTGTTGTGCTTCTTCCATTTGCTCTTCTTCTAATGCATTTTTATACTTCCGAATCAAGCTTCTCATTTGAGTATATTTTCGTTCATAGTCAGGATTTTTCTTCCGCTTTTTACCTTTATTGAATTGTTGTATAAAATCCATCATGTATTGGTCTAACTCATTCAAGTAGATATTAGAAAGAAGTGGACTAATAATACCTCCTTGTGGTGCACCGCTGAAGGTATTATGAAATCTCCATTCTTCCATGTATCCAGCACGAAGAAATTTCCATATCAGTTCAATAAATGCCTCATCTTCGATGCGTTTTCTTAGAATGCCAATCAGGGTATGATGATTGATATTATCGAAAAAACCTTTAATATCCCCTTCAATGAACCACTTGCTACCAGTAAACGTTCTTTGGATTTCTTGAAGTGCCGTGTGACAACTTTTTCCTTTTCGATAAGCATGTGATGATATAGAGAATGTAGGTTCATATATAGCTTCCAATATCATTCTCACAACTTCTTGCACCAATTTATCCGCAAAACTAGGTATACCCAATGGTCTTTTCTTTCCGTTTTTCTTAGGGATATATACTCTTTTTGATGGAAACGGTTGGTATGTCCGTTGTTTAAGAGTTTCTATAAGTCCTTCGATAACTTCTATTGAAAATCCATCCATAGAACGCTTATCTACTCCCATCGTGAGTGCTCCATCATTTTTACTCAGATTGTCATATGCAGTGAAATAAAACTCTGGATTGTACAAATTTCGATAGAGTCTTCGGAATTTATACTCTTCCTTCTGACACTGTCTTTGCAGGTTGCTTAATACTACTTTTGGACTTTGCATGATGCCTTTCGCACCTCCCCAATTTCATTTTTAAGCGGACAGACTGCCTTCCTTCGCCATGCACTAGGCTTTCCCTAGCTCGGACTACTATGAAGGCTCCGTTACCGTATTAGATATTCATGAGCCACACTTCTTGGCAGAGCCTTGAAGTCATCCTCAATAGCCTTCCGGCTTTCCAACTTAGGTAATCCCCGTTTAGAAGACAAGAGACTTGCACATATGGTTTCGGATGCGACTTTCACACGTTTCCACGTATAGTGGCGGATGGTAAGTGTCCCTATACATAGCGACGACACCTTTATCGCTATGTCATCTACCACATTTCGTATATAACCATCTTCCGAAATGAGTTACGGTAGCCTTCCTTGTGCTATCGTTCAAGCAGTCTAGCTTTCATCCTTATCCATATTTCACATCTTGCCGTTCAGTCGTGATTCGATGATTAATCAACTTACGGCTTTCTTGACATGCTATTGTCCCTCTTCAGTTTCCCTCCAAGGTTAGTCAAGGGATGCTAGGTCATTTAGGGAAGACCTAATGGTTTGCAATCACCATGTTCTCTTGCTCCCTCTACGGGCGCACGGCGTCGCCATAACATGCCCCATAGGGTATCATCTCTGGTCTTACACAACGATACATACCCGTATGTTTTAC
>NZ_JAPHWH010000052.1:0-2522 GCF_026241455.1 Bacillus sp. DHT2
GTAATCTCGTAGCCATAGGTTTCATGGCGGCTGATGATTTCCAGCACGCAGCCTTCCAGCGAACCCTTCAGCATTTCAGTTAAATTTTCCATGTTTAGATCCTCCTCTCCCTCCTCTATTTTGTCTGACTTATATTCAGTATAACAGAGTACTAAGGTAAATTTTTACTGAATAGCTTTTGGAAAATCATGCTATTCAGTATTACTTATTACATGTATATTGTATCACCGAGTAGAAAGTGTCAACTATTTTTCTTAAAACTATTTTTGCAACCTCACTATTCAGTGTGACCTACTACAGGTATATCGTAACACGAAGTAGATGAACTGTCAACTGGATTTTCTAAATATTTTTAAAACCGGCTATCCTCATTGGATACAGCCGATTTTCTTCATGGAGCTTTTACTTCCTCCTATGCTTCTTTCACAATGATTATACCGCGGATCATCCCCATCCAGCAGCTGTACATTTAGGTTCCCGGTTTCTCTGGTGTGAAAACGATGAGGTTTTCTCCTACTTCCAGTGACCAATTCCTTCCGAAGAAATGTTAAAGAGTATTCCCGAAATGAAAGAAGAACTTCGTAGACCTATGTTCTTAATAATCTCAGCAGAAAAGTAAATGTTTATTATGCGTTCCTGCACGATGTGGGGACGTTTTTTTTTGGGGTTCACGGGAGTTTTAGTAAAATAACTGAGGATTATTAATGTAACTCCTACGCGTTCTTCACTTTTCCACTATCGGGCGCGATTATGAAATAACTCTTAGATTTAAACAACTTTATTGTTATATTTTTAAGTGCGGTGAAGTAATCTACATCAAAAATTAAATAACTTTATTGTCACTCTACAAATAAAAAACCTTGATTTTTTTACACTAAGCAGAAGAATCAAGGTTTTTACTTCCAAAAAATATCTTAGCCAATAAAATTCGTGTTTCTTTATTTTTTTGTATATCGTAGATATGGAAAAAAATAAAGCTTATGGCCCGTTTTTACACGTATCTCGGCTGAACCCCGTATACATCTGAAGTTTACATAACACCACGTCTCAGTAGCTAAGTTCTATTAATAATCCAAAAGGATTTATGAAATAAAAAGATGAAAATATATTTAAATACAAATTCTATCTAAAGAAAGGTGATAAGAAAAAATGAAATATCTAACAGTCCCTGAGCTTTTTTTCTTACTATCTGTAGATGATGATACTCAAACTATACAACCTCCTTTACAATCAAATATAGAAATATTCATTACAATAAACATATTGCTAGAACTTTACCTTCAAAAGTATATTTATATAGATCATAAATTTATTGTACATAGGACTAGTAAGTCATCTGATATCCCTTATTTACAACATACCTTAGATTTAACACAACATTTAGATGACAATCACAATATAAGAATGTGGATACTAACAATTTGCGGAAAACAACGATCAAGTCACAAACTATATAATTCTGTTTTAGATTGTATACAGCGAAAAAAACAAATAAAAGTAATTGAAAGACGAATATTAGGTTTATCATTTCAAAAACGTTACATATGTCTTCAAACCAAAGAGCAAATCCTTACATTCTTACGAAAAAGAGCTTCAAAAGGAGGAACACAATACTTATCTATGTTAACCCTTTTCCTAGCCATGGATTTGAACAAACTTTTAAAAGATACAATGTTTCAAAATGATTATGAATATCTAATTCAATTAGAAGAATACAATAAACAATTATCTGAAATTCAATTCATACAAAAGCTAATAACAAACATTAAAAAGACTTTGCCTACCCTTTTAATATGGAAACATGCCCCATTTTCAGGTATGTAAAAAAGGGAAACCTCTGATTATCTAAATCACAGGTTTCTTATAGTTCACATAACCCATCATTATCAGTAGTCAATAATGAATAGAATTTTCGTTTTGGGGGTGTTTTTCTTTTTTAGTTTAATGGGCATGTTGCCGTGCCCCTTTTTCGAATTTTATAGGTGTCTTTTTCAATATATTGAACCCAACGGCGTATTGTATGCGCCTTTTATAAGAAAAGGACAGGATTAGTTGTAGAGCTTTATTGGCATGTATTTGTTTTTATTAATAACTACGGTACGTGAATTTTTTTAGATATAACTTAAAAAAGCTCCCCTAAAAGGAGCCAATTATTTTACAAGATTCTTCTGTAATTCCTCTATTATAAGTTCTGCACCTGCTGGGCTTAGCGTAATCTTTCCGTCTGCTAAAGAAATATTTTTATCAGATACTTCTCCTGTTATTGCACAAGCACCATTCGCTTCATATTTTTTCAAGATAATCTTTTCACCTTCTACATAAATCTCTAATGGTGTCTTTTCTTCAATTGCCAGCGTGCGTCTTAACTCCATTGGTATAACTATACGTCCTAATTGATCTAATTTTCGAGTTACTCCTGTTGATTTCATGAAACCTCTCCCTCGTATATTATTTTTTAGTTACTCTTTCAAGCGACGATTTAACACAATGTTCTCTTGGACGTCCGAGGATATTCCTAGATA
>NZ_JAPHWH010000053.1:0-2521 GCF_026241455.1 Bacillus sp. DHT2
ACCATATCATGTGTATTTCGGAGGTCGGGTAAGTCGGAGTCCTCACGGACCCTTTCTCCCCTCAGAACCGGACTTGTCCGTTTCCAAACATCCGGCTCAAGCCTTCTTTTTATCCAAAACAGCTGGTCACTCTTCATCAATCACGTGCCATTCTATTAACTGAATTCTCTCTTGAGGAGTTAATGAGATACGTTTGTTCAATTTCTTGTAAATATACGCTCTCTCTCGAAAGATAGGATGTTTTTGATGATATTGGATGTGACATGGTATATGTAGAAGCTGGAGATTACTATATTCATTTGTTCCCCCATAAGCCTTAGGAACTTTATGATGTACTTCTAATGCTTCTCCGTTTTGTAGAGCCTCTTCACAGATTGGACAGATATATTTCTGTTTCTTTGCGATTTTAATTCGAGCTAGCGTATTATTGTTATCGAAATCTATTCTATCACGTTTGATAAAGTAATGAGTGAGTTCAGGATTATCGGGACTGTTCTTATACTTCACCCCAATGTGTCGGATAATCGGAGTCCAAATCATTTTAAAAATTTGATATTTTGTCTTTGGACAAGTAAGAACCCATTTATCATGACCACCATGATGAGGTTTTCGAAAATATCGTTTCATAATCCATTTCCAGCTTTTCTTTGGATGTAGCCTTTTTACATGACGTACAATATTCCCCCATATAAAATAATCCATTGATGAAAATACCCTTTTTGATACTACATGCATCCAGTAATACGCGTATCCCCGAATAATTGGATTTAATTCAGCAAGTAGTGTTTGAACAGGTTTTCCTTTTAATTTTTGAAAGGTAGTTTTCATCTTCTTCTTGGCTTTTTGTATGCTTTCTTTAGAGGGTTTAATTAACAATTTATTTTTGTCTTGTTTATATTGCTTAATATGAAACCCTAGGAAACGGAACCCCTCCGTAATGTGAGTGACATGAGTCTTATCTGTCGCTAATGTAATACCTCGTCTCTCAAGATAAGGTGTTAGCTCTTGATAAAGGGATTCGGCTTCCTCTTTCGTTTGACAAGCAACGATAAAATCATCTGCATAACGAATCATAGCCTTTGTACATTTGATATTTGTATGATAGGTAATACCTTGCCTTTTGGTATTACTCCTACTGTAGCTGATTCCCAGCTCCTTCTCCATACCATGTAGGGCGATGTTAGCTAATAGTGGTGAAATGATTCCTCCTTGAGGTGAACCCACTGTAGTTGGGTGGAAAGCCTGATTATCTATATATCCAGATTGTAACCATCTCTTGATAATCCTTTTAGCTGGAAACTTATCAGTTTTCTCTAAGATATGCTCATGACTTAGATTATCAAAACATCCGGTGAAATCCCCTTCGAATATCCAAACCTTCTTGCTTTTAGAGTTTAGTTTATTAAAAATATTCGCTATGGCGTCATGCGCACTACGCTTAGGGCGAAATCCATATGAAATAGGTTCGAATTCTGCCTCCCATTCCGGTTCTAGTGCATTTTTGGCTATGTTTTGCCACACTCTATCCTTGATTGTTGGAATGCCCAGTGGGCGTAATTTTCCATTCTGTTTTGGAATATATACACGTTTCACAGCTTTTGGGAGATGCAATTGGATGCTTTGATACATCATTTGGTGAAACAGTTTCACTCTAGATTTTGGTGTTAATACCCGTTCTCCGTCGATACCCGCAGTTCGTTTCCCTCGATTTACTTGTGTGACTCTTTTGATCGATAACAATAGGTTTGCTCTACTTCGAAGCATGAGCCTTTGTAACTTTCTCACTTTTCTTCTTTGATTTTGCTGTTTGGCACGAAAAATTCGTTGTCGTAACTTCCTTACATACCTCTCAATTTCTCCCCAATGGATTGTAAACCAATCTGTAAGTGAAGGAATAGCCGACGCCTTGTGAGCTGTATCCATAACTAGATTCCTTCCTTTCGGCAGAAGTTTCTTTTCGCTTTTTTTTCGTGTTGAAGACCTGTTGGAAGTCTGCACCCTTTCGGGTTACATCATTAGGTTATGCCCTGGATACTATTCGCACAGTTATGAATTCCTGTTGCCTTTCGACTTTGCGACCTTCGCTTTTTCCAACATCCCATACCCTCTATAACGTCATTTTGCCTTACGGCATCCTTACTGTACAACGTACAGATTATATAGGGCTTACCAAGTTCCACTTCACATAGATACGATGAGGGAAGGTACCTTCTCTACTCCGGCGGACATGTAGGTTGTCTCTCAGTGACATCCAAAGTTCACTTTTCTAATCCGCATTTCCAATGTATCAACGTCTTTCATTGGATTCATCGTAACGAAGCTTACAAAGATTCACTGTCGTTTACCTTTCTCATCTTTTCCTAGCACGGATTGAATGGACGTTCATCGCTTCCTTATGCGTTCCTTCATGCAACCAACCCTGCCATTACTAGCAACGCTGTTTCGGGTGGAAATATTCTTGACAACTAGAATAGCGTATCCTTATGGATGCGCACTATTATGAAGCGACTTCTTGTCGCGC
>NZ_JAPHWH010000054.1:0-2191 GCF_026241455.1 Bacillus sp. DHT2
AAAAATTGACGTTTCACGTTGTTTGTTTCGTTCAGTTTTCAAAGAACTTGTTTGCCGCTCATTTGCGACTCCCTTATGTTAACACTTTCATGTTTCAATGTCAACTAAGTTTTTTATTTCGTTTGTCACGTTTTGCTTTGTTGCATCGGCGACTTCTAATATATTACACACTTATCATTATAAAAGCAATACCTTTTTAAAATAAAATTCAAATTCCCCATTAAATATAGAAGATAAGGCTTTAATCCGTTAGATTTCTTTATCCTCACTTAAATTTAACCATCACTTATCCACGCATAACATTTAGATAGAAAGACTCCCTATTTAAGCTACAATCAATGTATCCCCTATATATAAAGAAAGAATCTTTCACTTTTAATAGCGAAAGATTCTTTCTTTATATATACTTATGCTGGAATGTACTTTCCAATAAATCCCCATACAGTATTCCAATATTTCTCCGAATCTATTTTTTCAGCTTCTCCATGACCTGCACCTGGCACAATCAATTTCTCTTTTTTCACCTTTGCAGCATTATACACTTCATCCAACATTTCAAAAGGAACAAATGTATCTGCATCTCCATGGATAAACAACATCGGAGTTTTACTTTTTGCAACTTGCTTGACGGCCGATCCCTCATTCAAGTCATAACCAGCACGGAGTTTTGTAATTGTATTCGCCGCATTCATAACAGGGAATTTTGGTAAATGAAATAGATCTTTTAATTGATACGTGAATTCATCTATAACAGATGAATAACCACAATCTTCAATAATAACCTTAACATTGGCAGGTAACTCTTCTCCGGAAGTCATCATAACAGTTGCGCCTCCCATAGAAATACCGAACAGAGCTATTTCCGCTTGCGGATCTTTCTTTAATACATACTGAATCCACTGCGTAACATCCTTACGATCATGCCAACCCATACCAATATAATCACCTTGACTATTGCCATGACCACGAAGATCAGGTGCTACTACACTATAACCCTTTTCATAAAAATGGCGAATGTATTTTGTCATTTCCGAGGCTCTTCCATTATATCCGTGAACCACGATTGACCATTTATGACTAGATTCCTGATTACGATATTCATAGCCAGTTAGTTTCAAGTTATCAAAAGAACGTATAGACGTCGTACTTGGTTGATGTTTTGATAAGAATTCTGTATTTTTCATTTCATCAGTGGCTACTACGTTACCCGATACAGTTACAGTTTTCTTTAAATGAGGGTTTCCCTCTAAAAATTCTTTTTCTTGTTTCGCATTTAGCGCATAGTTATAAAAGTAGTTCCCAACTAGCATATACGCAATAACTAGGAGGAGTAAAACTACTATTGTAACAATACTTATTTTCTTCATTCTTTGAATCCCTTCTCTATGATGTATATTTTAAAAATACCTTATATTACATTATATCAAATTCGAATATAACGCCCTCCTACTTCATCAAGATTTTTACTAATCTAGAATAGTAGGTCTCCTTAAAATTTACAATCGAGAAAAAGAAGCGAATAACAAAGAAAGAACTATTCATAGTAATGCGCAAGTAACAAACTTTCCTTAACAAAATATTCATAGTGAATATTTTGTTAAGGAAAGCAATATTATGTTTTAATCGCCCTATTGTATAACGAAAGAACATAACTAGTTCGACTTCTTTCTTTTCTAACGAATCCATATGCCCATTCGCTATAGTTTCCTAATATTGAATCTATTATAGATACAACATTAGGAAACTTTGAAATCCAAATACTACAGATTATTTTTAATGAATTTGAATTATAACGGAAAATATTTGAACCTTATACCCTAGAAGAGTCTATTTATTGTACTCTACCAGACGATCTATTAGATATCTATAAAAATCTTAAAGAAGACATCTTATTATATGAGAAGAACGAATTCAACAAAGCTACTTAGCATTGGAAATTTCTTTTAGAGGCTCAATAAGATTCACATACTGTGCAATATGCACATTACATTTCGAAAAATTTCATTAAAGATCTTCAATAAGCTAAAAACACAAAAAAGACGAGTCATTCTGACTCGTCTAAAGTTGCTTGGCGACGTCCTACTCTCACAGGGACAAGGTCCCAACTACCATCGGCGCTAGAGAGCTTAACTTCCGTGTTCGGTATGGGAACGGGTGTGACCTCTCTGCCATCATCACCAAACTATGAAGG
>NZ_JAPHWH010000055.1:0-2178 GCF_026241455.1 Bacillus sp. DHT2
TTTATTAAACAACTTGCCGACTTGTGATGCAAGTATCGTACAACTAGATGAGGATTGGCCAGTGATTGCTCAAGAAAGTGGGAGTAATCCGAAGAATATATCAACTCCAGATAATTTGGCATATGTTATCTATACGTCGGGTACAACGGGAAAGCCTAAAGGAGTATTAATACCGCAGTTTGCGGTGATAAGATTGATTAGAAATAACAACTATATTTCTATAAGTCCTGGAGATTGTGTAGCTCAGGTGTCCAATATTTCATTTGATGCTGCAACCTTTGAAATCTGGGGAGCTTTGCTTAATGGTGCTAGACTTTGTGGAGCAAATAAAGATATTCTACTGTCGGTTCCCTTATTTAAAAAGTGGATTGAACAAAATCGAATCAGTGTAATGTTTATAACAACTGCGTTGTTTAATAAATTTTCAGAGTTTTATCCTGAATTGTTTTCTTCTGTTAAACAAGTTTTTTTTGGTGGAGAAGCTGTTGATGCGGAACAGGTACGCAGGGTTGTAATCGCTGCACAAGGAAATAGAATTGTTCATGTTTATGGGCCAACAGAAACTACCACTTTTGCTACTTGGTACGAAGTAGCAAATTCATTTGGTGTAATACCTATTGGATCTCCTATTGCAAACACACAAGTATATGTACTTGACCAAAAAATGAATCCAGTACCTATTGGTGTACCAGGAGAATTATATATTGCAGGAGATGGTCTCGCAAAGGGATATTTAAATCGTCCAGAGCTAACGGCAGAACGATTTGTACCAAATCCGTTCTTAGACAAAGAAGGAGAACGGATGTACAAAACAGGAGACTTAGTACACTATTTGCCAGATGGAAGTCTTAGGTTCATTGGAAGAATTGACAACCAAGTCAAAATACGCGGATATCGGATTGAGCTTGGAGAAATTGAATCTGTGTTAAGGCAGTGTGAAGGTATTCAAGAAGCAATAGTGGATGTGAAAGAAGATACGCCTGGGGATAAAAGTCTTGTGGCATACATCGTTGGGGAATCGCAAAGTGATACACAGCTTCTACGTAAAAAACTTATACAAAGGCTACCTGAATATATGATACCAACAACATATGTATGGCTAGAACAAATACCATTAACACCAAATGGTAAGGTTGATAAGAATGCATTATTTGTGCCAAATTCTAATTATCAAGCAGTTCATACTAAACACTCATATAGTCCTACAGAAGAAATGTTGCTAGATATATGGAGAGAGGTTCTAAAAATAGAATATATTAGCGTAGATGATGATTTCTTTATGGTAGGTGGTCATTCACTTATGGCTATGCAAGTCATTTCTCGAATCCATGAAGTGTTCGATGTGTATATAGATATGGGAGTCTTCTTTGAGAGACCAACAATTAAGTCGTTGTCAGACTATATTAAGAGTTTGTGTGTATCAGAAAGTAAAAGCTTTTTATACCAATCAATTCCTCGAACGAATTCTCGAACTGTGTTACCAATGTCATATGCACAGCAGAGGTTATGGTTCTTGTACAAGTTGGCACCTGATAGTTCGATGTATAATGTACCTGTTTTCACGGAGTTACGTGGAAAATGTAAGGGGGATATCCTAGAGCGTAGCCTAAACGAAATTGTACGACGTCATGAGGCACTTAGGACAGTATTTAGGCGAATAGACGGTGAAGATGCTCAGATAATTTTGCAACCTTCTTGGACACATTTGCCTATAGAAGATTTGAGTTTATTAGCTAAAGATGAACAAGATGAAAAATTAGAAAAAGTGGCAAAAGAGGAGGCTGAGGCTCCATTTGACTTACATGCAGGTCCCCCAATCCGATGGAGGCTTGTAAAGCTTGAATATGATCGATATGTATTGTTTATGACAATGCACCATATCGTGACTGATGGCTGGTCGATTGGAGTTATTATGAATGAATTAAGTGAGTTGTATAATGCGCTCTCAAATGGTGATCCCTCGCCTTTAGCTGAACTATCAATTCAGTATGGAGACTTTACTATATGGCAAAGGTCATTGTTCTCTAGTAGATATATGGAATCACAGATGCAGTATTGGTTAAAGAAATTAAGTGGTGATTTACCAGTACTACAGCTACCTACAGATTATGAGCGTCCATTAGTTCAGACATATACAGGAGGTCGGGTCACATATAGGCTAGGAAAAGATTTACTGAA
>NZ_JAPHWH010000056.1:0-1972 GCF_026241455.1 Bacillus sp. DHT2
GGCGTGTCCAGATAAGGACACATTATCTAGTTGGTGAAAGTCCAATCGGGAGAATAGACTCCACTCCCGTAGCCTGAGAGGCACCATGAAGTGAAAGCGACATGGCGAAGCCCTCTGACATCACATGCAAAAGGCATGTGGGCAAATCTCCAGGTTGTAACGTACAGTGAACGTAGACGTAGCCTCGTTACACGCAATTCCGGTGGCTGAGACGGTCGATAACGTGCGAAAGCAGCAAGAACTGATCGAAACGAGTCTGGAACGGCAGTTCTCACCGGCGGGGTATCAGCGGCGACATGGAGAGAAAGATAATGTGGAAACTGGAGAAGCCCTCGACACCCGATGAAGAAACCTCATCGAGGAGACCGTCTCTATAACCGCGATCGGGAAGTGAGAACGGTAGGTGTCAGGGTGGCGGAACGGATCGTAGTACCAGAGATCTGCGTGCAGCAAAACGCGCGGGGAGGGAAGGGTCCGAACCTGTAAATATTTCGTACGACCAAAGGAGGCAAGGGTGCCATGACAAAAACACCTATTACTTTGCAGGAACTAAGGCGGCGAATCTATCAAAAGGCGAAGTCTGAACCTACGCATCGGTTTTGGGGACTATTTTCCCACATTACCAAACTAACAACCCTCCATGAAGCATATCAGCATGCGAGGAAAAACGGCGGTGCCCCAGGTATCGACGGTCAAAGTTTCGCTGATATAGAAATAGAGGGAGTTATACCGTTTTTAAAGAACATCCAAGCAGAACTGCAGGCTGGAACATATCAACCACAAGCTAATCGTAAAGTAGAAATCCCAAAAGCAAACGGCAAAATGCGGACACTGCAAATCCCATGTATACGGGACCGTGTGGTCCAAGGAGCGCTAAAACTCATATTGGAAGCTATCTTTGAGTCTGATTTTTGCCCAAATTCCTACGGATTCCGACCAAAACGCTCCCCGCATCAAGCGCTGGCAGAAGTGCGACGCAGTGTGCTGCGTCGTATGACCACAGTCATTGATGTTGATTTGTCACGTTACTTTGATACAATCCGGCATAACATTCTACTGAGGAAAATCGCAAATCGTGTCCAAGACCACCAAGTTATGCGCCTAGTAAAACAGGTGGTAAAAGCCGCAGGGAAGATTGGAGTCCCGCAAGGGGGACCGTTCTCCCCACTAGCGGCAAACATCTACTTGAATGAGGTAGATTGGACATTTGATGCCATTCGGCGTAAAACGACGGAAGGAAACTATGAAGCTGTGAACTATCACCGATTTGCCGATGATATGGTTATCACCGTAAGTGGGCACTCCAGTAAACGGGGGTGGGCTGAACTGGCACTGCGACGACTGCAGGAACAATTGGAGCCTTTGGGAGTTGAACTGAATCTTGAGAAAACTCGGATGGTCGATGTCTTACAGGGAGAGTCTTTTGCCTTTTTGGGATTTGATTTCAGGCGAGTACTGAACCGAAATAAGACCCGATACTTCATATGCATGACCCCAAAGAAGAAAGCCCGTACGGCAGTGAAAGCAAGGATCCGCGAACTCATTCAAAACGCAGGAGCCAAACCAGCACAAGACTTAGTAAAACAAATCAATGCCGTACTAACAGGATGGGTGAACTACTTTCGAGTTGGAAACTCCAGCGGAGCATTTAGCGAAGTGCGTGACTATACGGAGATGAAAATCCGTACACTGCTGACAAGAAGGAAACGGCGACGAAAGCGTAGTATCGGATGGCAGAGATGGAGTAATGAATATCTCTATGGTGTACTGGGGCTCTACTGGGACTGGAAAGTCCATTCCCTTAAAAGCGCAGAGGGATACCGATGAAAGTGTCTGCGATTTGATAGGTCTCATAACCCTTTTGATGAAGTTTATGGGGTGAGCTGCTTGAGGGAAAACCTCACGAGCAGTTCTTATGGGGAGGGGTTGGAAACGGGTCATAACTGATACCGCGCCAGTTCTTTACCCGACA
>NZ_JAPHWH010000057.1:0-1723 GCF_026241455.1 Bacillus sp. DHT2
TCAAAGAACTTGTTTGTCGCTCATTTGCGACTCCCTTATGTTAACACTTTCATGTTTCAATGTCAACTAAGTTTTTTCATTTCGTTTGTCGCGTTTTGCGTTGTTGCTATCGGCGACTCGTATAATATTACACCTGTATATTGAAATAGTCAATGACTTTTATATAAAAAATTGTTTTTTATCTCTTTTATAGATAAACGCTCACGGATTATTAATCTTTTATTCATACACCCTTTCCATTCCTATAGACTCAGTACCTCTAAAAGAGAAAATAGTAAAACTATTTATCCCTACTAGATATTATAAATGCGTACTCAAGGAGCCTTCATTCTATTTCAGAGTCAAAAGAATGGCAATACTTCATTAGCAATTTGCTTTTTATCAAATAATTTCACTTCAAACATCCTTGGATTATCATCCCTTTGTTCATTATTATAAATACAGTACATAAATGTATAATGTAGTATCGTATTACACGGGTTCCCTACTCTTCCTGTATGCTCCTCTAAACCAACTAAAAAGAGGGCATGCCATTTGATGCATCCCCCTTTCATATTCTGGCATTAATACGTTTTGTACTTCCTATCTTCTTTAGTTTGTCGATCAACAGATTTCATTAGAGTACTTAATTTACCTTTATCCGCCCAGATAACCCCAAATAAAACTAGACATCCTCCTATTAATATCTTCCATGTTAGAGATTCTTTTAATAAAATAACCGAAGCAATAATACTTATAAGTGGTAAAGCATTTAAATACAACCCACTTACTGATGCCGAAATTCTTTCTAGTGCCTTATTCCAAAACCAATAAGCTAGGATTGTTGCACAAACAACAAGGTATGTAAAACTAAGCCCTGTCTTCCATGTTTCTATTTGAGGTAGACCATAATAAAAAGTTTCGATAACTGCAAAGGGTAGTAGAATGATTGCCCCTATGATTAATGTTAACGTTGTAAATACTTCGTTTGATAGATTCTTTTCTTGTTTTGGTCTTTTTAATAATATTGTATAGAAAGCAAATAAAAAAGTACTTAATAAAATAAGTATGTCCCCAACTAGAGAAGCGCTTTGATTATCATTACCAGATGGAATGGTAATACATATTACTCCTATAAAACCTAATATAATTCCAATCCAATAGTTTAACTGAATCTTTTCTTTTAAAAACAGTGCCGAGAAAATAATTGTAACTAAAGGTAAAGCAGCATCAATGATGCTAACATGTAATCCACTTGTTAAAAAAATCCCATACGAGGTAAACATAAAATATCCCGCCACACCAGTAAAAGATAACACGCTTATCCTTTTCCACGGAACATCCCTATTAACAATACTTTTTCGTAGCTGCTGAAAAGAAAACAATAGACATATCCCGCTAGCAAAGCAAAGACGAAGAAATAATAGGGTGAATGGCTGAATTGACTCTAACGCCCATTTTGTCGGAGCAATTGCTATCCCCCATAGTATAATCGCAATTAATAGCATACTTATTCCTTTAATGTTTTTCTCCCCCTTTTCATATATGTCTCTTCATACCATATGTAGACATAAAAGTCCCATTGGAATTTTTTTCTTCGATCATTCGCTTATTATGTAAAAACACAAAAAAGACGAGTCATTCTGACTCGTCTAAAGTTGCTTGGCGACGTCCTACTCTCACAGGGACAAGGTCCCAACTACCATCGGCGCTAGAGAGCTTAACTTCCGTGTTCGGTATGGGA
>NZ_JAPHWH010000059.1:0-1367 GCF_026241455.1 Bacillus sp. DHT2
CCCTGATCGTGTTAATGACGTGTTTTCTGCAGTAAAGCGACCAGACTGATATTTCTTCCAGAATAGACCTGCGTATTTGGCGATTCGTGTTTCATCGGTAAAGCGTTCAATTTGACCAATTTCAGCCACAATACCGGCTGCGAATACAGGACCTATACCTGGAATGCTTTCAAGCGTTTGAGGTAGCGATGACATCAAACTTTCTATACCTTTCTCAATCTCTTTAATTTGAGCTTGATACGTGCGCATAATCTGGATGGAGGTGCTTAGTAGAAGGTCAATAGAATCTTCTACCACTTTACTTAAACGATAGGATCCTCTGACAGCTTTTTGAATGGATTTTGCTATTTCTTCTGGATTACCAAAACGATTTTTTCCTTTTTCCTGAAGAAAAAGAGCGAGATCTTGTAAGGGCATTTGAGCGAGTTCTTCTAAGCTGAATCGTTCTAAGAATAATTCCATCATGGCATTTCCGAAGACAGAAGACCCAACGTCTTGTGTAAATTGACTACACTTTAATCCTAAGTGTTGAAGAAAATGTTGTTTTTCTTTTGTTAAGGCATGTACGAGTTGATAACGAGAACGAGTTAACTGTTGTAAAGCAATGTATTGCTCTTCCTTCACAATCGACATCGTATGACGTCCAAAACGAACATAGTCTGCAATGACAAATGCATCAATGGCATCTGTTTTATCCATCTCTGGATAACTTTTCTTAAAGTTTGCAATTTGTTTTGGATTAATCATAAACACTTGAGAACCGTAGGTTCTTAGCTCCTTATCATTGTGAAGAAACATAGCTGGATGGTAGCTATAAATCGACGTAGATTCTAAGCCAATCTTAATCACTTCACAGGTTAATTTGGAAGCTGTGTTCAGAATTTTTTCTTTTAATATTATGGCTCCAGGTAAGTCATTTGTAATGGTGAACGATTCTAATCGATCACCTTCACCATTTAAAAAACAAACTTTTGCATCTTGAGAGCTCACATCTAAACCAACAAATAGTTTCATGAGAGAGTTCCTCCTTTCTTTTAGAATCATTGGAAAATCTCTTTCTTGGACGTCTGGGGATATCCCTAGTGTGAACGCTGACCAACATCCTCGTGTATAAGAACTTACCCTTGCTTCAAAAGCCGCCCTAGCGCTACTAACAGCTAGGTTTGAATCAAGGAGAACAGCCTGTGAGTAGGAAGAATAAAGCGAACACTGGGAAACAGTCTTTTAATGTAGTTAAAGCCTACAGGGAGAGGGAGAATTGTCCCAAATGATCCTTACTTTCATTATCTAGGAATATCCTCGGACGTCCAAGAGAACATTGTGTTAAATCGTCGCTTGAAAGAGTAACTAAAAAATAATATACGAGG
>NZ_JAPHWH010000005.1:0-427108 GCF_026241455.1 Bacillus sp. DHT2
GCATGATATTCGGCATTTGGTTACTATCCATCATTGGCATGATATTCGGCATTTGATTATTATCCATCATCGGCATGATATTCGGCATTTGATTATTATCCATCATCGGCATGATATTCGGCATTTGGTTACTATCCATCATTGGCATGATATTCGGCATTTGGTTATTATCCATCATTGGCATGATATTCGGCATTTGGTTATTATCCATCATTGGCATGATATTCGGCATTTGGTTACTATCCATCATTGGCATGATATTCGGCATTTGGTTATTATCCATCATCGGCATGATATTCGGCATTTGATTATTATCCATCATCGGCATGATATTCGGCATTTGGTTATTATCCATCATTGGCATGATATTCGGCATTTGGTTACTATCCATCATTGGCATGATATTCGGCATTTGGTTATTATCCATCATTGGCATGATATTCGGTGGTGTTACTTGTGGAATAATAAGACTTTCTTTTGTCACATCCGGTACAACTATATTACCCACACTTTCCTTCTTCGTCTGTGGTGACACTATATTGCCCACATTTTCTTTTTGCACTTGTGGCGAAACAACATTACTGACGTTTTCTTTTTTCGTTTGCGGCGCAACTATATTACCTACATTTTCTTTTTTCATTTGCGGCGCAACTATATTACTTACATTTTCTTTTTTCGTTTGTGGTGACACTATATTGTTCGGTTTCATCTTATTAATAATTTGCGGGGCAATTAACTCGCTTCCTTTTTTTATTACATCTGAAATTTTATAGTCTTTTGCAGGCTTAATCGGTGGTTGTGGCGGCTGTGGTAATATATTCACTGAAAACTTTGTGCTTTCTTTTCCCACAGGTTTCTCTACCTTTTCTACAACTGGTGGCTTTTCAATTACAGCTGGTTTTTCAACGACAGGCGGCTTTTGAATAGGTACTTCTTTTTGAATCGGTATTTCTTTCTGAATCGGTTTTTCTTTTTGGATTGGTACTTCTTTCTGAATCGGCTTTTCTTTTTGAATGGGCATTTCTTTTTGCGGCTTCATTTGCATTTCTTTTTGCGTTTGCTGCATAGCCGGTTGCTGCGTAATCGGCGCAGATTGATATGGTGCTTCTTCTTCATCTTCTATTCCAAGCGGCGTAGGTGTCGCTGCAAATTCTTTTTGTTGTACCTCTTTTACATATTCTTTTGGAGGAGCTGAACCAGCACCCATATTTTTTTTCACATGCACACTGCTAGATGGCACTTTTATTTTCATACCTGGCATAATCAGATCGGGATTAGTAAGCTGCGTATTCGCCTTTTTTAACGTTTCAAAATCTACTCCGTACTTTTTCGCAATTTTCCAAAGGGTATCCCCTTTTTGCACGATATGAATTTTCAAATTTTCCCCCTCCTGTATTACTTATCTATAAGCCAAAATAATGTAAAGTGAAGCTGTCCTCTATAATTTAACACTCTTGCTCTTACCATTTAGTCATACACAATATTGCACGAATATGAAAAAATACAATGATTCCCTCAACACAATGTATGACTGCAATTAGCTAATTATGTTTAATAAAAAAGCGACGGAAATCCGTCGCTTTTACACACGCTCTAACATACGATTTAAGGCAAGAACTGCTTCTTTTGTCACCTGCTTATCTACTTGAATAACATTGACTTCTTCTCCACGCTCTATCGTTTCTAACACCCACAATAAATGTGGTAAATCAATACGATTCATCGTTAAACAAGGACACATAAAAGGGTTTAATGAAATAATTTCTTTATCCGGGTGTTGATGAATAATCCGGTTTACTAAGTTCATCTCTGTACCAATTGCCCATTTGCTTCCAGATGGTGCTTGTTCGATCATATCAATAATATACTTTGTTGACCCTGCATAGTCAGAAGCTGTTACCACTTCATAACAGCATTCTGGATGAACAATAATATTCATATCAGGATGATTTTTTCGTACGCTTTCAATATTTTTCACAGTAAAATTTTGATGAACCGAACAATGACCTTTCCATAAAATCACCTTCACATCTTCTATATTCCCATCATATTCTAATGAATCTGTATGCGGATCCCAAACCGCCATTTTATCTAATGAAATACCTAGGTCATACGCTGTATTTCTTCCTAAATGTTGATCTGGTAAAAAAACAAGACGCTCTTTTTGCGTAAATGCCCAAGATACCATTTTTTTTGCATTTGAAGATGTTACTGTCGCCCCGCCATTTCGTCCACAAAATGCCTTAATAGCTGCCGTAGAATTGACATATGTTAATGGAATCATCGTATCCCCAAATAACTGCGTAAGTTCGTTCCATGCTCGTTCTGTTTGTTCGATATCTGCCATATCCGCCATGGAACAGCCAGCACGCATATCTGGTAAAATAACGACCTGTTCATCGGCCGTTAACATATCTGCTGTTTCAGCCATAAAATGCACACCGCAAAAGACAATATATTTCGCTGCTTTATTGCTAGCCGCTACTTGCGCAAGTTGCAATGAATCTCCCGCAGCATCTGAAAATTGAACAACTTCATCCTTTTGATAATGATGCCCTGGAATAAATAATGCTTCCCCTAATTTTTCTTTAATTTCACGAACGCGCTCTTCCATTTCTTGTACTGACATCGTTTGATAACGCTCTGGTAACATCGTTTCAATTAGCTGAACTTTCTCTAAAATACTCATTTGTAATCTCCCCCTCTAACCCTCTCACCTTAAACTTCAATATTAAAGCTAATATCTAACACCTTTACAGAATGTGTTAATAATCCAAGTGAAATGTAATCTACCCCTGTTCCACCATAGTTCGATAAATTTTCAATTGTAATGCCGCCGGATGCTTCTGTCACAATTGTACTTGGAACAATTTTAGAAAACTCACGAACTTCTTCTGGTGTACGGTTATCAAACATAATAATATCCGCTCCTGCGGCAATCGCTTCGCGCACTTGTTCTTCTGTCTCCGTTTCCACTTCAACTTTCACCATATGCCCAAGCTTTTCTTTCACAGATGTAACAGCTTTTGTAATAGACCCTGCAAAAGCAATATGGTTATCTTTAATCATGACACCATCGTATAATCCGAAGCGATGGTTATATCCGCCTCCGCAAACAACCGCATATTTATCAAACATGCGAAGCCCTGGCATCGTTTTTCTCGTATCACAAATACGTGTATGATCACTTTCTAGTGCCAGAACAGCTTTGCGCGTCATCGTTGCTATACCACTCATGCGTTGAATAATATTTAAAATTACACGCTCCGCTGTTAATAAAGATGCAATTGGTCCTTCGACACTTGCTAAAATCTCACCTTTTTCTACGAAATCTCCGTCTTTTTTATAAAGTGTAATTTGAATGCTGTCATCTAATAATCGAAATCCTTGTTCAATTACTGTTGTCCCTACGAATACCCCCGTTTCTTTCGCAAGGAACGTTCCCTTTGCCCTTAAATTATCAGGAAAAATAAGCTGAGATGTTACATCTTTTTCTCCAATATCTTCTAGAAAAAAACTTTCTAATGCTTTTCTTACCTTTAACGCGTTCATACAATCCCTCTTCCCCTCATTACACAAGTTGTAATTTTCTATTAGCAAGAATAATTTTTTTCGTTACTTGATTTCGTCTTGGATAATCACCACGATAATGTCCACCTATGCTCTCTTTTCTTTGCAGTGCCGCTTCTGTAATGAGCTGACAAACTGTTAGCATATTTATAATTGTTATATCTTCATTTGTAAAAGCTTCATATTGCATTCGAACACTTTGTACACGATAATGTTCAAGCCATTGCTTCGCATATAATAAACTCTTTTCTGTTCGTACAATTCCTACGTACGTCATCATATGTTTTTGTATTTCTTTTTTCGTAGGTAACTGAGGAATTTTTGATATTCCATGTATTTCTTCGCTATTATTTATCTTTTCTTGTACCGGATGAGCTAAAATATGTGTTCCCATTCGTTTTCCAAACACAAGCCCTTCTAACAATGAGTTGCTCGCTAATCGGTTTGCACCATGCACACCGTTACAAGCTACTTCACCTATAGCATATAAATGCGGAATAGATGTTTCTCCATCACAATTCGTTTTAATGCCACCCATATGAAAATGAGCACCAGGAACAACTGGAATTCTATTTTTTTTTACATCTATACCATTCTTTTTGCATAATGCCGATACAGTAGGAAAACGTTCTTCAAAGTTTTGAATAGAAGAAATATCCAAGTATACACTTTCACCTGCAAGAAGCTGTTCATGAATCGCACGTGCCACTACGTCACGCGGTGCAAGATCATGTTGCGGATGTACATCCAGCATAAAACGCTGTCCTTTTTCATTTAACAGAACAGCTCCTTCACCCCGTACCGCTTCTGAAACAAGTCCACAGCAACGTCCGCCTACATATAGCATCGTTGGATGAAATTGCACAAATTCTAAATCAACAAGTTCGCCACCAGCTCTGTATACCATCGCGAGTCCGTCACCTGTAATCGTCTCGTCGTTAGACGTAAATGCATACACCCCTCCAACACCGCCTGTAGCTAATACAATATGTTCAGCATAGTAACGATGTATATTTCCTTCGCTATCACGGGTCAAAACGCCCTTACATGTATCATTTTCTATAATTAAATCGAGCACCATTTCTCGCTCCACTACTGTAACGTACGGAGCGACTTCCTGAACCAAATGCTCTAATAAAATTCGTCCTGTTGCATCTCCACCAGCATGTAAAATACGTCGTTTTCGATGCGCACCTTCTTTTCCAAGATGGGGTCTGTTTTCATCTCCATCAAATTCCATCCCATTTGCAATGAGCTTACGAATCTCTTTCGGCCCTTCTTCCACTAAATATCGAACTGCTTCTTCATTGTTATAGCCACAGCCGGCCGCTATTGTATCTTCGTAATGATCATTCGCATTGTCATATGTAGCTACAGCTGCTGCAATTCCGCCCTGCGCTAAATGCGTATTGTTATTGCGGCCTGTTTTCTTTGTGATAATCATCACATTCTTTTCGTGACAAATCTCTTTCGCAACACTAAGTGCTGCAACACCACTTCCGATAATTAAGACATCTGCACTTGGCATGATCATTGCCTCCTAGTTTACACTTTCCAACTGTCTTGACACCTATATTTACATAGTTTTAAAATAATGACAAGAGTTTTTTAGAAAGTAATATTTTCACCAAGGAGTTTAACGAAATTCTCATACTATATAAATCCATTTTATTTTTTCGACATATAAATCGCTGCTATGAAGGAGAAAAGGGGACTTACACTCATTTTCTCTCTGTTTTTACTTGGGGCAGGAAGAGGATCTGACCGCTTCTATGCATGGCCGAATGCTCTCTCCCACCTAAAAAGAAAGGGTTTATGTCGGTTTTTTAATTTGAATTTATATACTTTAAAATAAAAAAACGAATGTAACTCTACTATAGAGAGGACTATACATTATGATATATCTTGACTATGCAGCTACAACACCAATGAGCAAAGAAGCGATTGACACATATACGAAAGCAGCACAGCAATACTTCGGTAATGAACAAAGTTTACACGATATCGGAGGGACAGCTTCTTCTTTACTACAAGTTTGCAGGGGAGCATTTGCACAAATGATTAGAGGAAAAGAACAAGGCGTATTTTTCACAAGCGGTGGTTCTGAATCTAATTATCTTGCAATCCAGTCGCTCTTAAATGCAAAAAGCGGCAAGCACATACTTACAACACCGATGGAGCACGCATCGATTCGCAGCTACTTTCAGTCATTAACAAAGCAAGGATATACAATCACGGAAATTCCTGTGGATTCATGCGGGCTTATTAACCTTAAGGCTTTAGAAGCAGCAATTACAGACGATACAGTTTTAGCAAGTATTCAGCACGGTAATTCTGAAATTGGAACCGTTCAACCTATCTCAGAAATTGGAGCACTACTAAAAAAACACCATATTTTATTTCATACAGATTGTGTACAAACATTTGGTAAACTCCCAATTGATGTCACAACGATGCAAATTGATAGCCTTTCTGTTTCCGCACATAAAATTTACGGACCAAAGGGTGTCGGAGCTTGCTATATAAACCCAAAAGTTCGCTGGGAACCAGTCTTCCCAGGGACATCTCACGAAAAAGGATTTCGCCCTGGTACAGTTAACGCTCCCGGTATCGCTTCGTTTCTGACAGCAGCAGAGCATATATTGGACGATCGTGAAGAAGAACGCGCTCGTTTTGAGCAATTACGATCCTATTTTACAGAACAATTACAAGCAATTCCCCTTGAAATTCAAGTAGAAGGACATTCTACTTCTTGTTTACCTCATATTATTGGGGTTACAATAAAGGGAATAGAAGGTCAGTACACGATGTTAGAATGCAATCGCCATGGCATTGCCATTTCAACAGGAAGCGCATGTCAAGTCGGCAAACAAGAACCTTCAAAAACAATGCTTGCAATTGGAAAAACGTATGAAGAGGCAAAACAGTATGTCCGCTTTTCATTTGGACGTCATACAACGGAAGAACATATTGATACAACCATTCATGCACTATGCACAATTGGAAATCAATTTTATAGAGGTGTTAAATTATAATGAAACAAAATGACCAGAAAAAGATTTTAGGAGAAGAAAGAAGACAGTTCATCTTACAATGGCTCCTTGCTGCTAACGAACCGTTATCCGGGAGTGAATTATCTAAGAAAACAAATGTCAGCAGGCAAGTCATCGTACAAGATATTTCCTTACTAAAAGCGCGAAACGAACCAATTATCGCAACTGCACAAGGATATTTATATTTAAAACCACAAGCAAAGAAAAATACATTTGAACGTGTTATCGTCTGCCAGCATAAACCAGATGAAGTACGCCAAGAATTAACATTGCTAGTCGACCACGGTGTTACAATTAAAGATGTAAAAGTAGAACATCCTGTATACGGCGACATAACAGCTTCTATTATGGTGAGCAATCGTTTTGATGTTGAACAATATTTGCAAAAAATTGAAGATACAAATGCTTCCTATCTATCTCAATTAACAGATGGCATCCACTTACATACAATTGAAGCAGATTCCACAGAAAAATTAAACGCTGCTTGTGATGCGCTAGATCGCGCTGGATTTCTTGTTTATTAAAATAAAAGCACAGAGAGTTTCATTCTTCTCTGTGCTTTTATTTATGAAATGATATAATATTGAAATCAATTGGTAAAGGAGAGATGATATGGGAATCAAACTCGTTCACTTTAGCATTGGCAAACCAAAACAAATGCAATATGGAGAAAATAAAGAAATGACAACAGGCATCTGTAAAGAGCTTACAGAAGAAGCCTTTCTATCAAAAGACGGATTTCTTGGAGATGGTGTAGCTGACCTAAGGTTTCACGGCGGACCTGATCGCGCTATTTGTGTCTATCCGTATGAACATTACGCGCTATGGGAACAAGAATTTCAAACAACACTCCCACCCTCTGCATTTGGCGAAAATATTACCGTAACAAATATGTTAGAACATGATATTTTCATCGGCGATACATATCAATTAGGTGAGGCTGTCATTCAAATTACACAAGGCCGGATACCGTGTAGTACCATCTCAAAAAGAGTTGGCATCCCCGGTATTTTACCGCGCATTGTAGAAACCGGTTATACCGGCTATTTATGCCGTGTTCTTCAAGAAGGCGTTGTTCGCAAAGACTCACAAATGAAACTACTAGAGCGCCATCCAAATCAAGTTTCTATTCTGTTTTCTAACGAAGTATATTTTCATAGACGGAAAGATACAGAGGCAATGGAGAAAATTATTGCTGTTCCAGAACTAGCAGAAGCTTGGCGCGAGCAATTAGTAGATCGCTTAGCAAAATTGAAATAAACCTCACTGCATATGCAATGAGGTTTATTTTTGTTTACAACCAATAAGACGAATAACTCCCCAGCACCGTCACAGAAAAACCAAGTGCCTCAAGCTCCATGGTTACTCCTGGCAACAACACATCATCATATGCCTTATCCACATCAATTAAGAAAAAGTAATTACCAAGTCCCGTTTTCATTGGACGAGATTCGATTTTTGATAAATTTAATTTTCTCCATGCGAAAGCTGATAATACTTGATAAAGTGCTCCTGCATAATCAGCAGGTAACGTTATCATAAGTGTCGTTTTCTCCCCGCGGTTCTCACCGTTTTTCGGTAGTAGTGCCCGCTGTTTTTTATGTAACACGAGGAAACGTGTATGGTTATTTTTATGCGTATGAATATTACGCTGCACAATTGCTAAATCATACTTCTCTGCTGCCGCTTCATTTGCAATTGCAGCGATCCTTTCTTCCGGATGTTCTTTCACATATTGCGCCGCTGCACTTGTGGAAGTCATATCCCGAACCGTTACACCTTTTAATTCTTCATTTAAAAACCTATGACATTGCGCAATCGCATGCGGATGAGAATGAACTGCATATACTTCTTTCCACACCTCTTCATAATCTGGATGCACAAGTAAATGTTGCTGAATAGGCACTGTAATTTCTCCTACAATGAAGAGCGGCTGCTCATGCACAAGATAATCAACAGTAATATTAACAGAACCTTCAATCGCATTCTCTAACGGTACAACTGCAAAGTCTACATTTCCATTTGCTGCAGCATCCATACAATCAGGAATCGTGCGATATGGCACATGCTCTGCCTCCGGAAAAAAACGACTCACCGCCATATTTGTAAATGTTGCTTCTGGTCCTAAATAGCCAACTCGAATCATCGTCTTTTCCCCTCTTTTTCGTTTTCTTACTGTTATACCATGAATATTTTTATTTTTCTATGTGAATTTTGAATATTTTAAAAAGACTAGCGTTTGCTAGTCTATATGTTTCATATATTCTTTTTGAGCGAAGAAGAAATAGATAGCTGTTGCTGCACAATATATACCGATGATCTTTATACTTGTAAATAACACATTCATTTCCATTAAATTACTCAATGCATAGAAAGCAAATATACTATGCACTATACCGACCACAATAGGAATAAAAAATAAACTCCCCATTTGCCGTCTAACAATCCGTTTTATTTCTCCTTTCTCCATCCCTATTTTCATTAAAGACTGATACTCTTTACGATCCTGCTCAATATCTGAAAACCATTTAAAATATGTCATACTGCAAGTTGCTAAGAAAAAGAGAATACTAATAAATGATCCGATAAATAATAACACTGCTCCCCCTTCCTTAAATTGGATATATATACTGATCTTATTTCTCATCGAAGAAGAATAATCTGGAGACACTTTTCCCCTCACTTCTAACGCGAATTTTTTTTGCTCCTGCCAATTTGGAATATTATAACCATAATATACATATTTTTCATGATTAGGAATGACACTTTCCCATTGTTTAAACTGTTCATCCCGTACAACTAATAATTGATTATGGTGCCCAGCGCCATCTCCATTAAAAACCATATCTGATTTAGATTCATGCAATTTAATTTGATATGGTACTCCTAACATTTGAAAATAGAATATTTCCTTGTTATACACATCCTGACCATCAAAAGCCATTGGGTTTATAAATGTGCCATAACCTTTTTTATTGTTTACCATGCTTTTTCCTTGCTTCTTTGCTTCTTTGTTATAATCCGTTTGTGAAATAACAGTAATCGGAAACAGACGTCCGTCATGTGTTGTAATAAACTTTCCTGGTAATCCGATAAACTGTACTTTCTCTACATTTTCATAACCATATTTTTCAAATAGTACTAAGAGCTCATCGGGAGAAATCACCTCATGAGATTCTATTCCTTTTTCTGTATAGGAAATTTCATGAGGAAATGAAAACATAGCGCTTTTGGGAAGGTCAGAAAAATATGCATATGCAGTTCCTGTTGCTGTAATAACTGTTGCTGTCAAAATAGAAATGGAAAATAAAAACTTCGCATGATCTTTCAATTTATGCTCAAGGCTGCGAAGCACAAATAGATTTGGATATGTATAATAGATATTCTTCTGTTTTTGAAGTCCTTTCAAAACAAATAAACTGCCTTGAGTAAATAAAAAATAAGTTCCTATAATTACAGTACTAAGGATTGGATAAAAGTAGAGAAATAACTCTCCTAGCGTTACTTTTACCGCAAAGGTATATCCACATAAAAGTAAAATAATCCCTAAACCAAATCGCCATTTCCCTACTTTAAAAACTCTACGTCCTTTCCTCTTATCCAATAATAAATCAACAATTTCTAACCTCCGCACATTCCACAAACCAAATAGTGCTAAAGAAAAAAACAGAATTGCATATACAACAACGGTAATCAAGAATGGTTTTATTTGAAAGATGAAATAAATCCTATTCTCTAAATCTAAGAGTACACTTAATGTCATTAAAAATAAATTTGAAAATAACATCCCAACCCCAATCCCAATACAAGTTGATACCAAGCCCACTACAGCCTGTTCTAAGAATAGTAGAATTGAGATTCTAGCATTTGTAGATCCCATTAATTTAAGCAATCCTAATTCTTTCTTTCTCGCATCAAGAAAAGTAGCATTAGAACTTAACATAAACAGTGCCGAGAACATAAGAATAAGATAACTACACCCTTGTAAACCTGATCGAATTCCAATGTGGACATTACTGTGTGCAACTTCCGGATGATGAACAAAAGATGTATACATATAAAAAACTGCTACAGAAAAAGAGCTACTTAATACAAATGCTTTATAACTCCGCCAATTCCCCCTTATATTTTGTATCGCTAGCTGCCTGACATTCATCTGCATTCCCCCTGTAACCTGTTACACACGTAAAAAGCTAGAGGTTTCCCTAGCTTTTTACGTGTTTTAAATATCCTCTTTGTGCAATCATAAAGTAAATTGCCGAAGCTACAATATATGCTCCAATAACAATCGCACCTGATTTCCATAAATCTAAATAAAGCATTTCCCCTAATGTATGAAGAGCAAATCCGCTATGCAATGTACCAATGAGAATTGGAATAAAGAAAATGACTCCCATTTGGCGAATAGCAATTTTATGAATTTCTTTATCTGTCATACCGATTCTCTTTAATGACTTAAATTGAACACGATCTTGCTCTTTATCATTAAACCATTTAAAGTATGTCATGCTGCAAGCAAAGAAGAAAAATAGTACTGCTACAAAGAAACCGATGAACATTGTAATTGCCCCTTGTTCCTTTATTGCTTTATAAGTAAGAACTGAATTATGGAAATTCTGTTGTTGTTCTTGTGCAATTTCTTTTTTCAGGTCTACTACAAGATTCTCTGTTCCTTTCCAGTCTCCAATATAATATCCGTAATATTTTGTCTTTTCTTCATCTGATACAACCTTTGCATATTTCACAAAGTCTTGATCATTAACAATAAGGTACCCTTCATCGTTAAAAACAGATTGTGCAATTGGATCATTTAGCTTAATAGACTGTTTTTGTCCGTTCAGCGTGAACTCAAATGGTTTTGTACGATCTAACTTCACAAAGTCATTCATCATATCAATTAAAACCATCGTTGCGCTTCCTGGTTCATTATGAACTTCCTCTTTCTTTTGCTTACGTGCTTCTGCATTATATTCTTTTTCTGAGATAATACCTAAAGGCATCTCATGATTGCCATTCAACCCCTCTATTTTCTGTGTTGCTGGAAGTTTTACATATGTTACTTTTCGTGCATCTTCAAACCCATGATTTTTCAATAACTCTTGCATTTTCTCTTCACTAATGATGTTATGTGTATTTACTCCCTTTTCCTCATATGAAATAGCATGCGGCGTACTAGCTACTGTTTTATAACTCATATCTTCAAAGAATACATACAGTGTACCAACCGCGGAAGAAACAACAGCTGTAATAATGGATATAACAAAGAGAAAACGAGCATTATCTTTCATTTTATAAATAAGATTACTAAGTATAAACATATTGGGATATGTATAAAAAGATTTTTTTCGTTTTTGTAACACCTTTAATACAACAGTGCTACCTTGCGTAAATAGTAAGTACGTTCCTCCAATTGTCAGTCCTACAATCGGTAAAAATAGCATAACGAAATTCATAAGCGTAACTTGGAAACAAAGTACATACGCGACAATAATACATAATATCCCGACTACACATAGCCATGTAAATGCGAAAGGCTCTACTTTTTGTTTTCTTGCTTCTCTTAATAAATCAATAATTTGCAAACGACCGACCGTCCAAAGACCGAATAATGATAGGATGAAAAAGAGAACGAAGTATACACTAGCTGTAATCAGAACTGCTTCTCCATTCCATACAAGTGGAAGTGTTTTATCTACACCAAGTAATACACTTAAAGCTTGAAAGAAGAGCTTTGAACAAAGCATACCAAGAGCGATCCCTACTACAATTGCGATTACACCTAAAATCATTTGCTCTAGTATAATCATACGACCAAGCTGCGCTTTTGTTCCACCTATTAATGTTAATAAACCAAACTCCTTTTTTCTCGCTCGTAAAAACGTTGAGTTAGCATATAAAATAAATAGTGCTGAAAAGATGACAATGATATAGTTCATTGATTCTAGCCCTTTTGTAACCATCGTCTTCATGCTAATGTTTCCGCTCACTACATCTGGATGATAAATGAAGGAAGCGTACATGAAAAATACTAAGATTGATAAACAACTACTAATAAGAAAAGCTTTATAATTACGCCAATTTCCTTTTACATTATTAAGCGCGAGCTGGCGAAAGTTCATGATATTCCCCCCCTAGCATCGCAAGTACATCTAAAATTTCTTGGAAAAAGGCTTGCTTTGTTTTTCCTTTATGAATTTCTGAGAAAATTTCTCCATCGCGTATAAAGAGAATACGTTCGCAATAACTAGCTGCTACTGGATCATGTGTTACCATGGCAATTGTTACTTTTTTCTGTTCATGTAAATCTTGCAGTGCGCCCATTAAAGATTTCGCAGACTTAGAATCTAAATTCCCAGTTGGCTCATCTGCTAAAATTAATGTCGGTTCATGAATAATTGCTCGTGCAGCTGCCGCACGTTGTTGTTGTCCACCCGATACTTCATATACTTTTTTATTTAAAATTCCTTCGATATTTAAAAACTTCGCAATTTCAAGTACTTTCGTATCAATTTCTTTTACAGGGCGCTTCGCCATAACTAATGGCAAAATAATATTTTCTTTAATCGATAACGTATCAAGTAAGTTAAAGTCTTGGAAGATGAACCCTAAATGTGTACGGCGAAATTCCGCTAGTTTTGTAGCACGCATTTGACTAATCTCTTCACCATTCACATAAACATGGCCTGAAGTTTGCTTATCAATTGTTGCTAATAAATTTAGAAGTGTTGTTTTCCCACTTCCTGAAGGACCCATAATACCTACAAATTCGCCTTCTTCAATTTTAAAATTTATATCGTGTAAAGCAGTCGTTGCCACTGATCCTTTTGATTGATACACCTTCGTTAAACCTTTTACTTCAAGAACACTCATTTCTAAATCCCCCTATGTGCTTTCTTCTTACATTTACTATAAGAAAAATAAGAAAAAGAAACGAGTGATTTTCCTTACAAAACCGTTTGTTATCTTACAATTTTGTCATTTTTCTCATCAATGCATGATATTCTTCATCTTTTGCAAATTGGAATGTAAATGTTGTACTTTCTCCTTCGGTTGATTGCACGTAAATTCCGTGATGAAGATTATCACAAATTTCCTTTGTAATATATAATCCCATTCCTGTTGCTTCTCTTGTTTTTCTTCCATTTGTTCCTGTAAAGAATGGTTCAAAAACTCGTTTGATGTCTTGCTTTGGAATACCAATTCCAGTATCACAAATATGTAATAAAACTGTCTGTTCCTTCTCCTCTATTTGAAACTGAATTTCTTTCTTATCCACTTGCGAGATTTTTGTGTATTTAATTGCATTCATAACAATTTGATTGATTGCAATACTAATCCATTTTCGATCGGAAGCGATCGTACACGTTTCTTCTTCAAACATTACTTTCGGATATACAGAAGATTGAATGAAAGATTTTCGATTTTGGTTAATAACCTCTCGAACAACCTCTAGTACATTTACTACCTCCACTTTGTAATCTTTTGCAAACTGTTCTAACCTTGCCATATGTAACGCTAAATCTAAACCATGTAAAATACGATTATTTTCTTCACGAATACTTTCAACCGTTTCTCTTGCTTCGCGATGCGCTTTACCAAATTTCTGCAACAGTAATTCAATCACTGAAACTGGTGTTTTCATTTGGTGAATCCATTGGTTCATAAAGATCATTTGCTGTTGATCTTTCGCATGCTTCTGGTGAACCTCATTCATATATTGCTGTCTAAGCAAAATGAATGCTTCTACAATCATTTCTTGTTCAGCCGTATAGGAAGCATCAATTAATAAAGAGTCATGTAACGTATGTCCTCCAGCAATGTATTGTTCGATTCTGTTTAAAAACACGCTGCGTTTTCGATAATCATAAATCAGGTATATAATAAATACGATAGTCGCTAGTAAAAGGCCATACAACCATGTACTCCACTGTATCGATCGTTTCTCTAAAAGTCCTTGTAGTTGTAATACAAGTCCAAATAAGCAAAGGCTCACAATATATGAAACAATTAAAGGAAAACGATCAATGAGGTAACCCTTAAGCTTCATGCCCATCTCCCCACTCTGTAAGAAGTGCGTAACCGTATCCCCGCTTTGTTACGATTGCATTTACAATCCCAAGCTCCTCTAGCTTCTTTCGGACACGCTTTACGTTCACTGTTAATGTATTATCATCAACGAATGCTAGTTCATCCCATAATGCCTCTAAGAGCTCCTCACGCGTTACATATTGATTTGCCTGCTTCATTAAACACTCTAATAAATAAAATTCATTTTTTGTGAGCTCTATTTGTTTCCCTTGCCACTCAACTGTATGTTGTGATGGAAATAGCAGCAATCCCCTCACACCAAAGCAATCGCTTTCTGCCGATGAAGCATACTCACCGTATCCACGACGTAAGGCGCTTTTTACTTTCGCCATAACAATATCTAAATGGAATGGCTTTGCAATATAATCGTCACCACCGTTTTCAATTGCCATGACCTGATCCATTTCTCCGGTTCGTGCAGAGACAAAAATGATTGGTGCATTAGATACAGTTCGAATTTGACGACACCAGTAAAAACCATCAAAGTACGGGAGATTAATATCGAGTAAAACTAAATGTGGATTCACTTTCACAAATTCACCTTTTATATGGCGTAAATCTGCCACTCGAAATGATTGATAGCCATACTTCTCTAAATGTTCTTCTAATATCCCAGCAATCTTTTCGTCATCTTCTACAATTAATATTTTATACATATACTCCCTCTCCCTTGTTTCTTACTACGGAGTGACTATTTCTTTCATTCTTCTGAATTTAAAAATGAATATCTATTTTGATTTTCCAACGTATAAGTCATGGCTATGAAAAACAAAAGATGACCTCTACTTGCTTTCTCCTTTTGTTTTAACTTGGCATGGGGCAGAAAAAGGATCTGACCGTTTCTACGCTCGACCAAATCCTCTCTCCCACCTAAAGATTAGGCTTTCTAACGGTTTTTCAATCTGTATTTCTATCGCTTTGACTTCTAACATACAAATTGCGGCCTTGAAAACAAGAGGAAATCCCCACTCTTTTTCTCCCTCTGTTCTCACATGGCATGGGGCTCAAAAAGGCACTGACCGCTTCTACGCTCGACCAGATCCTCTCTCCCACCTAAAAATTAAGCTTTCTATCGGTTTTCCAATCTGTATTTCTATCGCTTTATTTACACTCCTTTCTCGATTATAAAAAAGACTGCCGTATTTTGGCAGTCTTAATCGATAAATTCGAATTGATATTCAAGAATTTTTACAATGTCACCATCTTTTGCACCGCGTGCACGAAGAGCTTCATCAATACCCATTCCGCGCATTTGACGAGCGAAACGACGTACAGATTCATCACGTGAGAAGTCTGTCATCTTGAATGTTTTCTCAATATCATAACCAGAAATGACAAATGTACCGTCACTTTCGCGTGTAATTTCAAACTTAGATCCTTCAGATTCAAATTTGTACATTACACTTGCTTCAGATTCGTCTACAACATCATGTACTGGGAATTCTGGTGTTGTTTCCACTAAGTTTGCTACTTCAAATAATAGATCACGAACACCTTGTTTTGTTACGGCAGAGATTGGGAAGATTTGAACTTCGTCTCCTACTTTCTCTTTAAATGCTTGTAAGTTTTCCTCTGCATCTGGCATATCCATTTTGTTTGCAACAACAACTTGTGGACGCTCTGTTAAACGCAGATTGTACTCTTTTAATTCAGCATTGATTGTAACATAATCCTCATATGGATCACGGCCTTCTAAACCAGACATATCAATAACATGCACGATAACACGTGTACGTTCGATATGACGTAAGAATTGGTGTCCAAGTCCAACGCCCGCATGTGCTCCTTCGATTAATCCAGGAAGGTCAGCCATAACGAAGCTGCGGTTATCACCAGTTTCAACAACACCAAGGTTTGGAACAATTGTTGTAAAGTGATATTCTGCAATTTTCGGACGTGCTGATGATACAACGGATAATAATGTTGATTTACCTACGCTTGGGAATCCAACAAGTCCAACATCCGCTAATACTTTTAATTCTAAGATTACATCACGTTCTTGACCTGGTTCCCCGTTCTCAGCGATTTCTGGTGCTGGGTTCGTCGGTGTTGCAAAACGTGAGTTACCACGGCCACCACGACCACCTCTTGCAATAACAGCTGATTGCTCATGCGTTACTAAATCCGCAAGAATTTGACCAGTTTCCTCATCTTTTACAACTGTTCCTGGTGGAACCTTTACGATTAAATCATCAGCTTTACGGCCATGTTGCCCTTTGCTCATCCCGTGTTGACCGCGATCAGCTTTGAAATGACGTTGGTAGCGGAAGTCCATTAATGTACGTAAGCCTTCGTCAACAACGAAAACAACATCTGCACCTTTACCGCCATCGCCACCTGCTGGGCCACCCTTTGGAACATACTTCTCACGACGATACGCAACCATTCCGTTTCCACCGTCGCCGCCTTTTACATATATCTTGACCTGATCTACAAACATTATTTCACCACACTTTTTTCGATTGGTTGTAATATAACCGAGATTTCATCATCTCGCACTGTATAAGAAATGAAATACGATTCATTGTTTTGGTTTGTAAGCCACGTTTGTAGTTCTTCTACATTCGTTAGCTTGCCACGAAAATCAAAAAAGAAACGAGCATTCTCCGCGTCACATTCAATTGTGATACAAACATAATTTTCAACATAAACGTCTAAACTATGCTGAAGCATTGAGAAAAATTCATTCGTCCACGTACACACTTCTTCATCGTAATGAGATAAGTTATGTAATTTCCCTAATACTTCGTACTCCAATAAGCACGGCTGCTGTTTCCAATTATATGTTAAAATCCATTCTGAAAATAAAGGCATCGATAGCCCCATCAGATTGGATTCTTGTCTCGCTTCTTGGACAAAACGATCGATGAGCCCATGAATCTCTTCCACTCTTCCAAGGGAGAGGTTTCCTTTAATCATCTGCATACGATTGAGCCAATCATGCCTAGAATGGCTCAACGCATCTATAATTGTCCATTTTTTATTCATCCAGATACCCCTTAATATAGAAAAACTCTAACCTGCACTCAGGTTAGAGTTTTCCGTGAGTTTCTTATGCTTCTTGAGCAACAGGATATACGCTCACTTGTTTGCGGTCACGGCCAAGACGCTCGAAGCGTACTACGCCGTCAACTTTCGCGTATAAAGTGTCATCGCCACCACGACCAACGTTAACACCTGGATAAATTTTTGTACCGCGTTGACGGTAAAGAATTGAACCACCTGAAACCGTTTGACCATCTGCGCGTTTAGCACCAAGACGTTTTGACTGAGAGTCACGACCGTTCTTTGTACTACCTACACCTTTCTTAGATGCGAAAAACTGAAGATCTAATCTTAACATACGTTACACCTCCTGCATTTTTTCTATTAAACGGATATACTTTCCGTAATCAAGTTCAATCGTCTTAAGCGAAACAACCAATCCTTCTAAAAGCGTTTGAGCTTTCTCTGCTGTATGAGCATCTAAATCATTAGGCAACTCATACGTTAAGAATCCACCATCACTTCCGAGCTCAATAGTTGCTTGCACATTACAAAGTACTTCCACTGCATTTATAGATCCAAACACGACCGCAGTTGTTCCAGCACAGACAAGGTCTTGTCCATGTGGTGCATAATCGGCATGCCCAGTCATTTTAAATGATTGGATACTTCCTAATTTCGTGCGACTTATCGTAATTTTAATCATCTTAACCAGAATTAAGCGTTGATTGCTTCAATCACTAGCTTAGTGTAAGGTTGACGATGACCTTGTTTCTTACGATTGTTCTTTTTCGCTTTGTATTTGAAAACGATGATTTTCTTAGCGCGACCTTGTTTTTCAACTTTCGCAGTAACTGTTGCACCTTCTACAACTGGGCTACCAACTTTCACGTTTTCGCCACCAACGAAAAGAACTTTGTCAAAAGTAACAGTTTCACCAGCTTCAGCATCTAATTTTTCAATGTAGATTTCTTGACCAGCTTCAACTTTAATTTGTTTTCCACCTGTTTCGATAATTGCGTACATACTTGCACCTCCTCATAATTACTAAGACTCGCCAAAACGAGGTAGACATAAAATGCCTTTTTGGAACCTGTCTTGTGCGGTTGTAGCATATAGCAGTTTAGGTGCTATAAACTATAACATAAAGATGTTATCACGAAACGTTGACTATTGTCAATAAATGTTCTGCTAACTATTTTTACGCAGCATCATTTCTTGCCTCGTTCCAAATCGAATAATTGCATATTTCTCAGCTTCTTCATCTGTGAAATAAACTTGGAACGGTATATTTTTTTGCAATTCTTTTTGTAAAAATATTTTTTGTACTTCTTTTGAAGCTGCAATTAATACCGCCTCGTCCTCCGAACTACTATATGTAACAAGTTCTCTTTCTAGCTCGTATGCAATTGATTCATGAGACATTACATATCCTGTCGCCTGGCACGCTGAGCAATCGTCTAATAATACATCACGGAGCGAGTGTTTTTTTCGCTTACGTGTCATTTCTAAAATACCGAGCTCTGTAAATCTAAGAACACGTGTATATGTACGATCCCTTTGTAATGAGGAAATGAGCCTCTCTCTTACTTTTTCTTTATTTTCTTCTTTTTTCATATTAATGAAGTCAATTAAAATCATACCACCAATATCACGCAGTCTTAATTGACGAGCAATTTCTTCCGCAGCTATTTCATTCGTCCGTAATACCGTATCTTGCAAGTTCTGCTTTCCAGTAAATTTACCGGTGTTCACATCAATTACCGTCATTGTCTCCATTTGCTCAATAATTAAATAAGAACCGTTTGATAACCACACTATTTTTTGCAGTGCTTTTTCAATCTCACGCTCCACACCATAGTGAATGAACATAGAAGTTGTTTCATTGTAAAACGAAACCTTTTCTTTTCCTACTTTATCTTGCAATTCCGGTACTATACTGCGTGTATCTACAATTACTTTTTCAATTGTTTCAATCGGATTTTCTTTAAATACACGATCTAAAAAGGTTGCTGGACGATGGAGTAATAACGGTGCCTTTCCATGCTCTTCTTTTCTTTTTAATTCTTTATACAGATCTTGAAAATGTTGCATTTCAATCTGCACTTCATCAATTGCACCTTTGTCACAAGCTGAACGGAAAATATAGCCTCCGGTTCCCTCTACTTGAATTTCAAGCAATTGTTGCCGTTTTTTATTATTTTTTATTTTCCGGGAAACAGCGCGCATTTCATCATAAGGCATATAAACGACATATTTCCCGGTAAATTCTACATTCGCTGTTAATTTTGGCCCTTTTGTATCAATCGCTTCTTTTACCACTTGCACGAGCAATGCTTGTCCTTCGTGCACTCGATATGATGATGGAACATCATCATATGAAAGATAGGCATGTTTTTCTAAACCGATATTTACAAACGCTGCATTCATCCCAGCAATCGTTCGTACGACACGTCCCACATAAATATGCCCAACAATCTCTTGCTCTTGATTTCGTTGCCATAAAAGCTCAACAATCTTTTGTTTTTCTTCTACAGCAACCCGTTTTTCCGAACCAGTATAGTTGATGTATAACGTCTTCAAAATACTTTCCTCACTTTTTCATTTTCTTTTCCTCTTACAATATAAAAGGTTAGTGTCCTCGTCAACACTAACCGATTAACTCTTCCACAGATGAAGTAGTTCGTTTTTCGGTAAAATAAGCATAAAGCAATTCGTTTTCGTCTAATGTATAATGCTCTTTATATTTACCATGAACGATAATCGAGTGCTTATACCCTCTCCGAAACTTTGTGAAAATCGTGTATAATCGATCCTCAGTTCGAACTTCAATTGGAGCAATCTTTTCAATATCTCGCTTGTTTCCATAATAACGTTCTAGTAAAAAACGCATAAACGCATAGCGCCGTTGCTTCCATTCTTGATATAAAGAAATAGCTAAAAACAGAAGCAGCACCCACATCATAATACTATTACTATTCCAAAACAGTTGCCAACCTAATATTACACTAAAAAAAACACATGATATTTTCATCATTTTCTCATGCGCTTGTAAATAAGGAAATTGATGTGATAAAACATTAAACAATACTTTTCCACCATCTAGTGGCCAAATTGGTAGTAAATTAAACCCTAGAATCATTAAATTGTTCCATACAAAGAAATGATAAAGTTCCTCACTAAACCATCCTGCCCTAGCCAAAGCATAAGCTAGCCCAATCATCCATACATGTTGAATAGGTCCTGCTATTACAACGATTAATTCTTCCTTTAACGGCTTATTCCCATGTTCCTCAAGCTCTGCCACCCCGCCAAACGGCAAAAGTTGTATTTGCTTGATTCTCCATTTATAATGAGCAGCTGCGAAGGCGTGCCCAAGCTCATGAATCAAAACGATACAAAATAAAAGTAGTAATTCTTTAAAACGCGCCGTAAAAATCCCAATAGCTATAATTCCCCAAAACAGTGGATGCACTGTAATTTTTGACAATACTTCACTATATTTATTCAAATGAAATCACCTGAATCGGATCGATAAATTTTTCATTCTTTTTAATTGCAAAATAGAACTTGCCATTCTTGTTATCCGCATTGGTCCCAACTGTTCCAACCTTTTGTTTCTTTTCAACATAATCATATAATTTTACAGATGCCTCACCTAAATTTCCATACCATGATTCCGTACCATCTGCATGCTGGATCTCAACTATATTCCCAAACCCCTCTTTCTTACCAGCGAAAATAACAACCCCTTCATTTACCGATTCAACAGTTGTATTCGCGGCTGTTTGTACAAATACACCTTGGCCATCTTTTTGAAAACTTTGCATAACTTTCCCTGAAGCCGGAACTGCATAATCTTTTTGCTGTATGCCTTGCTTCTTTTCATTTGCAGGTAGAAAAGCGAGCGGTTTTCCAAATTGATTTTCGTACCACTTGGATACAGTAGCAAACTGAAATTCCTCTTGCATAACTTGTTTTACAACCGTTCTTGCTCCATCAAAAGAAGCTGGTGCATTTTTAAATAAAATGGCTACCGAGAGAACGAGAATCGCCGCTAATAAAAATTTAAATAAAAATACTTCCTTTCGAAAAAGAGGATGCACCTCTTTTTCACCTTCTTCAATGAACATCGTTTCTCCATCAAAGTTTCCTTCAGAAAAATACTGTTCTTCCTCGAGTCTCTCTTGTTCTTCTTTTCTCTTTGCAATCCGTTTTTTAATCTCTTCTACACGTCTATTCTTCATCCTGTCCCCTTCCTTTTGCCACCTCTTCTTGCAAGAGGCAAGTAAAGTGAAACTATCTTCCCTACTGATTATTTCCCCCGCAAATAGCAGGGAAAATAAAAGTTCTCTATTTTCCAAACTTTATACAGTTTGTACATATGTATGAACCCTAAGAGGAAGATATTCATGAGAATAAAAAAGAAAGCACCTCGCATACATGCGAAGTGCTTTTAACGAATTCCAAAGAAATTTTTCATCTTTGTAAAAACAGATACTTTTTCTTGCCCAAACGCTTGTAAAGGGACAGATTCACCTAGCAAACGTCTTGCAATATTCCGATAAGCTAATGATGCTTTTCCATTCGGCTGCAATGCTACAGGTTCACCTGTATTTGTAGCACGAATAACTTCATCATCATCCTCGACAACTCCGAGCAACTCAATCGAAAGTGTACGTACAATTTCATCTACATCTAGCATATCTTGCTCATGTAGCATATGGCTACGCACACGGTTAATAACAAGTTTTGGTGGTTCGATATCTTCTTTTTCTAAAAGCCCAATAATACGGTCTGCATCACGCATAGAAGATACTTCAGGCGTCGTTACAACAATCGCTTTGTCCGCACCTGCCACCGCGTTTTTGAATCCCTGCTCAATACCAGCAGGACAATCAATTAATATGTAATCATAATCATAATCTTGACGTAATAGTTGTATTAACTCATCCATTTGTTCAGGTGTTACCGCTGACTTATCGCTCGTTTGTGCTGCAGGTAATAAATAAAGTTCATCAAAGCGCTTATCTTTTATAAGAGCCTGAGGTAAACGACAACGACCTTCGACGACATCAACAAGATCAAATACAATACGATTTTCTAGCCCCATTACTACGTCTAAGTTTCTTAGACCAATATCCGTATCAATTAAACATACTTTTTTCCCGGATAATGCTAAGGCTGTACCAATGTTTGCAGACGTTGTAGTCTTTCCTACCCCGCCTTTTCCAGATGTAATTACTATTGCCTCTCCCACAGCTATACAATTCCCCTTTCTAACTTTGTTAAATTAGGTCTAAGATGAGTGAGAAGTTGCAGGCGATCGACAACAATGTGATTGTTCTCATCAATATACGCACATTCCGCCGCCTCTGCTCCGTCTTCTTTCTCTTCCGGAGCCCGCATTGTCACATCACTAATTCGAAGTTGCATTGGATTCATAACAGATGCTGCAATGACAGCATCTGTATCCCCATAATATCCAGCATGCGCAATTCCTCGTAATGATCCAACGACAAAAATATTTCCCCCAGCGATAACCGTTCCGCCTGGATTGACATCTCCAATTAACAATAGATTTCCTTTTACATGCAATACTTGACCTGAGCGAACAATTTTGGAAACAGGGACAATTTCTGTTTCTTCTTTCCACGCTATTGCTTCAGCTTTTGTTATGACATCACTCTCAATGGAATCCACAACAAGATTTTTTTTATTACGAATCAAAGTGCGAATTTCTTCTTGCTGTACATCTGTCAAATAGCGATTACCAACTTTAACATGTACTTCGATTAATGAACGTCCATCACCATCGTAATAGTGAGTGGAAAGCTTTTCGTCCAGTTCTTGCAGTAATTCAGAGAATGAACAGCAATCATCTAAATGTAATGTCAGTCCATCTTTTGTCCCTTTTATCGTTATATTTTGTTGCTTTTTTTCTTCCACTAAAGTTCACCCCAACGATTCAATTCGACATAAAATTAGAAAATCCTTTTTTCTTTTTCTTCCATCGCTTTTGAAAGACGCACAAGATATCGTCTCAGTGGGAAACAAACTAGTAATAAGAAAATGCCATTTAACAATAAAGTAGCAAGGAGACGATCTGAGAAAAAGATATGCGCCGGTACATGAATACGTCCTAGTAGCGTTAAAAATCCATATACATAATACTCTAATGCTGCAATTCCCGTTAATACGATAAAAGAAACAATAAATAAATTCAATTGCAATACTCTCATCGTACTATACACAAGATACGCCAAAATTGGATAAGCAAATATATATACACCAACAAGTTCTGTATATACAGTATCAAATAAAAAACCAAATAATAGCCCATAGTAAATACCTTGTAAAGGACTAAAATAAACGGTAATAAAACATAGCACAATCATAAAGAAATGCGGAGCTGCAATACTGTCTTTCCAAAACAATGCTGTTGGAACTACAGTAGAAAACATATTTTCGAATAAAAACACAAAAAGAAGCAGCAGAGGAAGAATTGCTCTTTTCAAAATAGCCATATCTTCTCCCCCTTACTGTTCTAACGCTGCTGAGGGCATAACTCTTTTTGTAACCATAATATGGTCTACATCATTTAAATCCGCAGCAGGTTTTACGTAAGCTGTTTGTGTTAATCCATATTCATCTGGTGCAACATCTACAATTTTCCCAATTACTAACCCTTTCGGGAAAATATCACTTAATCCTGATGTTACAACCGTTTGATCTTTTTCTACTTTTACATCAGATGGAATCTTTGTGAAAACAAGAGATTGTTTTTCCTTGTCGTATCCTTCAATCAATCCAAAAATACGCTCTTGCCCTTCTACTACAGCAGAAATACGATTTGTTCGATTCAGTGAACTCAATAATTCTACAGTTGATGTAAATTGAGACACACTTTTCACTCGTCCGACTAACCCTTTTGAAGTCATAACAGCCATATCCTTCTGGATTCCTTGCTGTGCACCTCTATCAATTCCGATTAAGTCATACCACTTGTCCGGATTGCGTGCAATCACTGTAGCTTGGATTGGCTTATAGTCACGAAGAGAATCTTTTTTATCAATCGTTTCACGAAGCTTCGCATTATCTTTTTCCAAATCTTTTACTTTCACGGATAATTCCGCATACTTATCTAATTTTTCTTTTAATGTTTTATTTTCTTCATACGTGCGCTTTACATCTTCTACGTTCTCAAAGAACCCGGCAACATAATTCGCTGGCTTTTGGAATACACGTTCTACAACACCGACAGTATCTTTTACAAACTGCTCTGGCCATGTTAGATTTTTCCGTTCTTTCAGTGAGATTCCAATCAATGCCACGAGAAGAATAATACTAACTAGCAAAACAATTAATCTTTTGTTTAAGAAAAACTGTGGCACGTTCACACCCTCTTAATTTCATTGATTTTTATTTTGGAATATTATCGAGCAGTTTTGAAAAGGTCGATATTATCTAAAGCTTTACCTGTTCCAATTGCTACACAGTCAAGTGGATTTTCTGCAACAAGAACTGGCATTTTCGTTTCTTCACTAATTACTTTGTCCAAGTTGCGAAGTAATGCACCGCCTCCTGTTAATACAATTCCACGGTCCATAATATCCGCTGCTAATTCAGGTGGCGTTTTTTCTAATGTGTTTTTCACTGATTCTACAATTGCATCTACTGTATCTTTTAACGCATCTGCAATCTCTTCTGGCTTGATTAATACTGTTTTTGGTAAACCACTTACTAAATCACGGCCACGAATTTCCATTGGCTCAATACCTTCTGGCTCGCCTGCAGAACCGATTTCTAATTTTAATGCTTCTGCTGTTCTTTCACCGATCATTAAGTTGTAGCTTTTCTTAATGTATTGAATGATTGAATCGTCCATATCATCACCAGCAACACGAACAGATTGACTTGTTACAATCCCGCCTAAAGAAATGATCGCAACTTCTGTTGTTCCGCCGCCAATATCAACAACCATACTACCAGTTGGTTCCCAAACAGGTAAGTTTGCACCGATTGCTGCTGCAAATGGTTCTTCAATTGGATATGCATCACGCGCACCTGCTTGGCGAGTTGCATCGATTACTGCACGTCTTTCTACAGCAGTAATACCAGATGGCACACATACCATTACATATGGCTTACGAGAGAAAAATCCATTTGATTTTTGCGCTTGTTGAATATAGTATTTCATCATTGTCGCTGTTGTTTCATAATCAGCGATTACACCATCTTTCATAGGGCGAAGAGCCACTACGTTTCCTGGTGTACGACCAATCATTTGTTTTGCATCGCTACCAACTGCAACGATTTGTTTCGAATCAGTTTGCAATGCTACAACTGAAGGTTCACGTAAAACTACACCTTTTCCTTTCACGTATACAAGCGTGTTTGCTGTTCCTAAATCAATTCCAAGATCACGAGTAAAACCACCAAATCCAAACATATCATCTATCTTCCTTTCTCATTTTCACGGACTCATTTTCTTACTTTATATTTATAATAAAACAGTACGTTTTTATATTTTCTATCCTTTATTGTAAGCGAATGCCTACAAAAAACTCATAAATCACATTATAAAACAAAATAGGTAAAAAGAATAGTCTTAAATATGACCTTTTTCTTTTAAACTCACGAATTTATGGTCGCCTATAATAATGTGATCAAGGACTTCAATCCCAATGATCCTTCCACATTCTACCAATCGTTTTGTCACTTCAATATCTTCCCGACTCGGCGTAGGGTCTCCTGAAGGGTGGTTATGCAGACATATAATAGAGGCTGCTGCGCGACGAAAAGCTTCTTTGAAAACCTCGCGAGGATGCACAATTGAGGCATTTAAACTCCCAATAAACACAGTCTGCCGATGCATAACTTGATTTTTCGTATTCAAGTATAAACAGACAAAGTGCTCTTGTTGTAAAAAACGCATCTCTTCCATCATATAACTAGCGCAATCTTCTGGACTCCGAATACTATATCGATTTTGGTACTCTAAACGCACCATCCTTCTCCCTAGTTCAAAAGCAGCGATTAACTGAGAGGCCTTTGCTATTCCTACACCATGAATACTCGTCATCTCTTCTATTGTAGCATCTTTTAACATTCGTAATCCGTCAAAATGATATAAAATTTGATCCGCTAATGTTAGAACTGATTCTTCTTTAGAACCAGTTCTAAGTAGCACTGCGAGAAGTTCCCGATTCGATAAACTGCTTGCTCCTTCTACTAATAAACGCTCCCGTGGTTGTTCTTCTTTCAAAACATCACGAATACCGTTCATATTTTCACTCCTTTTTCAATTTTTCGCAAAGAAAACCCCATGCAATTTTACGCATGGGATGCATCATTATCGAACTGTTTTAATTCACGAACAAGTCGTGCAATTGGTAATCCCACTACACTGTAGTAATCTCCCTGAATATGTTGAACAAAGATAGAACCTTTTCCTTGAATACCGTAACTTCCAGCCTTATCAAGTGGTTCTTTCGTCGCAATATACGCATCAACCTCTTCTTCTGTTAACTCCCAAAACGTAACTTCTGTACGTTCGTAGAAAGTTACTGTTTTTTCTTTTGAAATGAGCGCAACGCCTGTATATACTTCATGTGTTTTTCCTGATAATAGCTGCAGTATTTCTTTCGCTTCCGCTTCATCTTTAGGCTTTCCAAGAATACGCGATTCATATGTAACAATTGTATCTGCACCTAATACCACACTATCTTCGTGATTTTCTACTACAGCAGATGCTTTTTGCAAAGCAAGTGACATCACAATATCAGCGGGCGATGAATACGCACCGATTGTTTCTTCTATTTCACTCACAACAATTTCAAATGGTACACCCGCTAGTTCAAGTAATTCCTTCCGGCGCGGTGACCCAGATGCTAAAATAAGTTTTTTCATATATGCTCCTTTCTTACATAAAGCAGAAAAATATAGCTTGATCGTATCAAACAAATACCTTTCCTACAAATTGCAAAAACATCATTTTCTTTTTAAGAAATGATGTTTTCTCACTATAAGGTGAAAACATTTCTATAGCTATATAATTCAAAAGAAAAGAAAGAAGTATGCATACTTCTTTCCTCTTATTCCATTATCCTACTCTTTGGCTTTTTGCGAAACCACTTTTTCATAAGAAAGCAAACCATCAATTATAACTTGATTCAATTTAGCTACTGCTTCTTTATCAGTCTTTCCTTCTTTTATTGTTTGCACAGCTACTGATGCATACGTATATATTTTTTTTACATCCTCACGCTTAATTGATTTCCCCTCTTTTTCAATTGCCTTCCATTCCTTTTCAATCGCTTCTATTTCTTTTGAATTACTTTTACTTCCAGGTTGTATACTAGTCGCGTATTTTACAAAATGGACGTATAAGAGTTGTAACTTACTTAACAATGGACCAGATTCTTTATCGCTTTTCAGCAATGCCCGATCTGTAATTTCCCATTTCTTTTTCAAAACTGATACGCCGTCTTTCTTATATTGTCCGATTAATTTATCTAACGTTTGCTCATCACTAGCAATTCCAACTACAAGTGAATACTTATCATCAGTCGGTTTAATCGCTGCTATGCCCCCATTGTCTTTCCATTCCTGAGTAGCTGCCTGTCCTTTTTCTTCAGAAGAATAGAGACCTCCCTGAACGAAATATAAAGTGATTGGTTCTAAAGCAGCTGCATTCCCCACCTTTTGTTTTTCTTCTTTTTTCTCCCCAGCTGTTACTTCTTTTTGCTCTGCTCCATTATTCTTTTCTCCACTTGTTATCGTAGCTTCCCGAACTGTACCTTGTCCCGTTAACAAGTGAAGCATTCCCATCCCTAACACTGTGCCAATGATAACCGCAGTAGCAACTGTAAAAATAAGCACATTATTCCATTTCTTTCGGTGCTGCCGGATAGATGGTAACTTGTTTTTTTGAAAGGGCACTACATTTTGCGACGTTTCACTATCAACTACCATCCAATCAAATTCTTCCTTTTCTTTCTGCTTTTCTTCATACTTTGCTTCCGTTCCGTTTACTTTAACCGAGATTGTTCGTGATTGCTTGTCCATACCCTCACACCTCACCTCTTATCATTGTCCGCATCATATCATATTCACTTCACAAAAAAACGAGATATCTGTCGGAGGGATTCGTCAAATTTTCCCATATAGTTATCTTATCCCGCATTAATAGGCAGTAATATCCCCCACCTCAAAATTGCGGATAAAAATTATGAAGGTTGCTAGGGGATAAACTGCCCCTAAAAGCCCGATTGGTGAAGGCTAACCATCAGTGGGAAATAAAAAAACCTCCACTGATGGAAGTTTCACTTTATATGTATGTATTTGACTTCATTTGTAGAACAAAAAACTAGGGCAGCAAGTTGCTGTCCTAGTTTTTTTCACGAATGTATTTTCTAACTTCTGAAATAAAGTAAAGAGAGCCTGTTATGATGAAAACATCATTTTCTTGGAGGTTGTTCATTTTCGCATCAATAGCTTCTTTCCAATTCTCAAAAACTTGTTTTGTTTCCTTACGTGAGTAAGCTGCAAGCTCCTCAGCAGAAATCGCACGATCAAATGTGAATGTTGTAAAAGTCATTTCATCTGCAATTGTTTCTAATTGCCCTACCATATTGTCTAGCTGTTTATCACCTAAAGCGGTAAATAAAACAAGGATGTTTTTATCGTTATAATGAGCCTTTACTGTTTTCACAAGGCTTGCAATTCCTTCTGGATTATGAGCGCCATCTATAATTACGTCCGGATTGCTTTGCAGTCGTTCAAATCGGCCAATCCAATATGCTTCACTTAATCCTACGCCAATATGCTCTTCCTCCATTAAGAATGATAGGTATGTTTTAAGATACATAATCCCCATCAACGCCAATGCTGCATTTCCGACTTGATGACTTCCTTTCATCGAAATCTGAACTTCCTCAAATGAAGCAAACGGGCAAGAAAAATCAAAATGCTCTCCATCTTCATCGGAACGTTGATGAACAGCTGTAAATTGCTTTCCAAACTCATAAAGATTTGCATTCTTTTCCTGAGCAACCTTTTGGATAGCCTCAAGTGCTTCTTCATCCTGCACACCAGTAATAACAGGAACTCCTGATTTAATAATTCCTGCTTTTTCGTACGCAATTTCAGCTAATGTATTCCCTAAAATATGCATATGATCATGGCCGATATTTGTAATCATTGTAAGAACTGGATGAACTACATTTGTAGAATCAAAACGACCACCAAGCCCTGTTTCAAACAAGACGATGTCACAGAAGTTTATTTTACCAAAATAGCAGATTGCCATTACTGTAATAATTTCAAACTCCGTTGCTTCTCCTAAATCTGTTTCATCTAATTTTTCAACAACCGGTTTTACCATATTTACAAGCTCAGTAATTTCTTTATCTGCAATCGGTGTACCGTTAACACTAATTCGCTCATTAAATGTTTCAATGTATGGAGACGTAAATGTACCAACTTTATATTTTCCCGCCTCTAGCATATAACGCATATATGTTAAAGTTGAACCTTTTCCATTTGTTCCTGCAAGATGAACGCATTTTATGTGACGCTCAGGATTTCCAAGCTCCCCTAGCATCCACTGCATTCTCTCTAATCCTGGTTTAATTCCAAACTTTAATCGGCTATGAATCCAATCTATCGCTTCTTCGTATGTATGTACCACGCTTGCCATTCCCCTTTCAAATCAATAAAAAAGAACTAAAACAAAGAATTATTCTAGCTCTATTATACGCAAATAAAAGAGACTCACCAATATGGCGAGTCTCTTTCGAATGACTTTATTTTTGAAGATCAGCTAGACGTTGACGAACTGCTTCGCGTTTTTCTAGATAATCTTGCTCTTTTGCACGCTCTCCTTCAATAACTGCCGCTGGTGCTTTTGCTACGAAACCTTGGTTTGCAAGTTTCTTCTGTACACGTTCTACTTCTTTATCGAACTTCTCAAGTTCTTTTTCAAGACGCGCTTTCTCTTCATCAAGATTGATAAGATCAGCTAATGGTAAGAATAACTCTGCACCTGATACGATTGCAGTCATCGCTTTTTCTGGCGCTTGTAAATCAGTCTTAATTGTTAATTCACTTGGATTACAGAAACGCTCAATGTACGAGCTATTTTTCATAAGCTGTGCTAGTACTGCTTCGTCTTTTGCTTTAATTTGCATTTGAACTTTTTTGCTCATTGGCGTATTTACTTCAGCACGAATGTTTCGAACAGAGCGAATGATATCAACTAGAAGGTGCATTTCTGCTGCCGCTTCTTTATCTTGTAAATCTTCGCGAACTGTCGGCCATGCTGCTACTGTAATAGATTCACCTTCATGCGGTAAGTGTTGCCAAATCTTCTCTGTTACGAATGGCATGAATGGGTGTAGTAGACGCATCGTTTGGTCTAGTACGTATGCTAGAATTGAACGAGTTGTTTTCTTAGCCACTTCATCTTCACCGTATAATGGAAGTTTCGCCATTTCAATATACCAATCACAGAAATCATCCCAAATGAAGTTGTATAATGAACGGCCAGCTTCACCGAACTCATATTTATCCATGTTACGTGTTACACTTTCAATCGTTTCATTTAAGCGGGTTAAAATCCACTTATCTGCAACTGATTTTTCACCAGTTAAATCGATATCTTCATATTTCATGTCATCCATGTTCATTAATACGAAACGGGATGCATTCCAAATTTTATTAATGAAGTTCCAAGTAGATTCTACTTTCTCCATGCTGAAGCGTAAATCTTGTCCTGGTGCACTTCCTGTTGATAAGAAGAAGCGCATTGCATCTGCACCGTACTTATCAATAACATCCATTGGATCAATACCGTTACCAAGAGATTTACTCATTTTACGTCCTTGCTCATCACGAACTAAACCGTGAATTAATACGTCTTTAAATGGGCGCTCTCCTGTAAACTCTAAACCTTGGAAAATCATACGAGATACCCAGAAGAAGATGATATCATAACCAGTTACTAGAGCATCTGTTGAATAGTAACGTTTGAAGTCTTCTGCATCTTCGTTCGGCCAACCAAGTGTTGAGAATGGCCATAACGCTGAGCTAAACCATGTATCAAGTACGTCGTTATCTTGATTCCAGTTTTCAATATCTGCTGGTGCTTCCGTACCTACGTATACTTCACCAGTTTCTTTATGATACCAAGCTGGAATGCGGTGTCCCCACCATAATTGACGAGAAATACACCAGTCGTGAATGTTTTCCATCCAGCGTAAGTATGTGTTCTCGAAACGCTCTGGTACGAACGTTACTTTTTCTTCTTCTTTTTGTTGAAGTTCTACTGCCTTTTCTGCAAGTGGGCCCATTTTTACGAACCATTGTGTTGATAAGTAAGGCTCAACAACTGCACCGCTACGCTCACTATGTCCTACTGAATGCATATGAGGCTCGATTTCTACTAATACGCCAGCATCTTGTAAGTCTTTTACTAACTCTTTACGGCATTCGAAACGATCCATACCGTTATACTTACCAGCTTTTTCGTTCATCGTTCCATCTTCGTTCATTACTAAAATACGAGGTAAGTCATGTCGGTTACCTACTTCAAAGTCATTCGGATCATGAGCTGGTGTAATTTTCACAACGCCTGTTCCGAAATCTTTTTCTACGTACTCATCAGCAATAATCGGAATTTCACGGCCTACGATTGGAAGTGTAACTGTTTTTCCGATTAAATGCTTGTAACGATCATCTTCTGGATGAACTGCTACTGCTGTATCGCCAAGCATTGTTTCTGGACGAGTTGTCGCAAGTCGAATGTGACCAGATCCATCTGTCAATGGGTAGTTCATATGGTAGAATGCACCTTGAATCTCTTTATGAATTACTTCAATATCAGAAAGAGCTGTGCGTGTTGCTGGATCCCAGTTAATAATATATTCACCGCGGTAAATTAAACCTTTTTCGTATAATTGAACGAATACTTTATTAACCGCATCAGATAAACCTTCGTCTAATGTAAAGCGCTCACGAGAGTAATCTAATCCTAAACCAACTTTTCCCCATTGCTGACGAATGTGAGAAGCATATTCTTCTTTCCATTCCCATGCTTTCTCAAGGAATTTCTCACGGCCAAGATCGTAACGTGAAATACCTTCTTCACGAAGTTTTCCTTCTACTTTTGCCTGTGTTGCGATACCAGCATGGTCCATTCCTGGAAGCCATAATACATCGTAACCTTGCATACGCTTTGTACGCGTCAAAATATCTTGAAGCGTCGTATCCCAAGCGTGCCCTAAGTGCAGTTTACCTGTTACGTTTGGAGGCGGGATTACAATTGTATACGGCTGCTTTTCCGTATCTCCTTTTGCTTCGAAATATTTGCCGTCTAGCCACCATTTATAAAGGCCTTCTTCAACGGACATATGATCATATTTAGTCGGTAAATTCTTTTCCGTATTTGACATTATTTTCCCTCCTTAAAATAAAAATGCCCCTCATCCAAAAAGGACGAGGGACATCGTGGTACCACCTTTATTTACAAACAAATTCAAAATTTGCTTATACTCTTAATTTGATAACGGACAGATCCGTCTTTTCCTAATGAGAATGACTCCGTTCAGAAAAGATGCTCCAGAGCTACCTTCTAACATGACTATCTAGAGAATCTCACAGCTAATAATTCTCCTCTCTGCAGACGTTTAATGTTATACTCTTCCCCTTCAACGCATTTATATAATTGTTATTTATTATATACAATAGTGTAAAAAACGAAACCATATTCGTCAAGATAAAAATATTTTTCAGCAAGTTTCTACAATTAATAAATTCTATTTTGATAAAAACAACATACAATTACCAATCAGCTTAACTAAATTCCCTGTAATATATACACGGAAAATGAAGGTATGCAGCACAAGCACCTTAGGTACTTACCCCGCATACTGTAATATTACCCTTTCATCTTTTAAGGTTCATGTGCAGCAATAGCCTTTCTATACGGAGGAATGATTATGCGACGATACCGACGCACCTACAATTTTTCGGCCCCTTCATGGGTTAGAAATTTACAAACGATGTTTGCTGATTTTGCAATTCCCCTTACGATTTTCCAAGGGATTCGTACATTACTACTTCCAACTTTCTTAGATTTCATCATCCTTATCATCTTTGTTGTAGCAACGATTCGCTTGCATTTTCAGCCGTAGCCTCAAGGACACTTGAGACTACGGCTGTTACTCATTCCCTTGCTGCGCTGCTTGAAATTGTGAAATAAAATACTCTATATTACTTACAAGCCAATGCGCTTGTTGTAACATTTTCACACCTTGAAGTTCTTGCTTTTCACTACGGCTCTGCTGTTTGCTTGTATAAGATTGGATTTGTCGAATAAATGGGGACGGATATGTTAGATACGCAAACATAAGGAGTTGTTCTTCTTTCGTAAACGGAAAATTCTTTTGATACACCTGATACCATTCAAAGCGATCGCTTCTCGTAATTGGATATGTGTTCAATGAGCGGGAATAAAAGCGAACAAGATCTTGAACTGGTGTTGCAAATTGAGACCTTTCTAAACTAATAAAATAACCATTTCGTTCATAATCGAATAAAAAATGATTCATCGATACATTGCCATGAATAAAAGAAACTCGTGTTTTTTCTTTTTCTTTCATCGCTTCATTCCACTCCGAAAGCTGTTTCGTTGCAAATTCACGCGCCCTCATCACATGATGAAAATACGTACAATACTGCAATTCAAACGGCGACATATACCATTTCGCCTCAGACTCTACGAGGAATTGCTCTAAGAATTCTCCATCTTTCTCCCAACGATCAGAGACATTTGTATAATGCTCCTCTAACACTTCTTCAGTATACGTTTCTTCTTTTACCGTCCTTTGATGAAGCAGCGCTAGCGTCTGAAACATTTTATGATATTGATCATTGTCCTCTCCGTTCCCTTCTGCTCGCTCAAGCCAAGGCATTAAATAATAACTATATGTTTCGTCACTCAAAATATGATTTCCATCTGTCGCATGGTAAATCGGTACATAATGTGTAAATCCCTTTTCACGTAAAAATTGAACATGATACATTAAATTATTTCGCTTCAATCGATGAGATGGTAATTTTTTCAATGCATATGGACCTTGATTCGTATAAATTTTTATTACACTCCCATGCTCTTCCATATGGTGGGCATCCAATTGATACCGCTGTACGATCGGCGCATAACGATCTCGCAATTCTATATCCATACGAATGATCCTTTCTCATTCAAAAACGTAAGATGAACTATGGTAAAAGAAAAGAGATGAGTGGAGAAAATTCTCCACTCACTTTGTCTTTGCTTTTGACACAGGTATATATATAATTTGCCCTGCAGTTAAATATACATCATCTGTTTGATTCACACGATGTAAATGCTGGACCGACGTTTCATATCGATCCGCAACCGATTCAATTGTATCCCCTTCTTGCACAAAATACATACGTAATTTCGTAAATTCTTCTTCCGGCTCTTTCGTAAACAATTTTGTTAAATATAATGCATTTTCATCCCGTTGTGAGTATGCCGTTTCTGCTTCTTCCTGTAATTCCTTTTCCTTCTTTTTCTGAAAATCCTTCCGGCCAAAGAATTCAAACTGTGGTGTAGTTTCTTTTGCTTCCTCTTCTCGTTCTTCCTCTTCATGTTCTTCTAGATCTTCTACCTCTTCTTCTAATTCTTGTTCTTTGCGCTCCTCTAATTGGAAAGGCTCAAATGCATAATCTTCCCATCCGTTTGATTCTGTATGAACTGTTACTTCTTCCACTTCTACCGGCAATGTATCCTCATCCACCAGTTTTATTTCCTCGGTTCTATCAACTTCCACATTCTCTATCTCTTCCTCTTGCACTTCATTCTGTATTCTCTCATCCTCACATAATCCAGATATCGATATGTCCGCTAATAGCTGTAAACAACCATTTTCCTTTAATTCATAATCGAATTCCTCAATGGAAACATACAATTCTTCAACTTGTTTCACTCGGTTTCGTGGAATCGAAATTTCTAACGGAAAAGAGTGCACAAGTTCGTTTACACCATCTTCTCGCGTTTCTACATAATCAATGGATTTCGCTGGAGATAAATCTCGTAATGAAAACGCAGAATCATCTTGCCTTGCAACATATTCTCCCGTTAAATCCAATTGACCTCTCACAATTACTTCGTATTCAAGCTCTTCTATCTCAACGTCTGGATCTAACGAAATTGACAAAAGTTCTTCGACTTCCTGTCCTTTTTGGAACCAAACCGATTCTTTTAATGAAAAACGTAATGAATGATCTGTTGCCACTTCTTTTCCCCCTCCCAAACTGTATGTCATTACAGGTTTATGTGTCTCGGAATCATTTTATGAGTAAAAAATCGAACTGCACATGTGATCTTCCTATTCATTTTTCATATATCGACGCTTTTTAAAATATATCGGCATTCCGACAATATGCGACATGATCTCTAGTCATTAATAAAAAGGTTGCCAGGACGATCCCGGCAACCTTTTTATTTACGCTTTTAATTTCGACATCGCAATTTCTGCCGCTGCAATTGTCGCTTCAATATCTGCATCACTATGTGCTGTTGATAAGAATAATCCTTCAAATTGAGAAGGTGGTAAGAATACACCTTGCTCTACCATTTCACGATAGTAAGCTGCGAAGAACTCTAAGTTAGACGTTTTTGCTGCATCGTAGTTAATAACTGGTTCATTCGTGAAGAATATACCTATCATTGAACCTGCGCGGTTTATATGATGCGGAATACCGTGTTTTTCAGCCGCTTTACGCAGGCCATTTTCTAACATTTCAGCTTTACGCTCAAACTCTTGATAACACTCTGGCGTTAATTGTACTAATGTTTCATAACCTGCAGTCATTGCTAAAGGATTACCAGATAATGTACCTGCTTGGTAAATCGGTCCGCTCGGTGCAACTTGGCGCATAATTTCCGCTTTACCACCGTATGCTCCTACTGGTAGGCCGCCACCGATTACTTTTCCTAAACAAGTTAAATCAGGTGTTACACCGTAATAACCTTGTCCACAGTTGTAAGCAACGCGGAATCCTGTCATCACTTCATCAAAAATAAGCAATGCACCATTTTGCTCTGTCACTTCACGAAGTCCTTCTAAAAATCCTTGTTGTGGTGGAACTACTCCCATATTTCCTGCCACTGGCTCTACGATAACACAAGCAATATCGTCACCGAATTGCTCGAACGCATATTTTACACTCTCCAAATCGTTATACGCTACTGTAATCGTATTTTTCGCTACACCTTCAGGTACACCTGGGCTATCTGGTAAACCAAGCGTCGCAACACCTGAACCTGCTTTAATTAATAGCGAATCACCATGACCATGGTAACAACCAATAAATTTCAAAATTTTATTACGACCTGTATAACCACGTGCTAGACGAAGGGCACTCATCGTCGCTTCTGTTCCTGAATTTACCATACGTACAATTTCAATCGATGGCACACGCTCAATTACAAGCTGCGCTAATTTATTTTCAATCTCTGTTGGCGCACCAAAGCTCGTTCCTTTTTCAGCAACAGCTTTTAATGATTCCACAACACGTTCATTTGCATGTCCGTGAATAAGCGGTCCCCATGATAATACGTAGTCGATATATTCGTTCCCGTCAATATCATACACTTTAGAGCCTTTTCCGCGCTCCATAAAAAGCGGATTCATACCAACGGACTTAAATGCACGAACTGGGCTATTTACGCCGCCAGGCATTAAATCTTGCGCTGTTTCAAACGCTTCAATCGATTTATCAAACTTTTTCATTATTGGATTCCTCCTTCTTGTAACCATCGTGCTGCGTCTTTCGCATGATACGTAATAATTAAATCTGCTCCTGCACGTTTCATGCTCAATAGTTTCTCAAGTACAATCTCTTTTTCATTAATCCAACCATTTTGCGCTGCCGCTTTAATCATTGAGTATTCTCCGCTCACATTATAAGCCACGATTGGTAAATTGAAATTGTTTTTCACATCGCGAATGATATCTAAGTAAGAAAGGGCCGGTTTTACAATTAAGAAATCCGCTCCTTCCATTACATCTGATTCAGCCTCACGGAATGCTTCCATACGGTTTGCTGGATCCATTTGATACGTTTTACGATCACCAAATTGCGGTGCACCGTGCGCAGCATCGCGGAATGGACCGTAAAATGCAGACGAGTATTTCACAGCGTATGACATAACCGGTACGTGTGCAAAACCGTTCTCATCTAACGCATGGCGAATCGCCGTTACAAATCCATCCATCATGTTAGATGGTGCGATAATATCTGCTCCTGCTTTTGCTTGGCTCACTGCTGTTTTTGCAAGAACTTCAAGTGATTCATCATTTAAAATGATTCCATCCTCAATAACCCCGCAATGCCCATGGCTTGTATATTGGCATAAACATGTATCCGCCACTACTACTAACTCTGGAAACTGCTCTTTAATTTGTTTGATCGCACGTTGTACAATGCCGTGTTCACAAAATGCAGAAGATCCAACTTCATCTTTTTCAGCAGGCAAACCAAATACGATAACAGAACGAATACCTAAATCTACCACTTCTTGCATTTCAGCTTGCAGAAGATCTAAAGAAATTTGATATACATCCGGCATAGAAGGAACTTCGTTACGAACATTCTCTCCTTCTAATACAAAAATAGGATAAATAAAATCTTCTGTATGTAAAAATGTTTCACGTACAAGCGCACGCATATTTTTGCTTTGTCTTAAACGACGATGACGATTAAATTGTAAAGAATTCATAGATTTCTATCTCCCATTCTTTTTATTTAGACTATGCATTTTGATTATATTTTGAAATGCACTGTATTAATGCTTCTACTGTATATTCTTTTGGAACGATTACACCAGCAAAATAACGCCTTGCCTCTTGCTCTGTTATCGGTCCTATACAAGCAATTGTACATTTTTTTGTCCATTCTCTCCAGTTTGTGCCCTCAAGTAATTTCACAAAGCTTGTAACAGTAGAGGGACTCGTAAATGTAACAACATCTACCTTACCTAACTCTAGAGCTGCGATAAGGTCTAGCTGCTTCTCATGATTTGTTTTCGTTTCATACACGACAAATTCTTCTAAAAACACATCAAGATCGCGGAGTTTATTTGGAATAATATCTCTAGCTAAATTCCCTTTTGGAAATAAAATGCGTTCTGTCCCGTTTAACTCTCTTACAAATTCTAAAACGAAAGCTTCCGCGACAAAAGTCTTTGGGACAAAATGAACCTCATAACCCCGCTTTTCTAATTCTTGTCCTGTTTTCACCCCTACTGCAGCAATGCGAACAGTAGGGGGTATTTCCTGACACAAACCATCTAAAAAAAAACTCACACCATTTTTACTCGTAAAAATAACCCAGTCATATGTGTGAAGCTGCTGAGATATACCTTGAAATTCCTGCTGAGATACACCTTCTATATGCAAAAGCGGAATTTCCAATGGAATTCCGCCCTGTTTTTTCACCGCTACACTCATTTGTTTTGCTTGATGCTGGGCACGCGTAATCAGTACTGTTTTGCCAGCAAGAGCATCCATGATTAATGTTGCTCCTTATTCGCAGCAAGAATGAGCTCTTTTGCTCCTTGCTTAATTAAACGATCCGCTGCCTCTAAGCCAACTTGCTCTGGATTCACACCTGTGACAATTTCTTTTAACAAGACTGAACCATCCATAGAACCGACAAGAGCTGTTAATTCAATTTCATCATTCTTCTGAAGCGTTGCATAACCAGCGATCGGTACTTGGCAACCACCTTCAAGTTTATGAAGGAATACTCGTTCAGCCGCTACTGTTCGTTCTGTTACAGCATCATTCATATGTGATAATAATTGCAATAGATCTGCATCATCCTCACGACATTCAATCGCTAAGGCACCTTGTCCTACAGCTGGTACACATAATGTTTCATCTAAGTGTTCTGTAATTACATCATCATCCCAGCCCATTCTCTGCAATCCAGCCGTTGCTAAAATGATTGCATCATAATCTCCTTCTTTTAATTTACGTAATCTCGTATCAATATTTCCACGAATCCACTTCACTTGTAAATCTGGTCTAGCAGCGAGTAACTGCGCACTACGTCGTAAACTACTCGTACCAAGAATTGCACCTTCTGCTAAGTCCTCAAATGATTCCCCGTTTTTTGAGATGAACGCATCACGCGGATCGACACGCTTTGGTATACACCCAATTGTTAATCCATCTGGAAGTACAGCTGGCATATCCTTCATACTATGTACAGCCATATCGATTTCTTTCATAAGTAGTGCGTGTTCAATTTCTTTTACAAACAAGCCTTTCCCACCTACTTTAGAAAGCGTCACATCTAAAATAACATCACCTTTTGTAACAATTTCTTTCACTTCAAATTCATATGGTAAACCAAGCGCTTTTAATTGATCAATAAACCAATTTGTTTGTGTTAATGCTAGCTTACTCTTTCTTGAACCTACAATAATTTTGCGCATAATGTTCTCTCCTCATTATAAATACCAAAAGTGGAAGTTGGATAAACTGCTTAATAGAAAAATATTGATTAACATAACGAGAAAGGCTCCAATGTTCCAGTTTATAATTTTCTTACCTTGCAATATATCTGACCCTCGTAAATATAGACCCATGCAATAGACAAACAAAACAACAAAAGACCCGATTACTTTCGTGTCATACCAATGGAAATTATCTAGTTTTGTATATCCCCATATACATCCAAGCAAAATAGCTAATAGGAAAAACGGAACAGAAAATAAATTTAATCCATATGACATCGACTCAAGCTTCGGTAAGTTTCCTAACCTTCTTAATCTTGCATTCCATTTTTTTTGTTTTAATAATCGATATTGCAACAAGTACATAATGGAAAAAATAAACGATACTGTAAACGCCGCATAGGAAATAATCGCCATTCCTACATGCACGTATACAAGCTCTGAAACTAATTGATGTGCGAGTACAGGCGACATTTTTCCGAGCGGAGTGAAAATAGAAAAAGCGCTTACGCCAAAAGCAATGACATTTGTAAAAAAGACTAAAAAGTCAATGCGCATAAATCTATTGATTACGAGTGACATTGTAATTAATAGCCACACATAAAAATAAATCCCTGACAATAATGTCAAAATCGGATTCGTCTCTGATTCCGTAGCTCGAAGTAACATAAAAATAGACTGTAATACCCATACAATCGCAAGTAACCAAAAAGCAATTCGATTCGCCTTTCGGTTACTTTGGAAATAATCTATAAAATATAAACTAATGCTACAAGCATATAAAATAATTGCGATATGATAAATAATACTATTATTTAAAAAAACCATCCGATCATCCTTCCAGTTATAAAGATGGAACGGATGCTGTCCACACTCGTTTATGCTCTGGTTCTTCAATATGTTCCATGGCCGCTTCTTGCACTTCTAAATCAAAAATTTTCGCAAATAAAGCGAGCTTTTCCGTAGCTCCCTCTTCGGCCGCTAACTCTTTCGCTACTAAAATTGGATCCTTTAGCAGTTGATTGATAATACTTTTCGTATGCTTACTAATCACTTTTCTTTCACGATCACTAAGCGTTGGAATTTTTCGTTCAAGACTTTGCATCGTATCACTTTGAATCGCTAATGCTTTATCACGTAAAGCTGATATTAAAGGAACAACGCCAAGCGTATTTAACCAAGCTTTAAATATAACGATTTCCTCTTCGATCATAAGCTGAATTTTTTCCGCCTCTTTCAAACGTTCAGCACGATTGGCTTCCACTACACCTTGTAAATCATCAATATCGTACAAGAAAGAACCTTCTAGCTCATCGATTGTCGGATCAATATCACGCGGCACTGCAATATCTACCATAAATAATGGACGACCACAGCGTATACGCTCCACTCTTGTCATCATTTCTTTCGTAATCACGTAATCTGAAGCACCAGTTGAACTAATTAAAATATCCGCTTCTAAAAGCGCACACTGCAATTCACTTAACGGTTTTGCATGCCCCATATATTTCTCGGCCATTGTTTCCGCTTTCGTAAACGTACGGTTCATAACGGTCACTTTACGAGCTCCGCTTCCATATAAGTTTTGCAGGGCAAGTTCACCCATCTTTCCAGCGCCAAGAATCAAAACATGACAGTCTGTTAAATCACCGAAAATTTTCTTTCCAAGTTCAACAGCAGCATAGCTAACAGACATGGCACTTTCACCAATTGTTGTTTCTGAATGCGCACGCTTTGCTAACGTAATGACTTGTTTGAACAATTCATTAAAAATTGTCCCTGTTGCTTTCACTTTTTGCGCCTCTAAGAAGCTATTTCGAATTTGTCCTAAGATTTGTGTTTCACCCACTACCATAGAATCTAATCCGCACGTTACACGGAATAAATGTTCCACGGCACCATCTTGTTCAAAAATAGACAAATATGGTGAAACCTCTTCTATACCAAGCTGAAACCAATCAGCTAAAAATTTCTTAATGTAATATCGTCCCGTGTGTAATTGATCGACGACAGCATAGATTTCTGTGCGGTTACACGTTGATACAATGACATTTTCTAACACGCTCTTTTGATTTTGTAACGTTGTCATTGCCTGCTCTAACTCCGCTGCCTGAAATGTTAGTTTCTCACGAAATTCTACAGGGGCTGTTCGATAATTTACACCAACAACAAGAATATGCACGCAGCATGTCCCCCTTCAACCGTTTTATCACCTTATCTACTATCATAATACAACTTTCCTGTTATGAATCTGACAATCGTGTGAACATCAACAAATTATTTTTTCTGCTTTTCACACCTAGCAGGAAATACATTACTCATCTGACTATATAAATGCAAATTGAAAAAACGACATAAAACCTAATCTTTAGGTGGGAGAGAGCATCCAGCCACGCATAGAAGCGGTCAGATCCTCTCCCTGCCCCATGCCAAGTTAAAACAAAGAGAGAAAACGAGTACATGTCACCTTTTGTTCTTCATAACAGCGACTTATATGCTAGAAAATCAAAATGTATATATACCTTACTTTATAATCATTATAAAATAATAACTCTATTTGTACGTTACCAAAAAAATCTATCAGAATCAAGTGATGGAAACTATTCCATACGAATTGAAATACTCTCTTTCTCTATCTTCTTTCATCATACAGAAAAATATGTATGATTGTTCCAAAATGTAACAACTTCTTTCATGTGACACATTACTCAAAATTTTTTCGTTGCAATGTATTTGACATCTCATTTCTTTTTCGTTATATTTATTTTACAAAATTTAATTGCGAACAATTAAAAGGGAGGGATGCTCATGAAAGATAATCCTTTGCATCTTGATAATCAGCTTTGCTTTTCTATTTATGCTTGCTCTAGGGAAGTAACACGCTTTTATCGGCCTTATTTAGAAGAAATGGGTATTACGTATCCACAGTACATTACATTATTAGTACTTTGGGAGCAAGATGGATTAACTGTAAAAGAAATTGGTGAACGTCTATTTTTAGATTCCGGCACTTTAACCCCTATGTTAAAACGCATGGAAACATTAGGATTAGTTAAACGTGTTCGTTCTAAGGAAGATGAACGCAAGGTGTGCATTGAACTAACAGAACAAGGACACGCTTTAAAAGAAAAAGCATGTTCATTGCCAAAAACCATTGCTACCAATTTAGGAATTACAGAGCAAGAATACCGATCATTATTAGTTCAATTAAATAAATTAATTGAAACCATGAAACCAATAAATGATAGAAAAGGGGAATAAGGATGGAAAAATTATACACAGCAACTGTAACTGCAACGGGTGGAAGAAACGGGAAAGTTGTTTCTGAAGACGGCATTCTAAACCTTGATGTGAAGATGCCAAAAGCATTAGGCGGTATGGGCGGCGAAGCAACGAACCCAGAACAATTATTTGCAGCTGGTTATGCAGCATGCTTTGATAGTGCATTACAACTTGTTATTCGTACAAAACGTGTAAAAGTAGAAAGTACAGAAGTGACAGCTCATATTTCAATTGGGAAAGATACGGACGGCGGTTTTGGATTATCTGCTGTACTTGATGTACGTGTAGCTGGCGTTTCTCATGCTGAAGCACGAGAGCTTGTAGAAGCTGCACATGGCGTATGTCCATATTCAAAAGCGACTAGAGGAAATATTGAGGTTACATTAAACGTACTATAAGTAAACAAAAAAACGTGCGACGAATCGTCACACGTTTTTTGTTTTTGTAAACTTATGAATGGCTTTCCACGCTTCTTCTTTTCCAAGCCCTGTTTCCGATGAAAATAGAACAACTTCATCACCTTGTTCAATATCAAGCGTTTCTTTCACAACCTTCAAATGCTTTTGCCATTTCCCTTTCGGAATTTTATCGGCTTTTGTTGCAATGATGATTGTTGGAATTTCATAATGCTTTAAGAAATCATACATCATAACATCATCGTTTGTTGGCGGGTGACGTAGATCAACTACTAATACAGCCGCATCTAATTGCTCACGCGTTGTAAAATAGGTTTCAATCATTCTGCCCCATGCCGCTCGCTCTGTTTTCGATACTTTCGCATATCCATAACCTGGAACATCGACAAAATGCATCATTTCATTAATTAAGAAAAAGTTGAGTGTCTGCGTTTTTCCTGGTTTAGAAGAAATACGCACTAACTTTTTACGATTTAAAATTTTATTAATAAAGGAAGACTTCCCAACATTAGAACGACCTGCTAATGCAATTTCTGGTAAGTCACCATCTGGATATTGTTCTGGTTTAACAGCACTAATGACAATATCTGCTTTTGTTACTTTCATTGTTTCACTCCTACTAATGCGTGCTCCAATACTTCGTCTAAATGAGACACAAGCACAAACGTAAGGTTTTCTTTTACGCTTTCTGGAATATCATCTAAATCCTTTTCATTTTCGGCTGGCAAAATAATTTTTGTTAAGCCTGCGCGATGAGCACTTAATGTTTTTTCTTTTAAACCACCGATTGGTAATACACGACCACGAAGGGTAATTTCACCTGTCATCCCTACTTCTTTACTGACAGGTACACCTGTCAATGCGGAAATAAGCGCCGTTGCCATCGTAATACCAGCTGATGGACCATCCTTTGGCACTGCTCCTTCTGGAACATGAATATGGATGTCATTCTTTTCATGGAAATTTGAATCGATATGAAGTTCTTCTGCACGAGAGCGAATATAACTAAATGCAGCTTGTGCGGATTCTTTCATAACATCCCCAAGTTTCCCTGTTAAAATTAATTTTCCTTTTCCTGGTGATACAGATACTTCAATTGCGAGTGTATCACCGCCAGCAGCTGTATACGCTAAACCAGTTGCCATTCCAACTTGATCTTTCGTTTCAGCTTGCCCATAACGGAATATATGTTTACCAAGTAGGTCTGTAATATTTTTTTCCGTTACAATAATACGTTTACGCTCTTCTGTTACAATAATCTTTGCTGCTTTACGACAAATCTTTGCAATTTGACGTTCTAACGTTCGAACACCAGCCTCGCGCGTATAGTAGCGAATAATTTCAAGCAGGGCTTCATCACGAATTTGTAAATTCCCTTTTCGTAAGCCATGTTCTTTTAATTGCTTCGGCAATAAATGTTCACGAGCAATATGTACCTTTTCAATCTCTGTATAACCAGCAATCGAAATAATTTCCATACGATCAAGGAGTGGACCTGGAATGCTTGCAAGCGTATTTGCAGTTGCAACAAACATTACTTTTGATAGGTCGTACGGCTCTTCAATATAATGATCGCTAAAATTATGGTTTTGCTCCGGGTCTAATACTTCTAATAATGCAGCAGACGGATCGCCGCGGAAATCATTGGACATCTTATCAATCTCATCTAATAAAAAGACTGGGTTGATTGTTTTTGCCTTCTTCATCCCTTGAATAATACGCCCTGGCATTGCTCCCACATATGTACGACGGTGACCACGAATTTCAGATTCATCACGAACACCACCAAGAGAAACACGGACAAAATTACGATTTAACGATGTGGCAATCGAACGAGCTAAAGATGTTTTCCCAACACCCGGAGGGCCTACTAGACAAAGAATTGGTCCTTTTAAAGAATTTGTTAGCTTTTGTACAGCTAAATATTCCAGTACACGTTCTTTCACTTTCTCAAGACCATAATGATCTCTATTTAAAATCGTTTCAGAATGTGCTAAATCGATCATATCCTCTGTCGCTTCTGTCCACGGAAGTGCTAATAACCAATCCAGATAATTGCGAATGACACCACTCTCTGCAGAACTTACTGGCAACTTTTCATAACGATCTAATTCTTTTAGGGCAGCTTTCTTCGTTTCTTCTGGCATTCCAGCCTCTTCGATTTTTTCGCGAAGTTCCTCTACTTCGCCGCCTTTACCTTCTTTATCACCAAGTTCTGTTTGAATCGCCTTCATTTGTTCACGCAAGAAATATTCTTTTTGCGTACGTTCCATCGAACGTTTCACCTTTTGTCCAATTTTCTTTTCTAAACTAAGTAGTTCCTGTTCATCTTGAATAATGGAAATGAGCGTATGTAATCTTTCTTTCGCTGATCTAATCTCCAAAATTTCTTGCTTTTGTTTTGTTTTAATTGGTAGATGAGAAGAAATTAAATCAGCTAGGCGGCCAGGTTCTTCAACATCTACTACTGTCGCAAACGTTTCATTCGATACTTTTTTCGAAACTTTAATATATTGCTCGAAATGTTCAAGTAACGTGCGCATTAGAGCCTTTTCTTCTAGATCGCCTTCTTCTTCCTCTGTTACTGTTTGAATAGAAACCTGTATTACATTTTCTTCTTCAATAAATTCTACAATTTCTGCTCTATGTAAACCTTCTACAAGGACACGAAGCGTACCGTTCGGCAGTTTTAACATCTGCTTTACTTTCGCTACTGTACCCACACTATATATGTCATCTTCTTTTGGATCATCGATATTCATTTCTTTTTGCATCGCTAAAAAGATGATATTTTCATCCATTGCTGCCTGCTCTAGTGCTTGTATTGATTTATCACGTCCTACATCAAGATGCAGAACCATCGTTGGATATACGAGAACGCCTCTTAATGGTAGGAGGGGCACAATTCTTTCGTTCGTATTCATACTAGACATAGCACCTCCATAATAAATTAAACTCCTGTTCAACTATTTTATATTACAATACACTTGGATGCAATTGCAGAGATTCCTTGCAATTGCAAATCTCCTACTTTTTCTTTCTCTATAAAGTGAAACTTCCAGCCGTAGGGGCCTTAGTTAACCATCACCAATCGGGCTTTTACAGGTAAGTTGCCCTACCTATTTCCTCCTCTTCTCTCTGAGCTTTGAAGTAGGGGCTTATTGCCCACGAATAGCGGGATAAAAGAAAAAGGGACCTCGCTTAAGCATACAAACTTAAACGAAGTCTGGCAAACATTACATGTTCTATTTCCCATTTACCTAAAAGGAAACCACTTCTTAGAACCCGATTTAATTTACATCGATTGTACATCGCCTTCATCTAGCTCGCGATGCACATCAATTTCACGATGCAATTTTTCCTGGACGAATGTTAACGCAAAAACTTCTTTTAATTTTCGAACGGGAATAATCTCGATACCCTTTATCGTATATAAAAATGGCTGCATGTTTTCAGCAGGAATAATAACCTTTTTCGCTCCTGCCTTTTTTGCTGCTTTTACTTTTGCATATACGCCGCCTACTGGTTTTACTTCTCCATGAATGCTTATTTCTCCGGTCATCGCTATTTCGTTATTCACATACACTTGGTGAAGCGCTGAATATACACCTGTTGCCATTGCAATGCCTGCTGAAGGACCATCAATTGGAATACCACCTGGGAAATTAATATGTATATCATATCCTTCTGGTAACAAGTCTAGGGAGCGGAGCACGGTTAATACATTATCAACGGATCCTTTTGCCATACTTTTACGGCGAATCGATTTTGTTTGACTACCAATACTCTCTTCTTCCACAATTCCTGTAACATTTATCGTACCTTTTTCCGCAGCTGGAATTGCCATTACTTCAATTTCTAATAGCGCCCCTGTATTCGGTCCATATACTGCAAGACCGTTTACAAGACCGATCTTCGGAATTGGATAAATACGCTTTTCATATTTTGGAGTAAGCTGACTAGAATGTACAACCCATTCAATATCCTCATCTTTAATAAAAGAACGTCCCTCATTAATCGCCATTCCTGCAGAAATTTGCACAAGATTAATGGCTTCTCTTCCATTTCTTGCATACATGCCGATCATTTCAACACCTTGTTTTCCAATTTCCATTTTCACTTTTTCAGCTGCATTCTTCGCTACTTTTTGAATTTCTTCTGTATCAAGTTCACGGAAGAAAACTTCTAAACAACGAGAACGAATAGCAGGAGGAATTTCATCTGGAGAACGAGTTGTCGCTCCGACTAAGCGGAAATCTGCTGGTAAGCCTTTTTGAAAAATATCATGTATGTATGTTGGAATCATTGAATTTTCTTCACTGTAGTATGCACTTTCCAAAAATACTTTGCGATCTTCTAATACTTTTAACATCTTATTCATCTGGATTGGATGCAATTCACCAATTTCATCAATAAATAAAATGCCACCATGTGCATCCGTTACGGCACCTTTTTTCGGTTGTGGAATTCCTGCTTGCCCCATTGCACCTGCACCTTGATAAATCGGATCATGTACCGAGCCAATTAAAGGATCAGCAATGCCACGCTCATCAAAGCGGGCAGTTGTTGCATCTAGTTCAATAAATGTTGCATTCATACGAAATGGTGATTTTTGATTTTTCTTCGCTTCTTCTAACACAAGACGTGCTGCCGCTGTTTTCCCTACCCCAGGAGGGCCATATATAATGACATGCTGCGGATTCGGTCCACACAGTGCTGCCTTTAATGATCTAATTCCGTCCTCTTGGCCAACAATATCTAAAAAAGATGTAGGACGTACCTTCTCGGCAAGTGGTTCTGTCAAAGAAATCTCGCGCATTTTGCGAAGTTGTTCTAATTCTTTTTTCGATTCTCGATCAATTGAAACTTTTTGTGTTCGCTGGTTTCGGAGCAAATGCCAAAAATACAATCCGACAATTACACCAAAAACAAGTTGAACAAGTAAGAATATGTTTGTCCAGCTCATAATTCATTTCCTCCCGCTATGTTTTACCATTTAGTATTTCCTGGGAGGAATAGTGCTAAACATAATAAGAAACAGCAATTATAAAAATTGCTGTTTCATTTTTACACTATGCAGATGTTTTTGTATCGAGTACAGTACCGTCTTGTAACACCAATTTTGGCGGTGCATTGTCTGCTACTGTTTCTTTTGAAAGAATACACTTCTCGATATCTTTACGAGATGGAAGCTCGAACATTACATCTAGCATTAAGCCTTCAATAATAGAGCGAAGTCCACGAGCACCTGTTTTACGTTCAATTGCTTTTTTCGCAATTTCAATCAGTGCTCCTTCTTCAAATTCCAACTCAACATCGTCAAGCTCCAATAATTTTTGGAACTGTTTTACAAGCGCATTTTTCGGTTTTGTTAAAATATCAACAAGAGCACCTTCATCAAGTGGTTCTAGGTTCGCAATAACTGGAAGACGACCAATAAACTCTGGAATTAAACCAAATCGTAAAAGGTCTTCTGGTAATACGTGAGATAAAACATGCTTTTCATTTACATCAGCATTTTTCTTCTCTGAACCAAATCCAATTACTTTTTCACCAAGGCGACGTTTAATAATTGGCTCAATACCATCAAACGCACCACCACAAATGAATAAGATGTTCGTTGTATCAATTTGAATAAACTCTTGATGCGGATGTTTACGACCACCTTGAGGCGGAACGCTTGCTACAGTACCCTCTAAAATTTTCAGAAGGGCCTGCTGTACACCCTCACCAGATACATCACGTGTAATTGATGGATTTTCTGACTTACGCGCCACTTTATCAATCTCATCAATATAAATGATTCCTTTTTCAGCTTTCTCTACATCGTAATCAGCTGCTTGAATAAGTTTTAGTAAGATGTTTTCTACATCTTCCCCTACATATCCAGCTTCTGTTAAAGATGTTGCGTCCGCGATTGCAAATGGAACATTTAAAATACGCGCTAATGTTTGTGCCAATAATGTTTTACCACTACCTGTTGGCCCGATAAGTGCGATATTACTTTTCGCCAATTCTACATCATCAATTTTGCTGTTAGAATTGATGCGTTTGTAATGATTATATACCGCTACCGCTAATGCTTTCTTCGCATTATCTTGTCCGATTACATACTCATCTAAGATTTCACGAATTTCTACCGGTTTCGGTACATCTTTGAATTCTACTTCTTCGTCCTTCGCAAGCTCCTCTTGCACAATCTCTGTACAAAGCTCAATGCACTCATCACAAATGTAAACACCAGGACCAGCAACAAGCTTTCGGACTTGCGTTTGTGTTTTACCACAGAAAGAACATTTTAATTGCCCTTTTTCATCATTAAATTTAAACATATTTTCACACCCCTTACAAAGTGCTAATATCTTGCCTTCGTATGTACACGATAAATGTATCGTATGTAAATACATATTATGTCACTACGTGGCGAGAAATACAAATAATATGACTAGTTATGTACAAATAAAAAATTTTTAAAACTTTTGAAATATGTATATTCGACTTTAGAAGGATCATTTCCTTCTAAAGTCGAAAAGTTTTATAAATATATTTATATCTATATTTATAAAACAAGGCACGATCCAAAATCGCGCCTTGTTATTTTATTATGCAGCTTTGCTGTTGTCTACTAAGAAGTCTACAGCTTTACGAACTTTAATGTCTTCAGATAAAGCATCTAAGCTTCCAAGAGCTTGTGTGATAGCGTCAACTGGCATATTGTACATTGCAGCCATTTTTTCAACTTCTGCAGTTACTTCTTCTTCAGTAACTTCGATGTTTTCAGCTTCAATGATCGCTTCAAGAACAAGGTTGATTCTTACACGTTTTTGTGCATCTTCTTTCATTTGTTCTTTTAGCTTGTCAGCGTCAGTACCTGTGAATTGGTAGTAAAGCTCAAGGTTCATACCTTGTTGGCTTAAGCGTTGTTCGAATTCACGAATCATACGATCTAACTCAGTTTCGATCATAGCTTCTGGAATTTCGATTTCAGCGTTATCAGCAGCTTTTTCTACTACTTCGTCACGAACTTTGTGCTCAGCTTCGTGCTTTTTGCCTTCTTCTAAGTTTGTACGAAGTTTTGCTTTTAACTCTTCAAGAGTTGCAACTTCTTCGTCTGCATCTTTAGCGAACTCGTCATCTAAAGCTGGAAGTTCTTTTGCTTTAATTTCATGAACTGTTACTTTAAATGTTGCTGGTTTACCAGCAAGTTCTTCTGCATGGTACTCTTCTGGGAATGATACTTCAACGTCTTTTGACTCGCCAGCTTTTAGACCAATTAATTGCTCTTCAAAACCTGGGATGAATGTACCAGAACCGATTGCTAGAGAGTAGTTCTCGCCTTTTCCGCCTTCGAATGCTTCGCCATCAACGAAACCTTCAAAGTCGATTACAGCTGTATCGCCGTTTTCAGCAGTACCTTCTTCTTTAACAACTAGTTCAGCTTGACGCTCTTGTAAAGATTGTAATTCGTTCTCTACATCTTCGTCAGTTACAGTTGTTTCAACTTTTTCTACTGCTAGTCCTTTGTATTCACCTAATTTAACTTCAGGTTTTACAGTAACTTTTGCAGTGAAGATTAAGTTTTCATTTTTCTCGAACTTCTCGATGTCGATTTCAGGATGAGCAACTGGGAAGATACCAGTTTCATCGATTGCTTCACCGTATGCTTTTGGTAAGATAATATCTAAAGCATCTTGGTATAAAGATTCAATACCAAAGCGTTGTTCGAATAACGGACGAGGCATTTTTCCTTTACGGAAACCAGGTACGTTAATTGTTTTTACTACTTTTTTGAACGCAGCGTCGATAGAGTTGTTTACTTCTTTAGCATCAACTTCGATTGTTAAAACGCCAACGTTACCTTCTAATTTTTCCCATTTTGCAGCCATTTATTCTTTCCCTCCAACTATAATAATGTATGCACATACCTCTACAGATTGAGATTTTCATTATTTCTTTTTTAGAAACAACAAAAGCATGAAAGCCAATTTATTTAAGCTTTCTAATCTTCTAGCAATAAGCCTTAAGACACGCGATTCTCAATCTATTATTTGTCTATAAGACAAACACGGTATATTTTGTTCGAGAATAATATGAAACATATTAAGTAAGAGAATTATACTTCTCTCCTCTTACAAGCAGGCATAATTCAGCCTTTTGCAACCCTTACATTATAACATAGAATATTCTCGTTTCAATAACTGAACGATTCTTTTTCATAATTATACAGGTAAATGCCCTTCTCTCTCCACGCGTAAAAACCATTGATAGGCAATATGAAACTCTTCAACGGTAATATTATACGCCGCCATAAGTTCCTCTTCATCGATGATCAATCCGAAACGCTTTCTCCCGATTCGCTCTAAAACCGCTGCCCATACTTCTACTTTATCTATTAGTAATGGGAACGGGAAAATACTAGCTTGCATTTCTCTCCAATATGTAATAATCGCCTCAAACATATTTGGATTATCACTTTCTAAACGATTAGATAATATATGTATAACTTTCTTCGAGTACTCATCATTATGATCCAAATGAGCTGGAATAATCATTATTCTTTCGCCAAATTTTTCTACTTCTATTTCTTCTTTCATACGCTTCTCTACCATTTTGTATATAATAGAAGTTTTTAAATATGGATGTCGCGTGCTATCAACGAGAAATTTCCGTAAAGCTGGCAAAGCTTTTTCGAGGTTTTTAATTAAAAGAGCATGAATTACCTGTAGCTGCTGCCCAAAATTTTCTACAAATAGTTTTTTCGAAAATTCTTCCAGATCAAAATCTGATTCTACTAGCGTCGTTTCCTCACCATTTAGCATATTCTCCGCAAATTGGGCAAGCTGCGCTAACTTTTCTCTTTGCTCTACAGTCAATTCTTTCTTCTGCAAAACCTCTTCAACAGTCTCAATTACACCTACATAATCATTTGTTTGAACTAAAATAGTCACGTATGTTTCAAGAATATCCCCAAACAAGACTGTTCCTGTTTCAAGCAACTTCTCACATCGGTCTTTTGATTCTTCCATTCGCTTTAATTCTAATAAACAAATAACTGAAGCTAATTCTGTTTGCTCTGTTTCTCCATTATACTGGCGTAATATTTCAAAACAGCGCAATGCATCTTCGAACTTCCGCTCCCGCAGCGCCATAAACCCTTGATCAATATAACGCTCTGACAACTGCGGAAACAATACGACCGTATTTTCTTTTTTATCCATACGTCCGCCTCTTTTTTTAGATTTTAAATATCTTCAAAGTAAATATAACAAATGGCTGTTAAGAAAACAACATTCCAAATACATTTATTTGAAATATGAAAATATTCTACTTTTATAATTAAAACGAAAAAATCATATCAGAATATCCTCTTTATACATATAAAAAACCCTCAGCAAATAACGCAGAGGATTTCCTCATTAATGGGCAGCTTTTATAATTGTAGGATATACGAAAAGAGTAATCATTTGGAGAACAATAATTGTAACAACAACCATGCTAAAAAAGAAGATTGGCTTACTTCGTTTCATCAAAAACATAATAATAAGCATAATGCAGGCAAGTAAACACATAAAAAATAAACTTGTAGTAGGACTCAGTATTCCGCTAGGGACAAATGACAATAATATAACACTACAAACACCTATAATTCCGAGTAACCATTCCATTCATTTACCCTTTCCCTCTCATAACAATTCTCTCTATGCTACTAAATGTTTTACAACCTCAATTACATCTGTTAATTTCTCATATGCAACAAACCCGAAAGCTATTGTTAAAGCCGTTACGACTAATCCTTTCATGTTTTTCTTCCTCCTCGTGTCATCTTCGTTACCTTAATTATAAAGAACTGGCATTTTGTTACCATCGAACTTTCTTACACTTACCTTACAGAATTGTAAGATTTCAAAAGAAAAAAACCACCTAACATAATTGAAAGTGGTTTTACGGGAGTTCTCTATAATCGTCTGCAAAATTAACATTCTTTTCTTAGTACTTATTTGGTGGATTTATTCTTAAACTAATTGATTTACGAAACACTTTTGTAATTATTTATTACATCACATTCGAGATATTTCTCTCCTTCACCTTCTTATAAATTTTTAAATACAGCCTAATTCCCTTGTTGAAAAATGTTAAAATATTTTTATGTAATTCAAAATCCAGAAATTAAAGGGGATGATCCATATGTTCAAAAAAGTAGCTGCTGATGTTCTCGGGCTAAGCGATGTAGGTTCTGTAATCACACCGAAAGATTATGATAAAGTGGATGCTGATGATTATGTGATGCATGAAGATGGAGAAAAAATTTATTTTCTAATTAAATCAAAATCAGATGAATATTGTTTTACAAACAAAGGGTTAATTCACTTAGATGGTACGAGTGCAGCAAGTAAAAAACGTACATTACGCCGCTTCAGCTACAGCAAACATCAAATTAAAAATGTAGCGTTAGAAACTGCTGGTACAATCGATTTAGATGTAGAAATTAAATTCCATATGGGAGATGAATATTACTCAATTGACGTTCATAAAAAACATATCGAGGAATTAAAAGACTTATATAAAGCTCTTCTCAAAATTGAGGAAATTTCATACGAAAATGATATTACATTACAATATGCTCATAAAAGTTTAGATATGGCTTCTAACACATTTAGTCGTATTACGAATGCACAAGTTAATTTAGCAGAGCAATTTAAAGAAATGAATCAAATTGCGTTTAATTGGCTTGTGGATACGAAGAAGCAATATAACGTGAAAGATTATGGGTTTGTTTTTGAAAAATTTATTAACGATTAATTTTTGAATAAACAAAAAACCTTGTCATCAAAAGATAACAAGGTTTTTTTAGCGTCCCAGGAGAGATTCGAACTCCCGACCGACGGCTTAGAAGGCCGTTGCTCTATCCTGCTGAGCTACTGGGACATGGAGCGGGTGAAGAGAATCGAACTCTCGACCAGAGCTTGGAAGGCTCTTGTTTTACCACTAAACTACACCCGCATATTTTGTTTTCATTTCCGTCTGATATCTTATCGACAAGGTTTATTATATTTGCACACGCAGATAAAGTCAACACCTTTTTTCAAAGAGGATAATTTTTCTTATCCTCTTTGAAAAGTTTTATGTGCGACAACTTTTCCAGCTAATGTTTCAAATCGAATTTCAATGTCCTTTTCATTTACTTCTAACAAAGTAAATGTTTTTTCTTTACGGGAACGTGGCAGTAAAATGCTTCCTGGATTGATGAATAAAATACCATCAATAAATTCCGCTCCCAACATATGAGAATGTCCAAAACATACAATATTCGCTCCCACTTCTTTTGCACGATATAAAAGTGTTTGCAAAGTCATTTTAATATTGTATCGATGACCGTGTGTAGCAAAAAAGCGCATTTCATCTACATCAGTAATGATTTCTTCTTCAAAACCATTATAAAGATCGCAATTCCCTTTTACTACTTGGAACCCTCGTAAATCTGGATGATCTGGCGTTAGTTCTGAATCACCGCAATGAATCATAACATCTACATTTCCCTCATATGTATCTTTTAATTGCTGTAATTCTTTCGTAGAACCGTGACTATCGCTTACAATTAAAGCTCTCATCGGTCTCTCTCCCTTATTCTTCTTCTAAAAACCACGCTGAAATTTTTTCTTCCAACTTACGAAGAGCACGCCCGCGGTGACTGATTTCATTTTTCTCATCTGAAGTTAACTCTGCCATCGCTCGTTTGTATTCTTCTACATAAAAGATTGGATCATATCCGAAACCATTTTCACCACGACGTTGCTCTAGAATTTTCCCTTCGCATGTTCCATTTACAATAACCGACTCTTTATTTTCTTCTGGAAAAGCAACCGCTAACGCACAATAAAAACGCGCTGTACGCTTTTCCATCGAAACGCCATCTAATCCTGTTAAAACTTTATCGATATTTGCCTGATCATCTTTTTGCTCACCAGCATAGCGAGCAGAGCGCACACCAGGATTTCCATTCAACGTATCAACAATTAGCCCTGAATCATCCGCAATAACAATTGAATTTAACTGTTTACATAAACTGTCCGCTTTCAAAAGTGCATTTTCTTCAAATGTTTCACCAGTTTCCTCGACTTCTTCAATATTAGGGAAGTCATGAAGAGATTTTACTTCTAAGTCAAATCTCTCAAATAGCTCGGCAAATTCACGTACTTTCCCCATATTTTTCGTTGCTACAACAACATGTTTCATATTTCCCACCTCTACTCTATATGAGATACGATGTCACCTAATGCTTCTTTTTGTTTTTCAATGAGTTGTAAAATCCCATTTTCAGCTGCATCAAGTAATTCATTTAACTCCGCACGGCTAAATGTTGCTTCTTCTCCAGTTCCTTGCACTTCAACAAAATGGCCTTTCCCCGTCATAATAACGTTCATATCAACATCAGCTTGAGAATCTTCTGCATAGTTTAGATCTAAAACTACACCTTGGTCTTCAACAATTCCAACGGATGTTGCAGCTAAATAATCTTTTACTGGAATTTTAGATACTTTTTCTGCTTGTAATAACTTTTCAAATGCTAACACCATCGCGACATAAGCACCCGTAATAGACGCTGTTCGTGTTCCTCCATCTGCCTGGATTACATCACAATCAATCCAAACCGTTCTTTCCCCAAGTGCTTCCAAATCAACAACCGCACGTAATGCTCGTCCAATTAAACGTTGAATTTCCATTGTGCGACCAGTTACTTTCCCTTTACTGGACTCACGAATTGTACGTTGTTCTGTTGCGCGTGGAATCATGGCGTATTCAGCTGTTACCCACCCTTTTCCTTCGCCTCTCATAAATGGTGGCACACGTTCTTCAATCGTTGCCGAACAAATAACCTTTGTATCTCCAACTTCAATTAGTACAGACCCTTCTGGATGTTTTAAATAATTTGTATGAAGATGTATATTGCGTAGTTCTGCCGCTTGTCTACCATCTACTCGCATAAAATAACCCCCTACCTAGTAACTGCTACTTGTTAGTATAGCCCGTTTTAAATTTATGATTATGTATATCAACAGAAGAAGGGGAACTCAAAAAGAAATTCCCCTTTCCTACATAAGTATATCAAATTATTTACGATTAAAAACTACCTGTATTCACGTTTTGCGGACGATCAACAGGTTTTGTTAATTTCTCACCCTTCTCGTTAACAAGATTTGCTTTTCCATTTACTTCAACAGAAACATTTTTCACACCTTGTTTTTCCGTTAAAGATAGAACGAGTGATTGCAGTACATAATTTGAAATCATACTTTTTCCTTTGTTCACATATATATTTTCATTGAAATTCAATGTAACCTTTCCATCTTGCACTGTCGGTTCACTAACGAGCTTTACATCTGGATTAAAATCATTAAGTAAAGCTGAACCCGACGGTCCTTTAACAAGCTCATTCACAACCGTTGCTACTTCATGTTCCTTTCCTTCTGCCACGCGGCGTGTTACTGGCACATAGTACTGTTTTTTATTATTTCGCGCTAGGAAATAAAGTGTAACCGGCTTCGTATTCGTTACATCCGCCACTTGCTCATCATCAAAGTTAATTCCATCCGCACGGCTAACCCCTTCACCAATCGGTGTACCAGCAACCGGCATCGTTTCTAAATTTTTACCGTTCATCTGAAATTTGACTTGCTTAATTTCTTTAAATTGCGTCAATGTCCATGCTACAGATTCCACGATTTGACGCTCTTCTTCTTTTTTATAATTTTTTATTTCCTTTGAGAAATCAACAACTGCTGTCCCATCTTTTTTCACATCAACTGACAGCGTTGTATTCGCTGGAAGAACCGCTTGAAATCCATTTGGCAACATATTTGTTACAGGACCATCCTTCACAAGATATTCCAATGTTTGCTTCACAACTGCATTCCCTTTGGGCGCAGGTAAATCAAATGTTTGCGGTACAACATAACCATTTTTATCAACGAGGTATAAATCATATTTCTTCGTTTGCCCTTGTTTTTCTTTTGTAGCAGTCTCTTTCTTCTCACCATCTGTATACGTAACTTTTTTCGGTGGATCAATTTGTTCCGTTTCTTTCTCCTGATTTAACAAACCGCATCCTGATAATAAAGCTGCGCTTACTGTAACACAAACAAGCCATTTAAAAGTGGATTTAGGCATACCATTTCCCCCTAAAATCTAAGTTTGTACTATATGTATACGAGCTCTTTATCATTTTAGAACAAGCAATAACAACTTATCTTACAATTTACTAAACAAAAAAACTCCTGATTTCTCAGAAGTTTTTTATACAAATCTATTATTAACTTGTTTACAAATTAATATGTTTTACATTTTCAATCGGCTGTCCAAACCATTTAGAAGCAATTTCTTTGAATAAATCTATTTTTCCTGTGGTTAAGAAAAGATGGTCGCTTTGTTCTTCCCCTTCATTTAACATTTTACTATGATATAGTATCGTACTTACTTCACGAGCTGTTTCATCCCCAGAACTAATTAACTGCACCTTATCTCCCATTACTCGCTTAATAACTGGGCCTAGAATCGGATAATGTGTACATCCTAAAATCAGCGTATCAATTTCAGTATTTTTCAGTGGTTGCAACGTTTCTCTAACAACCTCATACGCCATCTCACTCTCAAAGTTTCCACTTTCAACAAGTTCAACAAATGGCGGACACGCTAAGCTTTCTACCATAACGCGGTTATTAATGGACTTTAACGCATCTTCATACGCACCACTTTTCACCGTTCCAATTGTTCCAATAATACCAACATGGTACGTATTCGTCACTTTTAAAGCTGTACGCGAACCAGGATGAATCACACCCACTACTGGAATTTTTAATTGTTTTTGCATCTCTTCAAGTACAACCGCAGTTGCAGTATTACAAGCAATAACTAGCATTTTAATATCAAGTGCTAATAAATACTCTGTCATTTCCCATGTGAATTGACGCACTTCCTCGCGAGAACGCGGGCCATAAGGACAACGTGCTGTATCTCCTAAATATATAATACGCTCTTTTGGCAGCTGACGAATTAACTCTTTCGCTACCGTTAATCCCCCTACTCCCGAATCAATGACACCAATTGCTCTATTCAACATAATCACCCGTTTTCTCATTCATCATCTTATTTTTTTGCATATCATTATATCTTACATACTTTAGATTTTTACAGATCCAAAATATACCTGTTAATAGATTTCCAAATATGTACCTGTATAGACCAGGACTTTTTTATTTTGCTCCTTTTCTTCGCAATTTGCAAGACAGAAAAATAGCCGACCTTTTATAAAAAGTCGGCTTCACCTATTATAATTCGAGTTCCCCCATACGAAGAAGCTCAACAACCGCTTGCGAACGTCCTTTAACCCCTAGCTTTTGCATTGCATTTGATATGTGGTTGCGTACAGTTTTTTCACTAATAAATAGTTCACTTGCAATTTCTTTCGTCGTTTTATCTTGAACCAATAATTCAAAGACTTCTCTCTCTCTCTTTGTGAGTAACGGTTTAGATTGATATGCTTTTTCCTTCAACTGGTATAACCCTCCTTGCTTAAGCCAGAGCTGTATATGTGTAAGTTGGGTGTTTATTTAGTCAAGATATTGTATGAACAAAATGTGCAGGTGGTGAATGAAAATGGGCTAATTTCGGCACGTTATTTATGATTTATATATATGTAAGAACTTCCAAAAAATCTTTTTCAAACAATAATCGCTATTCATCAAAAAAATTATTAAATAATAAGCGCGAAAATCCCCAAACTCCATTTATTACCTCTTTCTTTTCAGAAAGATTCATCAATAAACAGCCAATACTACCAAACAGGGATGTATGTGTTCATACCAATCCGCTTTGCACGCAAAATTTTATGTATTGGTGGTGTCATTATGTTTTCGGCCTTCAAACGATTTTTAATCGGTAGACCACTTAAGTCAACAGCACTCGGGGAACAAAAATTAAATAAACTAAAGGCACTCGCGATCCTTTCTTCTGACGCCCTTTCTTCTGTCGCTTACGGAACAGAACAAATTTTAATTGTATTAGCTGCATTTGGAGCGATTGCTTTCTGGTATTCCATCCCGATCGCAATTGGCGTTTTAATCTTATTGACAGCGCTCATTTTATCATACCGACAAATTATTTTTTCTTATCCGCATGGCGGAGGTGCTTATGTTGTTTCCAAAACAAACTTAGGCACAAATGCTGGGCTTATTGCAGGAGGATCATTACTTGTTGATTATATCCTTACTGTAGCTGTAAGTGTTTCAGCTGGAACCGATGCTATTACATCTGCTTTTCCGGCTTTGCACACATACACCGTTCCAATCGCGGTCATACTTGTTTTATTTATTACAATTTTGAATCTAAGAGGCGTAACGGAGTCAGCATCGATTCTAGCTTATCCTGTCTATCTCTTTGCCTTTGCACTTGTTATTTTAATTATTGCTGGTGTTTTTAAAATTTTTTCTGGGCAAGCTCCCGCTCATTTACATACACCGATTGGAACAGTCGTGCCTGGCATTACACTCTTCTTCTTGTTGAAGGCTTTTTCATCTGGTTGTTCCGCTTTAACAGGGGTAGAAGCAATTTCCAATGCAATTCCAAATTTTAAAGAACCGGCTGCAAAAAATGCAGCAAAAACATTAGTTATCATGGGGACGATTCTTGCTATTTTATTTACGGGTATTACATTTTTAGCCTATTGGTATGGAATTGCTCCGAAACATAATGACACTGTCGTGTCCCAAATTGCTTCAAATATATTTGGAAGGAATTTTGTATACTACTTTATTCAAGGAACAACTGCGCTTATTTTAGTACTAGCTGCAAACACAGGTTTTTCAGCATTTCCACTTTTAGCATTTAATTTAGCATCAGATAAATATATGCCGCGTATGTATTTAATGCGTGGAGATCGCTTAGGGTATTCAAATGGAATCATTACGTTAGGTATTAGTTCCATGCTTTTAATCGTTGCATTCCAAGGTAAAACCGAACAATTAATCCCGTTGTATGCTGTCGGGGTATTCATTCCTTTTACATTGTCACAAACAGGTATGATTATAAAATGGTTACGAGAAAAGCCAAAAGGATGGATGCCTAAGTTACTAACAAACTTATTAGGCGCTCTTATTTCATTAACTGTGCTTCTCATTTTTTTCATTACAAAATTTGCGCAAGTATGGTCCATTCTTATCTTTTTACCTATCATTGTTTTCATCTTTCATCGCATCCACAATCACTATGTTGCAGTAGGAGAACAGTTGCGCATCAATTTTAATGAAATTCCTGAAAAAGTAACTGGTAACGTCGTAATTGTTCCCATCGCTGGTATTACAAAAGTAGTCGAACAATCCATCAATTACGCAGAAACAATTAGCGATCAAGTTATCGCTGTGTATGTAGCTTTTGATAAAGAAAGCGAACTACGTATGCAGGAAAAATGGAAAGAATGGCAACCGAATATTCGTCTCGTTACCTTTATCTCATCTTACCGAAGCTTAATGCGTCCTATCGCAAAATTAATTACAATTATTCAGCATAAGGCGCAAGAAAAGAATCGTTTCGTTACCGTTTTAATTCCGCAATTTATTACAAAAAAGAACTGGCATAACTTTTTACACAACCAATCGAGTGTATTACTACGTGTCTATCTTCTATATAAGAAAAATGTTATAGTCACAACGGTTCCTTACCGTTTCCGAAAATAAAAGCAATATACACATAAAAGAAAGGAGGCTATCCTCTCCTTTCTTTTATGTGTACAACTGCCTTACAAAACTGTAATCTTCTTTCAGAAAAATGTAATATAATTCGATAGTTTACATATTCTTTTCCATGTAAGATAAAAGTATAAAGAATCACCAATACATAAAAGAAACAAAATGGTGATTAAAAAGGAGAGGGGTTTATAATGGAAAAAAAGTTACGTAGATCTGAAACTGATAAAGTTTTATTTGGTGTATGCGGTGGTTTAGGAGAATATTTTGATATAAGCGTTAGTATGATTCGCATACTTTGGGTTATTGCGATTCTATGCTTCGGAACAGGTTTTTTAGTCTATCTTGTTTGTTTGTTGCTTATGCCACGTTCTTACTAAAAAGGCACCGGTGCCCAATCGGTGCCTTTCTTTCATCTTGTCACTTTTTGATAGAGCATACTTTCTTTTTGTGTTAACAAATACTTATTTGCTAAAATAAGAAACACACTAGAAGTCCATGTAAACGCTAAATCACGCAATCCTTGCCCGGTTTGTACATGAAAATTTTCAGCCATCCCACTTTTATTTGCCATCCTACAAAAACGAACAGCAATATCCTTTGCAAATTCATTTTTGCCAACTGCTTGTAAAGCCTCAGTCATAATAAATGTTGTCGGTGCCCAAATTGGCCCGCGCCAATATCCATCATCACGATAATATGGACTCCTTATACTCTCTGTTGCAAAACCATACTTTGTCAAAAAGTGATTTTCTTTTTTCAATTCTGCAAGTAAGCTTTCAATGATTTCTTCAGGTAACCTTTTTCCTAAAATGAGAGGAATATATAACACAAGACTATCTGATACTTCATATGAATGATTCCCAGATTGCGGGGCAATAAAACGCTTTTCTCTCCAACAATGTTGAATCATACGATTGAGCGTTGTATTTGCTCGCGCTTCCCATCGCTTTGCTTCTTCTTCAAATCCAAGCTTCTCTGCGATCTCCGATAATACCTCCATTTGTAAAATAAGAAATGAGCTTAAGTCCGGACTCTCAATAGGGGCACCACGGTGAAAAATCGTACTATTATCCCAACCGCTATCATTCCCATGATTATATTGAGGAACCCCATCCCCATCATCATCTCGATATGTAAACCACCAATCCGTCCATTTGCATAACGGTTCATACACTTCTTGTAAATGCTCTTCTGTTATAAAATCTGTATGTTCCATCATCCATTTCAGCGTCCACCCATGAATAGGTGGTTTACAGCAATTCCATAGCCCACTTTTATCGTTAATATAATCCGGTAATACACCGCACTCATCTTGCTTATCAAAAAAAATCATAAATTGATCCCACGCCACTGTCGGCTGATGCATCGCTAATGCCATCGCATTAAAACAATGATCCCAACTCCATATATTTGTCATCCAGTTTTTTGACATATACATCGCTTTTCTCGGTAAATACCCTTCCGCTTCTACCATACAAGACCATGTAATATAAGCCGCTAACTCTCTTCCTTTCAATAAGTCTTTCGGGACAGCCAATGTATGACGTAACCAATTTACAAAATCCGCTTCAGCAGCATCCACCGCCTCCGCGAATGTCTTAGTCTCCTTCGGCTTCTGCAATACTGTTTTGTATTCCGTTAGTTCCACATCAATCCCTGATTCTTCATCTTGCGCATAAATATCAACAATAATATGTTTACAACGAAGTTCTTCAAACGGGGCATCCATATGCATAACCCCTTCTATAGCAGATAAATGAAATCTCATTTCTTTTGAAAAGCTATTAATTTCCCATCCACCTTGTGCACTTGGAATACAGTAATCATACGAACTTGTAATCCCAATAAAACGTAGCTGCAATCGATCCGAATAAAAACGAATTGTATCAGAATGAGAGAAACAAATCTTCACATCACCTTCTACAGTTTGGAGCGTTAGTAAAGATGGCGACATCTTTGTTTCACACGGTAAAACCTCTCCTTTCCGATTTAATACCTCTATTTTAAACACTTCACCAAAATCGTCGTCACCACCGCGAATGTTTCGAATCAATAATCCGTTATCATAGTTTAAAGAAATAACTAAAAAAGAACCGTACCGACTAAATGGAACTTGTTGTAAATCAAACATTTATATCCCCCTAGGAAAGAGCCCTAGCAATAGAAGGGCTCTCTTGTAATTTAAGATTCTTTTACGATCTCAAAAGCTCGTTTATGATCCCCATTAAAAGGAACAATGTACACTTCAAACTGGCACGGCTCCGGCTTCAACTGATACTCCGGAAGCTGAGCTGGCCCACAACTCGCGCTTCCTAAACCATTTTGCTTATAATCTAGATGGAATGTAACAAACTCCCTTTCTTGTAATTCATATAAATGCTCTGCTTTCTCTAAATCTTCTGTCGTGTAAGGCAAGGCGCTAAAATTAAAATCTTGCGTACTATGCGCAACAAATCCAACATGATATTGATCATATAACGAAACCCACTTTACATCTGTTCGATTTCCCGTCTCTTGCGGAAAAACATACGGGAAAAATAAATCTTTTACAGTCATTTCATACAAATCTATTTTGTTGGCTTCTTTACTATCCACATATGATTCTCCTGGTCCACGTCCAAACCAACTTACATTTTGATATTGTTTTGGCAGACGCATTTCGAGCCCAATTCGCGGAAGCATCTCTGGTAAAGTACCGCTTGGATTTAACTTTGTCTCTATTTTCATAGCTCCGCTTCTTTCAATTTCATACGTATAAGTAAAAGCAATTTTCCAATTCACGACAAGCGGGGAAATAAATCCTTTCACAACAACTTCAACATTTCCATTTTCAAGTTGTACAGCTTCTATACTCGCTACGTCATGTTTCACAAGGTGTACATATTGTTCTTTCCATTTTTCAACTACATACATATCATTATCAATTGTTGCCCGCCAAATATTTAATTCAGGCCCTTCTTCCATAAGTGATTGCCCTTTAAAGGTCCAGTCTTTTATACGCCCTGTTACAGGGTGAAAAGAAATTGCAAAACTTTCACCAGCAACACGAATTTCCTCCTTTGTTTCATGTAAAGTTACTGGCTCATATAACTTCGAATCTCTTTTTCTTCTTATCTTTTTCAGAGCTGGAATACAAAATTGTTCCCAAGCTATTTCATGTCCTGCTACTCCCCAATTTGTATCTGCTCCTAATACAATCGATACTGTTACATAGCAATCCTCCTCTGTGTGAAGGGCTATTTCATCTTTAAAGAGCAACTGAATCTCACAACTCTCTTTCGGTAACAAAGGCGGGGCATCTATAGAATCACTCGCAATTACTTTTCCTTCTTTTTTGACAGTCCACTGCACACGATAGCCTTTCAATGAACGAAAATCATATATATTTTGTATCGAAATCCTACCACTTCGTATGTCTATCTCTCCTACTTTAATAGGTTCAATTATTTTCTTATATTGCAACAAAGCTGGCGATGGCGTTCGATCTGGCAAGAGTAGTCCATCAATGCAGAAATTACTATTATGCGGAGTATCTCCAAAGTTACCTCCATATGCAAAGTACTCTTCTCCATTTTCATTCACTTGACGTAATCCGTGATCAATCCATTCCCAAACAAAGCCACCTTGTAATCTTTTATGACTATAAATCGCTTCCCAATATTCTTTTAATCCGCCTGGTCCATTTCCCATCGCATGAGCATACTCACATAAAATATGAGGTTTTTCCCACTTTTCTTCTTCTGCATAACCAATAATCTTTTCGACTGAAGAATACATTGTACTAAAAATATCAGCGACTTTCGTTTCTCGATCCCCTTCGTAATGAATGATTCTTGATTGGTCCAATTCCCTACACTTATTCGCCATTGCAATAAAATTACAACCGAACCCAGATTCATTTCCGAGTGACCACATAATAATTGAAGAATGATTGCGATCTCGACGCACCATACGTTCCACACGATCTACATAAGCATTTTCCCATTCAGGATCATCACTTAATACGTTTGCATTACCAATTAACTCAAATCCATGGCATTCCAAATCAGCCTCATCAATTACATATAAACCATATTCATCGCATAGATCATAAAAACGTGGATCATTCGGATAATGTGCTGTTCGCACCGCATTAATATTATGCTGTTTCATAAGCATTACATCTTGTTTCATTGTTTCATATGTGACATATCTTCCTGTATCCGGGTCGTGATCGTGACGATTCACCCCTTTAAATATAATGGGAATACCATTGACAAGAAGATTTCTATCCTTCATCTCAATCATCCGGAAACCGATCTTCTGTGAAATCACTTCTACAACTTCACTATTTTCGTTTCGAATCGTGAACAATACAATATACAAATACGGGTCTTCTGCGGACCATTTCTGCGGCTTTTTGACAGAAAACGAATGTGTATCATCTATAACCCTTTTCCCCTGTAAGTCCAAATACGATGTATGTTGATCTAATACTTCCCCATTCTTATTACAAAACTTATACTCTAGTACATAATTTTTATTCAGTAATTGTTCGTTGCAAATCTTTGTACTTAGTTGTAATACACCATTTTCATAATTTTCATCAAGCGTTGTACATAACGTCATATCATAAATATGTACAGCAGGTTCATGCACAATGTACACATCACGAAAAATACCACTTAGCCACCACATATCTTGATCTTCTATATATGATCCATCACACCATCTATACACACATACTGTCATCGTATTCTTTCCGGCATGAACAAACGATGTAATCTCAAACTCTGCCGTCAAACGACTTCCTTGGCTATATCCCACTTCTTCTCCATTTATCCATAAATGAAAGGCACTATCCACACCTTCAAATCGAATACGAATACATCCTCCGTTCCAACTTTCTGGTATATAAAATTCATTTTTATAACAACCCACTTGATTTTCAAATGGAACATGGGGTGGCTGAACCGGAAACGGATAATATAAATCGGTATAATGCGGCTTTCCGTATCCTTGCAATTGCCAATGCCCAGGTACATGAATCGTATCCCATTCACTACAATCAAATTCACTTATGAAAAAATTCTCTGGAAGTTGCTTTGGGGATTCTAAGTACAAAAACTTCCACATTCCATTCAGCAATTTGTAATAAGAAGAGCTTTCACGCGTAAAAGATAGAGCCGCTTGTTCAGTTTGAAATGGAATAAAATGTGCTCTTCCCTCCATGCGATTCCGCCCTGTTACTTGAACATTTTCTAAGTCCTCTAACATGTTATATCCCATATCGATCCTCCTTTTTGCATTCACTTTGTCACATCATTTCTACGCTCTATTATTTAAGGCCCGTATGCCCCGACTCTTCCACAATATAGCGTTGTGCGAAAAAGAAGAGTGCAAGAGGTACAATACTAATTAACAATGTCACCGCCATAATCCCTTCCATATCAACGCCAAACATACCTTTAAACTGTGCTAAGCCTAGCGTTAATGTATATTTGCTTTGGTCATTTAAGAAAATAAGCGGTCCTAGATAATCGTTCCAACATCCTAAAATATTAAAAACAGCAACAAGAATTAAAATCGGTTTCATAATCGGTAAATAAATACGGTAGTAAACTTGAAAAGCGTTCGCACCATCCATCCTTGCAGCCTCATCTAGCTCCTTTGGAACAGACATAATAAATTGTCTCATTAAAAAGATAAAAAACGCACCGCCAAACCAAGATGGAATAATTAAAGATTTTAACGTATTAATCCAGCCGAGAGCATTAAATTCCATATAAAGCGGAATCATCGTTACTTCCCACGGAATCATCATCGTCGCTAGCACAATCATGAACAAAATATCCCGTCCTTTAAATTTAAAACGTGCAAAACCGTATGCTACTAAAGAAGATGATATTAACTGTCCGATTGTTGAAAATACTGTTACAACAATTGAATTCCATAAAAAAGTATTAAATGGTTGACTCGTCCACGCCTTTGCAAAATTACTAAATTTAAACTCAGATGGAATCCACTTTGGTGGATATAAATATAATTCTTCTGGTGATTTCACAGATGTTGTAATCATCCAAAAGAAGGGCAATAAAAATAAAATGGAAAAACCTATTAATAGTGCGTACACTACAACTCGATGTATGCGCTTCTTCGTTCTCACACTGCATCCTCCTTATTCATTTTCTACTTTGACTTCATCTCATTTTCGTAATAAACCCACGCTGCTGATGATTTAAAAACAAGTAATGTTAACCCTAAAATGATTAAAAACATAAACCAAGCATTCGCTGATGAGTAGCCCATTTTAAAATACTTAAATGCATTTTCATATACATACATCGCGTAAAAATAGGTGGACTTTAATGGACCTCCGCCGGTTAATACAAGTGCTAATGTTAATTGTTGAAACGCACCGATAATTGTTGTAATTAAATTAAATAAAATCGTCGGCGTTAACATCGGCAATGTAATTTTGAAAAATTGTTGCACTTTTCCAGCTCCATCAATGGAAGCAGCCTCATACAAGTTTTGCGGGATATTTTTCAATCCTGCTAAAAAAATGAGCATAAGCGTACCTTGTCCCCATAAACTAGCAATTACCATCGCAATTAGCGACCAGTTCGGATCACTTAACCAATTTGGTCCTTTTATACCAACAAGCGATAGAAAATAATTCAAAATACCATACTCTCCGTTATACACCCATGCCCAAATCATCGCTAAAGCCACACCAGAAATAACGCTTGGCAAATAGAAAAATGTTCGAAAAAACGCATATCCTTTTACCTTTTGATTTAGCAAAATCGCTAAAAATAGGGCAATAATTAAATTAAATGGAACAAATAATGCTGCAAATTTCACCGTAACCCATAACGAGTCCCAAAACATCGGGTCATTTAGAAACATATCTTGATAGTTTTTTAGTCCAACAAATTGAACTTCTCCAATAAGCGGCCAGTCAAAAAAACTAATAAATAATGAAAATAAAAGAGGACCAAGGGTAAATGCTACAAAGCCAAATACCCATGGAAATATAAATGCATAAGGAACGAGTTTCTCCCATTTCATTTTCTTTTTCCTAATGGCTATATTCGTTTCACTTTCTATAGATACTCCATATTTCAACATCCACACCTCTTTGCTTTTACAATTATTTATCCATATATTTCTCTGAATCTTGAACAGCTTTATTTAATAATTGCTCTGGATCTTGCCCAAGCATAATTGCATTTATTGCCGCTGATAAATTCCGGTTTACTTCATCCCATTTTGGGTTAAGTAAAAATGCTGGTGTATTTGTTGAACGTTCTAGCATTGTGTAGAACGGTTTAACATTCGCATCTTCCTCTTTCTTCAATTCTTTTACAACACTAATTCGAACTGGCAAATCAGAAGTTCGCATTTTAATTGCTTCTGGTGAAGAATAAAACTTAACAAACTCCCAAGCTAACTCTTTATGCTTTGCATCTTTTGCAATTGAAACAGCTGATGTACCAACAAGTCCCTTCACTGGTTTCCCTTTAAATGCAGGAGGTTCTACTGTACCAAAATCAATTTTTGCATCTTTAAATCCTTCTAATGGCCAAATTCCACTCTCCCACATCGCTAACTTCCCAGCTTTAAAAATATCATCACCGCTCTGTTGATTTTTTCCACCTACTAATACAGCCGTTTTATCCTTTAGCATACTTTGGAAAGATTTCATAACTTCAATTGTTTCTGGACTGTTCATATGTCCTTTTATTTGTTTTCCATCTTCACTTACAAAACTACTACCGTTACTCCAAATAAACCCTTGTAAATCATACGTATCTGGTTCAGGTCGTAAAGCAAAGCCATATTGTTTATTGCTTGCATCTGTTAACTTTTTCGCAGTGCCTACAAACTCATCCCAAGTCCATCCATCTTTCGGGTATGGAATATTCGCTTTATCAAATAACTTTTTATTGTAATATATAACCCGCGTTGTAAACCCTGCTGGCATACCATATAATTTCCCGTCAATACTAGAGTAGTTAAATAGCCCTTGATAAAAGTCATCTAATTTCATATCTGGATCTTTCTTTGCCAGTTCATCTAAAGGCTCAAGAGATTTATAGTAAGCTGGGAAATTCCACATATACATAACATCCGGTGGGTTTTTCGCCCCGAAAGATGCTGCGAGCTTTTGATCAAAACCATCACCATAAGCCTCCACCTGTACTTTTACTCCCGGATTCTTCTCTTCAAATTTCTTTGCAATTTGCTGCTGAATCTTTAAATTCTTTCCAGCATCCCAAGTTGCAAATCGCAAAACTGTTCCATCATTTGATGTTTGTTTCTTTTCATCATCCTTTGATGATTTTTTACTTGTAGTCTCATTTGAGCTACAACCAGCTAAAAAAACAATAAGTACGAGCATAAAACTAAGACATACATGTACCATTTTTCTCACTGCACACACTCCCCTTCTCCAAAAAGCTTTTTTATTTCTGATTTTTCAGAATAAATAATTCAACCGCTTTCATTTTACCTTTTATGAAAGCGGTTAAAAACATCGATTTGTTCGATTTTTGTTATCAAATTGTTCGTTCAATAAAAGTATGGTGTCAATTTGTTTTATATAAAGTTTCACATTGTTTGTCTCGATATTCTGATGGCGTTGTTCCTGTACACTTTTTAAACCATTTACTAAAATATTTACTATTTGAAATACCAATATGCTCCGCTACCTCTTGAATCGTAAGTGAGGTTGTTTGAAGCATTTGCATGGCAAGTTCAAGTTTTCTTCGTTCTGTAAAAGAATGAAAACTTTCACCTATTATCTTTTTAAAAAGCATACTAAAATGGCTCCTGCTTAACCCCACCATCTCTGCCACTTCTGAAACAACAATTGGCTCTGATAAATGATTCATTGTATACAAAATAGCCTCTTTAATTGTTTTTGGCCAATTGTTAATCGTTACTTTATACTTAATCTCAAGTTCTGCAAATTGCTTCATCGATTTAACCGAATCGATCCATTGCTCTATACTGAACAGCTCCCCTGATGTAATCCAATATAGCTCTTCGTATGTACTCTTTACATCCATAAACATTTGCTCCATCATTTCCTTATAGTTTTCATTAAGAAATAAGAAACATTGCTCCTTTCCACATAAGATCTTCACATGTGGACTTGGTATCTTTTGATCAATATCTTGTAATATGAGATGTAATCTCGATTCCGATCTTATAAAACAAGCATAATACCCATCGTTCATCCATTTCCATTCATTACGAAATAAATCCACAAGTACTTCTTGAAACTGATTTTGAAAACCACATAACCATTGAAAAAAATCTTCGTAAAAGAGGAATTTTTGCTGTTCAATCCCTTCCGCTTCCCTATGAATCATTAACTCTTTTTGAAATGCTCGTAAATATTGATCCAGCTCCTCATCATGAAACGATGTTTTCAATAAATAACCTGAAACCCCCAGTTTAATTCCTTCTTGCGCATATTCAAAATCACGATGACAACTTAATAATAATACCTTTGTTTTCGGAGCATGTTGTTTAATCTTTTTCACAAACTCAATTCCATTTACAACAGGCATAACAATATCTGTAATAACCACTTCTGGCTCATGCTGTACAAACTCCTCCCATCCTCTCTCACCATTTGGCACATCCGCTACTACTTCCATATTATACGCCGACCAATCTACCGCCATCTTCAATCCCCTTCGAACAATCGTCTCGTCATCCGCAATGAGCACTTTAATACGTTTCACTTCTGTATCCCTCCCTTTGGCCAAAGAATCTGAACTATAGTTCCTTTCTTTTCTTCTGATTGAATCGTTAATCCGTACTCTAGCCCAAAATGTAATTTGAATTTTTGATCGATATTATATAATCCAAGCCCCCCTCTTTGTTCTGCAGACGGCTCTTGTAATAAATCCCGTTTCCGCCTATCAGAAATACCACGACCATCATCGGTAATATGTATACATAAGTCACCATTATCCTTTTCAAATGCAGATAATGTAATAGCTCCATGTCCATCGTCGAAAGCATGAAAAAATATGTTTTCAAATATAGGCTGAAGCGACATTCTTGGAATATGTTCCCCTTTCATAGAAGACGAGACATTTTGCGTATAAGAAAAATGATTTCCAAATCGAATCTCCTGTACCTTTAAATAGTGCTCAATAATGGTTAGTTCACTTTGGAGTGTGACAAGATCATTCGCAAAATTTAAATTCCCTTCTAACACAGCAACAAGATGATAAATCATTTCACTTACATCACTTGCCCCCTGAAGCTTTGCTTTCCATTGAATAGAATTTAATGTATTAAATAGCAAGTGCGGATTAATTTGATAATGAATTGCCTTGAGCTCAGCTTCTTTTTTCAACTTTTCTTTCTGATATATTTCTTCTACTAATGATTTAATTTTAACAACCATTTTATTAAAATTCACAGTTAAACTCCCTACTTCATCTTGTGAATTTACTGGTATATTTGTATAAAAATCTCCTTTACTTACTTGAGATATTGCATGATCCAAATTCGTGATATTTTCCGTTAACTTAGCCGAGATTAAAAATGCCAGCATAAAAGCTAAGCACAGTGATACAACAATTCCAATTAATGTAACAAACAAAATAATTGTAGAAGATTGATAAAATTCTTTTTCTGGAATAATAATTTCTAGACTCCATTTATTTGATGGAATTGGCTTTTCCCAAATGATATCATCCTTGTTTTTTTTATAATTTTCATCCGTCGTATAAATCACCTGTTTTTTTTCATCACGAATGGTAATCAATGCATGCAAATCTGTTTCTAATGAATCAATAAACTTAAATAAATCCGTCGCATCTGTTTCCACTAATATTCGGCTATCTTTCAAGCTACCGAATGATGTTTTAACTGGAACAAGTAATCCAATTACTTTGCTTTTATCAAGTGCAGAGTAATGATTCGGAACATAGATCCCATTCCAATACCCTTGTGATAAATTCCCTTGTTCTTCCCAAAATTTTTCTTGTTTTAGTTTCTGCACATCTAAATACCGATCTCCATAATAATAACCGCTAGGTGTAATTAAAAAGATCCCCTTCGTTTGTGCTGTTTTATGCGCTTCTAAAAACCTTTCAAAATTTTTCTCAATAATAAATTCCGAATACGATTTCGGTGCTTCTTTTTTTAAAACAATTAATGTCGGGTCTGATAAATATTCTTGAATATCACTAGCAATTAAATGCATATGGCTTAATGTTAATTCAATTTGAGTTTGAAGCTGCGATATAGCAAACTTTCCATAATCCCCAAACTGTTCATTTACAAGATTGGATGACTTTTCATATGACATCCAACTAAACAACATGAGCGGAATAAGTGCGACCACTAAAAAACATGTTAATAACTTTAAACGAAGGCTTGTTCGAATTTGTTGCACCAATCTCCATAATCTAAATTTCGTCATTCGCCTCATCCCTTATCCTACTCAGTTTATTTTTCAGAATATTCCAACTTAACTGTATTTTATCAAAAATACAGTTAAAATCTATAAAAAAAGAGCGCTTTATTGCAAGCGCTCTTTTTTATAGCTAAGAAGAATACTTCATCGTTAAATGCAAAACAGCTATTTCATCTCCAGCATTTTTATAACTATGCTTCTTATTCGCTTCAAACTGAATCGAATCAAATTCATTTAATTCATATACATCATTTTCAACTTGAATAACAACTTGTCCTTTCATAACTGTAACAAGTTCAATCGCCCCTTCATGGTGAGACTCTGGCTCATACATACTTTGCGGTCTTAAACAAGCACGATGCATCTCCATGCCCGTTTCTTTCGTATACCGGAACATTGTCTCTAACCGCCATGCCTGTCCTACGTCTACCGCAAATCCTTCTCCACAGCGAGCAATCGCTACTGGTTCTCCAACTACCATTAACCTCGACAATGGAATTGACAGCCCCTTCGTAATTTTCCAAATGACGGCTAATGTTGGATTCGTTTCACCTCTTTCGATTTTTCCTAATGTTAATTTACTAACCCCTGTTTTTTGCGCCAATTCTTCTAAACTCAGTTTTTGTTCATTACGAATTTGTCTTAATAACTGACCAACTTGCTGAATGACTTCTTTTGTTTGCATATCCTCTTTTTCTTTCATAGTAACAAAATCACCTCTAAGTATAAAATAGTTTACTTTAATTAATTTTAAGTATATTATAATATACATAAATGTTTCGAATCTCGAAAGGAGCGCTTACGTATCATGCGCGCAATATTATTAGGTATTTTATCATCCGCCTTTTTCTCTGCAACATTCATTATTAACAGAGCAATGAATGTATCTGGAACAAGCTGGGCTTGGACTGCTTCTTTTCGCTTTTTATTCGCTCTCCCTATTTTATTCCTTATCGTTTTATTTCGCAAAAACCTTTGGCCCTTATGGTCAGAAATGCGAAAACATCCCTTTGCATGGCTAGGATGGGGATCTTTAGCAGGGATCGGCTTTTATTCTTTATTAAGCTTTGCTGCTGTCTTTTCTCCAGCTTGGCTTGTTGCAGGAACTTGGCAAGTTACAATACTCGCTGGCTTGCTACTATCGCCATTATTTTTTATTACGATTGAAACAAAAACAGGTACAAAACGCGTACGCGGAAAAATCCCACTTCGCAGTTTATACGTATCACTTTTCATTTTAATTGGTGTAATTTGTATGCAAGCAACAGAAGCTGGGCATATTACAGCCACTCAATTTATATCTGGTTTTCTTCCTGTTGTTCTTGCAGCTTTCTTATATCCATTCGGCAATCGAAAAATGATGGAAGTTGTAGGAGGACGCCTTGATACTTTCCAGCGTGTATTAGGAATGGCAATCGGCAGCCTGCCTATAGCAATTATTCTTGCAATATATGGTTTTGGGGCAACAGGCATTCCAACATCCGGTCAAATGCTTCAAGGATTTTTATTAGCATTATGTTCTGGTGTTATCGCCACAATGACATTTTTCTTTGCAACAGATTTAGCGAAAGATAACCTTTCCTTATTAGGTGCTGTAGAAGCAACGCAAGCCGGAACTATGGTATTTACTGTTCTTGGTGAAATGCTTTTCTTAAATGGTTCATTCCCTATCGGACTCTCACTTATTGGGATGATTATCATTATAGCTGGAATGATCACAAATAGCATTTTGAATCGATCTATTCCAGTTACTAAACGAAAGAAAACAGCATAACAAATGAAAACACTGCATAAATAAAAAACATGATTATTCTTTGAGAATCATGTTTTTTATTTGATCAAAATTGTATAATCCTTCCCTATTTTTTTATCAGAATAATATTTCATTTTCCATTTATACTTAAAAGCACCTAATTTTATGCTATACTACGATTCATGTGTACATGAGGAGGAAAATTATGTTAAAAAAAGGAATCGCTGAATTTATTGGTACTTTTGTACTTGTATTATTTGGAACTGGAACAGCTGTTTTAGGCGGCGGAATTGAAGGAATTGGAACTTTAGGAATTGCAATGGCTTTCGGATTATCAATTGTTGCTATGGCATATAGCATTGGAACAATTTCTGGATGTCATGTAAACCCGGCAGTATCAATTGCCATGTTTGTAAACAAACGAATGAATGCTATGGAACTTAGCTACTATTTATTAGCTCAAGTTTTAGGTGGTTTATTAGGAACTGCAACATTAGTGACAATTTTAAAATCTTCTAATATGTCTTTAGATAACTTAGGACAAAATGCTTTTGGAAATTTTGGTTTGTCAGGATCTTTCTTAGTTGAATTTGTTTTAACATTCGTCTTTATTTTAGTAATTATTGTAGTAACAGGTAAAAAGGGAAACGCACAATTAGCTGGATTAGTAATTGGCTTTACACTGGTATTAGTTCACTTATTAGGTATTCCATTAACAGGCACTTCTGTTAACCCTGCACGTAGCCTAGCACCAGCTTTATTTGCTGGCGGAGAAGCTGTATCTCAATTGTGGGTATTTATTGTTGCACCAATTCTTGGTGGTATCGTTGCTGCCATTGTAGGGAAATTTGTATTAAATACTGAAAAATAGAATCTTCGATCTTTCTGAAAGTAAAAGAAGCGAGCCCACTTATACGAGGCTCGCTTTTTTTACTTTTTAATTTTTGATTGTAAATTTGTAACAAGTTGCTGAACTGTTACATTCGCAAGTACGCTTTCCATCGCTTCTTGCGCTTGCATTAATATAATTTCTAATACCGATTGAATATTCGCACCTACTGGACATTCAATATTTGGATTCTCATGGAAAGAAAATAGATGTCCTTCTTCTACTACTTCCACTGCTTTATATACATCAAGTAATGTAATCTCATCTAAATCACGAGCAAGTGATGTACCACCTTTCCCTGCTTGTACATCCACTAGACCTGCTCTTTTTAACATTCCTGTAATGCGGCGAATCACAACTGGGTTTGTATTCACACTGCCAGCAATCCATTCAGAGGTACAGCGAGAGTTTCGATCTATCGCAAGTAACGTTAACATATGAACACCTACTGTAAAACGGCTACTAATTCCCATCTGCACACCCTCCTTTTTATTCATTCTATTAAAAGACAACTCTTATTATTATATACTATTTTTAATTTATACATAAAGAAAAAGCATGATTTCACAAGAAAATCATGCTTTTTCCTATTATTGACGTTTAATAAATTTCGCTAAATCTTTAAATTTCACTTTGTCTGAGTAATTCATTACACCATTTACATAAATACGACTCGTAACAGCACTTAATATACCAATCGTCGCCAAAAGAATCGCAAGTGTTATCGTAATTTCTAACATCCCCGCCTCACCAGCTACAATGCGCGAGAATGTGACCATCGGTGTAAAGAACGGAACATACGAACTTACAACAACAATAGTACTATTTGGATCACTTAATGATTTCATACTAATGAATAATGCTGCCATTATTAAAATCGACACCGGGAACATTACACCTTGTAAATCCTCAGTCTTAGAAACAACCGCACCAGCAGCTGCATACATCATCGCATAAAGGAAATATCCTGTAACAAAATAAATTAGGAACATACTGATAACTTGTGCATCTAGCTTTGTAAAATCAATTGGCAATCCAAATAATGAACCACTTTCTAAATCTACCCAGCCTAGTACACAAGGAACAAGGTAACCACATGCCAATATAACAAGTTGTAATAACGCCGTTGAAACAACTGCCAAAATTTTTGCATACATCATAGTAAGAGGTTTTACTTTCGGAATCATGACTTCCATAACGCGAGAAGCTTTTTCAGAAGCAATATTCATCGCAATTGTGCTTCCGAACGCAACAATGAACATATACAAAGCGAATGTAAAGAAATATGCAATTCCGAAAGAGGCAGAACGATCTTTTATCGCTTCTTGTTTCACGGAAATTTCTGTTTGCAATTGTTGTGCAATTTCCGGTGAAACATTATGTTTAGCAACCGTTACTGCCGTATATTGCTCCTTTAAATAACTAGCCATAATTGTAGAAGTTGTTTCACTAGGGAACCCATTAAACATATACGTAACCTCTGGAACTCCATTCTTTTCTTTCACATGGAATAAACCATCTAAATCTCCTTCTTCTACTTGTTTATGGAATTTATCAAAATCACCCTTTGAACCAACCGTTATTTTTGCTGATGGCAATAACTTATTTAACTCTTCTTTTTGTATTTTATATGTAGAACTTTCTACTACAACTGCAATCTTATCTTTCTCCTTACTTTTATCTCCATCAGAAGTGAAATGGTTAAATGCAAAGATTCCAAACACAACTAAAAATAAAATCGCACTCGTAATCAATGATTTTTTAGAAAAAAATGCTTCCCTGAAATAAAATGAAAATACATGAGAAAATTTACGCATTGTTATTTCGCCCTTTCTACAAATATTTCGTTTAGCGTCGGCTCTAGCATTTTAAATTGCCTTAAGCTTACACCTTGCTCTTGCAATTGTTGCAAAATCTTTAGAGCTTCTGCATCGTCTTGTACTTTTACATAAAGAAGGCCTTGTTGTTTTTCATACGGAACATGTATAGCTTCTAATCCCTTTTCATTCTCTGCTGTATCTTCAATAGTTAAATTACGAAAACCGTATTCTTTCTTAATATCACTTAGCTGTCCTTCTACGACTGCTTCACCTTTTTTCAAAATACATACATGTTGGCAAAAAGCCTCTACTTGTTCCATACGATGACTTGATAAAATAATCGTCTTTCCGCTCTGTACTTGTTCTTCAATAATACTAGCTAGCATTCCAGCATTAACTGGATCAAGTCCGCTAAATGGTTCATCTAAAATAAGTAGTTCTGGATTATGAAGAAGGGCCGCAATTAATTGGATTTTTTGTTGATTCCCTTTTGAAAGCTCTCCTGCCGTTTTAAATTTATATTCTGGGATTGCTAATCGTTCTAACCAGTGATCGATTGCAAGATCGACTTCTTTCTTCGTCATTCCTTCTAATCTACCAAAATATCGCAGTTGATCTATTACCCTACTTTTTGTATATAATCCTCTTTCCTCTGGCAAATATCCAATTGTTACCCCACTATTACCAAATGTTTTTCCATCCCACGTAATAGAACCTTCATTAGGCGTTAATAACCCAAGAAGCATTTTAATTGTCGTTGTTTTCCCTGCACCATTTCGGCCAAGTAAACCTAACACTTCACCTTTTGGTAACGAGATTTGCAAACCGTTAACTGCCTTTGATTCTCCAAATGTTTTTGTTAAGTTTTGAATTTGTAAACTCAAAGTATAAAGCCTCCCCTTTAATATCATTCGTACTCTCTTAAAGACTATGATTGTTTGAAATAAAATATAGTATTATATTTCATTCTCTTATATGTACCATCATCTCTAATCCATCATTTGTTTCATTTAGTTAAAATTGTAAATAACAGAACGGAGTTTGTCAATTATAATTGTCATTTTGACAATAAAGTAAGTCAAATAACTCATTATCATTTTGTTCATCTTTCTAATATAGGGCACACTACTATATATACAAAAGACAATATACAAAAGTTCATAAAAAAGGTATAAAAAATATTATATTTTAATATATAATATTAAAGAATTTAGTTACATCAAGGAGGATACATATGAAAATGAAAAGAGGCATTACCACATTATTATCTGTAGCAGTTCTTTCTACATCACTTGTAGCATGTTCAGGAACAGCTGAAAAAACTGTAGCAAAAGAAGAAAAAGTAAAATTAACAGATCAACAGCTAATGGCTGATCTATGGTATCAAACAGCTGGTGAAACAAAAGCTTTGTATTATCAAGGCTATAACATCGGACAATTAAAACTCGATGCTGCTCTTGCAAAAGGGACAAGTAAAAAACCAGCAATTGTACTAGATTTAGATGAAACCGTTTTAGATAACAGCCCTCACCAAGCGATGACTGTGAAAGAAGGAAAGGGCTATCCTTATAAATGGGATGAGTGGATTAATAAAGCAGAAGCGGAAGCTCTTCCTGGTGCAATTGACTTCTTAAAATATACGGAGTCTAAAGGTGTAGATATCTACTACATTTCAAACCGTAAAACAAATCAATTAGATGCAACAATTAAAAATCTTGAGCGCGTTGGTGCTCCGCAAGCAACGAAAGAACATATTTTACTACAAGATCCGAAAGAAAAAGGGAAAGAAAAACGTCGTGAACTTGTTTCACAATCACACGATATCGTCCTATTCTTCGGTGATAACTTATCTGACTTCACTGGATTTGATGGGAAATCTGTAAAAGATCGCAATCAAACAGTTGAAGAAACAAAAGCACAATTTGGCGAGAAATTCATCATTTTCCCTAATCCAATGTACGGTGATTGGGAAGGTTCTCTATATGATTACAACTTCAAAAAATCTGATGCAGAAAAAGATAAAATTCGTCGTGATAACTTAAAATCATTCGAAGTAAAATAGTAAAAGGATGGCCTATGCCATCCTTTTACTATTTTATCCTAATCTAATCATACATATATCTGAATGTTACATATATAATTCAACAAAATCAAACATTTTTTGACATTTTCTTTGCAATTCTATTACGTTACGACTCTTATATTTCTTTTTATAGAAACTAGACTTATAATTAACATACTAGAAAAATTATAAGAAAGGACTGAGATTACACAGCGTTATGAAAAAGGTAATTGTTATTTCTGCCACTACGATTGTAATCGGTATTACATCCTTCGCTTATTTCAGCTCAAAATCACCATTACAAAATGAAGCGAAAGCTGTCGAAACACAAAAACATATTGAACATCCAAAAGAAGAGATTCCAACATTCCCAAAAGCAACTCATACTGCTAAAAAAATAGATGAGAATTTCTCTCTTGTTACAAATCCAGATTCACCTCTTGTATTAGTAAATAAACATCGTAAATTACCAGATGGCTATACACCAGACGATCTTATAAGACCAGACGTTCCATTTGCATATCCAAAAGATAAAGAGAAAACATTACTTCGTAAAGATGCTGGTGCAGCTCTCGAAAAAATGTTCCATGCAGCAAAAGAACAAGGACTAGAGCTTACTGCTGTATCAGGATACCGTTCTTATAAACGACAACAATCATTACATAATATGTACATAAAACGACAAGGACAAGCTGAAGCAGATTCGGTAAGCGCAATCCCTGGAACAAGTGAACATCAAACAGGCCTTACAATGGATATTAGTTCTAAATCAGCAAATTATCAATTAGAGCCTATTTTCGGTGAAACAGAAGAAGGTAAATGGGTTGCAGCACATGCCCATGAATTTGGATTCATTATTCGTTATTTAGAGGATAAAACAGATACGACGGAATACGCATACGAACCATGGCATATTCGCTATGTTGGTAATCCATATGCTACATACTTACATAAACATCACTTAACATTAGAAGAAGCAATGGATGCAAAAAAATAAGAGAGCATAGCGCTCTCTTATTTTTTTGCATTCATTATTGCAGTAGCTTTTGCTTCCATTCTTCAAGCCAAGGTGCCCCTTTTCCCGTTTTCTTTGAGGCTTGCACCATTGCCCCGCGCCCTACTAAACAAACTTCTCCCGCTTCATTTTTCACCATATAGTGTAAATCCAAAGAAGAATTCCCAATTGTTTCAGCTTTTACATATACCTTTAAATGTTCATCGAAGAAAATTTGTTTTAAAAAATCACATTGTAAGTCAGCAACAACAATCATTGTTTCTGATGCTTCATGTGTCCATTCTTGCATAAAACCAAGCTCTTTAAAAAATTCAATACGTGCTTCTTCAAAATATGTAAAAGCAACACCATTATTCATGTGTCCAAACATATCTGTTTCACAAAAACGAACTTTCACAGGAATATAAAATGAAAAATCTTTTTCCCAGCTAGCAAAGTTTTCAATATAGGAAATCTTCTTCATGTTTTTCTCTCCTTTTTCTCTCATTCTCATAAGTTACACAACAACTTTCGGAATAAACAAAAAATTAAAACGATAAAAAACCATATATCCATTTTGATTTTCCAACCTATCAGTCGCGGCTATGGAAAACAACAGATGACCTACACTCATTTTCTCCCTTTGTTTTCACTCAGAATAGGGCTACCGTTTCTATGCATGATCGGATCCTCTCTCCCACCCAAAAAGAAGAATTTCATCTCGGTTTTTCCATTTGTATTTATATAAATATTGCCTCTTCGATTCGAAGAGGCAATATAAATTAATAGTTATTGTCGCTACCAAAGAAATCTTTAAACGACTGAATTGTTGTATCACGGTTTAATGCTGCAATTGAAGTTGTTAACGGGATACCTTTTGGACATGATTGTACGCAGTTTTGCGAGTTACCACAGTTCGCAAGGCCACCATCACCCATAATTGCACGTAAGCGCTCTGCTTTATGCATTTCACCAGTTGGATGTGAGTTAAATAAACGTGCTTGTGAAAGCGGCGCTGGTCCGATAAAGTCAGATTTACTGTTTACGTTCGGACACGATTCTAAGCAAACACCACATGTCATACATTTTGAAAGCTCATATGCCCATTGACGCTTTTTCTCTGGCATTCTTGGTCCTGGTCCTAAATCATACGTACCATCGATTGGAACCCAAGCCTTAACACGTTTCAAAGCATCAAACATACGACTACGATCAACTTGTAAATCACGTACTACCGGGAATGTCTTCATCGGTTTTATACGAACGGGTTGTTCTAATTTATCGATAAGCGCTGTACATGATTGACGTGGTTTACCGTTAATTACCATTGAACAAGCACCACATACTTCTTCTAAACAGTTCATATCCCATGCAACAGGAGTCGTATGATTTCCTTTTGCATCAACAGGATTACGACGAATTTCCATAAGAGCCGAAATAATATTCATATTTGGGCGATATGGAATTTCAAATTCCTGATCAAACGATTGTGCATCTGGTCCATCTTGTCTCGTAATGATGAGGCGGATTGTTTTCTCAGACATGTTGTTTATCCCCCTTCTCTTCACCCTTAGCAGCTACATCATGTTTTGAAGAATAATCACGTTTACGTGGTTTGATTAATGAAACATCAACGTCTTCGTAATGGAATGCCGGTGCATTTCCTTCTCCTTCAAACTTCGCCATTGTAGTTTTTAAGAAGTTCGCATCATCACGATTTGGGAATTCTGGTTTATAATGCGCACCGCGGCTTTCATTACGGTTATACGCACCAATTGTAATAACACGAGCTAATTCAAACATATTTGCCAGTTGGCGTGTAAACGAAGCACCTTGGTTACTCCATTTTGCTGTATCGTTAATGTTAATGCGTTTATAACGTTCCATTAACTCTTGAATTTTCGCATCTGTTTCTAATAACTTTTTATTTTCACGAACTACTGTAACGTTATCCGTCATCCATTCTCCAAGCTCTTTATGAAGAACATATGCATTTTCATTACCATCTAACGTTAAAATATTGTTAAATTTCTCTGTTTCGATTAATTCATTTTGCTCGTATAAAGTAGATGAAACAGCATCAGATGATTTTGAAAGACCTTTCATATATTCAATCGCATTTGGTCCCGCTACCATACCGCCATAAATCGCTGAAAGTAACGAGTTAGCACCTAATCGGTTACCACCGTGCATAGAGTAATCACACTCACCTGCTGCAAATAACCCTGGAATACTTGTCATTTGCTTATAATCAACCCATAGTCCGCCCATTGAATAATGAACAGCAGGGAAGATTTTCATCGGTAGTTTACGAGGATCATCACCTGTGAACTTTTCATAGATTTCAATAATTCCACCAAGTTTAATATCTAGTTCTTTCGGATCTTTATGAGAAAGATCTAGATATACCATGTTTTCACCGTTAATACCTAGTTTTTGCTCGACACACACGTCAAAAATTTCACGCGTTGCGATATCACGAGGCACAAGGTTTCCATATGCAGGATATTTCTCTTCTAAGAAGTACCATGGCTTACCGTCTTTATACGTCCAAACGCGTCCACCTTCACCACGTGCAGATTCACTCATTAGACGTAACTTATCGTCCCCAGGAATTGCTGTTGGGTGAATTTGAATGAACTCACCATTCGCATAATATGCACCTTGTTGATATACAGCAGATGCTGCTGTACCTGTATTAATAATAGAGTTTGTTGATTTTCCGAAGATGATACCAGGGCCCCCTGTTGCCATAATTACGGCATCAGCTTGGAAACTCTTAATCTCCATAGATTGTAAGTCTTGTGCGACGATTCCGCGACATACGCCTTCGTCATCCACAACAGCACGTAAGAAATCCCAACCTTCATATTTCGTTACAAGTCCTGCTACTTCATGACGGCGTACTTGCTCATCTAATGCGTACAATAATTGTTGGCCAGTTGTTGCACCAGCGAATGCTGTACGGTGATGTTGTGTTCCCCCGAAACGACGGAAATCAAGAAGTCCTTCTTCTGTACGGTTAAACATAACACCCATACGGTCCATTAAATGAATAATACCAGGCGCTGCTTCACACATTGCTTTAACTGGCGGCTGGTTCGCTAAGAAGTCACCACCATAGATTGTATCGTCAAAGTGAATCCATGGAGAATCCCCTTCACCTTTCGTATTTACAGCACCGTTCATGCCACCCTGTGCACATACAGAATGCGAACGTTTTACTGGTACTAAAGAGAACAGTTCCACGTTTACTCCTGCTTCTGCTGCCTTAATCGTTGCCATTAAGCCGGCTAAGCCACCACCGACTACTATAAGTTTCCCTTTCATGCTCTCCCACTCCTTACTGATTTGCTAGCTGTGGATCGATGAACGCTAATAATGCACTCACACCTACATAAGATAAACCTAAGAAAATAGCTAATGTTACATAAGTAGAGATACGTTGTGAACGTGGCGATACTGTAATTCCCCAGCTAATGCAGAATGTCCATAATCCATTCGCAAAGTGGAAAATTGTTGATACAACCCCAACTAAGTAGAAACCAAACATAACTGGGTTGCTTAAAATATCTGCCATCATGTCATAATTTACCTGCTTACCCATTGCTGCCTGAATACGTGTTTCCCAAACGTGCCAAGATAAGAAAATAAGCGTAACGACACCTGAAATTCGTTGGAAGACGAACATCCAGTTACGGAAATAACTATAAGATGTCGCATTGTTCTTAGCTGTAAATGCAATATATAATCCATATATAGCATGGTACAGTATCGGTAAAAAGATGACGAAAATTTCTAGCGCATACCGGAATGGAAGGAGCTCCATAAAATGAGCAGCTTTGTTAAAAGCCTCTGCCCCTCTTGTTGCAAAATTGTTTACTACTAAATGTTGCGTCAAAAAGACACCAACCGGAATGACCCCCATTAATGAGTGCCACTTGCGAAACGTATACTCGCGGCCTTTCATGTCCCCATTACCCCCCTTGAGTGTTTAACTGCTGCTTTCAGTATTAGTTTATAACAATAATGTTTTTTCACTATTGCTATAAGAAAAACTGAAAAAATTATTCGAAATATTTCAGCATAATTTGATACCAAATTCATTTTACTCCTATTTTTGTCGAAGCGTCAAGAAAACGTATACATAATTTGTACATAATTTGCATATAATTTGCCACTTCCTTTTTTCTTTCTATATATTTAGATTTTCCTAAAGAAAGTGCTGTTTTTATAAATGGGAAATGTTATATAATAATCCCTATAGAAAGAGGGGAATATTTTGAGCAAAAATACAATTGATATAGCATCTTTAGAAGATGTTTCATTGAACGCTTTCGCTTATGAACTGCTGCGGGAAGAAGTACTACCTGACCTAATTGGTAAAGAATTAGATGACATCTTATACTGGGCCGGCAGAAACCTAGCACGAAAATATCCGCTAGAGACGATTGAAGAAGTCATTTATTTTTTTGAAAAAGCTGGCTGGGGTCGCTTGAACATCATCGAGCATAAACGCCGTGAAATGCATTTTCAGCTAACAAGCCCGCTCATTACAGAGCGTCAAAAGCAAAATAGACATTCTTCTTACCAATTAGAAACTGGATTTGTTGCAGAACAAATTCAAAAGCAACGAAATGTTGTTGCAGAGTCATATGAAGAGCAAAAAAAACGTTCGGATTCTATCACATTTCTTGTAAAATGGGACGTAAAAGATCCTATCGAAGTGTAGAATCTACATTAACAGTCAACTAGACATATAGGTTTAGTTGACTTTTCTATATAAATCCAAATTAAAAAAACGACATAAACCATTTCTTTTTAGGTGGGAGAGAGTATCCGGCCATGCATAGAAGCGGTCAGTGCCTTTTTTCTCCCCCTACCGTGTGAAAACAAAAGGAGGAAATGTGTGAAGAACTGTTTTTGTTTTCATAGCTACAGCTTATATGTCGAAAAATCAAAATGGATTTATATTGCATATTCATTCATTTTTAATAATTTTTAATCTTCTGAAATTATATCAAAAAATAGAAGACATTGTAAACTACAACGTCTTCTTATCTGTTAAATAGGAATAAATGGTTTCTGCAACATTTTGTGGCATTCCCGCTTCGACAAATTCCGTCACAGAAGCTTCTTTCATCTTTTTTAGGGAGCCAAAATGTTTTAACAATACTTTTTTTCGCTTTTCACCAACTCCAGGAATCCCATCTAAAGTAGATTGAATCACTGATTTCCCGTGAAGCTGACGGTGAAATGTAATTGCAAATCGGTGTACCTCGTCTTGAATACGCTGCAATAAATAAAATTCTTGGCTATTTCTTTCAAGCATAACAGGCTCAGGAGGATCACCAATCATTAAATGCGATGTACGGTGTTTATCATCCTTAACAAGTCCAGCCATCGGAATATATAAGCCAAGTTCATTTTCAAGCACATCACTAGCAGCTGCAAGATGTCCTTTCCCGCCATCAATCACAATTAAATCAGGTAGTGGCAAATTCTCTTTTAAAGCACGCGTATACCGCCGGCGTACAACCTCTCGCATCGATTCATAATCATCTGGCCCTTGAACTGTCTTTATCTTATATTTTCGATACTCTTTTTTCGCTGGTTTTCCATCAATAAAGACAATCATTGCTGAAACTGGATTCGTCCCTTGAATATTTGAGTTATCAAATGCTTCAATACGATATGGTGTTTCAATGTCAAGCTGCTTACCTAAATTTTCAACAGCCTTAATTGTTCGCTCTTCATCACGTTCAATTAAATAAAACTTCTCCCCTAAAGCGATCTTCGCATTCTTGTTTGCTAATTCAACGAGGTCTTTTTTCTTTCCTCGTTTTGGCTGCGTTACATCCACTTCTAAAAAACGCTCTACTAATTCAGGATCAATACTGCCTGGCACTACAATTTCCTTTGGTTTAAAATGATTGTTTTGTTCATAAAATTGACCGATAAATGTTAAAAACCCTTCTTCCGGCTCATCATAAATTGGGAACATAGAGACATCGCGCTCGATTAACTTACCTTTTCGGACAAAGAAAACTTGCACGCACATCCAGCCTTTATCCACCGCATAACCAAACACATCGCGGTCAACTAAGTCACTCATAATCATCTTCTGCTTTTCCATAATCGCATCTATATGAGAAATTTGATCACGTAATTCTTTTGCACGTTCAAACTCTAATTTTTCCGATGCTTCATACATTTTCGCTTCTAATTCTGAACGAACTTCTTTATGTCCACCATTCAAAAACTTAACAATTCCATCTACAATTTCTTGATTCTGTTCATCCGTTACCTCTTGTACACAAGGTGCTAAGCATTGTCCCATATGATAATATAAACAAACTTTATCTGGTATATTTGTACATTTCCGAAGCGGATACATGCGATCTAATAGTTTTTTTGTTTCATGAGCTGATTGCGCATTTGGATACGGACCAAAATACTTTCCTTTATCCTTTTTTACATTTCTCGTAATGAGCAAACGTGGCTGTTTTTCAGCTGTAATTTTAATAAATGGATATGTTTTATCATCTTTTAATTGGATATTATATTTTGGATCATATTTTTTGATTAAATTTAATTCTAAAATAAGTGCCTCTAGATTCGAGGAGGTAACAATATATTCAAAATCAACAATTTCTCCGACAAGACGGAGTGTCTTCCCATCATGTGAACCAGTAAAATACGAGCGCACACGATTTTTTAACACCTTTGCCTTCCCGACATATATAACCGTTCCTTGCTTATCTTTCATTAAGTAACAGCCTGGTTGATCTGGTAAAATTGATAATTTTTCTTTTAAATGCTCGTGCACTCGCTTTCTCCTCTCTTACTTTTTCCACCTATATAAGACTATTTTATGATACACAGGATCAAATAATGGATTAGAACGAAAAACAGCTACTTGTTCCAGTTGTCCTTTTATATCAATCCCTTGCTTTTCAAATCCTTCAATAAGATGATTTGTAACGTATATCGTATCATTTTTATGATATTTTTTATCCTGTAAAAAATAGTCATATGTGTAAAAACGTTTATGTTCATACGGCATCTGCAAGTATTCCATAACCCTCGTCTCTTCCCACGTGTATACAATAAATGACTGCTGTTTTCCCTCTAAATATGATGCCAGCTGATACGTTGCCGGTACCTCCACCTGTTGTTCTTTCATAAGCGGTATACTTACTATAAGTTGGCTTGTAGCAAATAACAGCAATACAATACCACGATGTCTTTTTAACCACGAGATAGCAAATACGCAAAGGAACATCACTACAATCGGATAAGAATGGCGCGGTTTATCAATATTTTGTCCAAGTAAATTCCAAAGAAAATAGAAACTTCCAAGAGCAATTATAACCTTTGGATAGCAACGTATGTTCTTCCATTGTAAAACAAATAGAAACAAAAAGGAAAGAAAGAAACCTACCAGATAATACGAGTGCATGCCTATTCCTGCAAAGATGATGTTTTCAGAAAGTAAACGGTAGAAACGTGAAATAAGTGGTTCACTCGTTTCTGTAACTGCTCCGCCCCATTCAGTAAAATGGCCTTCTACAAATCCGAAAGAGATTTTCCACAACCCCGTTATTCCACCAATGTTCCAAATAAGAGCACTGACCCAAACTAACTGTGAAAGGACAGTTGTACAAAATAAGATTATAAACCGCCATTTTTCTTCATGCCATTGTTGCCATAATAACAAAATAAGCACAATTCCAAACGGCGCGTATGATAAGCGTATGCCCATTAATAGCGCAAAGAAGAGAACGGGCCAAAATTGAGTTTGAAAACGCTTTGTACGAAAGGCACGTTCAATACTCCATATATACCACCATACGATTGCTAATGCTGCACCTTCTGACATAGGCTGCGTTACTAAAATAGAGAAATAGCCGCTCGTTTGTAAAACAGCTACAACAATAAGAGCGCTCGTTCTACTTACATAATGACGCGCAATCCAGTACATCGGAAAAGCTGCGCTAAGTGCCATAATGGCGTTAAAAATCCCTAACGATTGCACAGGGTTTTCTATAAAAAGATGCGTTATCATTCCCCCTAAAATAAAAAAAGGATAGCCCGGGAAATGTGGCTGCATTGCTAATATGTCATATTGCTTTAATGCAAGCGTAAAATCGACTTCGTCCCACGTTGCCGCAAACGGACTCGCATAGAAAAACCGAATACAAATCGCGCTAGTAAATAGAATAACTGCCCATATACGTAATATTTGTTTCATCTTATTTCCTTTCTGCAAAAAAAGCACAAGGAAAACTCCTTGTACTTTTAGCTTACTGACTTATCTTCTTCGACTATTGTTTGCTTTTTTTAACAGGTTTTTTAAAGATGATTAACATGTACAATACAACAAAATATCCGATATACACAAGTACTTCTTCAAGAGATGGCATCGATGAATATCCTAAAAATGCTTTTAAGAAAATACCGATATCCCCGGAAAGAAGTGGTGCAGTACCATGATCACGCAAATAGTGAGCGTAATCAATTGGATGCTCTGGTAGTAGCCATGTAATATCATATACATGCGGCATAACGCTGCCGAGTATTTTTAAATCTTGGAGCATAGAAATGCCTTGTACAAGAAGACCCGCTGCAATTAAGACGATAAATGCGCCCGTTACTTTAAAGAATACTTTAAGTGAAATGCGCATCGTTCCTTTAAAGAATAAGTAGCTAACAACAACTGCAACGAGTAGGCCTGAAATAGCTCCCCAGCCCTTCATCGCTTCTCCAATATTCCCGCCTGTAATAGCTGCGAAGAAAAACACTGTTTCAACACCTTCTCGAAGTACAACAAGAAAGGAGTGTACGACCATTCCAATTATGTTTCCAGCCGTAATATACTGACTCATTTTACTTTCCATATTGGCTTTCATATTTTTACTATGTTCTGCCATCCAAAATACCATTTGTGTAAGTAGAATGGCAGAAACGAAAATAATGGATATTTTCAAATACATTTCGCTGCCCATAGCAGCAAAACCAGTAAATACAACTTGAAAGACAAGAGCGACAATATAACTTGCTACAACCGCAAGCCCTGCTCCTAGCCAAACATATTTCACAAATTGCTTACTATCTGTACGCTTTAAATATGTCGTAATAATCCCAACAATAAGCAACGCTTCTAATACTTCACGAAATGTAATGAGAAATGCCTGAAGTTGCATCGTTCTTCCCCCTCATCCTTACTTACGTTTTCTTACAGCATATACAATGACCCCAACAAGTATAAGTACAATAACTACAATTGGAGCCCAGTTTTTCAAGCTACTTAAATCTGTCCACTCTGCTTTTTCTGTTTTATCAGAAGCTACTTTATCTTCTTGACTATTCGCACTGAAGTGTCCCACTTTAAAGTCTTTAATTTTAAACTCTTTTTGTAAACTTGTTAAAATAACATCTTTACTTTTCTTGAAAGCATCTTGATTTGCTTCTTTTTGACCTACCCCAAATAATCCTGGGTTTCCTAATGATTCTAATGCTTTATTAAATTCATCCTTTAGCTTTGTATCCAACTCTTTATTGCGCTCACCAACAACTGGCGATAACGCTTCATATGTAGCAAATGCTTTAGCTAATAAACGTTTGCTTGTATCATAGTCTGTAAATTTTTCATCAACATTTGTTAAACGGCGATTAATATTAAGCGCAAGAATTTTTTGCATATCAGCAATGATATCTTCTTTATTTTGTTTATCAAAGTCCTTCATCATTGCTTTAGAAGGTTCTTTTCCCATATGTTGATCAATTTCTTCTTGCACATTCTCATATGCTTTTTTCGCTTCTTTAAAATTTGCCGGATTTTCATCTAGCTTTGCAATCATTTGCTTATATGCCTCTGCAACTTTTTCTTCGTTCGGATTTCCATACGAATAAGCAAATGCACTCGTTTGAATTGAGAATGTTAAGAAAATAACAACAAATAATGATGTAATGATTTTTTTCATGAACGTTCCTCCCGAGATTAATGATAATTATTATCATTTTTATTATCAAGATAAGAAATGCTCGCTACGAACACTTCTTATCCTCTGTTAATACATGTGCAGCATAGTCAATCGTAACTTTTTCTACCGGACGTGTCATTTCTTTCCAAATCGCTGGAAACACCCGCGTCATATACTTACGAAAAGATATGAAAGACTCCCCTGTTTTTCGTACTTTATACGTAATCGGTACTTCTTGTACTCGAAATCCTTTTCGTACTAAATTCAAAGTAATGACTTGGGCATAGTTATAATCGTGAATAATTTCCCCATGCTCCATGGCTTGTCTAGAAAAGGCACGCATGCCTGATTGCCCATCGCGAATCCATTTCCGCAGTAACAAACATTGCAACATCGTAAAGCAGTAATTCCCAAGACGTCGATGTAATTTCATCCCTCGAATTGTTCCTCGAAAACGAGAACCCATCGTATAATCTGCTTCTCCAGCAAAGATAGGCTCAAGTACATTCGGGATTTCATCAGCTGGGTATTCGTCATCAGCATCTATCATTACACTAATGTCAGCCCCAAGGTGATAGCTCTCCTGCAAACCAGCTCGAACAGCTGCACCAAGTCCTCCGTTTTTTGCAAATGAAACGATGTGATCAGCCCCCGCCTCTTTTGCAACAGCTACTGTTCTATCAGTTGAGCCATCATCGATGACAAGTACTTCTACCGTTACATTTGGATGAAAATGACGCGGCACCTTTTGAATGACATGTGCAATAGAATCCTCTTCATTTAGGGCTGGTATAAAAACAATTACTTTCATTCCTTTTCCTGCTCCTTTAACGCTTCTACTAATACAGGACCACGACTATGAGATGGATACGGCGCTCCTAATAAGTAAGCAATTGTAGGTGCCATAGAAACAAGACTCTTCTTCTCTTCTACTTTTATTCCTTGAGCGATATGAGGACCACACATAAAGAATGGTACAAACCGCTCGCCCTCATCTAAATGACCGTGACCACCAATTCCATCCGCTTGTCCATGATCTGCGCAAATGATAAATGTCGTATTTTCTGCTTTGCCTGTTTTCTCTAAATGCTCGATAAACTGCTTCACATGCTGATCTGCTTCATGAATTTTTTGTAAATATTCATCATATAATACGCCGCGACTATGCCCTGTTTGATCTGTAGAAATAAGCTGGACGATAAATAAATCTGGATCTTGTTCATCCATAATTTTTCTTGCTTTCTCCATAATTTTCGAGTCGACAACATCATTTTTCATTACAGCCGTAAATGTTTCCACATCATCGCCAAACGCGTCGACTAAATGCGCAACTGCTAACATTTTCCCTGTTTTATCTACTTTACGAAGAGAATCAAAAATACTCTCTACGTTCACTCCATGCTTCCAAACCATATTCGATTTAATACCATGCTCAAATGAATACGTTCCTGTAAACATAGATGAGAAACATACCACTGTACGAGCCGGATATACAGTTTCCATATTTAAAAACTCTGTCCCTTGTTTTCGAAGTGAATCTAAATATGGTGTATGCGCCGCCTCAAAACGATCTTTTCGCATACCGTCAATCACAATCACGACTACTTTTTCATTTAATGCCTTTTGATTTTCAGGCATATTCTTCGTATAAGTAGGAATTGCTTTCGGCTGCCAATCAAATAAATTACGATGTAATATAAGTGTATATACGAGAAGAGCACTGTAAAATATAAGAAGCGTTTTCCAATCTACACCACTAAATGTACCACCCTCTTGGAAGAACTCGTAGTAGTAATACCAAAGCGAAAGTAATAGTAAAAACTTTGGCATTTGTTCCTGTGCATTCCCACTTGTAGAATCACTATTTTTCAAAACAAGCTTCCAAAATCGTGTAAAGTTCAACCATGATGTCCCAATCCGCAAATGATAATATAACGTTCCCCAAAATAAAATTGTAAAGAAGAAATATAATCCTAATGCAAAAAAGAATAATGGTAAATGAACCATCTTAAATACAATTAAATAGGCGACAAACGGAAACCATAAATAGTTTCGTAAAAACAATGGAAAATCAAACAAATAATATAAAACAAATAAAGGTACAACGAGGACAAAACTGCTAACAAATACTGAAATAAAACCAGTTTGTCCAAACTGTGAGATAGAAAACAATAAAAATGTACCGAATACAAAAATCGGTGTAAATGGTTTCCCTTCATTCAGCAAGTTCCAGCAGCGGGCTGCTACCTTTTCAAATTTTGATGCCTTTTTTACTTCTTCCACCGGATGTTTTCTCCCTTCTGACTAACAAGTGAACGCAATTCCATGGGATATAAAACGAGTAAAAGTGCGCCCACACCATAAGAAAATATAAACTTAAATCCATGACTCATTAATGACCATTCATACGCCTCTACTGATCCTACCCCAAGCGCTCTTAACGCAAACGTCATTACCGTTTCATATGTCCCAATACCGCCTGGCGTTAATTGAAATACTTGCCCCGCGATGGTCACACTATTGACCCAAATCGCTTGTATAAATGTAAGAGAACTCGCGATTTCATATATAACAAAAGCTTCACAAATCCAGCTTATTACAATCAGTAAGATAATAATGATCCCTTGTACTGTAAACAAAACTGCCTTTAATTGCTTCCACTGACTCTCTACAAATTGCGGTGCTTTCTTATGCATAAGAAACAACATACCAATTCCAGTACATATACAAGCGAGGATAACGGGAGCATTCAGCAAAATATCTCCCCACATTATAAACATCCCTACGGCTCCAAATATACCAAGGATAAGCAAATCTAATATACGGAGCACAACAACTGATTGTGCCCCTTCCCCTAAGGTCACTTTTTTTTCTTTTGTAATAATTGCAATCCGAACAGCATCTCCTACTTTCAATGGAGAAACATGATTAATAAACAAACTATAAAACAACCCATATAAAGCTTCTTTCATTGTAATACGATGATGAAGATACAATTGCCAAGCATAGGCACGAAAGAAAAATGCAACACCATATATCATGATAAGAAGCACTACCGTATAAGGATGTTTCCATAATCCATATAGTTGTCTCCACAAAGAAGACGCTTCAAACGATTTCCACGATATGACAAAAAAAACACATAACAAAAAAATACCACAAAGATTAAACAGTATCCGGATATTGTTTCGCCCAAGCAATTGTTCGTTCCAACCCTTCTGCAAATGATACACGAGGTTCATATCCAAGCTGTTCTTTCGCTTTCGAAATATCAGCCCACGTCGATGTCACATCTCCTTTACGATGCCCTTCTCTCCTTACACGCATTAATGGGAAATGTTTTTCTAACTGCGTAAGCAATTCTGTCATTAAAATTGGTGCATTCGACCCTAGATTGTATACATCACTTCTATTCGACTCTAACGTAAGAGCAATTCCTTCTGTAATATCATCAATATATGTGTAATCTCGGCCTGTTCCTTTTCCATATACAATAATTTCTTCTCCATTCAGCAATTTTCGGGTAAAGCTTGCTATTGCCATATCAGGACGCCCCCACGGACCATATACAGTAAAGAAACGTAAAATATTCATTTGAAATCCATACATATATCGATAAGCATGGCAAAGTGATTCTGCTCCGTATTTTGATGCTGCATAAGGAGATAAGACACGGCCGTTCGCCATTTCCTCCTTCAAAGGCATTCCCATTTGCTCTCCATACACAGAAGAAGAGGATGCTACGATAACATGTTTTACATTTTCTTCTCCTGCACATGTTAATACGTTGCTTGTCCCTTTTATATTAATATCAACATAAGCACCTGGCATTTCAAGTGACGGCCTCACACCAGGAAATCCAGCTAAATGAATAACTGCATCAATCTTCTCTTGCTGCATAACAGCTTTCACATCTTCCTTGTGCAAAATATCGCACTCATAAAATAGAACATTTCCACAGCGCTGGACTTGCTCAAGCTGGAACTGTTTTCTTGATTTTGCGTAGTAGGAGTGGAAATTATCGAGTAGTACAACTTGCTTTCCCTGTGCTAACAGTTTCAAAGCAAGGTGGCTTCCAATAAAACCTGCTCCTCCAGTAATTAATACTTTCATTCGTTTCACTACCCTCTATCACATCATGTAAAAGAAGAAACCTTGTCAAGACAAGGTTTCTTCAAAAAAGACATACGTATCAGCAGACTATTTCGCTGTTTCAACAGCTTTATTTAAGGCAGACTCAAGTTGTGGTAACAATTTATCAGCATCTTCTTTCTTCTTCGCTTTTACTGCTTCTAAATAAGACTGTGCTGTTTTTGTTAACTCTACTGTTTCCTGTTCACCAAGTACTGTTTTTAAATCATTTTCGATAATATTAATGAACAATGCACCCTCTAATGCTGTAACCGGACCTTTGTCTTTTCCAAAGTTTTCTTGGCTTTCTTTATACTCACCTAATGCAACTTTTGCGAATCCACGTACAAATGCTTGATTTACTGCTTTTGCATCAACTGTTTTCACATCTGTTTTTAAATCAAATTGCTTTAAGATAAAGTCCGCATCTTCAGGAGCTGCTTTTTTCATATATGGGTAGATGGCTTGATAAAATGCCCATCCTTCTGCTTGCTCAACCTTTGCATTTTTCTCATCTTTCTTTGCTTCTTCTACCATTTTTGTAGCATAACCGTTTGGCAGAGCACCTGTTGCAAAATAGAATGTTTTCATTAACGTTTTATCTACAACTTGTTTACCAAGCGCAAATGCAAGTTTGTCACCTTTGTCAATGGCTGCTTGCATTTCATCAAAGCCGCCTTTAATTTGAGAAGCCATTTGTGTACCGTATGCTGTATCACGCTTTCCAACTGTACCTTCTACACCTTTATAAAAAGCTAGAGCTTCATCCATCTCTTTTTTCACAACATCTTTTTTGCCCCAGTTTGTATCAATTTCTTTAAATTCATGGCGCATCGATTGGAAAAACTCTTTTTGCATTAATTTATCAAATAGTTGCTTTACAACCATAGGTTCCATTTCTTTCTTTTTCCCAGCTTCTAGTGCAGCTGTAATTGTTTGGTCGATTTGTTCATTAAATTCACCATCACGCTTTTGAACAAGAGATTGTAATTTATCTTTATATAACTTTGTTACTTTATCAAAGTCAACCTCTTTACCATCTTTCGCTTTTTCAAGTTCAGCTACTCCATCTTTGTAAGCTTGTACAAAATCTACTTCTTGTTGTTTTGTTTCTTCTTTTTTAGCGGATTGTTCTGTCTTTTTATCTTGTGCTTCAGATTTTTTTGGTTCCTCTTTCGCACAACCTGCAAAAAGAAGAGATGCTACTGCTGCTGCAGATAATACTTTTAACTTTAATGTCATGGATTGCTTCCCCCTACGCCCTCAAGTGATAGTGATTTTCATTATTATCAAATTGATTATAAAAGCGCTTACGATAAGTGTCAACAAAAAAATCATATTCGTTGTCATATTATTAGCAGGTAATTTCAACCAATAAAAAAAAGCCCAGCATTTATGCTGGACTTTTGAATTAGAAGTGTTTAGAAACTAATTCTACTAACGCTTCTTTTGGTTTGTATCCTAACGCTTGGTCAACCACTTTACCATCTTTTAACACGAAAAGAGATGGAATGCTCATTACTTCAAAACTACGAGCAGTTTCTTGGTTTTCATCAACGTCTACTTTTACTACTTTTACTTTTCCGCCTAATTCTGCATCGATTTCCTCTAATACAGGAGCGATCATTTTACAAGGCCCACACCATGGTGCCCAGAAATCTAATAATACAATACCTTCGCTTGTTTCAGCTGCGAAGTTTTGGTCAGTTGCGTTTACAATTGCCATTTTGTTTCCTCCTTCAAGTATATTCTACCAAAAGTATATCATTAAGTTATATACGTGGCGAATATTATGTATCGTTATGTATTGTAACAAAAAAATGTACCTTTATACTATACAAAAAATCTATGGTATATGCTAAAAAACGAGAGGCAGGGGACCTCTCGTTTTTCTATATATAGGGGTATTTCACTTGGAACCCAAGGGTCACTCAAATTAAGAATGTACTTTTAACTTTTTAAACTCTTCTGTTAATAAAGGAACCACTTCAAATAAGTCGCCAACAATACCATAATCAGCTACTTTGAAAATACTTGCTTCTGGATCTTTATTAATTGCAACGATTACTTTTGAGTTAGACATACCAGCTAAATGCTGAATTGCGCCAGAAATACCGCATGCAATATATAAGTCTGGCGTAACAACTTTACCTGTTTGTCCAATTTGTAATGAGTAATCGCAATACTCTGCGTCACAAGCACCACGTGATGCACCAACAGCACCACCTAATACATCTGCTAATTCTTTTAACGGTTTAAAACCGTCTTCACTTTTCACTCCGCGTCCACCAGCAATAATAACTTTCGCTTCTGAAAGATCTACACCTTCTGCTGTTTTACGCACAACATCTTGAATGATTGTACGTAAATCTTTTACATCAACTGTAATAGAAGATACATCACCTGTACGCGCTTCATCTTTTTCAAGTGGCGTAATGTTATTTGGACGAATTGTCGCAAATAGAATACCATCTGTTACAACCTTCTTCTCAAACGCTTTACCAGAATAAATTGGGCGTGTGAAGACAACATTTCCACCTGCAACTTCTAATGCAGTTACATCAGAAACAAGGCCAGCTTCAAGCTTAGCAGCTAACTTTGGTGATAAATCTTTACCGAGTGCTGTATGTCCAAAGACAATACCTTCTGGCTTCTCTTCACCATACACAGCTAAAAATGCTTGTGCATAACCATCGGATGTATATGATTTTAATTTATCATTTTCAACTGTCACAACGCGATCTGCACCGTAATGAATCAATTCATTTGCAAAAGATGCAACGCTCTCTCCAACTAGAAGGCCAACCACTTCACCGCCTTCTGCGATTGTTTTCGCTGCTGCTACTGCTTCAAAAGAAACGTTACGTAGTGATCCGTCACGAACTTCACCCATTACTAATACTTTACGAGCCATAGATTTTCCCTCCTGCATATATAATTTCGTATTTTATTAGATTACTTTCGCTTCTGTATGGAGCAACGATACAAGTTCTTTTACTTGATCTTGCAGCTCGCCTTGTAACACTTTTCCTGCATCTTTCTTAGGAGGTAAATAGATTTCGATTGTTTTTGTTTTTGCTTCCACATCATCTTCCTCTAAATCTAAATCATCTAATTCTAGTTCTTCAAGCGGTTTTTTCTTCGCTTTCATAATACCTGGAAGCGATGGATAACGCGGTTCATTTAAACCTTGTTGCGCTGTTGCTAAAAGTGGTAGTGATGTTTCAATCACTTCAGTATCACCTTCGACATCGCGCTCAATTTTCACGCTTGTGCCATTAATTTCAAGCTTCGTAATTGTTGTTACATATGGAATATTTAGCGCTTCCGCTACGCGTGGTCCAACTTGTCCAGACGCACCATCAATCGCTACGTTTCCACCTAAAATTAAATCTACTTCTTTATCTTTTAAATATTCAGCAAGCACTTTCGCTGTTGTAAATTGGTCACCATTCTCAACATCATCTTCAATATTGATTAATACCGCTTTATCACAGCCCATCGCTAGCGCAGTGCGAAGTTCTTTTTCACTATCTTCTCCGCCAACTGTTACAACCGTAATTTCACCGCCTTGTGCATCTCTTACTTGAATTGCTTCTTCAATCGCATATTCATCGTAAGGGTTGATGATGAATTCCGCTTCGCCATCATAAATTGCACCGTTTTTAATTACGATTTTTTCTTCTGTATCAAATGTTCGTTTCATGAGTACGTAGATGTTCATTCCATTTACCCCCTTGTTTTTCAGAAAGATTCTATCAATTTTAATATTCTGGTAATTTATATTAAAAAAATAATTTGAACTACCTACCACTAAATGAAGGTTTGCGTTTTTCTAAAAATGCCGCTACACCTTCTCTTCCATCTTCACCCGTAAACACTTCACCAAATATTCGTGCCTCACGCTGTACACCTTCATAATAATGAGATGATTTTGTTGTTTGTAATAGCTCTAACACAGCACGAGTTGTCGCTGGGCTTTTGCCAGCAATTTGTTTTGCGATTTTGAGAGTCTCTTCTAAAAGTGTTTCTTCTGAGAACACGCCGTTAACAAGTCCCCATTCTAATGCCTGTGCACCTGTAATTGGTGTACTTGTTAGCATCATTTCACAAGCCTTCGCTTTACCAACATAGCGTGGCAAACGCTGTGTACCTGCAAAGCCAGGAATAAGTCCAAGCGTTAGCTCTGGTAAACCAAGCTTTGCACTTTCAGTTGCAAAGCGCATGTGGCAAGACATAGCGAATTCAAGGCCACCGCCAAGTGCCGCTCCATGAATTGCCGCAATGATTGGTTTTGAGCACTTTTCGACACGCTCAAACGTAACTTGTCCAAGCTGTGCCAACTCTGTTGCCTGTTTCGCTTCCTCAACAGAAGTAAACTCTTTAATATCTGCTCCTGCTGAAAAGAAGCGGCCTTCACCATGAAGAACAACAACGCGGATATTTTCATCCTTTTCGACTTGATCAATTAGCTCAGTAACGTCATGCATAACTTGTGAAGACATCGCATTAGCTGGCGGATGATTTAACGTTGCCACCGCAATATGGTCTTCTACTGTTACAGATAGGAATTTCAACATGATCCCTCCCATTATTGACGATAACCACAAGCTGAAATAAGCAGCCCATGTACCGTTTTTGAAAGTGCGACCAAATCATATTTATGATCGCTCATTACCCAATTGGTCACAACTTCATCTACTGTTCCGAAGATCATTTGTCTTGCTACGCGAACATTTAAATCCGCTTGGAATTCTCCTTGTCTTATACCTGTTTCCAAAATCTCATCGATAACTTGTAAGTATCCTTTTAATACTTCATTTATTTTGAGGCGTAACTCTTGGTTGGATTGACGAAGCTCTAGTTGCGTGACAATAGCAAGAGGATCATTTTGTGACAACAGCAAGAAGTGCGTTTCTACCAACATAAATAACTTCGCTACAGCGCTTTCAATTCCTGCTGTTTTTTGGCGAATTTTTTCTATAAATTCTCCCATCTTCTCTTGGAATAAGGATATTAATATATCTTCTTTATTTTTAAAATATAAATAAATAGTTCCATCAGCAACACCAGCTTGCTTTGCAATTTTAGAAACTTGCGCTTGATGGTATCCATTTTCTGCAATTACAATAACCGCTGCATCAATAATTTGGTTATATTTTGGTCGATTTTTTTTCACTTTACTGTCCCCTTCAAGAAGATGACTGAATGAGTAGTCATTCATATTTCATATAATACTGACTATTTAAAAAAATGTCAATCCTATATCCTATATTTTCAAAAAGAAAGGGCCCTTAGCCCGTCTTCTCATCCTCTTTCTTCTTCTGTTCTTCATCTATAAGGACACGTCGTAAAATCTTCCCTACTGTTGTTTTTGGTAACTCGCTCCGAAACTCATATACTTTTGGGACTTTATAAGCAGCCAAATATTTACGAGCAAATTGATCTAACTCTTCTTCAGAACAAACTTCTCCTTCTTTTAGCACAACAAAAGCTTTCACAGTCTCCCCGCGATACGGATCTGGAACACCAATCGTAACCACTTCCTGCACTTTTTCATGCTCATATAATACTTCTTCCACTTCGCGCGGATAAACATTGAATCCGCTGGCAACAATCATGTCTTTCTTGCGATCTTTCACATAGAAAAAACCATCTTCATCCATATACCCAATATCACCTGTGTGTAACCACCCGTCCTGTAATACCGCTGCTGTTTCCTCAGGCTTATTCCAGTATCCTTTCATCACTTGCGGGCCCTTCACTACAATTTCACCAATCTCACCGGGTGGCAAATATTCTCCTGTTTCAAGTGACATAATGCGTGCATCTGTATCTGGCCACGGAACACCAATACTTCCCGGCACACGTTTTTCCCATAAAAAATTGCCGTGTGTAACTGGAGATGATTCTGTGAGTCCATATCCTTCTACCAGCTTACCGCCTGTAATCTTTTCAAATTTCTCTTGTACCTCTACTGGAAGTGGGGCAGAGCCACTAATACAAGCCCGAATCGAAGAAATATCATATTCCCGAAGTAGAGGACTATTTAAAAGGGCAATATAAATTGTTGGAGCTCCTGGAAATAGTGTAACTTTATGTTTTTTAATCGCTTCAAACACCATTTTCATATCAAACTTCGGAATCAATACCATTTTATACCCTTGCATAATAGCCAAATTCATTACAGCAGTCATTCCATACACATGAAAAAATGGAAGAACACCGAGAATGACTTCCTCTCCCTCTGTACAGTTATATAGCCAATGCACACCCATTAGTGTATTCGATACAAGGTTTTTGTGTGTTAACATAACTCCTTTCGGAAAACCTGTCGTACCTCCAGTATATTGTAAGAGTGCTAAATCATTTTCAGGATCACACGGCACTTCTACCATTTCATCACTTTCTTTTTCTACCGATTTCCAAACATGAATCGTATCACTTTCCGTTACTGTTACAACCAGGTTGCTTTGCTTCTTTTGTACAACTGGATAGAGTAAATTTTTTGGAAATGGCAAAAAGTCAGCAATGCGGGTTACAATAACGTGCTCCACCTTTGTAGCAGATTGAACATTGGTGACTTTCGGAAAAACTAGGTCAACACAAAGAATAACTTTCGCCCCGGAATCATGGAGCTGATATTCTAACTCCCTCTCTGTATAAAGGGGATTTGTTTGTACCACTATACCACCTACAAGTAACGTACCATAATATCCAATCACAGCTTGCGGACAATTTGGTAACATAATCGCAACTCGGTCACCTTTTTTCACACCAAGCCTTTTAAGGTAATTTGCAAATTGTCTCACCTTACGCTCTAACACTGCAAATGTAATATCTTTCCCTAAAAAATGAAGCGCTTTCTTTTCTGGGTACCGAGAAGACATCTGCTGTAAATATACATGGAGCGGCTGCATATCATTAGAAATTGTATGCGGAATTTCCTTTGGATAATTTTGTAACCAAGGTTTCTCCATTCCCATTCCTCCTTCCTGTTCTTACACAAATAAAATGAATGTCCATTCATGATGATTATTTTCATTATATTATAGCCATAATCGTGTTACAATCATAATATTCTGACTCTTGTGTAACTATTCATTTATAACCTCATATATGTACTAGCCCTCCTACAAGATCTTTTGCATCTATTCTAATTGTATAGGAGGAGCCAAGATGTACATTCTAATATTTATTACATACAACTTTTTTCTCTTTCGGCTTATATCTTTTGTCTTGATTTTATAGTTCCTTCTTTTTCATTTAAAATCTCCGCAATTTCCTTTGTTTTGAATTTATTCACATAGTAGAGTACAATCACGAGTCGATACTCTAAACTTAAATGACTAAGCATATTTTCAAATTCTAGCTTTTGTTCCATATTTTCTTTTACTGCGTGCCCACTACCCACTTCTCCGTAATCTTCCACATATAAAACTTTATTTTTCTGTACCATATCGTTACACTTATTAATTAATATTTTCGTAATCCACGTTTTAAAATATGCTGGTTCTTTTACACTCAATACTTTAAATTCCCCCGTTTTGGATGCTTTCATCTTATGTTAACAATATAACTAATTCGTGAAAGGAAAAACCTCCTCCTTTCACGAATTTACCATATGAATGTAACCATAGGAGGGATAGCATGTATCAAACAATTGAAGGCTTTCTAAAAACGTGGAAATACGAGGCTGATTCTACGCAAAAGGTATTGGATGCATTAACAGATGAATCGTTGACCCAAGAGATTGCACCTGGTCATTGGACTTTAGGTAGAGTTGCTTGGCATATCGTCACTGCGATTCCTGTGATGCTATCAGGGACAGGCTTGCAATTTGAGGGCGAAACAAAAGATTATCCTGTTCCAACTTCCGCGAAGATGATTGCGGAAGGTTACCGTAAAGTAAATACGGATTTTGTGGAAGCACTTCAAACACAGTGGACTGATAAAGATTTAGCAACAATCAATGACTTCTTTGGACGCCCAATGCCGAATTCTATATTTTTAATGACTCTCATTAACCATCAAAACCATCACCGCGGTCAAATGACTGTTTTAATGCGCCAAGCTGGATTAAAGGTTCCAGGTATTTATGGGCCAGCTAAGGAAGAGTGGACAGCTGCTGGGATGGAAGCTCCGAAAATGTAATGACATAAAAAAGACAAGGTGATTCAGCACCTTGTCTTTTTTATGTAACTTGTTTCATGTGAAACTTTACAGCGCATCTTCATTCTCAATATTTCGAATTCCATAATAAGCAATCATAATGCCAATAGCCGCAAGGGCTAATTGAAGTGGAAAAAAGGTTGCTAATGAGAACTCTGGCTGACTTTGACATGCAATCATCACAACAATTAAGGAAGAAACAATCGTCGTTGGAACAGAATATTTACGCATACCAAAATACAATGGAATTAACCCTGCTCCTGCGGCTGCAATGGAAAAAGGAATCACTTTTATACCTTCTTGAATCAACTCATCTATCGTTATTGTATTCGGAATAACTAAAATATAGCTATTTACTGTAAAGAAGACACCTACTATAAAAATGTTAGATAATAAGATTGTTATGAATGTTAGTATTGCGGTAATTAATAACTTACTTGCAATGATTTTTTTTCGATTAATCGGATACGAAAACATGAGCAATATTGTTTTATTTTTATATTCTTCAATTACTAATTTCGCAATTAATACTCCTGCAAAGACAATAAACGTCCCTCTTACCATTGCACTCGCCATTAAAAGAATACCTTGAGGGTTTCCTAATTCTACATCCCCTTCAATTTGTGACACATAGCTTACAAAAAACAACATCGCAACCATCACTATATTTGCGATAATCGCACCTTTTATATACCAGCCGAGCTTACTTTTCTTTATTTCTAGCTTTATTAGTTGCAGCATGTTATTTCCCTCCCTAGTTCATATGTTTTATTAAATAAATCCTCCTGCTCGATTTTATTGTTTATTCACTGGTAATACTTTACGATAACTTCTAGATAGAAAATTCAAATAAATACGGAGATACTTCCAACTAAAATAGGCGATACTTCCCACGATTCCACCTATGCCCAGAGCCAAAACCATGCTCCACTCCTGAGGGATTGATAAACCAGGGCCAATATCCATTTGTACCCATGTAGCTCCAAGGGAACGAATAATACCTGCAATAAATATAAGTACAGTGCAAAAACCGAAACCGTACGCAATCGTTGCCAAAACTGGAACAACAATAACGCTTAATAGTCCCGTCGTACAGTAAAAAAACAGCATAGCAAATACGTCACTGACGGAACGAGTTGGTTTTTTCTGCATGATATATTCACCTCTTCTGATTATTATTTGATATATATAGTACCTTTCTTTCCAAAACTGAATCCTCCCGCAAAACCTTCCTTTCGCTCTTTCTGATTCACTACAATTTTCTTTCCATCCTTCTTCATTGTTACAGGATCATTCTTCTTATCTTCCTGTTTTCCCTCAACTGCGATTGTTACTTTGCTTGATTCCGCACTTTTGAACGCAACATCCCAATTTTCGTTATTTATTTCTATTTCTTCTACACTATCTACTGCAAAAAAATTTTCTTTTTCAAAACTCTTTGTCCCTACTTCCTTGAGACTAAAAACTACTCCTGCAACTACAATTATTAAAATAGACGCTAATATCGTTTTCTTCATGTTTTATTCCCCAGTTCATTTTAAGCCCACATCTCATTCAAGATTGTATTTTTATTTAAGCCACATCTATTTTATCCACTTTATGATAAGAAAGGTAGCCAATTGCAAGACCTAATAGACAGAGCACAATCGGTACTATAATGAAGTCAAACAAACTAAGCTGTCCTCCCCCATTAGAAACAGTGGAGTTAATCAATAATCCTATTAATATAGACGAGGTAATCGTTGTAGGAGTTGATTTTTTTCTCATGCCAAAATATAAAGGAATGAGACTTACTCCAGCCATCATAAATGCGCTAATAAAAGTAGCTGGAACTGTAGCAATGATTTCACCTACACTAACAGGTGTTTCAAAGAATCCTATTATTGGATTTAAGAAGAAAATTAACATATTGATGATAAAAGTAGCAATGATTATGCTGCAAAAACAAAATCCAAAAACAATTGCTAACTTCGCTTGCATGAGTTTTTTTCGTTGTAACGGATAGGTAAACAATAATTGCATCGTTTTACTTTTGTATTCATCAATTACTAAACGTGATAAAATGACAGCTGAAAAAATCATAAATGTTGTTCTAATAAAAATATTTGTTAAAGACATAAATCCTGCATAATCTAGAAACATTTGCTCACTCTCAGCTCTAGAACCCCATGCCATAAGACCGACAGCAACGAAAATTGCTACAATGCAAATTGCTACTCCTTTAAAATAACGAGATAAGCGATGTTTTTTCCATTCTAGTTTCATAAGTTTAAGCATGTTGTTCTCCTCTAATCATTAGATTTTAAAAATATGTTTCTAATGGGTTATACTTTTTCGTTTCTATCTTCTATTTCCTATTCTTTAAACTCGCCTATTTAAACAAATCTACCTGTTCAATCTTTCTTATTGCCATATAGGCAATCAACAAACCAATACAAGCTAATATAATGGGAATAGCAACAAAATCGAACAATGTACTTTCAGTCCCCCTACCTGAATTTAACATAGCTACAATCACTATCGCTGATACAAACGTTGTACGCACAGAATATTTTCTCATTCCAAAGTATATTGGGATTAAACTAATTCCCGTTGCTGCTAATGCATTCATGAATAGCTTTAATGCATTTTGGAGTAAGATTGATACGGTTAATGTTCCTGTAATAATTGGCTTATACAAATTGAATACATAAACAACGCTAAAAATGATAATAGCTGAAATCACAATAAAGCAAAGAGTAAAACAAATGATAATAAACATTTTTGCAAACATCATCTTTTTACGATTGATTGGATACATAAACATCACTGTCATCGTCTTTTCTTGAAACTCTTGAATAATAAATCTCGCAATTAGACTTGCTCCGAAAATCATAAACACTCCTCGTGAAAACGTGTCAATTATTGCAAACGTTTGATTATATCCATATACTCCTGCTTCATCCCATAATATCAACGAAATACATATAGAAAGAATACAAATTGCGATGAGTGCGCCTCTAATAACCGGCCACAACTTAAATTTCATAAGCTCAAGTCTCATTAAATTAAGCATGGATCCCCTCTCCATTCACGAGATTCAAGAAATATTCTTCTAATGAACTATGCTTTTTGTTTATACTTTCAATTTCTACGTCATTCATGATGAGCGCTTTAGAAATCGCTTGTTGCGTCTCTGTCATTTCGTACACGCGAATGATATTCTCACTCAGAATTTTGTAATTTGTTATACGTAGTTTGTTTTCTAAAACATACGCTGCTCGTTTTACATCTTGAACGTGAATTTCAATATACTCCGTTTGCTTACCATTAATACTGTTCATTGAAACTTCTTTTATCAATTTCCCATTTTGAATAACCCCTATTGTATCTGCCATTTGCTCCATTTCACCTAAAATATGACTAGATACTAATAAAGTAATTCCATATTCTTTACAAAGCATTTTAAATAGATCACGCAATTCTCTAATCCCAATTGGATCTAAACCATTAATTGGTTCATCTAAAATTAATAGCTCTGGCTTTGTCAGAATCGCTCTGGCAATTCCTAACCTTTGTTTCATCCCTAATGAAAAATCTTTTACCTTTTTATTCTCCACGTTATGTAAATTGACAAGGTCTAATGCATGCTGGATCCCCTTCTTGTCGTAGTAACCCATATATTCGCAATGAAGATATAAATTTTCCTTAGCTGTTAACTTGTCATAAAAAATAGGGTATTCAATAATTGTTCCCATACGTTTTAACACATCATAAGATGTATCTGTTAATTTCTCACCGAAAATTTCAATATCCCCACTCGTTGGTTTTATTAAATTTGTAATCATCTTCATAATCGTTGTTTTACCAGCACCGTTTGGCCCTAAAAAACCGTAGATCTCCCCTTTTTTCACATGCATATTAACCCCAGAAATTACTTCTTTCCCCTCAAATACTTTTGTTAACTGATTTGTTTTTAATACATAGGACATATCATTTTCCCCTTTCGCTTCCACTTCATACTTCCCCCGCATTAACGGGCAGTAAGATTCCCCTAACTCGAAGGAAGATAAAACTGCCCGTAAATGCCCGATTGGTTCAACTAACCATCAGTGGGGGATAAAGCCTCCCCACTAATGGAAGTTTCACTTTATATCATAGACAATGAAAATCTCTTTTTTCTTACCCATTCCTTACAAATTCCTTACGTTCAAAAAAAAGCTTGTAGAATACTCTTTTCTACAAGCTAAAACTCTATTTTTTTCAGTACAATTGTAAATACCGTTTTCTTATATGGCGTACTAGAAAGATGAATTTCTCCTCCTAACGCTTCCACAAGTCGTTTTGTAATCGTAAGCCCAAGACCGCTGCCTTGATACAATCGGTTCCTTGAATCTTCTAACGTATACATGCGTTCAAATACTTTATCAATATGCGATTCATCAATTCCTTTACCACGGTCCCACACATCAACATACACGCACTTATCATCATCTCTTAATGTAATACCAAGTGTTTTCCCATCATATCCATACGCAATTGCATTGGATATTAAATTATTCAACACCCTACCCAATACTTCTGTATTTCCAAGTGCATATACATTTTTCTCCGGTATATCAATATGCACCTCAAATCCTTTGGTCGTTACTAAATCATAAAACGTTAAAATCTTTTCTCGGCATACTTCATTCATATTCACCTTTGTCATTTCGACTGCTTTATCTCCAGATTCTAATTTCGCCAAATCAAAAAATTTATGAATAAGTTCCATTACTTCCAAAGTTTTCAAATGTACCTTTTCTAGCAATACTTGTCGTTCTTCTTTACTTATCGTTTTATCCACATTTAACATTTCTGTATACCCAAGAATAACAGTGAGCGGTGTTTTTAAGTCATGTGAAATGTTAGAAAGCATCTTTCTCATCGAAATTTCAACCTTCGCATGATCAGCATTCGTTTTTTGTTTCGCATCTAATAAATGATTAATTGCTACTAATAATTTTTGCAGTTCTTTATCATCCGTCACAACTAATAATTTCTCACCTGTTTGCTGCTTTACAATATCCTGTAACTTTTCATATGTATAGCGTACATTTGCACTTTTACTTTTCTGTATTCTATATTGAAAATAAATAACACCTAATAATATGAAGATAACGATCGTTAAAATAGAGATCATACTACATCACTTCCAACTTATAGCCAATGCCCCATAATGTTTTAATATATTCTGGATTAGAAGGATCATCTTCAATCTTTTCACGCAACCGTCTCATGTGAACATTAATCACGTTATCATCACCATAATATTCTTCATTCCAAATCAGGTTATAGATTTGTGCTTTTGTAAATACACGATTTTGATTCTTCACAAATAGTTTTAAAATCTCAAATTCTTTCAAAGTCAGTTTTAGCTGTTTTTCTTTTTTTTGCACAGTGAAATTAATCAGATCAATTTTTAAATCACCAATCTCAATCGTTTCTTCTTTCTGCTCCGTGGCTGAATACTTTGTAGATCTTCGAATGCTTGCCTTTACCCGAGCTGCCAGTTCAATCATAGAAAATGGTTTACAGATGTAGTCATCTGCTCCAAGTCCTAAACCGACCGCCTTATCCACATCCGTATCTTTTGCGGACATCATTAAAATCGGCACAGCACTTTTTTCGCGAATGATTCTCACAACTTCTAATCCGTCTAGCTTTGGCATCATGATATCGAGAATGATTAAATCAAATGAGCCTTTTAGAAATGTGAGAACTCCTTCTTCTCCATCAGATGCAATTGTTATTTGAAAGTCCTCTTTAGTTAAATATTTCTCGACCATTTCTTGAATAGAGCTATCATCTTCCACTAACAAAATACGATGTGACATGCTTCTACCCCCTTTTTTACAAACATTAACAATTTAATTGTAACTGAAGTCAATAAAGGTGAAAAGAATTATATGAAAATTCAATCCGACTTCATTTCTTTTCATAACAATGTTATGATGGAACTCACAACTATTGTTTACAATTAACCTAATATAAAGGAGTTTTACCATGTCAGAAAATAAAAAAGTAAGCTTAGCTGATTTAATGCGCGAACAACTTGCAAAGAAAAAGCAAGGAAATGGAAACGGAGCAAATACTGCAAATCAAAGTCAAGCAACGAAAAAACTACAAAACCAACAAACGAAGAAAACGAACAACCAACGTAGACGTACAGGTGTGTAAATGAACGGGCAAAAACGAGCTAACATTTCACCAGGTCTTGAAGTTGATATTGTGTTAAAACAAGATCAACGCACTGGAAAGCTAACACGAGGGATTGTAAAGGATATTTTAACAAACTCACCATCTCACCCACACGGCATTAAAGTGCGCTTACAAGACGGACAAGTTGGCAGAGTGCAGCATATTGTTCAATAGAAAAAGGAGCTCATTTTGAAATTGAGCTCCTTTTCTTATATCGTTTTTTATCTGTAAGTCGATATCCTTTGTCAAAATGCTGATATGTTTTAATTATCCTTTAATTTTTTCAATAAAAACAACCTTTAAATAGTCGCCTTCTTTAAATTGGTCAATCGTACGGAAATCTTCTGGCAAAGAATGTTCTTCTAATATTTTATATTTGCCATTCATTTCTTTGAACGCTGTATCAATAAAGCCTTTAAATTTTTTCATATCAAATGTACTGCAGTTTGTAGAAGCAACGATAATACCGTTGTTTTCTGTAATGGAGATTGTTTCTTTTAATAGATTTTTATAGTCTTTTGCTGCACTAAATGTATATTTTTTAGATCGTGCAAAGCTTGGTGGATCTAGTACAACCATATCAAATTTCATTTGTTTTTTCGCCGCGTATTTAAAATAATGGAATACATCTTCTACGATAATATCTTGCGCTTCGTAGTCAATACCGTTCACGCTAAATTGTTCAATTGTTTTACTTAAACTACGATTCGCAAGATCAACACTTGTTGTTTTTGTCGCTCCGCCAAGTGCTGCGAATACAGAAAAAGCACCTGTGTAAGAGAACATATTTAACACTGTTTTCCCCTTTGCGTACGTGTCACGAATTTGTTTTCGAACGTTACGCTGATCTAAGAATACGCCAACCATCGCACCATCATTTAAATACACGGCAAAGTTTACACCGTTCTCTTTCACGATGATTGGGAACTCGCCGCGCTCTCCAGCAACAAAATCATCGTCTTCCATATACTTTCCTTTTGTATCAAAACGCTTCTTCTGGTAGATTCCTTTAAAGTTTGCTACTTTTTGAAGAGCCCCAATGATTTCATCTTTAAAAGAATAAATCCCTTCACTATACCAGCTAATTACATAATAGCCATCGTAATAATCGATGATTAAACCACCAAGGCCATCACCTTCACCATTTACAGTGCGGAATGCAGTCGTGTCATTCGATTTGTAAAAACCTTTTCTCTTATGTAACGCTGATTTGATTTTTCTTTCAAAGAAAGCTTGGTCAATGTGCTCCTGCTCTTTTCTTGTTAAAATCCAGCCATATCCTTTATTTTGCTTTCCGTAATATCCTTTACCAAGAAATTGGTTCTTCTCATCAACAATTTTGATGATTGCCCCCTCTTCACGTATATCATTTAAGTTTTGAATTGCATCTTTTAAAATAAGTGGATAGCCACTTTTAATTTCTTTTATAAATTTCGGTTTTATCTTTACAGTTACTTCTGATCGCATGTAATGTCTTCCTTTCCATTTGAATGCTTTCTATTCTATAGGAAGCATTTAAAAAACGAGACTGAAAAAACAGCCTCGTTTCACTATACCATATTATTGCTTTGCGAGTACAACCAGCTCGTTGCCTAGAACGACTGTTATATATTTATCCCGCTATTTGCGGGCAGTAAGACTCCCATCTCAAAATTCGGCAAAAGCAAAGAAGTTAGGTGGGAGATCAACTGCCCGTAAAAGCCCGATTGGTGAGGGCCAATAATCAGTGGAGGATGAAGAAAATCCCCACTGATTAAAGTTTCACTTTATACGATGTAAAAGATGAGACTCTTATCTAAAGATCAGTCTTAGAGCACTGTCCAACGGAAAAACCCTGTACATAAACAAGAATAAACAAAAACTTTCATTTCTCTCAAAAACCAAATAATAGATTTTTAATATTGTGGTTTTTCACGAAACCATAATGTAGCAATCCATTTTTCTCCTTCATGTACCGCACAACCTTCATGCAATGAAAGGGGATGTGGTTCATTTGTCCCTCTTTTACAATTTTCAAAAACTAATAATTTCCCTTCGCTTGGAGTAACTGTAAGATTCAGAGAGGGAAAAAAAGTTTCTCCACCTGCATTAACTGTATTCAAATAAAGAATAGCTGTATAAAGTCGTTGTCCCCCTTGTTCAACTCGGTTCCTCCCATCTTCGTGCCAGGTACCATAACAATCAATATGAGCATCAAATTTCCCCCCAACTTCATATCTCGCTGCTTGTAATGGCTCAGCGTGATTAAGCGGCAAGGGCATAGCAGTAGCAATAAGTTCAGATACTTGACTAACAAGTCCATGTGAATAGTGTGGAAGCCAAGTGAAATCTGATTTCCGTTCCCCTGTATGTCCATAGGCTTGTGCGGGTTGGATGTGCTTTTTAGATAGTTCGATTAACTCTTGGCATTCTGCTGGTGTAATTATTTGTTCATACTGGGCTACAAAAGGCTCATCATGGAGAACAATTGGCTTTTTATTCATAAGGTATATTCCTCCTCAAACTTTATTGAACGACGATATTATATTATGTGGGTGAAACTGAATAGGTGTTACAAACAAGGATTAATAAAATGACAGTCTTTTTTAGCTTGAAAACTCCTTCATCAATGAACAATAGATTTAGATAAAGTGAAACTTTAATCAGTGGGGATTTTCTTCATCCTCCACTGATTATTGGCCCTCACCAATCGGGCTTTTACAGGCAGTAATGCGGGGTACATTTCCCAACATCTCACTTTCTATATATATAAGCTTTTCTACAAAAAAAAGAGACTTTCTTTCAAAGAAAGCCTCTTTACCTTATTTCCCTACAACAACTTCTCGCTTCTGAAAAGCCGAAACAACATACCCAACAAACATACCGATCATTCCTGGAATTAACCATCCAATCCCTACACTATAAAACGGAACTTTTTCTAAAATCGGCGCTAATGCTGCAATTTGAATGTGTGCATTATTTAATCCATCGAAAAAGCTAATAACAAATGCTCCTATAATACCACCCACATACATTGCCAACGGGATACGAAGGTAATTTTCAATTAGCGATAATATGATTAATACGATTCCAATTGGATAGATTGCTATTAAGATTGGTAATGCTAATGCATTTAATTGTGTTAAACCTAGGTTTGCTACCATAAATGCTAACACGCAGAAGATAAAAACAACTTTTTGATAAGACAGCTTTGGTAGTAGTGCTGAGAAAAACTCTCCACAAGCTGCGACAATCCCAACAGAAGTTGTTAAACATGCAGCCGCAATTGCTATCCCAAGTAGTAGTGTGCCGTAATTTCCAAATAAATGATGAACAACGTTTGTTAAAATCACACCGCCGTTTTCTCCCATTCCAAGCGATACACTAGAAGCCCCAAGGTAAGCGAGTGCTAAGTAAACGATAAGTAAGCCAAGTGCTGCAATAATTCCTGCAAAGATTGTTACTTTCGCAATACTTTTCTTATTTGTAATCCCTTTTCCTTTTAGAGCATTGATAACCACATTTCCGAAAACAAGTGCTGCTAATCCGTCTAATGTTAAATATCCATCAATAAATCCTTTAAACAGTGGATCTTTGTATGTTTCTGTCGGTGCACCGAACTCTCCAATTGGTGTAATAAGTGCTTTAATAACAATAATTGCAATGACAGCTAATAAAATTGGTGTTAATACTTTTCCGATGCGCCCTACTAATTTTGAAGGGTTTAATGCTAAATAGAAAGTAACTGCAAAGAAAATGAATGTAAAGATAACAAGTGGATATGCTTGGCTCGCTACTGAACTTGATAAAAATGGAGAGACTCCCATCTCATAAGCAACCGTTCCTGTACGCGGAACGCTGACAAATACACCTAAACATAAATAAATCGCAACTGTAAAAACAAGTGCAAATAACGGATGCACGCGACCTGCTAATTCATTGATATCTCCTTTTAAAGCAATGACAATAACCCCTAGTAAAGGAAGTCCTACCCCTGTAATGATAAAACCAAACAACGCAATCCATACATCTGTTCCAGCACCTTGTCCTAACGCTGGTGGGAAAATCATATTACCTGCGCCGAAGAATAGTGCAAATAACATTAAACTTATTGCAAACATCTCAGATAACTTTAAAGATGATTTCATTTTCATTTACCTCCTAAAAATCAATAAATAGACAAAATATTCAGAAATAAAAAACCCGTTACATTTCCTCTTTCAATCCTACTTCCCCTATAAAAGAACGCAAAAAACACCCGTCCCTAACAAAGGGACGAGTGTTGAAATCGTGGTTCCACCCTTATTCTAATAAAATGAATGTATAACGAAATAAACTCATTTTATAGCTCGTGTAAATTGATAACGGTTTTATCCGTCAAGAATTACAATGCATCATGCCGTTCACTCTTGAAGTTTAGAGGTGGTAAGTGTATCTTTTCGTATTAGGAAGCTCACAGCCTAAGGCTCCCCTCTCTGAGAATCGTAAAAAATAACTCGTGTCCTCATCATTACTTTTATAAAATATATTGTCGAATATTGTTGTTTTTTATTATATGGGCTATTTTTAAAAAAATCAATAGTTTTATTTTTTTAAAAATAAACACAGAAAAACAACTATAACTGCTTCAATAATTCCTGTAACTCTTGCACTGTGACATTCCGCCACTCTCCATCCTCTAATCCATCAAGCTTAATATTCATAATTCGTATGCGCTTCAGTTTTGTTACTGTATATCCAAAAGCACGGCTCATTCGACGAATTTGTCTGTTCATTCCTTGCGTTAAAATAATTCGAAATGTAGAACTATTTACTCGTGTCACTTTACACTGCTTCGTTATTCCATCTTTAATCTTCACGCCACGGGACATTCCGTCAATAAACCAATCTGTAAATGGCTTATCGACCGTTACAATATATTCTTTTTCATGCTCATGATCTCCGTGTAAAATTTGATTGGCAATCCTTCCATCATTCGTTAACAAAATCAATCCTTCCGACGCTTTATCTAAGCGGCCAACTGGAAAGATTCTTTCGGGATGATTGATATACTCGATGATATTCCCGTCAATATGATCCGCAGCTGTGCAAGTAATGCCAACTGGTTTATGGAAGGCAATGTAGATTTTTTCTTTGTCCTCTTTTTCAATCGTTTTGCCATCAATCGTTACAATATCATTCTCCGTAACAATCGTACCGTGCGTACACACTTCACCGTTAATTGCCACGAGGTCCGCTTTAATAAGGCGGTCTGTTTCTCGCCTTGAGCAGGATAATGCTTCGCTTATAAATTGGTTAATTTTCATGTCATATTCCTTTTTTCTTATAGATTATCCGAAAAGAAAAAGCATCAATCTCAGGCGGTATACTGATGCCGAGATTGACGCTCCCTTACTTCGCAAAAACCACTAAATAAATAACCCCAATCACCAAAAATATTCCACAACAAGCTAACAATACTTTTGCAAGTTTGTCCATAAACATATAATGGTTTCCCCTTTTGCTTGGTTTTGTGTTATTTTAATTCGACAACTGTTACGCCTAGGCCTCCCTCGCCCATGTCACCGTAACGGTAGTTTTTCACGCCGCGATGTTTTTTCAAGTAGTCTTGTACACCTTGGCGAAGTGCTCCTGTTCCTTTTCCGTGAATGATGGATACACGTGGATAGTTTGCAAGCTGTGCATCATCTAAATATTTTTCAACGCGCATCATCGCATTTTCAAAACGCTCGCCACGAAGGTCAAGCTCTAAGGAAACGTGATAGTCTCTTCCCTTAACAGTCGCCACTGCTTTCTTCTCAACCGGTTGTGGCGTATTAATGTACTCCATATCGGATTCTTTCACTTTCATCTTCAGAATACCAATTTGGACGTTCCACTCATTATCGCTTACTTTTTTCAGCAGCTGTCCTTTTTGACCGAATGTTAATACTTTCACTTCGTCGCCTGCTCGCAATTGTTGTTTTGGCGCTGTGTTTTTCACTTTTACTCTTTGTTTTTTCACAAGCTCTGGCGCTGCCCCTTCTAGACGACTTTTCGCTTCAATGAGCTCATGATCTTTCACGCTTGCAAGCTGCGCTTTACGCAGTTGACGAAGTTCATGAATGATACCTTCTGCTTCTTTTTTCGCAGCTTCTACTTTTTCTTCGCCCTCTTTTTGCGCTTTTAATAATCTTTCATCACGCTCATCGTTAAATTCAATGATTTGACGCTGTAATTCACGATGAAGTTTTTCAGATTGTTTACGATGCTCTTCTGCTTCGTTCCATTCGCGCTCTGCATTTTTTTGACTTTCTTCTAGCTTCGCAATCATATTTTCGATTTTATTCGTATCTGTACCAATATGATTACGAGCACGGTCAATCACGCGATCAGATAATCCAAGGCGTTTGGAAATTTCAAAAGCGTTACTGCGTCCTGGTACACCGATTAATAATTTATACGTTGGGCTTAATGTATTTACATCAAACTCAACACTTGCGTTAATAACTTGTTCACGATTGTAACCATATGCTTTTAGCTCTGGATAATGCGTTGTTGCGACAACGCGCGCTCCGCGGTTATATACTTCATCTAAGATTGAAATGGCAAGCGCAGCCCCTTCTTGTGGGTCTGTTCCGGCACCTAATTCATCGAATAATACTAAGCTTTCAAAGTCAGCTTTTTCTAAAATATCTACAATGTTCACCATATGTGAGGAGAACGTACTTAAGCTTTGTTCAATCGATTGTTCATCACCGATATCAGCAAAAATGTTTTTAAACACACAAATCTCAGATTCGTCTAATACTGGAATATGAAGGCCAGATTGCGCCATTAATACACAGATACCGACTGTTTTTAATGTAACTGTCTTACCACCTGTATTCGGACCTGTAATAACGATTGTTGTGAAGTCTTTACCAAGCATAATATCGTTTGGCACAATGATTTCCGGGTCGATAAGCGGATGACGTGCTTGTCTTAAATTCATATAGCGTTCATTATTTACAATTGGTTTTGTAGCTTTGATTCGCTTTGCATAAAATGCTTTCGCAAAAATGAAATCAAGATTCGCAATAACCTCTACGTTTGCTAATACAGTATCTGCTTCTAGTGCTACTTCTTCTGTTAACATCATTAAGATGCGCTCTACTTCTTGTTTTTCTTTCACGCGTGCTTCTTGCAATGCGTTATTTAGTTCCACAATGACTTGTGGCTCAATAAATAACGTTTGTCCAGATGCCGATTGGTCATGAACAATACCACCATAAACACCGCGGTATTCTTGCTTCACAGGAATTACATAGCGATCATTACGAATTGTTACGATTGCATCTGATAGCATCTTCTGTGCATTAGAAGATCGCGTCATATTTTCAAGTTTCTCACGAATGCGGCTTTCCGCAGTACGGATTTGGTTACGAATACCGCGCAGTTTATCACTGGCACTATCAACTACTTCGCCACCATCACCAATGCAGCTTGTAATTTTCTTTTCTAAATCATATAGAGACACAATTTGCGCCACATAGGTTTCTAAGATTGGAAGCTCTACGCCATTATCAACCATATCTTCAATAAATCGCTTCATTTGGCGGCTACCATACATCGTACTTGCAATATCAAGAAGTTCATGTGGACTTAACATACTTCCAATTTTCGCACGTTTTACATTTGGACGAATATCAAAAATCCCACCGAGCGGCACATGTCCTTTTAAGCGAATGACTTTTGCTGCTTCATCCGTTGTCTCTTGCATTTCTACAATTTCTTCAAAATCTGTACTTGGCACAAGGCTCTTCACTTTATCACGACCAAGTGAAGAAGCAACATGCTCAAGTAATTGTTCTTTTACTTTGTTATATTCTAATACACGCAACGTTCGTTCTAACATAAGTTGCCTGTCCCCCTTGTGTTACTTATTCCGTTTAATAAAATCTAATAAACGTTTAATATCCCATGTGTTAATCACGGTATCTTTTTGAATCCAGCCTTTACGTGCTGCCGCTACACCTGTTTCCATATCTTCTAACATTTCAAGTGTATGAGCATCGGTATTAATTGCTACTTTCACACCAGCATCTTGCGCTTGCTTTAGTAATTTTGCGCTTAAATCTAATCGGTTCGGATTCGCATTTAACTCTAAAACTGTATCTGTTTCTTTCGCAAGTTCAATGAGTAAATCTGTATCTACATCATACCCTTCGCGTCGTCCAAGGAGACGACCTGTTGGGTGGGCAATCATTGTAACATGCTTATTTTCAATTGCTGTGCGCAAACGTTTCATAATCGTTTCACGGTCTTGTGAGAAACTAGAGTGGATTGCACCAATTACATAATCAAGTTCTGCTAATACTTCATCATCAAAATCTAGCGTTGCATCTGGTAAAATGTCCATTTCGATTCCGCGTAAAATTGTGATATCCGGGTATTTTTCGTTAATGCGCTCAATCTCTTTTCCTTGTTCACGAAGACGCTCTTTCGTTAAACCATTTGCTACTTTCAAATATTGCGAGTGATCAGTAATTGCCATAAATTTATACCCACGCCCTCGGCACGCTTGTACCATTTCTTCAATGGAAAAAGCACCGTCGCTCCATGTTGTATGCATATGTAAATCACCTTGTATGTCAGAGAACTGAATTAAATTCGGATATTCTTTAATTAATTCGACCTCTTTTCCATCTTCACGTACTTCTGGTGGAATGAACGGCAATCCAAAATGAGCAAAAAATGCTTCTTCTGTTTCAAACGTCTTCACTTCACCCGTTTCTAAGTTTTCCACACCGTACTCACTAATCTTTTCACCTTTATCTTTCGCAATTTGGCGCATTCTTACGTTATGATCTTTTGAACCTGTGAAATGATGAAGAGTTGTAATAAATTCCTCAGGTTTTACAAGACGGAAATCAATCGAAATATCATATTCATATTGAAGACGAACGGATACTTTTGTATCACCACTTGCAATGACTTCAATCATATTATCAAACTGTAATAAATGTTCACGTACCGCTGCTGGCTCTGTCGTTGCGATGATGAAATCTAAATCTTTCACTGTTTCGCGAACGCGTCGTAAACTACCAGCGCGAGAGAATCGAACAATTTCCTGGATATTCGACAATTTCTCTTCTATTTCCCCGGCAATAGGTAGGACCATTGCAATCGGTAAACGCTCTGGACGAGATCCAACTTGAGCAATCGCTTCTAATATTTTCTCTTCCGTTTTCTTACCGAACCCTGCTAATACCTGTACTTTATTTTCTTCACAAGCCCTTTGCAATGTTTCCATATCAATAATGCCAAGCTCTTTGTACAACTTTGCTACTTTCTTGCCACCAAGCCCCGGTAATTTTAATAATGGTAATAGGCTGCTCGGCACTTCTTTTTCAAGTTCCTGCAATACTTCTGAAGTTCCCGCTTCCATATATTCTTGAATAACTGCCGCTGTTCCTTTTCCAATGCCCGGAATCTTTGTGAAATCTTCAATTTCAGAAAGACTACGATCATCGCTTTCTAATGCTGCTGCCGCTTTACGAAATGCGGATATTTTAAATGGATTTGCGCCCTTAAGTTCCATAAAAAGGCCGATTGTCTCCAGTAATTTAATCACTTGTTTTTTATTTACTTTCATTCTTGCCCCGCCTTTCTTTCATAGAAAAAAACTTCTCTTTCAGAGAAAAGAGAAGTTATACTTTGCTACCTGTCTGCCATAGTTCCTTCACCTTTTCAGAAAGAATCGGTGTATCGTCTACAATTATTTTGCTGATTGATGATTTTTGCAGTGGCGTTTGTACTTGTTCAATCGGAAGAATTGTTCCAATAATAATTAAGACAAACAAAATAATGTACACTTCTAAAAAGCCAAGAAGTGCCCCAGCAAACGCATTCACCTGTTTTATAACTGGGATTTCTGTAAACATATTCAGCAAATTCCCAAGCAATGAAAGTGCGATTCTTGTAATAATAAATAATACAATGAACGCAATTGCTTGATAGAATACTGCTTCGATATTATTCGCATCAATCCATTCTGGAACAGATACATTCTTATCAAATGGATATGGAATAAATTTCTCAAACGTTGGTGCTAAATCTTTGCAGTACCAGTATGCAACAAGGTATGCGATAATAAAGCTTGTTAACTTTACAAGTTGCAGGACAAATCCTCTTTTTAAACCAAGGAAAAATCCCATAACAAGCAGTAAAATGATAATAATATCAATCATGTTATTCCATTCCTTTTTTTGTCATACTTTCTTTCAATTTTTCATGTTCATCTTTTAATTTTATGTAATCGTGTATGACGTTTACCGCCGTCAATACCGCTAGTCTACTCGTATCAAGCGAAGGATTCTTGGCATTGAGTTCGCGCATTTTATCATCCACAATCGCTGCTACCATGCGGATATGACTTGTACTTTCATCGCCAACAACTGAATATTGTTGACCATAGATTTCTACATTAATTCGACTTTTATTTCCCTTTTGTTGTGACAACTCACCGGCCTCCAATCACGTACAGAATCCTAAAGTTTATCATACCATGAACCATCATAATATGGAAACAGAAAGAACAATCCGATATGATAAAAATAACAATATAAAAAAAGGAGCGACTACTTTGTCAAATTCTATCGTAATCCAAACAAGTTCTAGAGCAATTGAAGACATGAAACAGCAGTATAAACAAGCTATTAGCCCAAAAGTTCCGCAAGGCGGTGTCTTTATGGCAAAAGTCCCATCTTGTACAATTACAGCCTATAAATCAGGTAAAGTAATGTTTCAAGGTATTCGTGCTCAGGAAGAAGCTGCACGTTGGCAAAATGTTTCTCAAGCACCTAAATCTTCTGTTAAGAAAACAGCAAATTCACACCGCTATGCTCCGCCTTCTTCCATTGGAACAATGTCTATAGCAGGATCCGATGAAGTAGGTACTGGAGATTACTTCGGACCGATGACAGTTGTTGCTGTATATGTAGATGCAAAGCAAATTCCATTGTTAAAAGAACTTGGTGTAAAAGACTCTAAAAATTTAAACGATGCGCAAATTGCTGAAATTGCAAAGCAACTACTTAGCGTTGTTCCTTACAGCTCTCTCGTTTTGCATAATGAAAAATATAACGAACTGTTCGAAAAAGGGAACAATCAAGGTAAACTAAAAGCGCTCTTACACAATAAAGCTCTTACAAATTTACTAAAAAAGATTGCGCCGACAAAGCCAGAAGGCATCCTAATTGACCAATTTACACAACCTGATACATATTATAAATACTTAACAAAACAAAAAGAAGTACAGCGTGAAAACGTGTATTTTGCAACCAAAGGCGAAAGTGTCCATTTAGCAGTTGCCGCAGCTTCCATTTTAGCTCGTTACTCATTCGTAAAACAGTTTGATGAACTAAGTAAAAAAGCAGGTATGCCACTTCCGAAAGGAGCGGGCAAGCAAGTTGATATTGCCGCAGCTAAATTGATTCAAAAACTAGGAAAAGAACACCTTCCTGAGTTTGTAAAGCTTCACTTTGCAAATACGGAAAAAGCATTTCGTTTGTTGAAAAAATAGCTATTTTTTAGTATCGACAATATATAAATGAACTAAACAAAATAAAAACATATAAATAAGAGTAGTCGACATGACTACTCTTATTTATATGTTTAGCTTCGTTTTTGCCTCTTATTTGATGAAGGTACTTTAAAGGAACCCGTTTCGTATGTTGTAGTTCCTTGACCTTCAACTTGCGGAGAACCAAGACCTGCTCTAGAAGGATCTTTTTTTACTTTTTTACCCATTTTGTTCACCCCCAACGTTACTTTTTGCTTAGAGGTGAGAAACTATGCAGCCTAACAATCAGAATATACACCGCTTACTCAAGCAATAGAAAATCGCTCTTCCACTTTCATTTCTATTAACGCTAAGTGTACTTTCCTGAGGAACGAGTCTGTTCTTCACTAATATCCCATAGACGCTTTGCGGCATCCATATCCAATGCAACCTCAGATGGTGTTTTCACTTGCCTATCGGCATAGTAACCGCCACTATGTTTGGTAACATCGATTGCTTCTGCCAGCCACACTAAAGTTTCAGCGCCCTCTTCAGGAGTACGAGAGAAAGGTTTCATTGCTGCCATAGTTAAGCGAGCTACAAAACCATTATCCTGATTGAAATTCGTGGCCACCAGTCCCGGGTCGAAGCAGTAAGCTGTGACACCTGTTCCCTCTAGCCGCCGTGCCAACTCAGAAGTGAATAAAATGTTAGCCAGTTTTGTTTGCCCATAACGCATCGTAGGACCACCCATTAATTTCTTAACACCACGATAAAATTGTTCTGCATCTAAATCACTGAAATCAATTCCCTTTTTAGCCATTTTATGACCATGAGATGCGGTAGTAATGACGCGAGCAGGGGCACTTTCCTTTAAACGGTCAAGCAGCAAATTAGTAAGTAGAAATGGACCTAAATGGTTAACCGCCCAGGTCATCTCCAAACCGTCCTCCGTAAGTTGCCGTGTTTGAAATAAAACACCCGCATTATTAACTAATATATCTATTCTAGGGCACTTTTCTAAAATATCAGTAGCTACTTGGCGTATAGACCGCTGGGAAGCCATATCAGCTAGAAATACGTCTACCACTGTATTCCCATCCGCTAAACCCTTAATTTGAGTCACAATATCATTTACTTTTGCTTCATTACGTGCAATGATTCCTAGCTTGGCACCACGCTCCGCAAGTACCTTAGCTGCCGCTAGCCCAATACCACTTGTCGCGCCAGTGATTACTACATACTTGTCACGCACCGTCCACTCTAAACGACTGGTAATTCCCCCCATCACCACAAAACCCCTCTCACGATTTTCATAATTGTTTCATTCGTTTTACTATATATGAAATGAAAAGGGAACTATGAACAATATTTTTTATCCTATCTCAAAATACTTTATAGATTTGAGCTCTGGTTACATCCTCTTCTAAATAAAAAAGCGAGAGCAATTGCTCTCGCTTTTTTATCTTAAAACTCCGAAGAACCTGGAGTTCTTGGGAATGGAATTACGTCACGGATGTTCGCCATACCAGTGATGTACATTAGGAAACGTTCGAAACCTAGACCGAATCCAGCGTGTTTTGTACCGCCATATTTTCTAAGTTCTAAGTACCACCAATAGTCTTCTTCATTCATGCCTAATTCTTTAATTCTATCTACTAAAACATCCATTCTTTCTTCACGTTGGCTACCGCCGATTAATTCGCCGATGCCAGGAACTAGAAGGTCAGTAGCAGCTACTGTTTTACCGTCATCATTCATACGCATGTAGAATGCTTTAATGTCTTTCGGATAGTCAGTTACGAATACAGGGCGTTTGAAGATTTCTTCTGACAAGTATCTTTCGTGCTCTGTTTGTAAATCAATACCCCATTCTACTGGATATTTGAAGTCTGCACCTGACTCTTGAAGCACTTTAATTGCTTCTGTATATGTGATACGGCCGAAGTCAGAGTTAATTACGTTGTTCATGCGCTCTAGAACTGTTTTATCAACAAAGCTGTTGAAGAATTCCATCTCTTCTGGTGCATGCTCTAGTACATATTTCATTGCATATTTCAGCATATCTTCTGTAAGATCCATTACATCTTCAAGTTCAGCGAATGCAATCTCAGGCTCAACCATCCAGAACTCAGCTGCGTGGCGAGTTGTGTTTGAGTTTTCCGCACGGAATGTAGGTCCGAATGTGTATACATCGCGGAATGCTAATGCATAAGCTTCAGCATTAAGTTGTCCACTTACTGTTAAGTTTGTTTCTTTACCGAAGAAGTCTTTTGATTCATCAACTTGTCCGTCTTCACCTTTTGGTAAGTTGTTCATATCTTGCGTTGTTACGCGGAACATTTCGCCTGCACCTTCTGTATCACTACCAGTAATAATTGGTGTGTGAACATGTACGAATCCACGCTCTTGGAAGAACTGGTGGATCGCAAACGCTGCGATAGAACGCACGCGGAATGTTGCAGAGAATGCATTTGTTCTTGGACGTAAATGAGCGATTGTACGTAAGTATTCAAACGTGTGACGCTTCTTTTGAAGTGGGTAATCAGAATCTGATAAGCCCTCGATGTCAATTTTTTCTGCTTTAATTTCAAATGGTTGCTTCGCTCCAGGGGTTGCAACTAGCTTACCTTCTACTTTAACTGAAGAGCTAAGTGGAAGTTTTGCAATTTCTTTGAAGTTATCTAATTCTGTATCGAAAACGATTTGAACGCTTTTGAAGAAGCTACCATCGTTTAATTCGATGAAACCAAATGCTTTTGAATCACGTAAGTTACGAATCCAACCTGATACTTGTACTGTTTGATCTGCGTATTTATCTGTATCTCTATACAGACTTTTTACTAATGTGTTTTCCATAGTGAAATTCTCCTTTGCTGATATATTTGAATACAAAAAAACCTTTCATCCATAAAGGGACGAAAGGTTAAACTTCGCGGTACCACCCAATTTGTCATAAAGACCAACTTTAACTCGTATGTATGTACATACTTCCCGGTTTGTAACAGGCCGGCTTCCCGTCTAAGTCTACTCTTGAATATAAGCTTCAATTTCGGTTAGCAACTCCAAGGTGTTCTTCATATATACCGCCTCATCAGGCTCTCACCGTCCCTGACTCGCTATGGATTATAGTATATACTACTTTTCCTTATCATCGTCTTTCATTTTGTTAAACTAAAATTAATGTACTACATTCGAGGGAAAGATGCAAGTTGTTGTTGAGCGCACCACACAGCTTGTCCCCCCAGCACTTGCAAATACCGTTATCTTCACACAAACGGTTGAAGCGGATATTGAAAGCGTAATCCCAGAAAAAGTTGTAATCTGTGGGGTAGTTCATAAAACTTTAACTTACACTGCTGTTTTAGAAAATGGCACTCTAGTACCGGGTTTTCAAGTTTTCGACGATATCCCTTTTCAATGTGTTATTGACCGCGAAGATGCCAATGAAGGAGACCTTTTCGAAGTCACGGGTGTAGCAATTCTTGGACAAGTTTCTGCCCAAGAACAAAATTTTGGATTTATAAACGACTTGCGAGTTGCTTTTAAATTCCAAGAAAAAGAGATCGTCAAAGTCTGCATTAGAAGACTAGGAGTAACTGGTACTGAAGTAGCTATTGGACTAGGATTTACAAGTGCAGATTGTAACGTTCCCGTTGTTGTACCAGGTCGTTTGTTAGTGAATGGCATTGGATTTGCAGGAATACCAGTTTCTTTCACAATACAAGGTGCAGCAACTGTCTCTCCAACTACAGTTTTTACAGAAGCAGATGGATTCTTCCACACTACCGTCACTTCTTTTGGACCTGGAGATATAACCCTTATAGCTTCAGGTACAGTAAATGGGGTTCCTTTCTTCGGAGAAGTAACCACCCCTTCACCTTGCGTGTGATGAAATGAAGATTCCATCAGCGGAATTTGAACAAGTTGCGCAAGTGAAAAAAATAATAAAAAAGCAGCCAAATGGCTGCTTTTTTATTATTTACGTAACTCCGCACCAAATTTCTCTTCTACCACCGCTAATACACGGCTATGTGCTTCTGTCACTTCTTCATCTGTTAATGTACGCTCTGGGTCGAAGTAGTTCATAGAGAATGCAAGTGATTTCTTGCCTTCTTCCATTTTTTCACCTTCGTATAAGTCGAATAGTGTTACTTCTTTTAGAAGTTCTCCACCTGCTTCTGCAATTACTTGCTTCATTTCGCCAGCTTTTACTTCCGTATTTACTACAACTGCCATATCACGTGTCATAGATGGGAAACGTGGAATTGCTGAGTAGTAAGTTTCTTCTGTATCAGCAGCAAATACTTTTACTAGAGACAATTCGAATACGAACGTATCTTTCACATCTAATTGTTTTTGTGCTTCTGGGTGTAACTGACCGATGAAACCTATCACTTCTTCGTCTAGTAAGATATCAGCTGTACGGCCTGGGTGCATACCTTCACGTTTTGTTGGTAGGTATGTGATATTGTTTGAAACGCCAAGTACGTCGAACAATCCTTCTAATACACCTTTTGCAACGAAGAAATCAACAACTTTCTTCTCACCTTGCCATGCATGATGAAGTGCAAGACCTGTCATAACACCAGCAAGATGTTGTTCTTCTTTCGGAAGCTCGCCTTCTGCTGTTGGTAGGAAGATAGAACCTACTTCATATAATGCAACACTGTCGTTTTTACGAGCGTTGTTATATGAAACTGCTTCTAACAATTGTGGTACTAAGCTTAAACGAAGTTGGCTGCGCTCTTCACTCATTGGAAGTGCAAGATTAACAGGAGCTTTTTCGTTCGGCTCAACCATATATTGTTTTGCTTTATCAGCGCTTGTTAATGAATACGTAATCGCTTCATATAAGCCAGCACCTTCTAAGTAACGACGTACTTTACGACGTTTTGCTTGCGCTACTGTTAATTTACCACGTGTCATTGTACCAGTTGGTAGTGTAACTGGAATATGATCGTAGCCGTACAGACGACCTACTTCTTCTACTAAGTCTTCTGCAATTGTAATATCAGGACGACGTACTGGTACGTTTACATGGAATGTTCCTTCTACTTCTGTAAATGGGAATTTCAAGTTTGTAAAGATTGTACCCATTTCACTTGCAGAGATGTCTGTACCTAATACACGGTTTACTTTTTCAGCTGTAACAGATACTGTACGCTCTTGTACTTGTAAGTTATCAACTTCTACTACACCTTCAAGTGCTTCACCACCAGCATATTTCGCCATTAAAGCTGCTGCATGTTGAATTGCTTCAAATGTACGTGTTGGATCAATTCCTTTTTCAAAACGTGCACTTGATTCACTACGAAGACCTAAATCTTTTGATGTGCGGCGCACTGTTTGCCCTGCAAAGTATGCAGACTCGATCAGAACGTTTACTGTATCGTTGTCAACTTCAGATTCAGCCCCACCCATTACACCAGCAACAGCCAATGCTTTTGTACCGTTTGTAATAACAAGGTGATGCTCTTGTAGTGTACGCTCTTGATCGTCTAATGTTTGAATCTTTTCGCCTTCTTTTGCAAGACGAACAATGATTTCTTTTGAACCTAATTTATCATAGTCAAATGCATGTAATGGTTGACCATATTCAATTAAAATGTAGTTTGTAATATCAACTACGTTGCTAATTGGACGAATACCCGCTGCCATAAGGCGCGTTTGCATCCACATTGGTGATGGACCTACCTTTACGTTTTTCACCATTTTTGCGATATATAATGGATTTTGCTCTGTTGCTTCTACACTCACAGAAATATAGTCAGAAGTTTTTTCTTCTACCTCTTGTAAGTCAGCGGCTGGTAGTTTCACTTCGCGGCCATAAATAGCAGCTACTTCATATGCAACACCTAACATGTTTAAGCAATCAGCACGATTTGGTGTTAAACCAAGCTCGAGTACTTCATCATGTAAGTTTAAGATTTCAAGTGCATCTGCACCAACTTCAGCGTCACTTGGGAAGATGAAGATACCATCTGCATAATCTTTCGCAACTAATTTACCATCAATACCAAGCTCTTGTAGGGCACAAACCATACCGTGAGAAGCTTCGCCGCGTAGTTTTGCTTTTTTAATTTTGAAGTTACCAGGAAGAACCGCGCCAACTTTCGCAACTGGTACTTTTAAACCTTTTGCAATGTTAGGAGCACCGCAAATGATTTGTACTGGTTCTTCTTCACCGATGTCGATTAGACATTTGCTTAATTTATCAGCTTCTGGGTGTTTTTCACATTCTAATACGTGACCAACCACAACACCTTTTACACCTTTATTTAATACTTCAACGCCTTCTACTTCGATACCACTTTTCGTGATTTTATCTGCTAGTTCTTGTGCCGTTACATCTTTAATATCTACATATTCTTGTAACCAACGATATGATACGAACATATTTATCCTCTCCTTCCCTTACGCTCGTTTGAATTGTTGTAAGAAACGTACATCATTTGTATAGAAATGGCGAATGTCATCAACGCCGTATTTTAACATAGCGATACGCTCTGCACCCATACCGAATGCGAAACCTTGATATTCTTTTGAATCATAGCCAGCCATTTCAAGTACGTTTGGATGAACCATACCTGCACCTAAAATTTCAATCCATCCTGTTCCTTTACAAGTGCCGCAACCTTTTCCGTGACACATCATACAAGAAATATCCATCTCAACAGATGGTTCTGTGAATGGGAAGAAACTTGGACGAAGACGAATTTCACGGTCTTCACCGAACATCTTTTTCACGAATACTTGCAATGTACCTTTTAAATCACTCATACGAATATTCTTGTCAATTACAAGACCTTCAATTTGCATGAACTGATGTGAATGCGTCGCATCGTCATCATCACGGCGATACACTTTACCAGGACAAATAATTTTAATTGGACCTTTTTCTTTATTATTTTCCATTGTTCTTGCTTGCACAGAAGATGTATGTGTGCGTAGCAATGTTTCTTCTGTAATGTAAAATGTATCTTGCATATCACGCGCTGGGTGATCTTTTGGTAAGTTTAATGCTTCGAAATTGTAGTAGTCTTTCTCTACTTCTGTTCCTTCAGCTACTTCATACCCCATACCGATAAATACATCTTCAATTTGTTCAACAACCGCTGTTAACGGATGATGACAACCTGTTTCTACAGGACGGCCTGGTAATGTAACATCAATTGTTTCAGATGCTAATTTCGCTTCAATTACTGCTTTTTCGATATTGTTAATTTTGTCTTCTAAACGCGTTTGAATTGCTTCACGTACTTCATTTACTAATGCTCCCATACGTGGACGCTCTTCTGGAGATAATTTCCCCATGCCGCGTAATACTTCTGTAATCGGACCTTTTTTTCCTAAATACGCTACGCGTACATCGTTTAAGCCCTTTAGCTCTTTCGCTTCTTCAATCAGCTCTAACGCTTTTTGCTTTAGCTCTTTTAAACGTGCTTCCATTTGGAACCCTCCTAATTTTAAAAATAAAAAAACCTCGCTCCCAAAAAGGGACGAGGTAAATTCGCGGTACCACCCTAAATTGACAGAACAAGTCTGCCCACTCAATTAGTTATAACGGCTTGTTAGACCGGAACGCCTTTACATATCAATGGTCCTGGCGTCAACTCCAGAGGTGAATTCACTTCCGTCTACCATAAGAATGCTTTCAGTCTACGGCACTCTCTCCCTATATGGCGATTTTGCAAGCTACTCTTCTCTATCAACGTCTTTTCATTATTTCACTTTTATTATATGTTCATCATGAACATGTACTTCAATTTATTATAAGAAGTTTTTTATCGATTCGCAACTGGGCTTTGTAAATAATACGTTAAAATTCCAGCAGCAACCGCAACATTTAATGATTCTGCCCCGCCATAAATCGGAATATACAAGTTTTGATTACATTTTGTAAGAATTTCTAGGCGTACACCATTTCCTTCGTTTCCTACAATTAATGCAAAACTTCCTGTCGGCGTTACTTCACCATATGGAATTCCGTTTTCAAGAGATGTTCCGTATACAGGAACGTTCTTTTCTTTTAACTTATCTACCCATTCTTCTAAGTTTCCTTTCACAATCGGTAAATGGAAGATCGAACCTTGTGTAGAGCGGAGCACTTTACTATTATAAGCATCCACGCATCCTTCTCCAAGCACAACGGCATGAATACCAGCTGCATCTGCTGTACGAATAATTGTTCCTAAATTACCTGGGTCTTGTAGGCCATCTAATAATAGAAATTTCCCATCTGTAAGAGCGATTTCTTTCTCATGCTTCTCACAAACAGCAAATACACCTTGCGTCGTTTCTGTTTCACGAAGTACCTTTACAATTGCTTCCGGCACAATATACATTTCAACATCAGTAACCGTCCAATCTTTCGGAAGATCTGTCTGATCTGAGACGATAAGTTCTGTTATAACTCCTGCTTTTAAAGCTTCCTCTACTAAATGAAATCCTTCTACAAAGAATAAACCTTTTTTATCGCGCTCTTTTTTCGTCTGCAGCTTTTTCCACTGCTTTACGCGCGGATTTTGTACTGAATCAATGTTTTTCATTCTATGCATTCCCTCTCTTCTTGTCTTCTCATTATAGCCTATTTTTTATACATATTTACATAAAAAAGAACAAAAACTAACGTCAGTTTCAATTCAGAAGAAGAGGTGAAAGTGATGAACTTTAATTTACGCGGCGCTGTCTTAGCAAACGTTGCAGGAAATACACAAGGCGAATTACAAGAAACAATTGTAGAAGCAATTCAAAGTGGTGAAGAAAAAATGCTTCCAGGTCTTGGTGTTTTATTTGAAGTGATTTGGCAAAATGCCGACGAAAATGGAAAGCATGAGATGTTAGAGACACTTGAGCAAGGGTTAAAAAAATAAGGAATAGGAAGTCACCTTAGCTTGAGCTAGGGTGATTTTTATTTTCATGATGAATCCCCCTCTCAATTCTTCTATTCTTAGAAACTGTTCCTTTCTCAAATTCCTCTTCTCCTAAACATTTCTACTTTACTAACACAGGCATGATGGAGTAAAATATCCAAAATATATTTATGTCTATCTTTTTGTTTCCATCATACACATCAACGAATAAAAGGAGTGAATGTTTTATGCGCCGTATCACGCTTGAACAAATTTTCCAACATCATATCAAACAAAAATATATAAACCGTTCCGGAATGGTTCACGCGATCGCCGTCGCTTACCATGCGTTTCACTTAGCAAAAAAGCATCACGCCTCAGTCGATGCTGCAACAAAGGCTGGTTTTCTTCATGATATAGGACATCATACATGGTACACAGGCGGAGAATGGGACTATGAATTGTATAAAAAGAATGATATACATGCGATTAAAGGAGCGGAACGAGCTCATAAATTACTAATTCGATTAGGAGAACATCCAAAACAAGCAAAGGAAATTTCTGTTGCGATTCTCTTGCACACAGATTCCTTTTTACTAGCACAAACGCTTGAAAGAACACCGTTACAAAATATTATTAAGTGGGCGGACGAAGCCGATGAAGAACCAGGTGGAGCACATCACTATCGAACAATCTCTTATGGAAAAGCATTGAAAGCAATTCAGCGATTAGATCGAATGGTAGAGCGTGAATTACAAAAACAACAACCAGCGTCCCTTGCTCGTATTTCTGTAAATAAAAGAAAAGAACAGAGCGAATTTGTTAAACAGTAATATATTTTTAATATACCGGATTGGCAATCCATACAACATCCATCACACATATAAGTGAATGGAATTAGGATAATCATAAATTGAATTATAAAAAGAGGCACCGCTACATAGCGATACCTCTTTTATGATTTTACAACAACTTCAAACACTTCCTTATTTAACACTTTTCGGTAATCTATTTTCTTCTCTCCCTCTTCACCTGATGTGACTGTGGGTGTAAAAACAATTTATATCAGACTATATTCTATTTTTCAATGTTCCCCCGAATAACTAACTGTATATCATCCATACATTCTTCATGTGCGTCGTCTAAAGAAATTAAATGCTTTTGAATAAATACCTTTGATGAGTCCACCCTATCAATCAATAACGAAATATCGTACTTTTCCATTTTGTTTCTTAATCATTCATTTCCAACTTTAGATATCTGATTATTATGTAATATTAGACAATGACATACTGAAACTAAATGTGTATAATTTTTATATATAAATATAAAGAGGAGATTCGATATATGCAATCGACTACACAACTTACATACGGTCCAAAACAATCTATGTCCTGGTTACAATTTTTTGGTTCTTCCTTATTTGCCTTTTTTGGAACAGGACTACTAAGCGGCTTATTTATATTACTCCCGCTTACGATTTATAGTGAAGGCATTACAAATAAAAAGACAATTGCTCTATATGAGTCACTTGGAAATACTGCAAGCACTTTATTACAACTGCTCGTTTTATTGTTATTCATCTATAAGTATGAACCGGTGAAAAAGCTATTATCATCTGCTTTCAATTTCAGGGCACTCAAAAAGGTAAGTACTTACGTATACCTAACTCTTTTCTTCGCCTTAAATATCGTCTTGAATTCACTAATCTCAACACATCTATTTCCCGATGCAACAGCGCAACAAGCATCCGCTTTAAACTTGGATGTTCTAAAGCAATATCGAATTTTATTAATTATTGGATCTGCAATTTTCATTCCTATTTTTGAAGAAATTATTTTCCGAGGTATCATCCTTCGTTTCTTCTCAGAACGTTTTCCATTTTGGATTGCTGCAATTGGGACGAGCTTAATTTTCGGAGTCGCTCATACATACTCACTTGGTGTAATGCTTATTACTTTCCTTATGGGGCTATTGATGGCGATTTTATGCAAACGAACAAATTCCATCCTTCCAGCCATGCTATTTCATATTATGAATAATACGCTTGCGTTTTTATAAAGTGAAACTTTAATCAGTGGGGGGTTCCTCATCCCCCACCTATCTCCCTTGTTTCTCTCTGAATCTTGAGGCGGGGAGTCTTACTGCCCACAAATAACGTGATAAATTGAAACTTTAATCTATTAAATGAAAAAGGAGTATAACTTTGCAAATACGTACACAGTTAGATCATTGGACCTATTTATGAGGAACTTGTATGCAGGGGATTGCTTTTACGTTTCTTTGAAGAGGAGTTTACATTTTGGCCAGCTGCGCTTTTATCCAGTCTATTATTTGGCATCGCTCATACATATTCAGTTGGTGTGATGGTGAGTGCATTTATTACTGGACTATTTGCCGCATTGTTATATAAACAAAATCTATCATTCCAGCTATGTTACTTCATATCATTATCAATACTTCTTCTTTCTTTTATTAAATAAACCTTTTATTGTAAAATATAACTTACAAATTAGGAGGAATTTATAATATGCAAATGTTAAGCTTTCTGTGGGTTTTCTTTATGCCCGTACTTGTATCATGTGGAATAGTTGGTGGAATTTATTTAGTTATAGCAGGAGTCAGGTATCGAAAGCTACTTGTTATTACAATGGGGATTATTTGTTTCTCATTCGTCGCTATGCCTTTTATTTTCTGGGGAATGGGGATTGATAGCGATAAGATCTTACCAATTCCAACTGTCCTGTACTGGATTCTTTTCGCTTTAGCTGGCTTATTGGCAAGTATAAGCGGGATACGTAATCAAATTAAGAGCATTCGCAATATGGGGATTATCATTTGTTCGGCAGGAGTACTGGGAGCTATCTTCTATCAATTGATGTCTCTGCCGATGTAGTTTTTTAAAATATAAGAACATAGAAAAAGCAGAGAAATTAATTCCCTGCTTTTCGGTTCGGCTTATTACCTGATGGCAAGAATAATGATAATACCCAGGCAATACCCGCTAATATTGTTGCAATTAAGAAAGCATCATTAATACCATTAATCGCAGACAGCTTCGAAATTTGTCCGAATAATAGTTGTGAGCTCATCGCATCCCCAGCTTGTGCTGATCCGGCAACCGCTGCTAAACTTTGTCCCATTCCGTGTACTTTATCCACTAAAATTGGGTTTGTTTTTGTTAGCATATTTCCGTAATCCGCTACGTGAGCTGTTGTTTGCTGCGTCATAATTGTAATTAAGATTGCTGTACCAATTGAACCTGCTACTTGTCTAGATGTATTTTGTGTTGCTGTACCGTGAGAAATTAATTTCATCGGCAGTGCGTTCATACCTGCTGTCATAATTGGCATCATAATGAATGACATACCAAATGAACGTATAATATAATCCGTCATAATGACGCTATATGGTGTATCCATTGTTAGCTGCGTAAACTCATACGTTGCATATGTCGTAATCGCTAATCCAACTACTGCTAATGGACGAATGCCATACTTATCAAATAGTTTCCCTGCGATCGGTCCCATAATCCCCATAATTAATGATCCTGGAAGAAGCAGGAGACCTGATTCAATTGGCGTAAAGCCACGAATGTTTTGCAGGTATACAGGAAGTAATAACATACCTCCGAATAATGCCATTGTTACAATCGCGTTAATTAATAATGTAAAAGTAAACGTTGGATATTTAAACACTTGTAAATCCAGCATTTTGTTATCCGTCGTCATCTCTCTCCAAATGAACACCGCTAAACCAATTACACCAATAATAAGTGAAATAACAACTTCGGCACTGCTCCAGCTGTTGTTTCCAGCTTCACTAAATCCATACAGTAAGCTACCAAGTCCAATACTTGAACTAATAACACCAAACATATCTAACTTTGTTTTAGAAACTGGCTGAGCTAGTGTAAAGAATTTTAAAGATAATAATATGATGATTAAACCAATGGCAAACATCGCATAGAACATTAAGTTCCAGCTATAATTTTCAATCACCCATCCTGTTACAGTTGGTCCGATAGCCGGTGCTAAAATCATCGCTACCCCAAGTAATCCCATTGCAGCTCCGCGCTTATGCGGCGGGAACAAAGTCATGAAAATATTCATACCAACTGGCATTAAAATACCAGCGCCTACCGCTTGAATTACACGCCCTGTCATCATCATTGTGAAGTTTCCAGATAACGCACAAATAATAGAGCCGACTGTAAAGAATAACATAGCTGCTACAAACAATTTTCGATACGTAAACCGAGAAACTAAGAAAGCGCTAATTGGTACTAAAATCCCGTTCACGAGCATAAATCCTGTAATTAACCATTGCGCTGTTGAAGTTGATACATTGAACTCATTCATTAATGGAGGCAATGCAACATTAATGATTGTTTGGTTTAAAATGGAAACGAACATACCGAGAATTAGTACCGCTACAACTGCTTTTACATTGACATTCTCTACCGGCAATTGCTTTTTCGGTACTTCTTTTGTCATTTTCTGTATTTCTTGTTCTACTACTTCTTTTTTTGTCGTTTCTAATTCTACTACATTGGAAGGTTCTGGTTCTGGTTGTTCTGATTGCGTTGTTTCTATCTTACTTACGGCTGGGACTTGTTCTTCTCCCGCGTTCGTTTTTTTCTTTCTTAAAAGACGATTTACAAGGAAGAAGACGATGATACAAAATAATGCATATCCTACAATTAAACCTGAGGACATTTTATCTTCCCCCCTTACTTATGAATACGAACTGTCACATTCATTCCAGGAACAATATTTACTGATTTGCTATGATCTAAAGAAACTTTAACTGGTACAACTTGTGTTACTTTCGTATAATTTGCTGTTGCATTGCTTGATGGTAACATAGAGAACGTATTTGCTGTTGTTAATCCAACTTGTTCTACTTTTCCTGTTAACGTTGTATCAGGATATGCATCTACATATACGTCTACTTCTTGACCTTTTTGTACACTATCAATGTCTGTTTCTTCAATGTTTGCTGTTACCCATAAATCGTTCATATCGTATGCATATGCAATTGGACTACCTGCTCCGACAAACGCATTTGTTGTTGCATTGGATTGAACAACTGTTGCATTTTTAGGAATTGTTACGTCGATTGTTTGCTCACCATTTTGTCCTGATACAGTAACAGCACCTAATTTATCGTTTTCATTGTAGCTCTTACCTACTTCGGCTTTCCATTCTGCTAATTTCCCTGCTACTGGTGATGCGATTGGGATCACTTTCCCATCGATTTTCGCATTATCTGTTTTTAAATAGTTTTCAGCTTGATTATAGTAGTAATAACCGCCAATACCGCCGCCAACTAATACAATTAATGTGATAATATTAATAATCACCATTCTTCGAAACTGATTCATTGCTTTCCTCTCCTTATATCGCATATAATTTTTTTCTAAACTATTTCTACCCCTTTTGTTTATACTGTTTAATGGTTAATTATATTAACCATTAAACAAAAAAATCACACCCTTTGCTATGCAACACAATCTTTACCTGCATGCTCGCGGTGCTGTTTTCTAAAGGAATATCGTTTATAATTATAAATAATTATTTTGAATCTACAACCGACAATGCGAGCATATGTGTTGGTTATCCAACACTTTGCTATCTATTTGTTGTTTAAGTGATTAAAATTCAGCAAGGAGAAATAAAATGTCTATTAAAAATACAAACGATCCGCGTGTGAAACGAACGAGACAATTAATACAGGATGCTTTTGTCGCTTTAGTAGGCGAAAAAGGATTTGAAAATGTCACAGTGCAACATATCGCTGAACGTGCTCCTGTCAATCGTGCTACCTTTTATAGCCATTATCATGATAAATACGATTTATTGGATAAGAGTATAGAGGAGATGTTAGCATCTTTATCAGAAGTGATTAAACCAAAAAAGCAAACAAAAGAAGATTTTCAGCTTACATTCGATTCACCTAATCCAATTTTTCTAGCCCTATTTGAACACATCGCTGAGAATGCAACCTTTTATAACGTAATGCTCGGAGACAAAGCAGCTGGAAACTATTCTTATAAAATGATGAAAACCATTCAAACACATTTAACATTAAGTCTTTCTATTTCACAGCCAGATGATGACGAACTTATGGTTCCTCGTGATATTCTCATTAGCTATGTAACAGGTGCGCATATCGGTATGATTATGTCGTGGTTAAAAAGAGGGATGATTTATACGCCGCACTTTATGGCGATGCAGCTTACAAGGTTGATTATTTTAGGAGCGCATACTGCTGCTGGACTAGAGAGACCTTTTTAACAAGATATATTTATAACGCATTAAAGATCTTTCATATAGTATTTAGTAATATTTACAAAATTATCAGAGGGAGTATTATTTTATGAAGAGAGGAATAAGTTTTCAAATACCAAATAAATTCGGTTCTTTTCTTGGAGATGTATTAAAACCAATAGACATTTCCACTTTCAGTTGGAGGGTTATCCCCGTAGAGTCTTATTTAGTGGTTAATAATGAGTTAGATATAGATAAAGACCTTTTTGAAACAGATAATAAAATAATGGAAGGTGCTGATCTTAAAAAGCTACTAGAAAACAATGTCTATTGTATTATTTTCGCTGATTTACAAGCATATCCGAAAGGCAAAGTTTCAGAAATTGAAACTTATGAAGAATTCGTTGAAAGTGAGTGTGAACTCGTTCTTTTCGTAGTAGACAGCTGTTATACCGTTATTTACTGCAAAGATAAAGAAAAACTCGAATTACTTTATAAGAACGCAGAAGTCTTCGGATTTGAAAATATACAATTTATTACTGATGAAAATGATACAAGAACAAGAATAACTGCATGGTAAAACATAAAAAAGCGAAGGGAACTCCCCTCGCTTTTTCTTATTAATTAAATGTGATATTATGTACAGCCTCTTTATCAAGACGTTTGATAACTTCTACAATTAACTTCACTGCATTCTCATAATCATCACGATGTAACATTGCTGCATGAGAGTGAATATAACGAGTTGCAATCGTAATCGCCATAGATGGAATACCATTGACAGAAATATGAATTGCACCTGCGTCAGTCCCGCCACCAGCTACAGAATCATATTGATAAGGGATATCTAATTCATCCGCCACATCAACTACGAAATTGCGAAGCCCAGTATGTCCAATGACTGATGCATCATATAAAATGATTTGTGGTCCATCGCCCATTTTACTTTGCGCTTCTTTTTCTGTTACTCCTGGTGTGTCGCCGGCAATACCAACATCTACAGCAAATGCGATATCTGGTTTAATATAATGTGCAGATGTTTTCGCACCGCGAAGACCTACTTCTTCTTGAACAGTTCCAACGCCGTATACAACGTTTGGATGCTTTTCATCTTTTAATTGTTTTAACACGTCAATTGCAATAGCACAGCCAATGCGATTATCCCATGCTTTTGCAAGTAGCATCTTTTCATTTTTCATCACTTGGAATTCAAAGTATGGTACAACTTGATCCCCTGGTCGTACGCCCCATTCCATTGCTTCTTCTTTGCTAGAAGCACCGATATCAATGAACATGTCCTTAATTTCAACCGGTTTTTTACGAGCTTCTGCTGGTAAAATGTGTGGTGGTTTTGAACCAATTACACCTGTTACATCACCTTTACGTGTTACAATTGTTACGCGCTGCGCAAGCATAACTTGTGACCACCAGCCACCAACTGTTTGAAAACGAAGGAAACCTTTGTCATCAATTTGCGTAATCATAAAGCCAACTTCATCTAAGTGGCCAGCTACCATAATTTTCGGACCGTTTTCTTCCCCAACTTTTTTCGCAACTAAACTTCCTAAATTATCTGTAGAAAGTTCATCTGCAAATGGTTCGATATATTTTTTCATAACTTCACGTGGTTCGCGCTCATTACCTGCAATCCCGCGTGCATCTGTTAATTCTTTTAGCATTGTCAATGTCGAATCTAATTTTGTCATTGCCAACACCCTCCTTTTTCTTCATTCACTTCATTATACAAAAGTAAATTGAAATATTCAAAAAACAAATCAATACCCTTGTGTTTGACGCTGATGATTGACTTCGTTTTTATCTAAATATGCTTTTTCAATTTCTTCTTGACCAAACTCAAGAGCTTGTCCTAAACGAAGGTAGCTTGTAAATAGTTCAATATAATTTGTAATAGACGGTTGGTCCGTAAAACGAATTACTTTCGCATACGTGTCTAAGAAAATTTCAACTTGTGTTTTGTTCGTTTGAGCACATTTATAAAATAGGAAGTTTTTATCAATTCCTAGGTCAATTCCAATCGATAAAATAAAGTGCAGGCCATCTACATATTCTTCAAGTATAACTTCACGTTCAGCTGCTGGTTTTTTGCTCCAATATTTAAAACAACGTGTTTCATTTGCAAGTTCTCCAATTTCAACAAGGAGTGCTAGCATTTTTTCTTTTAATAATTTCTTCGGTTGTAAATCATGCTCTTTCACAATACGATCATCTAACTCTTTTTGTAATTTAAATAGCTGTAGTAAATCCATTCTATTCCTCCTCCAACATCGCATAAAAACAATGTTGTTTCATCTCATATTTATTGTAAGCTTTAAAAATCCTACCCTTTATTATCTAATTAGCTTCCTAGCCCCTTATAAAATAGCTTGTCCCTAAATCATCAATACGTTTCAGACATCATCTACATATGATGAAACTTCCATATCATCTTTCCATTATAGCAGTGTCGTTTCTACTAGGAAAGATGCCTTTAAACGACAATAAAAAAGCCAGAGGAAACCTCCGACTTTTTTACTGCATATTCTTCTATATTGTTATAGCTTTTATACTTATTTTGTCATATCAAGTACAACACGTCCATTAATCTTTCCTTCTTCCATTTCACTAAAAATCTCATTAATTTCATCAAGATGACGTGTTTCTATAATTGCTTTTACTTTTCCTTCTGCGGCAAATTGCAATGTTTCTTGTAAGTCTTTTCTTGTCCCTACGATAGAGCCAATAATTTTCACGCCATTTAAGACGGTATCAAAGATTGGTACTTCCATCATTTCTGGTGGTAACCCTACTGCTACACACGCGCCACCTCGTCTAACAGAACGGTACGCTTGATCAAATGCCGGCTTTGATACGGCTGTACAAATAGATGCATGCACACCTTTTACTCTCTCGAATATCCACGCTGCCGCATCTTCTTTAAGTGGATTCACAGCTAAATCTGCACCAAGTTCTTTGGCGAGCTCTAATTTATCATCTACGGTATCAACAGCAACAACATGTAACCCCATTGCTTTTGCATATTGAACGGCTAAATGCCCAAGGCCACCGATACCAAAAATCGCAACCCAATCGCCAGGTTTTGCTTCTGATACTTTTAATGCTTTATATGTTGTAACACCGGCACAAAATAGCGGTGCTGCATCAACGAACTCTAAGTTATCCGGTACTTTCACAACATAATCAGCTGCTGCAACGCAATACTCTGCATAACCACCATCAACTGAGTAACCTGCATTATGTTGATCTAAGCAAAGCGTTTCACGGCCAGATAAACAATATTCACAATGACCACACGCTGAATATAGCCATGGTACTCCAACCCGGTCACCAACTTTCACGTGAGTAACACCTTCCCCTACTTCTTCAATAACTCCAACACCTTCATGTCCTGGAATTAATGGGAGTTTCGGTTTTACCGGCCAATCACCGTACGCCGCATGTAAATCTGTATGGCAAACGCCGCATGCTTCAATATGTACAAGAACTTCACCAAGTTCAGCTTTTGGTTTTGGAACTTCTTTCACTTCTAACTTCTCTTTGAACTCATTTACAACTGCTGCTTTCATGTAAACGCCTCCTAGTTATAGATACAAAAAGTTCTTACAAGTTCATCTTAATATAATAGAAGAAACGAGAGGCAGTTGAATTATGACAATAATTTGCGAAATATATCACAAATTATTGAACAATTATATTAATTATAAAAGTAGCTCCAAACAATAAAAAAACCTCAGAAGAAAATTCTTCTAAGGTTTTTGAACAATTAGTTTAAGTTGTTTTTTGCAACTGTTGCTAATTCAGCGAAAGCTTTTTCGTCATGAACAGCTAAGTCAGCAAGCATCTTGCGGTTAACTTCGATACCAGCAACTTTTAAACCGTGCATTAAACGGCTGTAAGAAAGACCGTTAATACGAGCAGCTGCGTTGATACGAGTGATCCATAATTTACGGAAGTCACGTTTCTTTTGACGACGGTCACGGAATGCATATAGTAAAGATTTCATAACCTGTTGGTTAGCAACCTTAAATAATGTATTTTTAGAACCGTAGTAACCTTTTGCTAATTTTATAACTTTTTTACGACGTTGACGAGTAACTGTACCACCTTTTACTCTTGGCATAATATTACCTCCTATTTGTTCTATATATCAGCCGAACTTATTTTAAATTGTCAAGCATTTGACGAATGCGTTTGAAGTCACCAGCGCTTACTACACCAGCTTTACGTAGTTTACGTTTAGCTTTCGTAGATTTGTTAGCGAATAAATGGCTTGTGTAAGCGTGTGAACGCTTAAGTTTACCAGATCCAGTCTTTTTGAAACGCTTTGCAGCGCCGCGATGAGTTTTTTGTTTAGGCATAGGTATTTCCTCCTCTATCTATTACTTATCGTTTTTCGGTGCTAAAACTAAGAACATACTACGTCCTTCCATTTTAGGCTTAGATTCGATTGTACTAACTTCAGCACAAGCTTCTGAGAAGCGATCTAAAACACGTTGACCGATTTCTTTATGAGTAATGGCACGTCCTTTAAAGCGAATTGACGCTTTAACCTTGTCGCCTTTCTCTAAAAACTTGATAGCATTACGAAGTTTTGTGTTAAAGTCGTGTTCATCAATTGTTGGACTTAAACGAACTTCTTTCATGCTAATTACTTTTTGATTTTTGCGCTGTTCTTTTTCTTTCTTTTGTTGCTCAAAGCGGAATTTACCGTAGTCCATAATGCGGCATACTGGCGGTTTCGCATTTGGAGCAACCAATACTAAATCAAGATTAAGATTTGCAGCTAAGTCTAAAGCGTCATTACGAGACTTGATGCCAAGTTGATCACCATTCGCACCAACTAAACGTACTTCACGTGCACGAATTTGCTCGTTAATCATCATATCCTTGCTAATAGTAAGCCACCTCCAAGGTTTTCTTAGAATACGTTTGTAGTCATAGAACCCAAACAAAAAAGTGTGGGCATACGGACACCCACACTTGTACAATCTTAAGTAAGAAAGACATTTACCTGCTAACTGCGTATGCGTCAATCAGGTGAGAAGCGGGTGCTTCTACTTGTTCTACAAAACAATATTCTATTATCCTTGATGAGTTTACCATAGGATATAACGTCTGTCAAGAAGACGCGTTTTACTAACAACAAGAAATATTGTAACAAACAACACGAATACATGCAATACTTTTTTATGATAAGTCTTGTTTGGTTATTATTTCTAATTTTTGTTCCCCTTACCCATAAAACAAAGGCGCGGCATGCCGCGCCTTTTCCTTAGCGTTTCCCTTCAACTTTAATCATATCAACAAACGCATCTAATGCGATTGTTTCTGATTTTTGTTCACCGTATTTACGTACGTTTACGCCGTTTTCAGCAACTTCATTGTCACCTACTACAAGCATATACGGAATTTTTTGCATTTGTGCTTCACGGATTTTATAACCGATTTTCTCTTCACGAGTATCCACTTCCACACGGATACCAGCACGTTGCAAGTCTTCCTGTACTTTCTTCGCGTAGTCTAAATGTACTTGCGGAGAAACTGGGATTACTTGTGCTTGAACTGGCGCTAACCATGTTGGGAATGCACCTTTGTACTCTTCGATTAAGAAAGCAACGAAACGTTCCATAGTTGATACAACACCGCGGTGAATAACAACTGGACGATGAGGTTTACCATCTTCCCCAACGTAAGTTAATTCAAAGCGCTCCGGAAGTAAGAAGTCTAATTGTACAGTTGAAAGTGTTTCGTCTTTTCCAAGTGCAGTACGAACTTGAACGTCAAGTTTTGGACCGTAGAATGCAGCTTCACCTTCAGCTTCATAGTACTCAAGACCCATTTCATCCATAGCTTCTTTTAACATAGATTGTGCTTTTTCCCACATTTCATCGTCAGCATAATACTTTTTAGTATCTTCTGGATCACGATAAGATAAGCGGAATGAATAATTTTCTAAACCGAAGTCTTTATATACTTCTAAAGTTAAGTTTACAACGCGTTTTAATTCTTCTTTAATTTGATCTGGACGAACGAAAATGTGCGCATCATTTAAAGTCATTCCACGTACACGTTGTAATCCAGATAGTGCACCCGACATTTCATAGCGGTGCATTGTTCCAAGCTCTGCAATACGAATTGGTAATTCACGATAGCTGTGGATATCGTTTTTATACACCATCATATGGTGAGGGCAGTTCATTGGACGAAGTACTAATTCCTCATTATCCATTTCCATTGATGGGAACATGCCGTCTCGGTAGTGATTCCAGTGACCAGAAGTTTCATAAAGCTCTCTGCTTCCTAATACTGGAGTATATACGTGGTCATATCCTAAGCTCGCTTCTTTATCAACAATGTAACGCTCAATAATACGACGGATTGTTGCACCTTTTGGTAACCAAAGCGGTAACCCTTGTCCTACTTTTTGGCTATTTGTAAATAATTTCAACTCTTTACCTAATTTACGGTGGTCACGCTCTTTCGCTTCTTCAAGCATACGTAAATGCTCATCTAATTCTGCTTTCTTCACGAATGCAGTACCGTAAATACGCTGTAGCATTTTATTATTGCTATCGCCACGCCAGTAAGCACCTGCAACACTTAACAATTTAAACATTTTAATTTTCCCTGTAGATGGAAGGTGAACCCCACGGCAAAGGTCGTAGAATTCGCCTTGTTCATAAATTGAAATAATCGCATCTTCTGGAAGATCGTTAATCAATTCTAATTTTAGCTCATCGCCAATTTCTTCATAACGGCGAAGCGCTTCCGCACGTGGCACTTCATGACGAACGATTTCTAAATTCTCGTTCACAATCTTTTGCATCTCTTTTTCGATTTTTGGGAAGTCCTCAACTGTAATTGCTTCTTCCATATCGATATCGTAGTAGAAACCATTTTCGATTACTGGACCAATACCAAGTTTTACATCTTTATATAAACGTTTTAACGCTTGTGCTAAAAGATGGGCTGTTGAGTGGCGTAAAATGTATAAGCCATCTTCAGAATCTAATGTAATGATTGAAACTGCACCATCTTCTTCAATTGGTGTACGAAGATCGATCATCTCATCATTTAATTTTCCAGCCACAGCTTTTTTCTTTAAGCCTGGGCTAATAGAAGCTGCGATTTCTTCAGTTGTTGTTCCTTTTGGAAACTCCTTCACAGCTCCATCAGGGAAAGTAATTTTAACTACATCTGCCATCACTGGTCACTCCTTTTTTTCTCAAAATAAAAAACACTCATCCCGTAAAAAGGGACGAGTGTTGAATTCGTGGTTCCACCCTTGTTCCAATTAACTAAACTGTCAATTGCTCAAGTTCAACATAACGGTGTTGGCCGTTAGCAATTACTAGAAAAAGTGTTCACTGCTAAAGTTTAGAGGTGGTAAGTAATAAACCCGTACTAGGAAGCTCACACCCTAAGGCTTCCCTCTCTGAAAATCGTAGTAAATCACTCATGTCCTCATCGTAACATTTCAATATATTTCATTTATGTAGGTAATTATATGCTCAAAAACTTAGAAAATCAAGGGTGTTCCCTTTATTTTTTAAATTTTTCACGTTGTGTTCAAATTCATGCAGTGCACATAACTGAACTCGTTCTTGAAATACATTTTGAAGGGTAACAATCATATTGTGATCTTGCTCTTTCGTGTACAAATAAATCATTCTCGGCGCAATAGAAAGAAGCGGTGCAATTACCTTCGTGTCAATATATACGCCCTGCTTATTTAGTAAATCCTCTTCTATATATTGAACCAATTTTTCTTGTTTTAAACGTATTCCTTTTTCATCATAAAAAATAAAACTTTCATCAAATACAAGATGTAGACACGGTAAACGTGATTTTCGGCTGCTCACTTGTTGCCTTAGCATTTCTACAAACACTTGATATTCTTGCTCCATTTTATATTCATCGATCGCCACTTCCGCAAGTCGGTGTACCATCTCCCTATATGCGCGGAGGCGAAAACGAATATAAGATGAAAAAGAAAAAGAAAGTGGGTCACAGAGCCATCCTTTTAAAGAAGACATAATACGGACTTCAATCTTATTACGTGTTAGATCACGGGCAATCCCTTTTCGCTTTCCATTTAAGATAGCATGTGCCATATGTAAAATTTGATGGCACTCTTCTTGTTCTTCATAAAAAAATTTCTCTTTTAAAATAGTACGAAGCCATTCGTTTTGTTTTATATTAACAATAAAATAAAGAAGTACTGGTGTTAAAACTTTCTCAATATAATTCGATTCGCATATTGGTATATGAATCGTTACCTTTTGTTCATATAAATAAACACTTGTTTCTTTATATAGCTTTTCCGTTCTCTTTATCAGTTGTTGATATACGTGCGCAGCATCATTTTTTTCTTCGAAGCAGATTTCAATCACTCCTGTCCCCCCTTTTATCCCGCTCTACGGAGTTACTTTCTCTCAAGCCCCCGTAAGAGTCCAGTTCACGAAAGCTAGGCGCTAAGTAGCAATACCTGCTTCCGCTTCACTCTACAATCCTTGCTAATTTTATATATATTAAGGGACTAGAAAAAAAATGATACAAGCTCGTATGAAATTTCAAACATATACTGAAGAAACATAAAAAAAGAGCAAGCAGTATGCTCACTCTTTACGTATGACGACGATTTTTCCCACCAATTGGAACTGGCTTCGCCAAATACTTAATACGCTCCATAATACGCGCCGCTTTCATTTCTTCTGCTTCTCCACGCTGTGTGTAGGTTAAATGATGTTCTAGCTGTTTAAAGTCAAAATTAGACGTAAAGAACGTCGGTAAGTTTTCAAGCATACGGAACTGCAGTATAGCACCAAGCACATCATCACGCACAAAGCTTGACATTGCTTCCGCCCCAATATCATCTAACATTAATACTTGTACACGCTTCACCGCATCAATTTTTTCACCTATCGTATTATTTTGCAGTGAACTTTTAATTTCTCGTAAAAATTCTGGTAAGTATACGATCATTGAACTTATTTTTTTTAAGGCTAATTCATTCGCAATCGCTCCTAAGAGATACGTTTTCCCTACACCAAATTTACCGTAGAAATATAACGCTTGTACTTTTTTTCCAGGTTCGTATGCACTTAAAAATTCATTTGCTGCACGAATCGCCTCAATTCGCGGTTCTAAATCTGATGGATCTAAATTTTCCATAGAAGCCTGTAAAATATCACTTGGCATATAGACACTTTGAACTAATTTTTCATATTTCTTCCGCTCATCATAAGCCACTTTTCTTACGCAGCGATCATATTGAATATCAATCATCTTACCTTGAATAATCAGTTTCGGCTCATATCCTTGAATCATATTTTTACATGATTCTAAGTTCGGACAATCTGCACATCCAACACTTTGCCCAATGTATTCATACAGTTTCACAAGACTTCGCTCTATCATGGAAGTCGTCACTTCACCTTTATGTTCTTCAATAAACTCTTTCACACGCGGATGTGCCATCACTTCCGCCTTTAACACTTCGTATCTATTTTTAAAATTCTCATTTTGCATCAACTTTGCAAATGAATTTTGAATATGCTCCATTCTCTCACCTCAAAGAGCGTTCATTCTCTTCTATTAATCACGCTTATATTTTTTCAACTCTTCTTCCAATCTCTTTCGTTCTTCTTCTAACTTGCTCGATTTTTTCGCCACATTCGTAAGTTCCTTAGGCTGTTCTTCTGGTTGTTCCTTGGATTGTTCTTTCAACCAATCGGGCACCATTTCTTTCCGCACTGTTTTCTTCGAAGTATGACCCTTTTTCTTCGTTTCAGCCCATTCTTGATATTGACGATTCTCTTCTTTCGCCAATGCCATCGCTTCTGATACCGTACCTACTTTTTTTCGTGCCCAGTGCCCCGCAATTTTCTCAACATATGTTTTGGCAAGCTTCATATCCGAACGCAGCATCACATAATAAATAAGTACATTGACCACACCTGGCGTTAGTTTTTGATTCATCATTACTTCTTCTACAATTTGCAAATCTGCTTTCGTTGCTTCTGCCCCGCCTGAAATTTCTTTTAACAATTGTTTTGGAGAAATTTCTTCTAGCTGTTTAATGAGCATCTCTTCTTGCGTAGACGGCTCTTTCTCTTTCATCGTACGTGCAGCATGAGGCTGTACTCGTTCACTTAACACTGGAAGCGCTTGACCATTTTCAAATTGATACCAATCACGCGCTCCTTTCCGAAGCCTTTCCATATCAATCGTTTGCAATTCTGTCATTGCACCAAGCACAATATTTTGCATCGACAGCACATCCACACCATACACGTAAGAGAGTGTAACAACACATTCACGCACTTGGTCCGTAATCGCTTTTCGCGGCACAAGAGTCGATAACCCTTCTACAAATAAAGAAAAATCAAAGAAATCGTTCCAAAGTTGTGGGGCAGTTCCTTTTTCATTGCCCGGCATAACTGCGCTACTTGGAATTCGAAGTTCCTCTTGCGCATGTTCAAATTGCCCTGGATTAAAAGACCCAAATACATCATTAAAGGAATGTGTAACATTTTCATAAGAAGCAAAATCAAACTCTTCTTCTAAAAAATATTGTTTAACTTGATTATATTTCGCACGGCTTAATCGATTATACAAAAAGATGCTCAGGACAATATCATCAAAAAATTGTTTTGGTGATAACGGCGGCTGCAATTCGTATATAAACATTCGAATATCTTTTTCTTTTTTTATATATACGTTTAAAAGCCCAATTGCTTCTAATTTCATCCGTTCTTCATATACTCCAGGAAGCTGCATTTGCATTGTCACCATAAGAGAGTGGTGTGTATTCTCTTTTCCAAATACACGATCCTGCTCTAGCTCTCCCCACAGCGTCATGTATAAGCTAAAAGCCTTGCTACCCACTAATGGTTGATATAACATCGTTAATACCTTCCGATCGTAACTATGCAGCAACCCTGTCGCACTTACTTTATAACGATCAATTGGCAATAGCTCCATCCATGACTGTTTTTCCATCCTTGCAATTCCTTTCTTTCTTCCATTCTACGTATATAATTCCTTAGTGAAAAAGAGCTAATAGCTTTCGCTTCTAGCTCTTTTTCACCACTATTTGCGGGCTCAAAGTTTCACTTTATTCTCGTTCTTTTTGCAGTATATCTTTTAATTCTTCAATAAATACATTTAAATCTTTAAATTGACGATATACGGAGGCAAATCGTACATAAGCAACATCATCAATATCTCGAAGTGCCTCCATTACGATTTCACCGATCATATCACTTTTCACTTCTGATATTCCTAAATTACGAAGTTCACGCTCCACATTTTGTGTTACTTCTTCTAATTGTTTTAACGATACAGGTCTTTTTTCACACGCTTTAATTAATCCACGCAAAATCTTTTCTTTATTAAACTCTTCTCGTGTTCCCTCTTTTTTTACAACAATAAGAGGTGGTTCTTCTACTCGTTCAAATGTCGTAAATCGATTTAAACAACTTTCACACTCTCTTCTTCTTCGAATGGAGCGTCCCTCATCTACCGGACGTGAATCCAATACTCTTGTACCATTATGAAAACAGGCTGGACAACGCAACTCATTCACTCCCTTGCAATTTAATCTTCATTCTTTTTACTTCATCTACATGTGAAAATATATATACAATATTATATAACCTATTTGTATTTGCTCACTACCTTATCCTACTATTCACGTTCAATAATACATTACTTTTTAAAAATTTACTTTATAGCAAGCATTCGTCAAAAACAGTCTACCATTTTACAATTTCAAATTTATATAAACTAAAAAGAGGTGCATTATACACCTCTTTACATTTTAAATCAATTATGTTCTTTTTTAAAGAGCTTTTGTTTCTCTATGCTTAATTTCGAAGCTACCTGTGCCTCGAGGAAGCTCGATGCTCTCTCGCGTTTTCGCATTTAAACCTTCTGCAATATACTCTGCAGCAACATTTGGATCAATACGATCCCCGCAAGTATAAACATCAATACTTGCATAGCCGTGCTCTGGAAAGCTATGAATTGTTAAATGTGACTCCGAAATGATTACAACTCCACTTACACCCTGTGGCGCAAATTTATGAAAAGCAACCTCACGTACTTCAGCACCAGCTCTTAGTGCTGCATCCACAAATAATTGTTCAATAAACGGCATATCATTAAGCTTGTCGAAATCGCAATCCCACAGTTCAGCAATTACGTGACGACCCATCGTGTCCATAGTATCCATTCTACAGTTCCCCCTCATAAAAATTTAATCTAACTGTTCGAATTGAAAACTAATTTGCAATTTGGCTTGCTCTACTACCACGGGGGAAAGTTAGTCCAGAGAGGTCCTAACCCTTTAAGTAGTAACTACGTACCTCAGCTCTTAAGTTTACGAGTGTTAGTATACTTTGTTTATTTTCATTTTGCAACAACAGTTTTTTCGATTTTTTGTCATATTCTCTTCTTTACTTTTCCCCCAAAAAAATAATTGATTCACAAATGCAGTAATCACAATGTTTTTTTATATGTACCATTTATAAAAATATACTCATATAATTTTTTTCCTTTTCAGAAAAAAGCATAAAAAAGAAGACAAGCAATCGCTTGCCTTCCTTGTATCATTAAATGTGTTGCACACTTTCTTGTTTTGTTAATTCAGCGCCAACTAACTTCACAAGATCTACAACGCGGCGAGAGTAACCCCACTCGTTATCATACCAAGCAAGTACTTTCACTTTACGTTCGCCCATTACCATTGTAGATAAACTATCAATGATAGCTGAGTGTGTATTTGTATTAAAGTCAATCGAAACTAAAGGTTCCTCACTGAACTCAATAATCCCTTTCAATGGACCGTTTGCAACAGTTTTAAACGCTTCATTAATTTCCTCAACTGTTACATCACGTTTTACATCTACTACTAAGTCAACAAGAGACACGTTTGGTGTCGGAACACGAAGTGCCATCCCATGAAGTTTTCCGTTTAAATGTGGAAGAACTTTCGCTAGAGCTTTCGCAGCGCCTGTTGTTGTAGGAATAATAGACTGTCCACAAGCACGCGCTCTTCGTAAATCTTTATGTGGGTTATCAATATTTTTTTGGTCATTTGTATAAGCATGAACAGTTGTCATTAAACCGTTTTCAATTCCAAATTGCTCATCTAACACCTTAACAACAGGCGCTAAACAGTTTGTTGTACAAGATGCATTTGAAATCACAGTATGGTTTGTAATATCTAATTGTTCTTCGTTTACACCAACTACAATTGTTACATCTTCATTTTTACCAGGTGCTGTTAAAATAACCTTTTTCGCTCCAGCTTCTACGTGAAGAATTGCTTTTTCTTTCGCATTAAATTTACCAGTTGCTTCAATTACAATTTCAACATCCAGTTCTTTCCAAGGCAATTCTTTTGGATCGCGGTTGTTTAGAAGGCGAATCATTTTCCCATCCACTAATAAATGATCTTCAAATGCTTCCACTGTTCCGTCAAACTTGCCATGAACTGTATCATACTTGATTAAATGTGCTAATGTTTCTGGTGGATAGCTTGCGTTAATCGCTACAATTTCGAATGCGCTTTCTTTTATCGCTTGACGAAATACCATTCTCCCAATACGTCCAAATCCATTAATTGCCACACGAGTCATAATATGTTATCCCCCTTGAATGCGTTATACTATTTATCTCCAATCCCAATAATAGTATAACACAAAAAGAAGATATGTCACTAAGCATTTTCACTAATTTCACAATTTTTTAGTTAATAATGTTCCATTCTTTTAAAATGAGCTGTAATTGCGCTTTTGTCTCAGCAATTGTGCCATCATTATAAATAACTTTATTAGCTAATGTTGCTTTCTCCGCTAAAGGCATTTGCGAATCAATACGTGCTTTCGCATCCTCTTCTGTAAAGCCATTTCGCTTCATTAAACGTTCTAATTGCATACTAGGTGATACAGCTACAACTACAATCTGATCAACAAGTGCTGTTAACTTACTCTCAAATAGAAGCGGAATATCTAACACAACCGCTTGCACTCCTTCCTTTATGTACATGTCCTTCTGCACATTCATTTCTTTGCGGACAGCTGGATGAACAATTTTATTTAAGCGCAATCGTTTTTCTTCATTATGAAATACAATACTCCCAAGCTTTTGACGATCAAGTTCGCCATCTGCTTGTAATATTTCTTCACCGAATACGTCTACAATTTCTTTATATGCTTCTTTACCTTGTTCTACAACTTCTCTTGCAATAATATCCGCGTCAATTACAGGTATTTGCAGTTCACGAAACATTTGTGAAACAGTACTTTTTCCACTTGCAATACCTCCTGTTAAACCTATAACAATTGTCATTCTATTTCCTCCTCACAAATAAAAGCGTGAAACTTATGTTTCACGCTCCCACTTACATTTTCCAAATTCCAATAATAATAAGTAAAATCCCAGGTAGGAACGTAAATTTTTGTAACCATCGCATATTCGATAAAACCGTTCCTAGCCTCATTCCGATAAATAAAAACAGAGAACTCATAACGGCAACTAACACTGCCATCATGGCGGGTGTATATCCTAGTAAGGATGCACCAATCCCTGCTCCAAACGAGTCTACTGAAAGAGCGATACCTAAAAGCAAGGCTTCCCCACCAGAAATCGTGCCTGATTTATCAAAATCGGCAACAGTCGGTTTCCGTAAAATTTGAATGACTAACCCAAGCGAAGCAATTTCTAACTTCCAAACTTTCTCTTCTTGCTGCGGTTCGTCTTTTTTATCACTCCGAAAAAACTGATACAACACCCACGCTCCAATAGCCACTAAAACGATTCCGCCAATGCGCGTTGCAATCACCGGAGAAAACACCTTAGCAATCATATGTCCAATTCCCATCGACACAAGCATAACAGCCGCTGAACACATTCCAATGATGAGTATCGATTTTAACGGAATCCGTACGCTCCGCAAACCATAAGTAAGCCCTACACTACAGCTATCTAAACTTAATGTAAAAGCTAATAAAATAAGAGAGAAATAATGATACATCGGTAAGCTCCTTCCCTATACATAGCTTTGCTGTATGTATATGACAAATGCCTATCCGATGTTATTAGAAAACGATATCTTTCTTAGCTTTTTGGCTGGCACATAGGACAATAATGCGTTCCTCGTCCACCAACAACTGTCTTTTCAATCACGTTCCCACAAGTTACGCATGGTTCACCTTTTCTTCCATACACATTTAGAAGCTCTTGGAACGAGCCAATTTGTCCTTGCGAATTGATATACGTTCTGATTGTACTTCCACCGCGCTCAACAGCCTCCGCTAATGTTGCAACGGTCGCCGCATGAATCTTTTCAATTTCAGCTTTCGTTAAAGATGAAGCTTCTCGTTCCGGGTGAATCCCGGAACGGAATAAAACTTCATCTACATATATATTACCAAGCCCGACTAAAAGACGTTGATCGAGCAATACAACTTTTATTTTACGGTTTGTCTTTTGCAATCTTTCTTGCAAATACCCTACTGTCAGTTCAACGTCAAATGGCTCAGGCCCTAAATCAGCAAGTGGCATTTGGTCAAATTCTTCACCTTTTTTAAAGAGATGCATCGTGCCGAACTTTCTTACATCTTTATAGTGTAACTCTGTACCATCTGTAAACTGGAAACGCACATGCGTATGTTTATCTACCGGCTCATCATCTTTATGAAGCAAATATTTCCCTTCCATACGCAAATGTGAAACAATAACATACTTTGTTACATATAGAAGTAAAAACTTACCTCTTCGCTCAATCCGTTCAATCTTTTCACCTCGTAACATTTCTTTAAAGAGCTCTGCGTCATCTGGTCGCTTTACTAATTTTGGATACGTTACGATCACATCTTGAATTGTTTTTCCCGTTACAAGGTTTTCAAGTGTCCTTCTAACATTTTCAACCTCTGGTAGTTCAGGCATTCAATCACTTCCTTATTTTGCGTCATACCAAGTTGGACCAGAAGAATAATCAACTTTTAGAGGAACAGCAAGTTCAATCGCATGCTCCATCACTTCAGGTACAAGCTTTTCTAATTTTTCTACTTCTTCTTTTGGCACTTCAAAGATCAATTCATCGTGTACTTGCAGAAGAAGACGCGCTTGTAAGCCTTCTTCTTCTAAGCGATCCGCCATAATAATCATCGCTTTTTTAATAATATCTGCCGCACTACCTTGAATTGGTGTATTCATCGCAGTACGCTCCGCAAAGCTGCGCAAATTAAAATTACGACTCGTAATTTCCGGAATATAACGGCGACGATTTAATAATGTAGAAACGTATCCTTTTTGCTTCGCTTCTTGTACAATCTCATCCATATATTCTTTTACACCAAGGAAGCTTGCGAAATACTTTTCAATAAATTCCCCTGCTGCTTTTCGTGTGATTCCTAAGTTTTGTGAAAGCCCATAGTCACTAATACCATACACAATTCCGAAGTTAACCGCTTTTGCTTGACGTCTCATATTCGATGTTACTTCATCTTTTCCAACGCCAAACACGTCTATTGCAGTTTTCGTATGAATATCCATATCATGCTGGAACGCTTCTACTAACCCTTTGTCTTTTGCAATATGCGCCAAGACACGCAGTTCAATTTGTGAATAATCGGCTGCATACATAACCCAGCCTTCTTTTGAAGGAATGAACGCCTGACGAATCTTTCTTCCTTCTTCTAAACGGATCGGGATATTTTGCAAGTTTGGGTCTGTAGAACTTAATCGGCCCGTTTGCGTTAACACTTGATTAAAACGAGTATGAATTTTAGATGAATCTTCATGAACAACTTTTAATAATCCTTCAATATATGTCGAATTTAATTTTCCTAATTGACGATAGTGTAAAATTTTAGGGATAATTTCATGATGCTCCATTAACTTGTCCAGCACATCAGCTGACGTAGAATATCCTGTTTTCGTCTTTTTAATAACCGGTAGGTTTAAATTCTCAAATAGAATCACGCCAAGCTGCTTTGGAGAATTAATATTAAATTCCGTTCCTGCAAGCTCATAAATTTCTTGTTCCATTTCCTTAAGCCTTCCAGCAAGCTCATCTCCCATACTACGTAAGCGCTCTGTATCAACCGTAACACCTTTCACTTCCATTTCAGCTAACACACGAGCAAGCGGCATTTCAAGCTCAGTAAATAGTTCATATTGTTCATTTTTTTGTAGTTCTTCTACAAATGTTTTTTGCACATCGTATAATACATGTACTTTTCGAGCTACGTGCTCCGCGACTATATCTTGCGCAGGAACCGCACGTTTTGCACCTTTTCCATACACTTCTTCATCAGATTTAACAGCATGCGTTTCTTTCATTTTCGCTACGGCACGGAAATCTTTATCTGTATCTGCTGGATCAAGTAAATAAGCGGCAATTAGTAAATCAAAGTCAATCCCTTGAATCTCTATACCTTTCCACTTAAGTGCAACAATGGCACGTTTCGCATCAAACGTATACTTTCTCATTTCATCATCTGCAAGCCACTTCTTAAAAGCTTCAGATTTTAGCGCAACATCGCTCGGAATGAAATAACAGCCATTTTCATTTTGAATACCGAACCCTTGAATATCAGCTTTATGATAATTGCCTTCTTGTACTTCCACAATAATTGCACTATCTTGCTGCAGCATTTCTTCTGTCACTTCTTCTGCAATATCAAATGAAATATCATCTAATTCAGCTGGAGCTGTTTCTTCAGGAGTCGCACCGAGCTTATTTAATAGCGAAGTAAATCCTAAATTCTCAAACATTGGAATGACGTCACTTGCTTCATATCCTTTGTATTCGATATCATCTACATGCACTGTAATTGGTGCATCGGTAATAATTGTGGCAAGCTCTTTACTCATAAACGCTTGCTCTTTATTCATTTCTAGATTTTCTTTTAATTTTTTTCCGCTCACCTTGTCTAAGTTCTCATATACTGCTTCTACTGTTTCAAATTGCGTTAACAATTTGATTGCTGTCTTCTCACCAACTCCCGGTACACCTGGGATGTTATCCGATTGATCTCCCATTAAACCTTTCATATCAATAATTTGCTTTGGTGATAAACTATATTTTTCGAATAACGCTTCTTTCGTATATTCATCTACTTCTGTAATCCCTTTTCGCGGAATACATACAAGCGTAGTATCAGAAACAAGCTGCAGTAAATCTTTATCTCCAGAAATAACTTTTACGTGAGCACCTTGTTCGTTCGCTTCTTTCGCTAGTGTGCCCATAATGTCATCTGCTTCATAGTTCTCTAACTCATAGCGTGGTACGTGAAACGCATCTAACAGTTCACGAATAAATGGGAATTGCTCTGATAGCTCCGGTGGCGTTTTTTGACGACCTCCTTTATATTCGCTAAATGTTTTGTGACGAAATGTTGTTTTACCCGCATCAAACGCAACAAGCATATGTGTTGGTTTTTCTTCTTCTAATATTCTCATTAACATCATCGTAAAACCATAAATTGCGTTCGTATGTATACCTTTGTCGTTATTTAAAAGCGGCAGTGCAAAGAAAGCACGATACGCGATATTATTTCCATCGACTAATACGACCTTTTTTTCCAAATTAGAAACCTCCCCATACAAATTTAAAACGATTTATATATAAATCCAAATTAAAAAACCGACATAACCCCTTTTTTTAGGAGGGAGAGAGCATCCAGCCATGCATAGAAGCGGTCACCCCATGCCAAGTTAAAACAAAAAGAGAAAACGAGCGCAGGTCACCTTTTGTTCTTCATAGCAGTGACTTATATATTGAAAAATCAAAATGGATTTATATAGAAAGAAAAAACCGTCTTTTCCTTCTCTCTATATTAACACGACTAAGAGAGAGAAGAAAAATAACGGTTCTTCCTACTACATATATTTAATGTAAAATGGAGATGCTGTCACAATATCTCATGAATTAAAATAACCTTATCGTATTGATATAACACTTGGATATAAGTTACATAGAGATATTTCAAAAACAAAGATATTATAGTTTCACAAAAAGGGAAGTGACGAGAATAGAGCACCTATTCTCGTCCAAAATTACTCCTTGGATGAAGGGGTTTTCATGTATTATATTAACAGGACTTTATTAATATTTAATGAAGCTATTGTTAATATAATGTAAATATATCCCGTTCAAACGTTTACTATATAAATCCAAATTAAGAAACCGACATAAACCCTTTCTTTTTAGGCGAGAGAGAGTATCCGGCCATGCATAGAAGCGGTCAGACCCTCTTCCTGCTCCATGCCAAGTTAAAGCAGAAAGAAAAAACGAGTGTAGGTCACCTTTTTCATATCAACGACTTATATATCGAAAAATCAAAATAGATTTATATAGCTCTCATCCAATAAAGTGAAACTTTAATTAGTGGTTTTTCCATACCCCACTGATTATTAGCCCTCACCAATCAGGCTTTTACGGGCAGCCCGACTCCACCTACCTTCTTTGCTTTTGCTGAACTTTGAGGTGGGGGTCTTACTGCCCGCGAATAGCGGGCGGGATAAAGGTTGCACATTATCATTACTTCTCCAAATCCGATTTCGGTAAAGCAACTGTAAATGTTGTTCCTTCCCCTACTTCACTCTCTACAGTAACTGTCCCATGATGGGCTTCTACTAAATGTTTTACAATCGATAACCCAAGGCCTGTACCGCCTGTATTTCTGCTTCTCGCTTTATCTACACGATAAAAACGTTCAAAAATACGTGGGATTTCTTCTTTACTAATCCCAATTCCTGTATCAGATACCTGTATATAAGCGTTATGTTCATCCTCTAACAACTCTACAGAAACCGTCCCGCCGGCTGGTGTGTATACAATTGCATTATTAACTAAATTGATAAAGATTTGTTTTAATCGGCTCGGATCTCCTATCACTGAAACGTGTCTCAACACATCAACTTGTAAGGAAATTTCTTTATCTTGTGATTTATTCTCTAGCACCATTTTAATTTCTTCAAGCAATTCCTTCATCTCAACAGTACCCATATTTAACTTAAATCCTTGTTGTTCAATCTTTGATAGATCCAATAAGTCTTCGATTAAGCCTTGCATACGCTCGCTTTCCTTTAAAATAATGTTCAGGAAATGCTCGCAAAACTGCTGATTTTCCATCGCACCATCAAGTAACGTTTCAGAAAATCCCTTAATAGAAGTAATTGGCGTCTTTAATTCATGTGAAACATTTGCTAAAAAGTCTTTTCGCATTTGCTCTAGTTTCTTTAGCTCTGTTATATCGTGGAATACGAGAACAATCCCTTTCCATTCATGATTTGTCCCAATAATTGGTGCGCCATATACTTCAAAGTGCTTTCTTTCAATACCAAGTGGCAGTAGCATTTGCTTGCGTACTTTCACTTCTGTCATAAAAATTTCTTCCACAAGTTCAATGATTTCTGCATGAAGAAATGCTTCATAATACAAACGATCTAAATACTCTTCATCCGTTACATGAAATATTTCTTTATACGAACGGTTTACAAGACTTATATAACCACGGCTATCAATTAAAATCATACCGCTTCCCATATTTTCAATCAGTGTATGTAAACGATCTTGTTGCATTTCTTGCTCTAGCGTCATTTCTTGTAAATTACGCGCTAAAATATTGATTGCCTTACTTAACATCCCCGTTTCATCTGAATGACTTTCATAAGCACGCGCTTTATAATTCCCCTTCGCCAATTCAATCGCTACTTTCGTAACAGACTCTATCGGACGAATATATTGACCTGTAATTTTCACACCAAGAAAAACAACAACAAGACAAGCAATCACAAACCCTACAATGAGTAATCCCCACGTTTTTTGATGAACATCTTTCAAAGGAGCAATTGTACTTTTTAGAATGATGTACCCTTGCTTCCCCTCTGCATCTTGAACAAACACCGCATGATGGAATACATTTTTATCATCTGTTTCCTTCGTAATCACTCTATTTTTTTGTTTTGCTGTTTCAGAGGAAAGTTCCTCAATTGTCGCTTGGTCGAATATAGGTTGCTTACCTTTACTATATTTGACTTTCTTCGCTTCATCAGTAAATATAACCGAAACCGGCACTTGTTCTTCTAATTTCTCAAATACGTTTGGCGCTTTTAGAACATGATCAATACCTTCCGCCTCTACTAATGAAGCAACATATCTTGCCTCTTTTACCGTTCTGTCTTTCGCATGATCGATGTAGTAATTCTCAAACACCGTTTCCAAAAGTACTCCTAGTCCAACTAAAATAAGAATAATAAGAGAAACAAATGTAAAGAGAAGCCTCGAGCGAAATTTATTCATCCCCCTTTGGCTCCTCTAATTTATAACCTAATCCACGAATTGTTTTAATGTACGCTGGTTTTTTCGTATTCTTTTCAATTTTATCCCGCAAATGACTAATATGAACATCGACGATTCTTGTATCGCCGGCAAAATCATAATTCCATACAGCACTTAGTAACTGATCACGTGTTAATACACGACCCTTATTCCTTGCTAAATATACAAGTAACTCAAATTCTTTTGGCGTTAGTTCTAGCTTTTCTCCTTGGAAATACGCCTCATAAAATTCAGGTAAAATTCTTAAATCATAGATATTGATACTATTTTCATCCTGCACTTCTGAAACTGGTTCATCTTGCAATTTCGTACGACGTAAAATTGCCTTCACACGTGCAACAACTTCCCTTGGGCTAAATGGCTTTGTCATATAATCATCTGCCCCAAGCTCAAGACCTAACACTTTATCAAACTCATCATCTTTCGCTGTTAGCATTAAAATAGGTGTCATAATACGCTGCAAACGTAATTCTTTACACACTTCCATACCATCCATTTTTGGAAGCATTAAATCTAATATAATCAGATCTGGACGTTCCGTTGTTGCTTTATGAAGCGCAACTTCACCATCCATCGCTGTTATCACTTCAAATCCTGCTTGCTGCAAATTGAATTCAATTAAAGTTAAAATAAACTCCTCATCATCAACAACTAAAATTCGATTGCTCATTCTCTTCCTCCAAGTTATAGACTTGAAACCTTCTTCATCCTAGTATTTCCCCACTATTTCCATCATACTAGAAAACAATCCCCCTCTCAATAGAATTGTCCATTCACTAAGTTTGATTGTGCTATAGTTATATAGGAAAATATATCTAATAGAAAGCGATGGTACATATTCATGTTTAAAGCAGCTGTTATTTTCATTCTTGCCGGACTAGCTGAAATTGGTGGTGGATATCTCATCTGGAAATGGATACGAGAAGGTGGTTCCATCTGGTTCGGTCTAATAGGAGGAATCATTTTATGTTTATATGGTGTAATTGCCACATTCCAAGTATTTTCTAGTTTCGGACGTGTATACGCAGCTTATGGCGGTGTATTTATTCTCATGAGTTTATTATGGGGATGGATGGTTGATAAGAAAACACCTGATTTGTTCGATTGGGCTGGTGCAGCTGTTTGCCTTGTCGGTGTGTTTATTATTCTTTGGCCACGTGGCTAAAAACAGGTATCCATTTGACTTATATCTCCTTAAAATGTAATAATCAATATAATTAAATTTTAATATAAAGATTAAACTATTAAGGAGCGAATTCAAAATGAATCGTAAAAATTGGGTATTATCTGGCTTCGCTTTATTATTTGTAGTTGGTTTTACTGCCGGCTTTTCAAACTGGGAAACATTACAAACTGGCATCTCTGATTTCTCAGAAGGGTTTGCAGAAGGGTTTTTCAGTTAAGTTATACTTACATTCGATCCTATAAAGTAAAACTTTAATCAGTGGGGGTTTTCTTCGTCCCCCACTGATTATTAGCCCTCACCAATCGGGCTTTTACGGACAGTTCATCTCCCACCTAACTTCTTTGCTTTCGCTGAATTTTGAGGTGGGAGTGTTACTGTCCGTTAATGCGGGATAAAAAAATAGTGCTAACCTAGCATATAATAGGTTAGCACTATTTTTCATTACACTCTTACTAACTCATTATTAAAAATTATCCAATGCTTTTTCTAAAATAGAAGCTGATTTGTAAGGCGGCGCTACTGTTAGTACACCTTTCACAACCACTTCTTCTTTTTCATCATAAGCGAATACACGCATATCAATCGTATGCTCTTCCCCCGCAACTGCTACAACTTCAAAATGAATTTGCAAAGTTTCATAATGATGTACAGGCTTCACAAAAGTCAGGTCCTTCCTAACAACATGACTGCCTGGACCTGGTAAATATTTCGTAACTGCCGTTGTAATCATACCCGTTAACATAATGCTTGGTACAATTGGTTTTTCATACGGAGTTTGGGATGCGTAATCATGCTGAATATATAATGGATTTGAATCATTTGTTAATCCTAAATACAATAACAGATCTTTATCCTCAATTTTTTCAGTGATAGATAACTTTTCTCCTACTGTAATCTCATCCATTCGACGACCAATTTGAATTTTTTTCTTTAACATGTTACAATCCCCCTCCAATTTTTATTTTATTATCCTACCAAAAGCAATATATTATCCGAAGCGCTACTATAATGAGGGCAATGTATATTATAAGTCTATGTTCCCATTGTAGGACACAATTAATGATAGCGTTTTCATATTATTTTAAAAAAATAATCCTCTAAATAGTAGAAAAAGATTCGGGACCCCGAATCTTTTTCTAACATATATTTTGTATTAAATAAGAACTTTCATAACGTTACGTACAGATTCTACCGAACGATCTAACGCTTCTTTTTCTTCTTCACGAAGTTCTAATTCAATAATTTTTTCAATTCCGTTACCACCTAGAATTACTGGTACACCTAGGTAAAGGTCGCTATAGCCATATTCACCTTCAAGGTATGCGATAGCTGGTAATACGCGGCGTTGATCTTTTAAAATCGCTTCAGTCATTTCAACTAAAGAAGCAGCTGGCGCGTAGTATGCACTACCGTTTCCTAGTAAACTTACAATTTCGCCGCCGCCTTTACGCGTACGTTCTACGATTTCTTCTAAGCGTTCTGCAGGAATTAATGTTTCTAATGGAATACCGCCCGCATAAGAATAACGTACAAGAGGCACCATGTCATCACCGTGGCCACCAAGAACGAATCCTGTAATGTCTTTAACAGAAAGATTTAATTCTTGTGCGATGAATGTACGGAAACGAGCTGTATCTAATACACCAGATTGACCGATAACACGCTCTTTCGGGAATCCAGCTTCTTTAAATACAGAATATGTCATTGCATCAACTGGATTTGTTAACACAACAATAATTGCGTTTGGTGAATGTTTTGCGATATCTTTCGTAATACTTTTCATAATTTTAGAGTTTGTTGCTACTAAATCATCACGGCTCATACCTGGTTTACGTGCAATTCCTGCTGTAATAACAACAACGTCAGAATCAGCAGTATCTACGTAATCAGATGTGCCGATAATGTTAGCATCAAAACCTTGTACAGGGCTTGCTTCTAACATATCTAACGCTTTCCCTTTTGTTGGATTCTCCAGTTGTGGAATGTCCACTAATACAACATCTGCAAGCTCTTTTTGAGCTAATAAAAACGCTGTTGTTGCTCCGGTAAATCCTGCACCGATGACTGATACTTTTTTGCGTTTGATTGTCATAATTTCTCCCCCACTTTGAATTATGCGTTTTTGATTACCGCTAAGTCCATATTGTTAATAAGGGCATCAGCAAATTCGGAACATTTCACTTCAGTTGCGCCATCCATAAGACGTGCGAAGTCATATGTTACCACTTTTGAAGCAATTGTTTTTTCTACTGAAGCAGTTACTAATTTCGCAGCTTCATTCCATCCTAAATGCTCTAATAATAATACTCCTGAAAGAAGAACAGAAGATGGATTTACTTTATCTAAACCTGCATATTTTGGAGCTGTACCATGTGTCGCTTCAAAAATAGCATGTCCAGTAACATAGTTAATGTTTGCACCAGGTGCAATACCAATGCCACCTACTTGTGCTGCAAGTGCATCAGAAATATAATCACCATTTAAGTTCATTGTTGCAACAACATCAAACTCACGTGGACGTGTTAAAATTTGTTGTAAGAAGATATCTGCAATAGAATCTTTAACAATGATTTTACCAGCTGCTTCAGCCTCTGTCATCGCTTTATTCGCTGCATCTTTACCATCTTTTTCAACAATACGGTCATATTCAGACCAAGTGAATACTTTATCGCCGAATTCTTGTTCCGCAACTTCATAACCCCAGTTTTTGAAAGCACCTTCTGTAAATTTCATAATGTTTCCTTTATGAACTAATGTAACAGAAGAGCGTTTTTCGTTAATTGCATATTGAATTGCAGCACGAACAAGACGCTTTGTTCCTTCTTCTGAAATTGGTTTAATACCAATCCCTGATGTTTCTGGGAAGCGAATTTTGTTTACACCCATTGTTTCTTTTAAGAACTCAAGCACTTTTTGTGCTTCTGGAGATCCTTGTGCATATTCAATACCAGCATAAATGTCTTCTGTATTTTCACGGAAAATCACCATATCAGTATCTTCCGGACGTTTTACAGGTGAAGGAACACCTTCAAAATAACGAACTGGACGTAAACATACGTATAAGTCTAACTCTTGACGAAGCGCTACGTTTAGAGAACGAATGCCGCCACCAACAGGCGTTGTAAGTGGGCCTTTAATCGCGATTAAATATTCGCGAATTTCATTTAACGTCTCTTCTGGTAACCATTCACCTGTTTGGTTGAATGCTTTTTCCCCTGCAAGCACTTCTTTCCAAACGATTTTCTTCTCACCATCATAAGCTTTTTCAACAGCTGCTTCTAATACACGAGATGCTGCCGCCCAAATATCTGGTCCAATTCCATCACCTTCAATAAAAGGAATAATCGGATTGTTTGGTACATTCATAACACCATTCGTTACAGTAATTTTTTCTCCTGTCGTCACTGTGATAACCCCCATGTTTGAAATTTCATATGTGTGAAACTGAGGGAATAAAACCCTCAGTTCAAACCGTTAGTCAAATTAAAATATTCTAATCATTATATCTTTGCGAAAAAATCAGATTTTTGAAAGTGTATTTCCACTATCTAAATAGTGTTTTTAACTTATCGTTGTGCTAATGGAACATAGCGTTGGTGCGTTGGTCCATTATAATCAGCACGCGGACGAATTAAGCGGTTATTTTCATATTGTTCTAGAATATGAGCTAACCAACCTGACATACGACTGATTGCAAAGATTGGTGTAAATAAATCATGATCAATTCCTAAACAATGGTAAACAGAAGCAGAATAGAAATCGACATTTGGTGGAAGACCTTTTTCTTTTGTGACAATGTCTTCGATTTTGATAGACATATTATACCATTTCTCTTCCCCTAAAAGCACGCATAATTTCTTAGACATTTCACGTAAATGTTTCGCGCGAGGATCACCGTGCTCATATACGCGATGGCCAAATCCCATAATTTTCACCTTATTTTGAAGTGCGTTATGAATATAGGATTCTACATTTTCTTCTTCGCCAATTTCTTTTAACATCTTCATTACATTTTCATTCGCTCCGCCGTGAAGAGGTCCTTTTAAAGCACCAATCGCTGCTGTAATACCAGAATATACGTCTGAAAGTGTCGCAACGCAAACGCGAGCTGTAAATGTAGAAGCATTTAATTCATGATCCGCATGAAGTACAAGAGCTTTATCAAAAGCTTCAATTTCCACTTCATTTGGTTCGCGGTTATTTAACATATAAATAAAGTTTGCAGCTAATGATAAATCTTTTCGTGGCTCAACCACTTCTAAACCTTTACGAATTCTTGCATACGCTGCAACCAGAGTCCCTACTTGAGCCTGTAATTTAACCGCTTTCAAATAATTGGACTTCTCATCCATTAATTCAGCGCTCTCATCGTATAATGATAACATGGAAATCGCAGTTCGTAAAACAGACATCGGATGTGCAATCTTTAAATCTACTTGTTTTAAATATGATAAAATCTCACTTGGAACTTTAGAATATTCAGATAGAGTTTCTTTTAACTCATTTAATTCCTCTTCATTAGGAAGTTTACGGTGCCATAATAAATATACCACTTCTTCAAACGTAGCATTTTCCGCTAAATCATCAATATTATACCCAACATACGTTAATGTATCATCAATAATAGAACTCACAGATGATGTTGTTGCTACTACCCCTTCTAATCCTCGAATAACAGTCATGACATTCTCTCCTTTTCCTGAAAATTCTCCCAACCTTGCTCCCTTATATCTGTTTGCTTCCCTCCTAAATTATGAACGCCCGTTCACTCTTTAGGCAAGCAAAATGCACGATCATGCAAATTTGTTGTGATGTTCCCATCTCGTTGTTCCATTGCTTTATCAAAGCATGAGCGTGAGTTTCTCTCCGAATCCTCACGCTTAGAACAATAGATGGTGAGGAAAACTAGTTTCGAAGAGTTTATGATAAAAACAACATAAAACAATGTCAGCAGAAAATTATTTTATGTTGTTTTTATTTTATCTGGTGTAAGTCTTCGTTGCTATGTAGCCTTTACATGTTTTCTAATTCTATTATAAACAATTATCTGACTTTTGTGAATGGAAAGAATTCAAAAATTTTATATTACTATAAAATTTTTCACTTAAACATCTGTATAATGTTCATCACAGCATAGGCAATTCCAGCTCCAATTAATGGTCCTACAGCAACTCCATTAAATAATGCAACTGCAATAATTGTTCCAAATACAAGCGCAGTTGTAATATGAGGATCGTTCGTTAATAACTGCACACCACCCTTCGCTAACAAAGCAACCGCTATCCCTGAAGCGAGCGCAATCCATGCATAATACGATTTAGCTGCTTCACCAAGCTGCTTAAATCCAATTTCACCCGTAGCGATCGGAACAAGAACCGCAATCGTAATAACCGTTACACCAAGATTAATTCCTTTCGTTTGTAAATATGGAAGAATTTTCTCCCCTAGAAACGTCCACTTTAATAAAAATAAAACGCCAACCGCTACAGTGAGCGATTGATTTTTAGCAATAAGTCCAATAATAAGTAGTATGAATAAAAATAACGTTGATTGACTAATCATGATTACACTTCCTTTCTGAAAATAATGAACCTGTTTACAAAGTAAATCGCTGTTAAACATATCGTTATACACGATATAGGCAAGAGTATTCATCAATCAATATAGATGATACAGCAGACCTTAAACGCTCTAAACGAGACCAAAATAAGTTGTTTTTATATTTACCGAGAAAGAAAAGCACACTTCTTTCTTTTCTTATAAGAAACCGGTAAAATAAAAAGTAGGTAAAGTGAAGCTCTCGTCAATCAGTACAGAGAAAACATTTACTATTGATTAGCCTTCACCGTCAAGCTTTTACGCGCCGATTACTTCGCACCTTGAAGTAATTCATACTGCCCGTGAATAGCAGGATAAATCCATCATTCCACTATAACATAAATACAATTTGGAATGGGAGGTAAGCACCTTTGAATCGAAACTCACTGTATATCGTATTGCGACTTATATTTGTCATTTTAGCAACAACAATTGGGTTTTATGCGCTTTTGTATGTTTCAGGTCTTATATACCCTTTTATCATCGCATTAGCTTTTGCTTATTTGATTAATCCAGTCGTAAATTTTCTCAATCAAAAACTACAATTCCCTCGTGCCTTAGCGGTACTCGTCAGCTTAATTCTCGTGTTCGGTGCCATCGTCGGACTTGTTACATATCTTGTGACAGAAGCGATTTCCGCCACAACTTACTTACTACAAATCGTCACAGAAAAGTTTCCAGCAATTGTACAGTATGCACAGCAATTTGCACTCAATAATATTATGCCTTTATATGATGATTTAATTTCTAAATTTAATCATCTTGGTGAATCACAACAATATACAATTACACAAAACATTCAAAATCTAGGAACGGAAGCAACAAAGCAAATGAAAGAGCTGTTAACCGCCATTATAAGTGGATTAACAAATTTCATCAGTGCACTCCCAACAACTTTAACAGTCCTCGTCTTCATCCTATTAGCGACTTTCTTTATTAGTTTTGATTGGCATACACTCGCTCATAAAGTAAAGCGATTACTTCCAAATCGCATACACGGATACGGAAAGACTATTTTTGTTGATTTACGAAAAGCATTATTTGGATTTGTAAAAGCACAACTCACACTTGTATCTATGACCACCGTCATCGTACTAATTGGACTATTAATTTTGCGCGTACCATACGCCATCACAATCGCAATCATTACAGGAATTGTAGACTTACTTCCTTATTTAGGAACGGGAGCAGTCTTTGTTCCTTGGATTATATATGTATTTTTCACAGGGGACACAGCTTTCACAATTGGTCTACTTATTTTATATATTGTTGTCATTGTTCAAAGACAAATTATGGAACCGAAAGTGTTATCCTCCAACATCGGACTCGATCCATTACCAACACTTATTGCGTTATTCGTTGGGTTTAAGCTATATGGTTTCTTAGGATTAATTATTGGCCCAGTTACATTAGTATTATTAAACACATTGCACAAAGCTCATGTATTTCATGATTTATGGAAGTTTATTAAAGGCACACCATTAAAATAAATTTCCCACAATAGTCGTTGTTCGCAATAAAATAAGCAAGGGAATTCCCTATAATAAATGGGGGATTCCCTTGTTTTTTGCATAAAATAATACGACTGAGAATATCTTTGTATTTTTATTCTATTTTCAACATAAATATCAATCCCTTTTCTTCCTTTTTCTACAAATGAATAAATATACACTTTATATTTCGACAAAAAAATAACACTTAAAACATTTCTGTTTCAAGTGTTATTTTTGTACAATAATTGTCGTGTTTCTTCTTATTTTCCGCTCTAACCATTTAATCATCATGAACTTAAACGGCTGTCGTGTTACCGAAAATATAAAAATAAACCCGATTACATCCGTCACATATCCTGGTGTCAAAAGAAGAAGTCCACCTATAAAAACAAAAATACCATCTAATACAGCATCTCCTGGCATTTCACCTCTATTTAACCGAAATTGAATCTCCTTCAACACTATAAGCCCTTGTCGTTTTGCTAAATAAGCGCCAAGTATACCTGTAAACACGATCATAGCAAACGTCGGCCACATACCAATTAAATGACTAGATCCAATTAATACTGTTATTTCAACAGCAGGGATTAAAATTAAAAGAAAAAGAAGCCACTTCATTCCCTCATCCTCCTTCATCATACTATTTACAGGAAGTAAGATACTCATGCTACCCAACAGCCTAATTAGACTCTCTCGATTTCCTCACACCCTCAAAACAACCCACAAAACATCAAACAAAAAATGAAATCCCTTTCCCACTACCGAAGATTTCTTTTTTCAGAATGGTTTTTGTATTTAAATTGCAAAAAAAAAGAGAAGGACTCCGATCCTTCTCTCCATATTACTTCTTATAGCACTTCCGCATGTCCATTATAAACAATTCCGCGCGCTGCATCAACTGTTACTTCTTGGCCATTTTTTAAAGTCGTTGTTACACCGTTTACCCCAACGATAACTGGGATACCGATTGATACACCTACAACAGCCGCATGGCTTGTTAAGCCACCTTCTTCTACAACTAGAGCTGCAGCTTTTTCAATTGCAGGAATCATATCTTTATCAGTGCTTGTTGTAACAAGGATGTCACCTTCTGTTACGTTCGCTACAGCTTCTGCAGCTGTTTTTGCTACAACTACTTTACCTTTTGCAGCTTTGCGACCAATCCCTTGTCCTTTAGCGATTTCTTCACCAACAACATGGATTTTCATTAAGTTTGTTGTGCCAGTTTCAGCAACTGGTACGCCAGCAGTAATTACAACTGTATCTCCAAGTCCGATTAGACCTGCATCCATACCTGTTTGAATTGCAGTATCTAACATTTCATCAGTAGATGCTGCACGTTTTTCAGCCATAAACGCTTGTACACCCCAAACAAGTGCAAGACGACGGCCCACTTGCTCGTCAGTTGTTACAGCTACGATTGGAGATTTTGGACGATATTTAGAGATCATTTTTGCAGTATATCCACTTTCTGTTGGAGCTACGATTGCAGCTACATCAAGAGCAAGCGCTGTGTGTGCAACAGATTGACTAATTGCATCTGTAATTGTTGGAGTGAACTCTTTAATACGCTTTTTGAACATATCTTCATATTGCAATGATTTTTCAACACGTACTGCGATGTTCGCCATCATTGTTACCGCTTCTACCGGGTATTGTCCCGCTGCAGTTTCACCAGAAAGCATGATTGCATCTGTACCATCAAAGATTGCGTTCGCTACGTCACTTGCTTCCGCACGAGTTGGACGTGGGTTACGTTGCATAGAATCTAACATTTGTGTTGCAGTAATAACCGGTTTACCTAATACGTTACATTTTTTGATTAGACGTTTTTGTACTAGCGGCACTTCTTCTGGTGGAATTTCTACACCCATGTCACCACGAGCTACCATTAAACCGTCAGAAACTTCTAAGATAGAATCGATGTTATCGATACCTTCTTGGTTTTCAATTTTTGGTACGATTTGAATGAATTGTGCATTATGCGCTTCTAACAGTTCACGGATTTCTAACACATCAGCTGCTTTACGAACGAAAGATGCCGCGATGAAATCAACTTTTTGCTCGATACCGAAGACGATATCTTTTACGTCTTTTTCAGTGATACCAGGAAGCTTAATGCTTACGTTTGGTACGTTAACACCTTTTTTATTTTTCACAGTTCCGCTGTTCAATACTTTTGTACGGATGTTTCCGTCAGCTTTCTCGATTACTTCTAGTTCGATAAGGCCGTCATCGATTAGAATACGAGAACCTGGGTCTACATCCTCATAAAGACCAGCATAAGATACAGAGAACTTTTCTGCAGTTCCTAATACTTGCTCAGTAGAGAGAACTACTTCTGCACCTGTTACAAGCTCAGCTTGTCCGTCTACGAAGTCATGTGTACGGATTTCTGGACCTTTTGTATCAAGTAAGATTGCAACTGTTTTACCAGTTTTCTTTGAAGCTTCACGAATGTTTTTGATACGTGCTCCGTGCTCTTCATGGCTACCATGAGAGAAGTTTAAACGAGCAACGTTCATACCTGCTTCGATTAATTGCTCTAATTTCTCAATACTTTCACTAGCAGGACCTATAGTACATACAATTTTAGTTTTACGCATATTGCACCTCCGAAAATTATGAAACCGTTCCCAAATATTCGATATTACGCCAATTAGATGGATAATTCTTTAGATAATTGATACATATCTTTATCAATCGTATGCTTTTGAGCTAACGCTTCGATAATGTCATGATCAACAAGTTTGTTATTTTGGATACCAACGCAGCGTCCACCTCTACCTTCAATCAACAGTTCAACTGCTCTTGCGCCAAGGCGGCTTGCTAATACACGATCTTGTGCACTTGGTGATCCACCACGTTGTACGTGACCTAATACAGTTACACGAGTATCAAAGTTTGTTGCTTCTTCAATGTGTTTACCGATGTCAATCGCGCTTCCAACACCTTCTGCTACAACGATAATACTATGTTTCTTTCCACGCTCACTACCACGTTTTAAACGAGCAATAACATCTTCCATGTCATACTCTTCTTCTGGAATTAAGATTGTTTCTGCGCCATCTGCTAAACCAGCCCATAATGCGATATCACCAGCGTGACGCCCCATTACTTCGATAACATATGTACGTTCATGAGATGTAGCTGTATCACGAATTTTATCAATTGCATCAATAACAGTGTTTAATGCTGTATCGAAACCAATTGTGAAGTCTGTCCCAGGAATATCATTATCAATTGTACCTGGTACACCGACACATGGGAATCCTTGCTCTGTTAATTTTTTAGCACCTTGGTAAGAACCGTCTCCACCAATAACAACAAGTCCTTCAATGCCAAATTTCTTTAATTGCTCGATACCTTTTAGTCGTACTTCTGGGTCTTTAAACTCAGGACATCTTGCTGTATATAATTTTGTACCACCGCGGTGGATAATATCGCCAACAGAACCAAGTTCTAATTTTTCAATGTGACCAGAAATTAATCCAGCGTATCCATGGTAGATACCATATACTTCTACATCATGGAAAATCGCTTTACGAACAACTGCACGAATGGCAGCATTCATACCAGGTGAATCTCCACCACTTGTTAATACACCAATACGTTTCATTTGTACTCACCTCATAAAGATTATTTACCTTATAATAAAATAACATGAAGAAATATAAAAATACAATGGAGAAGATGTGTCTTTTCACAATAAAAACGTGCATTCGCGAAATGGAACGCACGCTTTTCTTATTTTATCCAAATGGAAGCGTTTGAAAACGAAACTTGCCCAATTTTCATATATTTTTCATAACGTTTTTCGATTAATTCATCTTTCGAAATACCGTTTAATTGCCCGAATGTTTTTTTCAACATTAAGTCAATATTTTCTGATTGCTTTAAAATATTACGATGCGCACCGCCGCGTGCTTCTGGAATAATTTCGTCAATTACACCTAATTCTTTCAAATCCGCCGCCGTGATTTTCATCGCTTCTGCAGCTTCTTTCGCTTTTCCTGCATCTTTCCAAAGAATCGCTGCCGCTCCCTCTGGTGTAATAACCGAATAAGTGGAATTTTCTAGCATATGAATGTAATCTCCTACTCCAAGACCTAACGCACCACCACTGCCACCTTCACCGATAACAACGCAAACCACAGGTACAGTAAGCCCTGCCATTTCGAATAAATTACGTGCAATCGCTTCACTTTGCCCACGTTCTTCAGCAGCCTTACCAGGATAAGCACCTTTCGTATCAATGAAGCAGATGATTGGACGATTAAATTTCTCCGCTTGCTTCATTAAACGTAGCGCCTTTCGATATCCTTCTGGATGAGGCATTCCAAAATTACGACGAATATTTTCTTTCGTATCTTTCCCGCGCTGGTGCCCAATTACTGTTACAGGCATGCCATCATATTTCGCTATGCCGCCGACAATCGCTGCATCATCGCCATATAGACGATCTCCATGACATTCAAAAAAATCAGTAAATAAGTGCTCAATATAATCGAGCGTTGTCGGTCGTTCTGCATGACGAGCAATTTGAACGCGGTCCCATACTTTCATATTGCCGTATATTTCTTCCTCTAAATTTTCTAGCTTGTCTTCCAAAATACGAATCTCCTCGCTGAAGTCCATCTGGGTGTTTTTCGTATAGTCTTTCAGTTCTCGAATCTTATTTCTTAGCTCAACAACTGGTTTTTCAAATTCTAGCTCTGCCATATAGCCGTTTCCCCTCCTTGATGAACTTCTAAAATCTTACGGAGCGACTCTCTCATATCATCGCGATGCACAACCGCATCCAATTGACCGTGCTCTAGTAAGAACTCTGCCGTTTGAAAGTCTTCTGGCAGCTTCTCACGCACTGTTTGTTCAATTACACGTCTACCAGCAAAACCGATAAGTGCACCCGGCTCTGCAAGATTATAGTCACCAAGTGAAGCGAAACTCGCTGAAACACCACCTGTCGTCGGATGAGTCATAACAGAAATAAATAACCCTCCAGCATTGCTATGCTTTTTCAAAGCTACGCTCGTTTTTGCCATTTGCATTAAGCTTAAAATACCTTCTTGCATACGCGCACCGCCCGATGCAGTAAAGATAATAAATGGAACTTGTAATTCGTATGCTTTTTCAACTGCACGTGCAATTTTTTCTCCTACAACAGAGCCCATGCTGCCCATTCGAAAGCGAGAATCCATTACTGCAATCACAACAAGCATTTCATCAATTGTTCCTTCACCTGTCACAACTGCTTCATTTAATTCTGTTTTCTTGCGATCACTCTCTAATTTTTCTTCATAATTTGGGAACCCAAGTGGATTTAACGAAACCATCTCTTTGTCATACTCACGAAATGAACCTTCGTCCAATACACTATCAAGGCGTTCCCATGCATTCATAGGATGATGATAGCCACAGTTTACACATACTTTTAAATTTTTAAGAAGCTCTTTTGTATACATGATTTTCTTACATTTCGGACATTTTGTCATAACACCGTCCGGTACATCTCTTCGTACTTGTTCTGAAGGAATTGCAGCGTACTTTTTCTTTTTTACGAATAAATCTCTTAGCACAATTTGACCCCCTTTGTTGAGAGCTAAGGTTAGGAAGAAAATGTGGCTAACACCAAAGATCGATGTTAGCCTTGTCTTCTCAATCTGTCTAATAGAGGATGTTCAAACAGTCCAGTCAAGATAGCTACTCAGCTCTCTTTATCCTCTTTTTTTGAACACGCACTCATAACCTCTCTCTTTACGTTTAACTTTAACCGCTATGCGATAGATTGTTTGTCATAACGTGTCATGGTCATTTCGACAAATTTTATACATTACGAGTGAAACTGTATGTTTTCCATTAGTTCATCATAAATTTTTAGCGCCTCTTCTTCTTTTTTCGCGTATAACATTTCATAAAGCTTTCTATAGATTTCTATAGATTCTAGTGAAATTTCATAAGAAAGAGTCGCAACGTAATCATTTACAATTCTCCAAATTCGATATAGTAAATAATTGTCCACTCGTTCAATAAGTGTTTTGAAAAACATTTGATGAAACTCCTGAATTGAACTTTCGTCCTTTTTAAGAACTTGTTTCAACATACCTAATACACTAGAAAACGTTTCTTTCGGTAAATCACATACGATTCGAATAACATCTTTTTCAAGCAAGCGTTTCGTCTGTAACAAATCACGAATTGTTTTCTCATCTTGTAATAAAAATGGTGCGATTAATTGAACAAGACCATTGTCATAGAAGTTTCGAATAAACGTTCCTTCACCGCGTCTTGTTTCAATTAATCCTACGAGTTCTAAAGCTCGCAATGCTTCCCGTACAGATGAACGCCCAACGTTTAAACGCGCACTTAACTCGCGCTCAGATGGTAAACGATCACCTGCGACTAAACCATCCTCTTCCATAATGGAACGGATTTTCTTTACAATTTCGAGATATACTTTTGTATTTGATGATGTCAATAGAAATTCCTCGCTTACTCTTTACCAATCAACGCTAAATTTTTTGTTTTCTCAGCGATTTCATTTGGATCTACTTGACGGCGAGCTACTCCTGTCTCCATCGCAGCTTTTGCAACATAAGCCGCCACCTGAGGCGCTACACGCGCGTCAAACGGAGCTGGAATGATATAGTCTGCATTTAGCTCATCTGCCGCTACAAGCTCTGCAATGGCTTGTACAGCTGCCATTTTCATTTCTTCATTGATTTGCGTAGCATGTACATCAAGTGCACCACGGAAAATACCAGGGAACGCTAGTACATTATTTACTTGGTTCGGGAAGTCAGAACGACCAGTTCCAACAACAGCTGCTCCTGCTGCTTTTGCCAGTTCCGGCATAATTTCTGGAACTGGGTTTGCCATTGCAAAAATAATTGCATCGTCATTCATTGTACGAACCATTTCCTCAGTCAATGCACCCGCTACAGATACACCGATAAATACATCCGCGCCTTGCAGAACATCCGCTAATGAACCTTCTACACGATTTTTATTCGTATATTTTGCAACTTCATCTTTCACCGGATTCATACCAACAGGACGACCTTCATAAATCGCACCTTTTCGGTCACACATAATAATGTCGCGTACACCATAGCGATATAAAAGTTTAATGATTGCAATACCTGCTGCACCTGCACCATTTGCTACAACTTTAATGTCAGACATTTTCTTTCCAACTAGCTTAAGTGCGTTTACAAGACCTGCTACTGTTACGATAGCTGTTCCGTGTTGATCATCATGGAATACAGGAATATTTGTTTCTTTTTTCAAACGTTCTTCAATGATAAAGCAGTTGGGTGCTGCAATATCCTCTAAGTTTACACCGCCAAATGTCGGCTCCATTAATTTTACAGTTTCAACAATTTTATCTACATCGTTTGTATTTAAAGCAATAGGGAATGCATCTACGCCAGCAAAGCTTTTGAATAATACAGCTTTACCTTCCATTACTGGAAGAGATGCTTCTGGTCCGATATTACCAAGACCAAGTACAGCTGTTCCGTCCGTCACAACTGCTACCATGTTTCCCTTCATTGTATATTCATATACCTTACTTTTATCGTCATAAATTTCTTTACAAGGTTCTGCAACCCCTGGAGAATACGCAAGACTTAAGTCTTTAGCATTTTCTACTTTTACTTTTGATACAGTTTCTAATTTTCCTTGATGCACTTTATGCATGTGAAGTGCTTCTTCACGAAGTGTTGACAAACTATCCACTCTCCTCAAATTATTCTTGCTGATATCATTCTCTCCAAGTGGTCTGACCACGAACACTATTACTATAATAATCGAACTATAGGGAAATTGTCCATTATATTTTCACTACGACATTTTCCTCACCGACTATTTCGCGAAGTGCTCCTAAACATTCTTCACTTGGATGAATTGACAAACTACGAGATAATTGTACCATTTTATGTTCCTTTTCATAATAAATTAGTACTTTCGCAAAACCTGAATAGTGAAACAATATTTTTGTAACTTGATTTAACAACTTCTTTTCATACTGCGACGGTAGTTTTACATAAATCGATGCTTCTTTCATTTCATTGTAAACATCCATTTGTTCTAATGGATAAAGACCGTTCACAATCCATTGCAATTTATGATTTCGTTGTTCAATCGTCCCTTCCACTAAAACAATTTCACCTTCTTTTAACCTCTCCGAAAAATGAATATACGTCTCCGGAAAGACAACCGCTTCCATTTCATCATTTTGATCACAAAAAGTGACGAACGCCATTTTTTGCAATTTTTTCGTCCGAATGACTTTTATACCTGTTACATAAACAATCGCACGCTGTACGTTTCGCTTTTGCCTCATCGCCTGCGCAAGAGACGGAATTTCTAGTTCTTTTACAAGCTTTGCATACTGCGCCGTTGGATAACTGGATAAATAAAAGCCAAGCGCTTCTTTCTCATTATTTAATTGTTCAATAAAAGATAGCTCTTCTCCTTGTACGTATACTGATTTTGGGACACTTTCTTCCCCCAATTCACGCGCAAGGCTTGCATACTCTAAAGCACCCTTAATACTGTTAAACAAAGTTGTTCTCGAAACTTGAAAATCATCGAAACAGCCAGCCCAAACAAATGCCTCTAAATTACGCTCCGTAACAAACTTTGCTGGCATACGAAGACAGAACTCAAATAAATCTTGAAATGGATTTCTTTCTCTTTCCTCGATCACCGCATTCACTGTAGCCATCCCGATATTTCGAATTGAAAGCAAACTATAGCGAATTGCATTCCCTTCTATTTGGAAATTATAACTACTTCTATGAAGAGACGGCGGTAAAACATGAAAACCTTTGCGCTTCGTTTCACGTATATATTGCACAATCTTATCTTCGTTACCTATCGCACTGGATAAGAGTGCCGTCATAAACTCTAAAGGATAATTCGCTTTTAAATAAGCGAGCTGATATCCAATCATACTGTACGCTACAGCATGGCTTCGGTTAAAACCGTAATTTGCAAATCTAACAATTAAATCATAAATTTGTTCTGCAGATGTTTCATCGTATCCATTTCGTAAACACCCTTGTACAAAATGCTTTCGTTCTTGATCTAAAATCTCACGGTTTTTCTTACTCACTGCACGGCGGAGCAAATCGGCTTCTCCGAGTGAAAATCCCGCTAACTGCGAAGCAATTTGCATAATCTGTTCTTGGTATACAATAACGCCATATGTGCTTTTTAAAATTGGCTTTAAATCTGAATGTAAATAATGAATTTGACGCTTCCCGTGCTTTGACTCAATAAAGGTTGGGATTTGTTCCATTGGCCCTGGACGATATAAAGCGTTGACGGCAACAATATCTTCAAACTCATTTGGTTTTAAACTGCGGAGTACATTCCGCATTCCCCCAGATTCGAGCTGGAATACACCTGTTGTATCTCCTCTTCCTAGTAATTGGAATGTCTTTTCATCTTGAAGAGGTAAATTCCGTATATCAATTTGTTTACCTGTTTTGTTCACAATAAATGTAAGAATATTTTCAAGTAACGTTAAATTACGTAAGCCTAAGAAGTCCATTTTTAACAGACCAAGTTCTTCTAACACTTCTGCTGGATATTGCGTTACATATACATCGTTATGCCCTTCTTGAATCGCAACACTTCCCGTTAATGGCTCCTGACTCATGATGACTCCTGCTGCATGAATAGACGTATGACGTGGTAAACCTTCTACACGCTTCGCAATTTCAAAAACACGCTCATGCAAGAGATTTCCTTGTACAAATTCACGAAGGGACCCGGATTCTTCATATGCTTCTTTTAATGTAATCCCAACCCTTGATGGAATCAGTTTCGAAAATATGTCAATATCTCTCGGCGGAAGCCCCATTACGCGGGCGATATCCCGAATCGCTGCTTTTGCAGCAAGCGTTCCGAACGTAACAATTTGGGCAACGCGAAGTTGACCATACTTATCTTTTACATAACGAATCATCTCATCACGTCTAATGTCCGGAAAATCAATATCAATATCTGGAAGCGTAACACGTTCAGGATTTAGAAATCGTTCAAAAAGCAAGTTGTACTCAATTGGATCGATATCTGTAATTTCTAACACATAAGAAACAAGAGAACCTGCTGCCGAGCCACGGCCCGGTCCTGTTAAAATACCATGTTCATGTCCGTATTTCATAAAGTCCCAAACAATGAGAAAATAATCACTAAATCCCATGCGAGAGATAACTTCAAGTTCATGATTCAAACGTTTCCTATGTACATCTTGAACCGCCTCATATCGCTTATTTAGCCCATCTTCACAAATGCGGCGCAAATAAGCATCTGATGTTTCGTTAGATGGAACAGGAAACTTTGGCAATTGATTGACGTGGAAAGGAATTTCTACGTGGCAACGTTCAGCTATACGAACTGTATTTTGAAGGGCTTCTTCTGCATGAGAAAATAAAGCTTCCATTTCAGCCGATGATTTTAAATAATACTGGTCTGTTTTGAGCCTTGGTCTGTCTGGATCAGTCATCTTTGTTCCGCTCTGAACAGATAGCAAGCATTCCTGCACAAGCGCATCACTTTGGTTCACATAACGAACATCATTTGTCGCAACGACTGGAATGTTTATTTCGTTTGCAAATTGTGGTAATTTTTCTTGCAAGAATAGTTCATCCTGAATTGCGTGATGCTGCAAACTCATATAAAAACTTCCAAACATATTTTGATACGCACGAGCTACTTCTTCAGCAATCTCGTCTCTTCCTTGTAACAATAACTGTTCAATTTCCCCATCTTTTCCTGGAGAAATCGCAATCAACCCTTTTGCATAATGAGAAAGCCACTTTTTCGGAATCCCGTCTTTAGACTTAGTCATGATGGTGCTAGAAATTTTCAATAAGTTTTGGTATCCCATCTCATTTTCTGCTAACAGTACAAGCGGATAGGATTGCTCTTCTTCCTCACTAAAAACAGAGGCTGTTAATCCGATAATTGGCCGCACGCCATTCTTCTTACATGCTTTATAAAATGGAATCACTCCGTACATCACATTTTCATCTGTAATTGCAAGTGATGAAAATCCAAGCTCTTTCGCACGGCTTACAAGTTCATCAATTTTACAAGCACTTTTTAACAAACTATAAACGGTTTGACATTGTAAATGCACAAACTTCACTGTTGTACCCTCTCTTTATCTATTTGACTACTTTCATTATAGGTGATGAAGAAAGCGGAAATCAAAACATACTTCTTATACTTTGTCCATATATATGGAGGAGAAAGGGGAATGACGATGGATGTAAGACAAACTTTTTTCTCTCTTCTCATTACAACTTACTTTATTGCATTTGGAGTAATGCTTGGTGGTTCTTTAATCGGAGGAATTGGAGCATTTCTTGTTGGAAAACCAGCTCTTACTGCCATAAAACAATTCGCAGAAAACTTACGTATTTGGGCACTCGTTGCAGCAATTGGCGGAACTTTTGATACATTTTATAGCTTTGAACGAACCTTTTTCGAAGGTGCCACAAAAGATATTGTGAAACAAATTTTACTTATTTTTTTCGCAACAGGCGGCATGCAAACCGGCCTTATTATTATTAAATGGATTACGCAGGATCATGTATGAGGGTTCCAAGCGCTACAATAGCTAAAAAGTGGTATTTATTTTTAGGTGGCGCTGCCGTTGGAGGGATTTTGAGTTGGTTTATTTTTTTGTACATATACGGCGTTTTTCAAGAAGATTATGCAAAAAAAATTGTGTTTCAGGAAACGGAAATTACAAGGCTAAAAAAGAATCTTCATGTTCTTACGGAAGATCGTACTAAATTAAATGAGGAAAATAAAAGCCTTTTAACGATCCAAGAAATTAAAATTGAGATTCCGAATCATGATAAATACGATTTAGACCGTGTTACTCTTGAAAATATGATTACTTCTCTTCAAGAAGACCTCCAGCACCTCGTAACAAAAAACGTTCAAAGCGTAGCAAAAAACAAAGAATTGTTAATAAAAACAATTGAAAATAAAGTATACAAACATTATGACCGAAGCTACCGCTTTAAAATCGAAACAATTTCCTTTGATACTGTGCTCGAAATTAGCATCAATATAAAACAAGAAAAGTAGAGCTTCTGAGCCCTACTTTTCTTGTTTTTAACACATGAAGTACTTGTTTTATTTACAGATCTCACACAAGTCCGCGAAAAGACGATCTGCTTCTTCCCAAGAAGATGCTTTCGCACCAGAAGCCATCGGATGACCTCCGCCGTTATACTGCATCGCTAATTTATTAATTACCGGTCCCTTTGAACGAAGACGAACGCGAATCACATCTTCCTCCTCTAGAAATAGAACCCAAGCTTTTAATCCATCAATATTGCCAAGCGCTCCAACAACACCAGATGCCTCTGAAGGAAGTACATCAAATTCTTCTAGTACTTCTTTTGTCAGCTTAATATAAGCTGCACCTTCCTCTGTCATCGTAAAGTTTTGTAAAATGAATCCATTTAAACGAGCGATTTTCTCTTTCGTTTTATACATTTCGTTATATAACGCTGGAAAGTCCACTCCCATTTCTACAAGCTCGCCTGCATAGCGAAGTGTTCTTGCTGATGTATTTGGGAATAAGAAGCGACCTGTATCTCCAACAATCCCAGCTAAAATAAGACGAGCCGCTTCTTTTGAGATTGTTAAACCTTTATCTTTTCCGTAAGAGTAAAACTCATAAATAAGCTCACTTGTAGAACTTGATGTCGTATCAACCCACGTAATGTCCCCGTATGGATCTTCATTTGGGTGATGATCAATTTTAATAAGCTTCTTTCCTTTTGTATAACGCTGATCACAAACACGCTCTTGGTTCGCTGTATCACAAACGATAACAAGCGCATTTTCATAAGTCTCATCATCAATTTCATCCATTACTCGTAAATACGATAAAGAAGGTTCATTGTATCCAACCATATAAACCTTTTTCTCTGGGAACGATTCTTGAAGAACGGTTCCTAACCCACATTGTGAACCTAATGCATCTGGATCTGGGCGCACATGACGGTGAATAATAATCGTATCAAACTCTTTAATCGCTGTTAAAATTTGTTCGTGCATATGTATAGTCTCCTTTTTATTGATTTCTACCTCTGTAATCAATTTTCTCACTTTATCCTTCATTATAACTGAAAATAATTTATCCATGTGGACAATTGCTTTATAATAATAGTTAGAAAGTTTCGATAATGTTTTTTGTTTTCACTTAGCATGGGGCTGAAACAGAATCTGACCGCCTCTATGCATGAACGGATCCTCTCTCCCAACTAAAACGATGGGGTTTCAGTTCAGTTTTATCCAGTTTATTTTCCCACCATATCAGTCTCGGCTATGGAAACAAAAGGGATTCTCCACTCATTCCCTCCCTTTATTTTCACTCGGCATGGGGCTAAAACAGGCACTAACCGCTTCTATGCTCGGGCGGACACTCTCTCCCAACTAAAACGATGGGGGTTTATTTTTAAATTTACCTAAATACAAACTAACGGAGGATCATATCATGCCAGTATTAGTCTTTTGTATTATCATCTCATTTATGTTGTATCTCTTCTATAAAACAAAATATTTTCGTACAAATCGTCCGATGGAAAAAGGATGGCTTGCTGGAAAATCCGCAATGGCGCTCGGTGTATTCGTTGCGCTATTTGGTGCAAACCAATTTTTCTTAGAACTCTCTACCGCACGTATTATCGTTGGCGTGTTATTTATCTTATTTGGTGGTGCGAGTATTTTTAATGGATTCCGTCAGTATAAACATTTCTCACCTCTTGCAGTCGAAGAAGCAGAAGCGTATAAAACAATGTAAAAAGCATCAGCATTTATGCTGATGCTTTTTACATTGTTTTATTTTTAAAATCATATATGCAACAAATGCAGGTGGAATATTAAAAGGATTTCCTTGCACGTGAAAATGTAATTGTTCTTCTTCAAAAGACATATTTTTATACAACTCTTGTTGTGAAAGCTTTGTTTGTTGTTTTTGCTCATTTAGTCCTTCAATGTAAAGATACTGAATAGGTATCATGGCAAGAAAATAAAACAATGCAACACCACCAAAAAAGAGCAACTCTGATGACATAGTGAACACCATCCTTTTTTCTTTATATATATCAATTATCTGATAATTCAATTATACTACAATCGAACTACCAAATAAAGGGAGGTGTTAGCGTTTGGATTAACAAAATTAACCCGTTTCTTATGTAATTGTGCATTGTTCCTTTTATCGTCATTGGTTTAGGTTTATGCGTTAATCATGAAGAAAATTTTCTTAGCTCCTATCATCACGCTCATTCTAAACGCTCTATACGAAATTTGGCATACGAAACATTACTATCCCGATTCTCCTATCACCTTTACTTCATGGAATATAATCTTCCCCACCATTTCATTACTATTAGCTGTATTCATACACTTTTATAAAAAAATGGCTGAATGAACATCTCACCATAAACGGGATTCTTCATTCAGCTTTTTTCCATACTTATCGGTCAATCAGCTGCACCATTAATAGCGCTTTCCCAACAACCTCTCCTCCGTGACGCACTTCTACATCTACCTTTCCAAATTTACGACCGATTTCTAATACCTTTGGATGTACAGAAACAACATTATCAATCTGCACCGGCTTTACAAAATAAATTGTTAAATTCTCAACAATTGAATCGCTTTTTTTCTGCGCACGGATGGCGCGATTTGTTGCTTCTGTGACAACGGTTGTAAATACACCATATGATAATGTTCCAAATGAACTCGTCATTTGTGGTGTCACAGAAAATTGATAACTGTGTTCATTCTTTGCTTCTTTCGGAGTCACAAATTGATTTGTGACGATATCCTCAATCGTTTCTCCAACTTGCGGTTGACGTTGAATCATTTGCAACGCTTGAAGTACATCTTGACGGCTAATAATCCCTTGCAATCGGTTGCTTTCATCGACAACAGGAAGAAGTTCAATCCCTTCCCATACCATCATGCGCGCTGCCGCTGCAACAGACATTTTCCCATTCACTGTAATCGGTTGCTTTGTCATCACTTTTTCAATTGGTGTTTCTTTTGCGATGCCAATCATATCTTTTGAAGTAACAATTCCTAATACCTTTTTATTTTCATCTACAATTGGATAACGCCCATGCATTGTTTCTTTATTATACGCATGCCATTGCGCTACTTTATCACTAGGTTTTAAATATAACGTTTCTTCAATTGGCGTTAAAATATCTTCAACGAGTACAATTTCCTTTTTGATAAGCTGATCATAAATGGCACGGTTAATAAGCGTTGCTACAGTAAATGTATCATAGCTACTTGAAATAATCGGCAACTTTAATTCATCTGCTAACTTTTTCACATGATCTTCTGTATCAAATCCACCTGTAATTAATACTGCAGCTCCTGCTTCTAATGCTAGTTGATGTGCATTCGTACGGTTACCGATAATTAACAAGTTCCCTGCTTCTGTATAGCGCATCATCGCTTCTAATTTCATGGCCCCAATCACGAATTTATTTAATGTTTTATGTAACCCTTCTCTTCCGCCAAGCACTTGGCCATCGACTATATTGACCACTTCGGCATATGTTAGTTTTTCAATATTTTCCTTTTTCTTTTGTTCAATTCGAATTGTTCCGACACGTTCAATTGTACTAACATACCCTTTATTCTCTGCATCTTTAATCGCACGATAGGCCGTTCCTTCACTTACACTCAAATCTTTTGCAATTTGGCGCACAGAAATTTTATGCCCTACCGGCAGGCTATTAATATGTTCTAAAATTTGATTATGTTTGGTAGCCAAATGGTTTCACCATACTTTCTTTTCCCTAAATTCTTCATGTGTTGTATTTTTAGTATACTATATTTCCGAAACTGTTACACTGTACTTTTATGTATCTGTACTATTTTTTTTATAACAAAAATGACCCTTACATTCTATCAGTCACATTCTTACACCAGTGTAAGACTATTGTCATCTCATTCGATGGTTTGTTTTCTAGTTCCAAGATACAATAAAGACAAGAAATCAAACGAAGGAGCGAATGAAAATGAAAAAATTTTTAGAAGTTGTAGGTGCTGTATTTTTAGCTTTCGTTGATGGCAAAAAAATTGCAATGGAATTAAATGAAACACCGGAACAAACATTACTGGAAATAAAAGAAACACCAAAACAAGCACAGACTTTCAAACCTATTTTACACACATAAAAAACCCTTCACTTGTCTTTTCAAATGAAGGGTTGCTTTTTTTATAGTGTAATACTTTCTCCAACTTCTAATACCTTACCTGTACTACTTGTTAGTTTTTGGACAAAAAGATGCGGGTCTTGCTGGATAATTGGGAACGTATTATAGTGCATCGGCACAACTGTTTTAGCACCAATCCATTCCGCAGCCAACACTGCATCCTCTGGTCCCATTGTAAAATTATCACCAATTGGTAAAAATGCTACATCAATGTTATTAAGAGCACCAATTAACTTCATATCGGAAAATAAGGCAGTATCTCCCGCATGGTACACTGTTTTCTCTTCTGCCGTAAATAAAATTCCAGCTGGCATTCCTGTATATGTAATCGTCTTGTTTTCTTCATCAATATAACTAGACCCATGGAATGCTTGTGTAAATTTCACTTTCCCAAAATTAAACACATGTGAACCGCCGATATGCATCGGATGTGTATTTACACCTTGCCACCCTAAAAATGTTGCGAGTTCAAACGGCGCTACAACAACTGCGTTATTTTTCTTCGCAAGTGCTACTGTATCGCCGACATGATCACCATGGCCGTGCGATAAAATAATCGCGTCTACCTTAACATCTTCAGTCTTTAAATCTGTTTTCGGATTACCTGTTAAAAACGGATCAATTAAGATAACCTTTCCATTCGTTTCAATCTTTACAACTGAATGCCCGTGATAGGATACTTTCATTGTTACATTCCTCCTTATTCACATTCACACCTTCTATTCTACATGATTTCACAATTTCCTGTCTTTTCAAACAGCGATTTGCTTGTCATAACACTTTCATCCGATGTAAAGTTATATATGTAATTAAAATCTCGGAGGTGCGAATTTATGAATACTAGATTAGAAAACTTAATGCAATGGCTACAAGAACAGAACGTGGAAGCTGCATTTTTAACTTCTACACCAAACGTCTTCTATATGACAAACTTCCATTGCGAACCACACGAAAGACTACTCGGTCTATTTGTATTCCAAGAAAAAGAACCAATTTTAATTTGTCCTAAAATGGAAGAAGGTCAAGCTAGAAACGCTGGCTGGGCACATGAAATTATCGGATTTACTGATACAGACAAACCATGGGATATGATTGCAAAAGCAATCGCAGATCGCGGCATTGATGTAAATGCAGTGGCAATTGAAAAAGAACATTTAAATGTAGAGCGCTATGAAGAATTAACAAAATTATTCCCGAAAGCATCTTTCAAATCCGCTGAAGAAAAAGTACGCGAACTTCGTTTAATTAAAGACGAAAAAGAACTTTCTATTTTGCGTCAAGCAGCCCACATGGCAGACTATGCTGTTGAAATCGGTGTAAATGCAATTGAAGAAAATCGCAGCGAATTAGAAGTGTTAGCAATCATCGAACATGAAATGAAGAAAAAAGGTATACATAAAATGTCCTTTGACACAATGGTATTAGCAGGTGCAAACTCTGCCTTGCCACACGGTATCCCAGGCGGAAACAAAATGAAGCGCGGTGACTTCGTACTATTTGACTTAGGTGTAATCATTGACGGTTATTGCTCTGACATTACACGTACAGTCGCATTTGGCGATCTTTCAGAAGAACAAACACGTATTTACAACACTGTACTAGCAGGACAATTACAAGCGGTTGAAGCTTGTAAACCAGGCGTTACACTTGGCGAAATTGACAATGCTGCTCGCTCTGTTATCGCAGATGCAGGTTACGGAGAATTCTTCCCACACCGTCTTGGTCATGGACTTGGCATTAGCGTACACGAATATCCAGATGTAAAAGAAGGAAACGAGTCTCTATTAAAAGAAGGCATGGTCTTCACAATCGAACCAGGTATTTACGTACCAAACGTAGGTGGCGTTCGTATTGAAGATGATATCTACATCACGAAAGACGGATCAGAAATTTTAACGAAATTCCCAAAAGAATTACAGTTTGTAAAATAAGAAAAAAGGTAGCGAATACGCTACCTTTTTTAAATACCATTTTTCTCTACGATTTCAAACTGATTAACAGTCATTTTCCCTGGGTAACTTTCAAGTATCTTAGAAAACCATACTTTTATTTTATATCCTGATTTCAACTGTTTATATGCATTTTTATCACCAAAATGTAGAATCGTGTCCGCTGGGGTATCCAAATGTTGTTGTAGCTCCACATACTCCTGCAACCCTTTTTTCGTTTTGAACTTTTTGTTACTAATGAAATATACAGTTGTATTTTTCACTATAACGTATCCTTCCATAACACCTTTTTCTGTTTGTTGTTGTATATTCACCGGCTCATTCTCAGTTTGCTCATTACGTGTACATGCTGTTAATATCACGAAAGAAACGGTAAATAAAACATACACACACAACATCCATGTGTTTCTCTTCATTTCATGCCTCCATTATAGAAACTTCATTAATCAATCCTATTTCTAACATTTTTTGTTCGTCTCTAATCGTTTTTTTGAAATCCTCAATAAATGATTGATTTGTTGAAGAAAGGCATTTATTTCTTGTATATTCTCCGTTTCTATCATAATATTTAAATACAGAATTTTCTAAATAAAAAAGAGAGATTACATGCAACAACTTAAAAAACAATTAGAAGAAATAAAAGCTAACCAATACGCCATAGATTCCACGATAGACATTCAGGATTTAAGTTCAAAAATGCTCCAACATATCGGCACACCAGACGGCTATTTACGAGACAAATTAATCTATACGACCTTTTGGCACCTCATCATAAATGACCATATTACACAAACTCAATTACAGCACTTATTATCACAAAGTATAAGCGAACAATATTTATTTTATAAAATCACTACAGAAGATAAAGATGCTGTGTTCACCCGATCATTTACAACACTATTAATTGCTTTAATCATAAACGCCGATACAAAACATAACTTCTTATCACCGTCTGACATATTAGATGTGAAAGACAAATTAATTTTATATATGAACCAAGAACATGATTTTCGCGGATATGTTAACGACCGAGGTTGGGCTCACAGCATCGCTCATGTCTCAGATACATTTGAAGCACTCGTTAAAAATCCGAAACTTGAGCCCTCCTATTACCCTGAAATACTACAAACCTTGTTAGATAAAATAAATGTACATACAATCTATTACAAGTATGAAGAAGATGAACGAATTGTTTATCCTATCGTCGCTATGTTGCAAAATGGTTTAGAGGAAAAAGAACTCATTAGCTCCTTACATTCTTTAGTAAATCAATTACAAGTTCAAAAACCTGAATTACCTATCGAACCTTATGAAGCGTTATATGGAAATATAAAATCGTTCTTGCGTAGCTTGTTTTTTAGATTACGAACACTTTCTATATGCAAAGAAGCCGAAAACGAGGTTGAAAATTTATTAAAGGAATTACGCCAATACTACTAAAAAAGAAGGCCACTCAAAAAGTGCCTTCTTCCATCTCACTAATATTTAGTTGAAACTTTACAATCCAAACTGAGAAAAAGTGTATACAAATCGCAATGGCCATACATGTCCCGCTCAAAAAAGTTAAAATCGGGTGCGAGTATAAATGCCCTAAACCATAAGACGTTCCAATGAAAAACATTGTTATGTAGATGTAGATTGCTCCATGTATTTGCTTCATATAGGCCCCCTTTTCTCCATATTATACCATAAATTTTCAGATTATTCTAATTAATGTTTCGTAATCAATATTTCTCAACTGTTACACCTCTTACAGCTGCTTTTATATACGGTGAACTTTGTAAATTTTTTAAATCCTCTGTTTTTCCTGTTACGACTACGCCGTAGATTGGTAAGTCTTTGGGCTTGATATTTTTTATTTCTTTATAATATTGATTGAAATAATCACTTGGTATCCCTTCACTATTCTCTGCTAAATACTTCATTTGATACAGAAATTCTTTTGAGTTTCTTGTTACATCATTTTTAATATTTTCTTGTGCTTTTGCGTAACTCCCCTCGAATCCAAATACATCGATAGCCATTACAGCATTTAATACCGCTCCACTCTTCGGATCTTTTAATCCTACATATGTATCCGCATTTTTTTCATTATATGTATCTGTCCAAAACCAAACAGGTTGTATATTTTTAGGTAACATCTCTACAATTTGCTCAGCTGTATATGCTTTATCAAAAGATAACGCTACTTCCGCAACTTTATTTTGCAACTCTCCCATATCCGCTAAATCATTCACATAATTTTCATACGTAACAAAAGGTAAATAAAATCGCATCTCTCTTTGCATTGTTTGAACATTATAATCTGGTAATTTGATATTATCCTCCTCTTTATTCACCTCTTCCTCATCTAACCTAACAAGATCACCATCATAGTGCATCATCCTATAATTCCATAAACCTGATTCATACATCTCATTTGCCCATTTTACTGGTTGTCCCGCTATATTTTTATAAGAGTTATATATGATGGTTCGACCTGTCATACTATTACTTAAATCAACACTGCCACTAAAGCGTATATTCGGTCCTTGGACAGTATGTAACGCAGCCACTTGTCTTTCCATCCTTTCAAAAGTTTGTTGTGAAAAATATGTTGTTCCTAAAAACAGTCCTACGATAACTACAACAGACGCACAAATAGAAATAATCCAGTTTCGCAGAAGCTGTTTCCTCTTTGCCCTCTTCATCAATGCATTCATCTGCTTCTCATCCATATCAAGTTCAAAATCTTTCCGGCTCATCGCCTTTCCTCCTATACAATTTCTTAAATTGATTTCGTGCTCGGTACAAACTTGTTTTCACTGTATCTTCTTTCACACTTAATAAAACGGCGATTTCTTTATAAGAGAGCTCATATTCATATTTCAGCAATAACATATGCCGATAGTCTTCTGTCATCGACTCTAATATTTCTTGTACTTCTCCTTGAAGCTCACTTGTTAGAAGAACTTCATCTAATGACTTTTGACCGATTAAAACAACTGATTCAATCGCAATTGGATTCAATCTTTGTTTCTTTCGATACAAATCGCGGTGCTGATTAATCGCAACACGGAACAACCACGGTGTTAATCGTTCTAACGGTATTTCCTCCATAAGTAGAAGAGCTTTATACAACGTATCTTGTACAATATCTTCTGCTTCTTTTCTTTCTGCGCCAATTTTAATTAAGTAACTATAAACTGCCTTCGATTTTTCTATTAATAATGATTCAAACGTTTCATGACTCATTCTGCTCTCCTTCCTATATACTCAACGTTTGAGAGCTTGAAATGTATACAAGTTTCTGCTGAAAATTTTTCACAAATAAAAAAGCCCATCTATTCTGATGTGCTTTTTCGTATATACAAAGAATACTATTTTATTATTTCATCGCCTCTTTGACAACATCTTGAATCATGACAACTTCTGTTTTCATATGGTCAGCAGGTGCTTCCTCATCAATACATTCATACCAAAATTCCAAATGCTTTTTATCAACTTCGTGCCGAGAAGCTTCGATAGCTATCCCGCCTTCTCCTTGGACAGAATACCAATACAAATATTCTTCTCCATCTCTTATTTCCCGGAAAATTGTCTCTACATACATTTTCTCGTCGTTTAATGTCAATAACACTTCTTTCATATGATCATTTAGCATCTTCATCCATTCATCAACACGGTGACTTTTCCCTGGCTTCACTTTGAATCTTGTTAATTCGACATTCATGTTTTATCCCTCTACTTTCTTACGTACATATAAAACATATTCCATTGGATGGTCAAAACCTAGTTTACTAGTAAGTCTTTGTGAGGGTATATTATCCACATTACAATCCCAGCACGGCATAATACTATTTTGTATACAATGTTCTATGAAATAAGTTGCGACTAATCGAGCGAGCCCTTTTCCTTGATAGTCTGGATCTGTTGCGATATCAATTTCAGCAAAACCATTACTTCTAAAAATTGAGACACATTCAGCCACTACCTTTTGATCTTGTACAATACAAAATCCAAAACCACGCTTCAAAAACACTTCTTTTGATCCCCAATATTCTGTATAATACTTTTCCGTAAATTCAGTACTTTTTTCGATTATGTTTTTATCAATCCGCTTAACTTTGTATGTAGAATCTTCTAATTCTCTTTTTCTATCTTCAAAGCTATCTCTCTGAAATAGAAATTTTTTTCGAGGGATTTTTCTAAAAGAATCCTTGAAATGATTTTTAATAATGCTTTCCCACTCTATGCTAGAAACAAATAATGTGAATCGCTTCTCCTTTGTTAAAACATCATTTTCAATATAAGAAAACAAAGTGTGTTGAAATTCCTGATCATGTGTATCTCCAAACAGATAGTAAATGCCATTAGCAGTCGCAATCATTCCTGTTGTTAATCTCTCATTTACAAAAATCTCACCATCTATTATTCGATCACATACTGCATAAGCAAAAGTAGATGTCTGTTTGTTATCTTCTAAAACTGGAAGAATCGTATGGTATTCTGCTAACGCTAACTTTCTCATACGTTCTCCACAATAACGGTATCCGCATCTAAGTTTTCGAAGCAAAGATTAACAGTGCGCTGTAGTGCCCTTGTTCGGTGAACGGTACCGGCTGGAATTAAAATAGAATCGTTTGGTTTTAATACAGCTGTATCCTTATCTTGAAAATCGATAAGTAATTCTCCCTCGAGTACTATAAATAATTCATCCGAATTCGAGTGAAGATGCCAATCATATTCCCCCGTAAACACAGCAATTCGTAAACAATGACTATTCACATTCGATACAACAAAATTTTTGTGCCTTTCTGTAATATCTTTTGTGAGTTCTAAAAGATTCACTTTCTCCATTGTTCTCCTCATCCCCTAGTGATTTATTATTTTCCCCAAAACCATCCAAGTGCAATAATCATCATACAAACCCAAAAGCCGATTGTTCCAAAATCAATATCTTTTTCCTGTTTTTTCTTCCTTACCTTTTTTACTTCTTCTTTTAACTCTTGTACACTTTGTTCTAATTTAACAATGGCTTCTTTCATTTCATTCAGTTCACTGTTCTCTTGTACTTTTTCTTCTGACTCTTTTGCTAAGTTCATTGCTATGCACCCTTTTCGCGACGTTCTATTCCATTCTAATGATCTCGTTTTTCCAAATCTATTTTTGCCTTTCATCATTCTGAAAAATAAAACATTTCAAAGTAAGTTACTTTCAGTTTTAATCCCCACCACCTCCGCAATCTCCACCCCCACTATCACTTGCACTACTACAATCGTTATCGCTGTAATTTACAAATCCACTTGATGAGCTGGAGGAATAGGAAGAGCGTTTCCTTTTCCGCTTTCTTTTCTTATCTTTTTCACTTTCACGGCTTGGCCATACTTTATCAAACACTACAAAAAACATACCGAATGGTACCAAAAAAGCAATGCCCTGTAAGATGTCTTCCAAAAATTCAGGTCTTATCTCTATCTGATAAAATACACCTAACACAAAAAAGCATACGATTACATAAATGACCATACTAATATATCTGGCTATTTTCTCTATACTAAGAACCAACTTCTTTTGAAATGATATATTCGTTTCCTGCTTTTTCTTTATATATTTCTGCCTTCTTATTTGTTTTTTCTTGCTACTTTTTCTCCCCATTTTATCCCCTCTCTAAAATCTATCTCACATATATAATTTCAAACTATCATAAGAGGAATCGTATTAACAAGAAAAAAATTCCATTCCGATAAATTTCCAAACAAAAAACCCTCCTTATCACAAGGAGGGCCTCATCTAATATTTATTATGATAAAGCAGGAGCTTTTTCAAGAAGCTCTTTCGCATCAGCGTATTGTAAGCCGTGTGCTTCTGCAACTGCTTCAAATGTTACATAACCATCTAATGTATTAATACCTTTTAATAATGCAGAGTTGCCTAGGCAAGCTTGTTTGTAGCCTTTGTTTGCAATTTGCACTGCATATGGTACTGTTACGTTTGTTAATGCAAGAGTTGATGTACGTGGAACCGCACCAGGCATATTTGCAACTGCATAATGAACAACGCCGTGTTTTTCATAAGTTGGGTTATCATGAGTTGTAATGCGGTCAGTTGTTTCGAAAATACCACCTTGGTCAATCGCGATATCTACTACAACAGAACCTGGCTCCATTGATTTAATCATTTCTTCTGTTACAAGTTTTGGAGCTTTTGCACCTGGAATTAATACTGCACCGATTACAAGATCAGATTCTTTTACAGCTTCTGCAATGTTATATGGATTAGACATTAATGTTTTGACTTGATTGCCAAAAATATCATCTAATTGGCGAAGACGTTCTGCACTTAAGTCGATAATTGTTACGTCAGCACCTAAGCCTACTGCGATTTTCGCTGCGTTTGTACCAGCTTGGCCACCGCCGATAATTGTTACTTTACCGCGTTTTACCCCTGGAACGCCTGCAAGTAAGATACCTTTGCCGCCTTTATTTTTTTCAAGGAATTGCGCACCGATTTGTGCAGACATACGACCAGCTACTTCACTCATCGGTGCAAGTAGTGGTAAAGAACGATTGTCTAATTGTACTGTTTCATAAGCGATTGATACTACTTTGTTGTCAATTAATGCTTTTGTTAATTCTGGTTCTGGAGCTAAGTGTAAGTATGTGAATAAAATTAAACCTTCGCGGAAATAACCATATTCGCTTTCTACTGGCTCTTTTACCTTCATAACCATCTCTTGATTCCATGCTTCCTCAGCAGTTTCAACAAGTTTTGCTCCAGCTTGTACGTACTCTTCATCTGTAAAGCCAGATCCTAAACCTGCACCCTTTTGAACAAAAATTTCATGACCATTGTGTACCAAATGTACAGCACCAGCTGGCGTCATTGCCACGCGGTTTTCGTTGTTTTTAATTTCTGTTGGAATACCGAAACGCATTATTAATTCCCCCTTGAGTTATGAAATGACCCCTGAATCATTTTTTAAAGCGCTTTCTACGCTCTTATATTCTAACATAATATCTCAATATTTGACAAAAAATAATGCGAGTTTTCCGATAGATTTTGCCCCGCATTAAAGGACAGTAATATCCCCCTCTCAAGATGAAAAAGCCCCAAAATCAGGTGGGGGATACACTATCCATAAATGCCCGATTGGTGAGGGCTAACCATCATTGAGGGATAAAGCTCCCCAATGATGGAAGTTTCACTTTCTCTATTTTTGTCGATATCGGTGAATAACATCAACTGCCCCTGTTACTTCTATAATTGTGCCTGTAATCATATCGGAATCTTCTTCGCATAGAAACGAAATTGTTCGAGCAATATCTTCACCTGTTCCAGATCTACCAATTGGTGTTCTAATGTCTTTCATCGTACGCGCCTGCTGAATTGTCGCCTCTTTCATTTCACCAATAATATCTCCTGGACAAACCATATTCGCTGTAATGCCATATTCCGCTTCTTCATAGGCAATTGTTTTCGTTAACGAAACAAGTCCTACCTTTGCAGCCGCAAATGCAGAACGGTACATCCAGCCAGGTGCACTATCTGCCCCTTGAAATCCGTAATTGATAATGCGACCAAAATGCTGCTTCCTCATAATGGGAACGACAAGTTTTAATAAACGGAACACTGCTGTTAAATTCCCTTGTATCATTTCATTCCATTCATCTTCTTCGTAATCAATTAACTTTTTACGTTCAAACACATAAGGACCTGCATTATTAATCAAAAAATCAATTTTGCCAAAACGGCTAATCGCTTCTTCTACTATTTTATGTAAATCTTCTTTTTTCGTGACATCTGCTTGCACAAACTGTAGACGTTCTTCTATATTTTTATACTTTTCTTTCATTGTTTCTACAGCACTCGTATCGCTATGATATGTTACAGTTACTGAATATCCTTTAGCTAATAAATTCTCTGTTACTTGCTTTCCTAAACCTTTCGTACCGGCCGTAATGAGCGCGTGTCTCACAAACATGCCTCCTTTTAAATTGCTATACTTCATATGTAACAAGTTCTCCCTACAATTACAACTAAAAAGAATTGGAACAGAGTTTTCAAAATTCTGTAACGTTTCTGGCAAGCACGTTACCATATTTTGTTTTATAATTAAGTTGTAAAAGCTTATAAAAACGAATTGGGAGGAATCTACTATGAATAATACATATACAAATATTTTAATTGCAGTGGACGGTTCCAAAGAAGCAGAAAAAGCCTTTAAAAAAGCAATTCAAGTCGCAAAGCGCAACAACGCAATATTAACAATCGCTCATATCGTTGATGTAAAAGCATACTCTGCTGTAGAGGCATATAGCCGCGCAATCGCTGAGCGTGCAAATCTCTTTGCAGAAGATTTATTAGAAGACTACAAAAAGACTGCAACTGAAGCTGGCCTTGAAAAAGTAGAAACTGTATTAGAATTCGGTAATCCAAAATCTAAAATCTCAAAAGAAATTGCTCCAAAACAAAAAGTAGATTTAATTATGTGTGGTGCAACTGGTTTAAACGCTGTAGAACGATTCTTAATCGGTAGCGTCTCTGAACATATTATTCGCTATGCAAAATGCGATGTCCTTGTTGTTCGTGGTGAAGAAGAGCAAGGTGACATTTAATAAATAACGAAAACACCAAGTCTTATGCAGACTTGGTGTTTTTTTATTTTATGTATTTTCCAATAAATATAAAACATGCTATACAGACTATGACAATTGCATATAAGGATGACGGTAAAAACTTCATTGCCCATAATCCCATTGTAATGGTTGCAAGTGTCAAATAACTCATTTTCGCATAGTATGTCATTTTTTTTCGTAAAAGAACTACATATAAATAACCAATTGGTGGTGTAACCAAACAAAGAATGAAGATAAGTGTTGAATTGAAATACCATTTTTGTTTAGCAAGTTGCTCCATTTCTTCTTCTATTATTCTATCCTCTTGTTCCTTTATATCTTTTTCAAAAGGATCCTCATCTTCCCCATTCTTTTCACTCATATAAGGAATAAAGTGAAAAAAGAAATAATAGAAAAACATTGTTGCTCCAATCTTTAAATCGAATCCCTTTTCCGCTATACGTTCACTTACAAAACTCAGAACTATTGGAAAAACAAAAACATATGTCATCATCCAAAACGTTTTTTTTCGCTTTGTCCGTTGCCTCTCTTGTTCATTTTGTTTCTGCTTTTTTCTATATATCCAGAGTGAAATACAACAATCCAGTACAAGTATACAAAAAATAAATAGGGCGATATACGTAGGTTTTATATATTGTAAAGTAACAATGGCAGGAAAAGCATATTTAAGTATAATAGCCGTATATAAAATAATAACAAACCTATAAAACAACTTCATCTTCCCTTCTTTTTTAATGTCCTAATAACGAAATGTTAACATATAAAATACAGGTATTGTTATACAATAAGGAAATTTCGGTTACGCTAAGAAAAAACGAAACGAGGGCTACTACATGGGAGATCACGAACGAATTATTTTAGATGTAAATGATGAAGAGCTGGAAATGCTCGATACGATCTGTTCGCATTTTAAAGAAAAACATGGCGTTGAGCTGAGCCATGGTGCACTCCTCCGTGATTTGATGGATATTGAGTATATTCGTATTACAGAAAACAGACATAAATATGAATAAGGAAAAATGACATAACATTACACTTATTAGAGGATATACAAACGTATATCCTCTTTTTTCATAATAAAAAGACATTCATTACGTGACAAAATCACCTTACTGAACGTCTTTTCAATCACTTTTATATGATTATCTTTATGCCTTTTTAACAAATTCAGATTTTAATTTCATAGCTCCAAAACCGTCAATTTTGCAATCAATATCATGATCTCCATCAACTAAACGGATACTTTTTACTTTTGTACCTATTTTTATAACTGATGAAGTTCCTTTTACTTTCAGGTCTTTGATTACTGTTACAGCATCACCATCATTTAAAATATTTCCATTTGCATCTTTAACAACCTTTTTACCTTCACTGTTTTCAGTTTCTGATTCTAAAGCCCACTCATGAGCACACTCTGGACAAACAAAAAGACTTCCATCTTCATAAGTATATTCTGAATTACATTTCGGGCAGTTTGGTAAGTTTTGCATACTTTTTTATTTCCTCCATTATAAAAATTACTTTCAATTCCCTTTCTTATATCCTCGTAAACATAACAATTACGAAATTGAAATTCACAAGAAATAGGGATGTTCCTTATATACTGCCATAGTATTTCCAGATTGACAAGCCAGCTTTACATGAACATGTTTTCTAAAAAATAAAAGGAGAGTACATCGTATCATGCGCTCTCCTTTTTCTTACTCCTATGTCGGTACGGTTAACGTAGATTTTCAAATATACGACCTCATATGAAGAGTTGTTTTAGCATTAATTCCCCCTCCTGAAACACAAAACAGTCACACTAATGGTATAATTAGGAAAATCAGAATGAATACATAAATTCATCTCACCGTATCGCTGAAGCATCACCTTTCATACGCTTGAAGATTTGGCGCGTAATAGAATGGGGGAGTCTAATAAATGAAATCTGAAAGTATCGCAAAACATTTCCATACATTACATCAGCAAAGATCTCAATTTCTCCCTAAACTACAATCACTTCCGCAAGAAGAACTATGGCATCGAAATGAAAATGGGAAATGGTCGATTGGGGAACATCTCTACCACCTGTACTTAATTACAAAAATGCTAAAAGTTGCAATTAAGTTTTCTTTGACACTTCTTCCCTATGCCAAGATAAGAAGAAATGCCCCATTTGCAACTGAAATACATGACATCTATGCAGAATACAAAGAAAAAAACGGTAAAGGAATGAAGGCTCCTTGGATTCTAGTACCATCAAAAAAAATCTATTATTCTATGGATGGTAAAGAACTAGAACGATTGCTAGTAAACGAAACAAATGCAATCGAAGTATGCGTTCAGAATATAGAAGAAAATATCGCGGGGCACATTGTATTTTTGGATCCAATCGCTAAGTATCCAAACCTAATTCAAGCCATTCAACTTTTAGCGATACATGAGAACCATCATTTTTTAATCATTGAAAATATCTATAAAACGATGCATGCACGTAGTATAGAAGTATAAAAGCACTAAATCAGTGAGGGCTGAATCCCCCACTGATTTAAGTTTAAGTTTCACTTTATCTTTACTTCTTCTCCTACATATTCCAAATGCCAGGCATCTTGAATAGATAAGACTGAAGTTTCATCTAAATTCTTTGTAAACCGAAGAAGTCCGTATTCTCCTGCATAAAATATGGAAGAGGTGATAGAAAAACAAGGATAGTACTGATCTTCATCTACAAACACTGGTTTATTTTGCACTTGTTCCTCTATCTGTAATTCAATATCTTTTATAGATAACATAGAGTATTACCTCTCTATTCTTTTTGAATTTCATTTGAAGTAAACTCTTTAATAAGTTGGCATAATGGACGCTCCTTGCATTACTAAATTTTCCATCTATCCAAATTTCAACCTAAGATTACGAAACTCCTTTTTTCCGTTAGCATACTTATATCTTTTGCTAGTGGAAATATAATAAAAAAGAGGATACTTGGTTCCTGGACAGAACTTAGTATCCTCTCATGTTCATGAGAAATCATTCTATTTATATCGATTTTACACTTCAAAGTTCAAGTATCCACTCAACACTTTCTTTACTATTTAAGCTCTTGGTGTTTTCCGCCCATACCACCTCGTGCATTTGTTTGTTGATGAACAGAGGGTTTATTTGTCTTAGGATCCCGCCAAACTTTATAAGTATACGACTCATTAGATTCATCTTTAAACATTACATTCATACCATAAGAACCTTCTTTACTATAAAAGGCCGGTTTTATTGATAAAATATCACTTTCTTTATATCCTTTTTCCTGTAAGTGCCACATTGTTAGCATAATTGCTTCTTCTCGTTTTTCACGTTCTCCTACATACATATATTTATCTACCAGAAAAATTTTCGCGTTAAAACTTAAACTAATTAGTAGTACAAGAATAAAAATTATCTTTTTCATACATTCTCCTATCAAGTACAAATATCGTTCATAATCAACAACAAAAAAATTTGAACCTTTTTTCTCTATATTATAAAAGGATACCATACTCATTTCCTAAAATATAGAAAATTAAATATTAGATAAACATCTGTATAAAAATATGATATATACAAAAAAGAGGGTAATATGCTCCTATACAGAACAGATTACCCTCTTCTCATCCTTATAAATTCACGGTCTCTCCCACTAGCACCTTCGCTTTTTCCAGCGCTTTTTGAATTTGTTCGAACCCTGTCCCACCTGCACTATTACGACGTTTCACTGCTGCATAAGAAGAAAGAACTTCATATAAATCCTCTTCAAATAACGGACTCATCTCTTGATATGTTTCTAGCGGTACATCTAATAAATAAATTCCTTTTTGTGTGCAATGAAGAACAAGCTTTCCGACAATTTCATGTGCCTGACGGAATGGAAGCCCTTTGCTTGCTAAGTAATCAGCAATTTCTGTTGCATTAGAGAAGTCTTGTTTCACGGCTTGCCCCATTTTTTCTTTATTTACAGTCATTGTTTCTAGCATACCAGCCATAATGTGCAGGCAGCCTTCCACTGTCTTCACCGTATCAAACATTCCTTCTTTATCCTCTTGCAAATCTTTATTATAAGCAAGCGGTAAACCTTTCATTACCGTTAATAAACTAAATAGGTTGCCGTATACTCTTCCTGTTTTACCACGAATAAGTTCAGCCATATCAGGATTTTTCTTTTGCGGCATAATGCTGCTTCCTGTTGCATATTGATCGCTCATTTCAATAAATTGAAACTCCTGACTGCTCCATAAAATGAGTTCTTCACAAAAGCGAGATAAATGCATCATTAATATGGATGAATTGCTAAGAAACTCTAATATGAAATCACGGTCACTTACCGCATCTAAGCTATTTTCATAGATTCCTTCAAAGCCGAGAAGCTCCGCACTATACGCACGGTCAATCGGAAATGTCGTCCCTGCAAGAGCACCTGCGCCAAGCGGAGAAATATTAATACGCCCCAGTGAATCCTCATAACGATTTACATCGCGCTCTAACATCCAAAAATATGCAAGTACATGATGAGCGAACGAAATTGGCTGTGCACGTTGTAAATGTGTATATCCCGGCATAATCGTTTCAATATTCTCTTCTGCTTGATGAACAAGAACCTTCTGCAACTTCTTCGCAGCCTTTATGATGGCCTGCACTTTTCCCTTTAAATATAAGTGCATATCTGTAGCAACTTGATCGTTACGACTTCGGCCTGTATGAAGCTTGCCTCCTACTTCACCGATTTTTTCAATTAACATCTTTTCAATATTTAAATGAATATCCTCAGCTTGGACAGAAAACGCAAGCTTATTTTCTTTTGCTTCATCTAGTAAATGTTGTAAACCTTCTTTTATTTTCTCTGCTTCTTCTTTTGTTACAATTCCCTGTTTCGCCAGCATCGTAATATGCGCAATACTACCTTCAATATCTTGATTCGCTAATTGCTGGTCAAAGGAGATGGAAGCTCCAAACTCCTCGACCCATTCTTCTGCTTCTGCTGTAAAGCGACCTCCCCAAAGTTTGCTCACGCTTTCACCTTCTTTTGATTCACTTGGCTGTATACTTTTGTTGGAAGACCAAATAAAGAAATAAAGCCAACTGCTGCATCATGGTTAAATTCATCATCCACTGTATATGTCGCTAATTTTTCATCATATAGAGAGTATTCTGATTTACGTCCTTCTACAATTGCATGACCTTTAAACAATTTCACACGTACTGTGCCTGTTACGGATTTTTGTGTTTCTTGTAAGAAAGCAGCAAGTGCTTGTTTTAAAGGTGAGAACCATAAACCGTTATAAATTAATTCTGTTAATTTTTGTTCAATCATCGGTTTAAAATGAGCGACTTCTTTTACAAGTGTTAAATCTTCTAATTCTTTATGCGCTGTAAGTAATGTCATTGCCGCTGGGCATTCATACACTTCACGTGATTTAATCCCAACAAGACGATTTTCTACATGGTCGATACGTCCAACACCGTGTTTTCCAGCAAGCGAATTTAACGTTTTGATAAGTTCTGAAAGTGAATAAGAAGTGCCGTTTAATGTTGTTGGTACCCCTGATTCAAATCCAATTTCCACAAACTCTGGTTTATTCGGTGTATCTTCTAATGCTAATGTCATTTCATATGCATCTTCTGGAGGTGCTGCCCATGGATCTTCTAAAATTCCACATTCATTACTACGTCCCCATAAGTTTTGGTCAATGGAAAACGGACTATCTAAATTGATTGGAATTGGTACATCATTTTCTTTTGCATACGCAATTTCTTCTTCACGTGACCATTTCCATTCACGTACCGGCGCAATCACTTCTAAATACGGATTTAATGCTTGAATAGAAACTTCAAAACGAACTTGGTCGTTCCCTTTTCCTGTACATCCATGTGCAACAGCACTTGCTCCTTCTTGCTCCGCAATTTCTACTAGTTTTTTTGCAATTAATGGACGCGATAATGCCGAAACAAGTGGATATTTTCCTTCGTATAACGTATGACCTTGCAGAGCCATCAATGCATATTCATTCGCAAATTCTTCTTGCACATCAATCATATAAGATTTAATTGCACCTACTGAAAGTGCTTTTTCTTTTACAAACTCTAAATCTTTACCTTCCCCTAAATCTAAACAAAGTGCAATGATATCATAATTTTTCTCTTGTAACCATTTAATTGCAACGGAAGTATCAAGACCTCCGGAATATGCTAGAACAACTTTTTTCTTCTCCATTTTCATATCCCCCTAAAGAATAAATATTCATTATTGTTAATATTAATTCACACTTTAACACCTTTTACAAAATGAATCAAGGGATATTAGCAAAAAAAATTCTAACAATTCCGTCGAACTTCTTTCTTTTTTTCGGTACAATGGAAACAGAAAATGGGGGTGTCTATATGGAACAATATTTTATATACGATGAACACCTAGGAATAGAAGTACCTGAACTACAAGAAGAATGGGAAGATATCCCTGAAAAAATGCAGCATGCTATTTTATTAAAGTGGGAACAAATTCGCGGAAAAATACCTGATCGTATAAAAAAACTTGAATATCATATTAATCAAAAACAACATCGTTTAAATAACGAAGAAAACTTTGAAATTTCCTGTAGCCTCAATTCTGAAATTGCTGATCTCGCCTCCATCATTAACGATTTATGGCTTTGGTATCGCCTTACTCAAAATGTATCTGAGGGGAAAGCGCATCAATAATAAGCCAAATAAAAAAGCATCTACAAATAGATGCTTTTTTAATAGTAATTCCATCCCTTTTCATATAGGTCTAATAAATTGGGCTCATTCAAACGGTTAACCGGTAATTCAATTACCTCCCCATTCTTTGTGATTATCTCATCTTCATCTTTCCCAAATTGAAATAGAGATGGAATCATTTCTTCTGCCAAATATTCCGTATCTACAGTAAGCTTCATACTATTTATTTTAAATTGTTCTCTAGACGCAATTGTAAATCCCCAATTTCCAAATGAAGGGATATCTAAATGATAATTTTTTGCATATAGTCCTGTAGATTTTACTGTCTTACTAATTGTCCAAAAAGCTTCTGTTGCAAATACTGGTGACGTAGATTGGATGGAAACAAATCCTTCCTGAGATAAATGATTTCTAACAAGACTGTAAAATTCCCATGTGTAAAGTTTATTCAGTGCCTCATTATTGGGATCGGGTAAATCAATGATGATTACATCATAAAAATCATTCGTTTGTTTTAAAAAGTTGAATGCATCATCATTAACAAAATTCATTTTGCTAGAACGAAATGAATTTTGATTTAATCGTAGTAAATGAGGATTTTCTTTAGCTAGCTTAATCATCTCTGGATCTAAATCAACTAAAGTAATTCTTTTTACCTCTTTGTATTTTAAAATCTCTCTCGTCGCTAAACCATCTCCCCCGCCTAATACTAAAACATTTTGTTTTTTAGGAGCGAGAGACATCGGAATATGTACTAAAGCTTCATGGTATCTATGTTCATCAGCCTCTGAGAATTGCAGCTGTCCGTTTTGGTATAACCGTACATCTCCAGGGCCTTTCGTCATAATAATTTTTTGATATTTTGTTTGCTTTTTTAATACAACCGGATCACGATATAACTTATTTTCTAATGTATACGCATATCTTTCTCCAAACAGAAAACCAAGTGCTATTATAATCGTTAAAATCATGCCAGTAACTCGTAAGTAAACATGATTCATTTCTTTTTTAAAGACAAAGCTTAACCATACCGCAACAAGGATATTGATGAGCGCAATGAAAAAGGCTGTCTTAATAAGACCTAACATTGGTCTCAATAATAAAGCAAACGTCACGGTTCCGATTAAACTGCCCGCATAATCAAAGAAAAGCACTTTTGCAGTAGATTCCTTTAAATCAGCATTAATTTCTTCTGATTTCCGAATTAAAAGCGGTAATTCTAAACCAGTTAAATAACCTGTGACAACAATAATGGAATATAAGATAATTTTAGCTGTCCCGTCACCAAAGTGAGCTTGCATAAAGAAAACCATAAAAATAGAAAATCCACCAATAATGGCAATAAGGTATTCTGTTACAATAAACGTCGATAATAAGTGACGATGAAATTTTTCACTATGCATCGCTCCAATACCCATGCCACTTAAAAAGAGCCCTATCGTTAAACAATAAAAAAGCGTAGAATCCCCAAACAAATATCCACCTGTCGCTCCATATAAAACCTGATATACAATGCCACAAATTGATACAATCCCTGATGAAGTGAAGATTCTTCTTTTCTGAATCGATTTTTCCTTTTCTGTCATACCTGCACTCCTTTAATAAAGTAGAACTTCCACCAGTGAAGGCCCCGCTGATGGAAAGTCCGCTCCAATCAGGCTTTAACGGGCAGTTATCTTCCACCTATATTCCTCGCTCTCTCTGAATATTGAGGTGAGATACTTACCGTCCGATAAAACGAGATAAACTCTTTTCATTTAATCAGAATAAAATATATTTTCATTGTTTCATAGAAAAAAGAACCTGCGCTGGCAAGTTCTTCTACGAAATAGCTCCCGATGTTATTAATGCTATTGCTAAGGAAATACTTGCAGCGATAATTCCTACCGCAACATTTCCACTTTCAATTTCTTTATCAACACGAACGCGCGGAGTGAGAAACTCAAAGATAAAATAACCAATTAGCATAAGTACAAAACCAATAACACCCCAAATTGCCGCACCAAGAAGAGAATCATTCGTAGCAATAGCTGATTTCATAATTAACGTAATCCCTATTATTTTTCCAAAAAACTGAATGGCAACAGCTTTATTTCCTTTTAGTAACTGCTCCCGATCATTATACGGTGTAATCATTTCAAAAATAAACATACAAATGATTGTTACACCTAATAAAACAACAAAATAAAGAAGCGTATGTAATACTTCTTGTACATCTAAAATTTCATTAAACATAAACCATATCCCCCTATTTCCCTGTTCCTGGGCCACCGCCACGAACTGTACTCCCGCTTCGTATGGAGCCGCTCTCTGATGATTTTTTTTCAATGTTCACTGAAAAGCCTCTACCGCCAGATCCTGAAGAACTCGAGCCTTCTTCCTCTTGAAAATTAGCAGGATTATTGCTAAAAGCACTTACGTATCCTCTGTAACCACTTCTTTTTTTCTTATTATCAAAATCTGCTTTATTCCAACCATAAAGCGTAGCAGCAACACCTAATACACCCATTGTTTCAAGTAAAGAGAAATCATAACTATTTTCAGCAAAATCTTCATTTGCTACCTCAACAACTGTATGATTTGAATTTATTGGATCCTGAGTGATTTGGATAAATTCTTCATTGGAACTTTGAGGATACAGAATAAACATTTCTGTATCACTTTCTTTCGAAACATACTTTGGCTTTTCATTAGCAATAATTTCTTGCGCCACTTCTTTTACAGTTTTGTTTTCCACTGTGTAGACCTGAGCACTATCACCTAAATCATTTTCCATTGTTTCAATGTGCTCATAGTTAGATGAGACAAACCCATCTGTACTACAAGCTGTTAAAATTAATAGTAACGATGAGATAATCAAAAAAATTTTTTTCATTGTGAACGATATTACCCCCTGTAGTAAATTACGTTTTCAATTATAATTGGGTTATATAGGAAAAACCACTAAAATATGATATCGCTACAAAAAATCCTTCCTGCTTACGAGAAATACGTTTCATTTCATTTTTTATCCCGCATTAACGGGCAGTAAGACCCCCACCTCAAAATTCAGCAAAAGCAAAGAAGTTAGGCGGGGGATGAACTGCCCGTAAAATCCCGATTGGTGAGGGCTGATAATCAATGGGGGATGAAGAACCTCCCACTGATTAAAATTTCACTTTATAACAAGCTTTGCAATATACTTCTTGTGCTGATTTAGCCAAGCATACATCAAACGGTCCAACTAACAAGTTCCGTTCTTTCGGTAACTTTATAAAAGCAACAAGTTCTTCTTCATATTGAACCTTTCTCTGGCAAGCAGAACACTTCAATTCTTTTCTTTTAAACATATCTTTGAACATGCTATATTCTTCCCCCCCCCCATCAATCTATATTAATATCATCTCATAAAGATTTACTTTTGTGAAAAATTCACATTTCATGTCCTCTTTTTCATATACTAATGAAAAAAGTTTGTAAGAAAAACACTACTCTAACGGAGGTAGAATCTTATGAAAGCTTTATTTATTATCATTTTAACTCTTCTTAGTGTCATTAGTTGGGATGCTTTCTTCAAAGAGAAAGATGATACCCCAAAAACGGACGATTAAACTTCAATGATTCTTTCCATCACTTATTGGACAAACCCTTAGAACCATTTTCCAATTTCTAAACAACTAGGACTATCCTACAAAAACATTTAAGAATAACAGCATGCTTCTTGTAAACCGACAAATTCTGTAGTTTTTCTCCGGTTATTGTCGGTTTCCATCCGCATACATTTTTTGAAAGTATGATATAATAATATAAAATCTTTTACAGAAAGGATTTAGATATCATGATCGCTCGAAGGAGCATGTGGCATCGAATTGACGAATCTTACACGTAGCGTACTTTTTCAGCTCAGATCCTTTAGTCTAGCGAAAAAAATACGAGAGTGGGGAAATTATGATTGCCCGAAGGATAATTTGGCAACGAAAAGACTCTTCTTACACATAGCGTTTTGTTTAAGTCGCATTGATCATTGCTAAACAAAACAAAGAAGAGGGCAGGATTGCTAAATAACAAATCCTACTCCACGTTTTGTTTAGTCGTTTTTAGGCTTAAACTAAAACGAAAGTAGGGAGAATTGATGGACGAGAGGATTATTCGTTATTTCTTCAGCGATATATAGCGTAGTTAGTTTGATGTAAACTAACTGAAAGCTATAAGGCTCGTAGTTAGTTTACAAGACGAAAAGAACTACTAACTACGGAAAGAAGGAATAACGATGAGGAACATCCAAAGTCGACAAATTATTAAAGAAATTTTTATGGTTTTAATCGGTTCATTTATCCTATCTGCAGCACTATATCACATTCATTTTCAAAACCACTTAACAGAAGGTGGCTTTGTAGGAATCGCGCTATTTATACAAAACTTTTTTGATATTTCACCGTCAATTTCAACTGTATTGATGGATATCCCGATCATTTTACTATGCGCTACATTTTTAGGTAAAAAGATGGTTGGTTATTCATTTATGGGTTCAATTTCATTCGGAGTGTTTTATTCTTTAATGGAAAACTATTCTCCATTCACGGTAGATTTATCAAATCATTTATGGATAGCCGCAGTATTGGGCGGTGTGCTAGCTGGTATTGGACTCGGTTTTATATTGCGATTTGGTGGTGCAACCGGCGGCGACGATATTTTAACAATTGTACTAAGTAAAAGAACTCGCTTTACAATTGGTCAGATTTTCTTCGTCTTTGATGCGATCGTGCTTGCACTTTCATTATATTATTTAACTTGGACAGAAATTGCTTTTACTATTCTTTCAATTGCCCTACAGGCAAAGACGCTCGATTTAATTTATTATCCAGCAAAAGAAAAGAAAACAGTATCTATTCCAATGTCAAAACAACATGCAACAAACTAAAAAGCGAAAGGCTCCGGCCTCTCGCTTTTTTATGCTCTTTTTTCTTTTTCTACTATGTAACGCACTTGATAAAACCTGTTTGCAAACTCTGTTACATTCCGTGTTAAACGATAATTCACCGTAGAACCAATTGCAATTCCTAACACAGGAATGCCTTGAAATAGTTTATGGCGAAGCGCATAAATAGAAAAAGTCTTCAAAATTTGTTTTAACACAACTTCTGTAGAAGCTGGTTTTAATACTTCTTCTTCCCCTTCATAAAAGAACGAATCTTCTTGTTCTAGTTCTTGAAGTAAGTTATACCAAGCATATTGCTGGAGCCTTGTTGGTAACAATGCCGCATGGAATACCTTTAAAGCGAGCATCATTTCATAAGGCTTGTTCACATCATGACCAAACGATGTTGCAATAAGCTGAACCGCCTTTACATTTAATGCAATCATAACAGGAAAGTCAGCTGTTAATAATAACAAACCACCTACTCCGGTTGTGCCTCCCTGTACGAAAGAATATAAACGATGACGCGCCGTCTGCTGCTCTGCTATGTATGTTAATTGATCAATGGATAATGCTTTCAATTCTTCTAGCTGTTCAACCGATTCATCAAACAACCGTGCTGTTCCTAAAATACGATTTCTTGCATCAAGCTGTGATTGTGAACTTTGAATCAATGCATGGAGATGGAATAACCATCCGTCTACTTTCGCAAAAAGCTCTTTTCGCTTTTTCTCAGGAAACTTTGCAACAGTACTATGCAACCACTTATCAAATACCTTTTGAAAATCGGTAGGCTCCTGTTCTAATAATTTCCTTTCCCAATTTTTAATATCTTGTAAAATGGCTTGTTCTCGCTTTGATCGCATCGTAACAACCACCTCGCTCAATTTTTTTCTATTGTAACATATTTCCGGTTTTTCTTTGTAAATCTGATAAGCTAAACATATATTTATCCAGTACATGGGAGGTTACTATATGTACCCACGCGCAAAGGCATTTGGAATTGTACTTCACAACGAACGAATTCTCGTTCAAGAGTATCTTACGGAAAGTGAAGCGTATTACAGACCACTCGGCGGTTCTATTGAATTTGGAGAGAAATCAGATGAAACAGTGATTCGTGAATTTAAGGAAGAACTTAATGAACAAGTAGAAATTACAACTTACTTAGGATGTCTTGAAAATATCTTTTACGCAAACGAAGAAATCGGCCATGAGATCATTCAATTGTATTCTCTTCATTTTGTAGATACGTCGCTTTATGAGATCAAAACAATTCCTATTATAAACGGAGAACCCCATACATATGCGACGTGGATTCCGATTACAACATTTCTGAATCAAGAAAAAGTATTGTATCCAAATGGACTAACGAAATTTGTTGCCACAAAAAGAAAAGACGGAATCCTATAGGATCCCGTCTTTTTTACATATATTAACCAAGGTTTCCAAGACGTAATACGTCACGAGCAATCATAACTTCTTCGTCAGTTGGAATTACGATAATTTTTACTGGAGAGTGTGGGAAGCTGATGAATGCTTCTTCGCCATGAATGTTGTTACGTTTTGGATCGAAGTATACTCCCATAAACTCAAGGCCTTCTAATACACGCTCACGAATTAGAGTACTGTTTTCTCCAATACCAGCTGTAAAGATGATTGCGTCTACACCTTTCATACGAGCTGCATAAGAACCGATATATTTATGAATACGCTCTACGAATACATCTAACGCTACTTCTGCACGGTGGTTTCCTTCTTTTTCTGCTTGTTCGATGTCACGTAAGTCACTAGAGAATCCAGAAAGGCCTAGCATACCACTTTTCTTGTTTAATACGTTCAGAACTTCTTCTACAGATTGTCCTGTTTTTTGCATGATGTATGGAATTAACGCAGGGTCAAGGTTACCAGAACGTGTACCCATTGTTACACCAGCAAGTGGAGTGAAGCCCATAGAAGTATCAATAGATTTTCCACCTTCTACAGCTGCAATACTTGCACCGTTACCTAAGTGGCAAGAAAGTAAACGTAAGCTTTCAAGTGGACGACCTAATAATTCAGCTGCACGCTGTGTTACATATTTATGAGAAGTTCCATGGAAACCGTATTTACGGATGCCGTATTTCTCATAGTATTCATATGGTAAGCTGTATAAGAAAGATTCTTCCGGCATTGTTTGATGGAATGCTGTATCGAATACTGCAACTGCTGGTACGTTCGGAAGTACTGCTTGGAACGCTTTAATACCAACAACGTGTGCTGGATTATGAAGTGGTGCTAATTCGCTTAAATTTTCAATTTCCGCTAATACTTCGTCAGTAATTAAAGCAGAATCATCAAATTTTTCACCGCCGTGTACAACGCGGTGACCGATACCGCTAATCTCATCAAGAGATTTTACGATTCCGTTTTCAGTTAATTTGTTAAGTAATATATTAACTGCTACTCCATGATCTGGTATACTTGTTACTTCTGTTTGTTTTTCACCGTTCACAGTAATTGTGAAGATACTATCTTCTAAACCGATACGTTCTACTAAACCTTTTGTTAGTACTGTTTCACTTGGCATTTCAAATAATTGGAATTTCAAGGAAGAGCTTCCTGCATTAATCGCGATGATTTTTGACATCTAGTCTTTCGCCCCTTTTTTCTCTTGGTAGTTGTGTGGATAAGACCACAAACCGCTCGATTTTATCTGATTAAATGTACCAAAGATGAAAACGTTTCATCCCCAGTAAATTTTATACTCACGAATTTAATTTAAACATCGTACGACATATATTTCAAGTGAAAAAATTGTAACACCAAGAAAAAATATATATTACAGATTTCAAAAAAATTCAGTTTTATCTTGTATATATTTAAAATTATTACGCACAATACAAAACTGTACTATATCTAAGAATAATTCTGTTACACACATTACGATTTATGAGTTGCAAACCAACTGTTCAATTGAGCCATCATATTCTCCATCGCTTTCATATTGGAAAATTTAGGTAATTCCACTAATAACGCTTGTTTTGGCATCACTACATTTGGACCTTTCTTTTGGAGAACAAATATACTTTTTGCATTTTTCTCGTTTTTAAACATGGAAACAGGAAGCTGTAATAATCCTTGAATATAGCTTGTTTCTTTAATAAAAGCATGTAGTTTTGGTGCTTGATCACTTTCAAAGATGAAGTTTGGTACTAAGAAGAATAAATAGCCACCTTCTTTTGTATGTTTTACACTTTGTTCAATAAAAAGATGGTGTGCATAAGACATTCCTTCATCTGCTTTTAAAGTATATTCACTTGCACCGATTTCGTTTGGATAAAACCCGATTGGTAAATCACAAACAACCACATCAACTGGATCAATATATAGCGGCGCTAACCCATCTTGATTAAAGAACTCAATTGCTTGCTTTTGTAAATTTGCATTCACTAAAGCAAGTCTAACGAGTAAGTCATCCACTTCTACACCAAATCCACTTATCGTTGTCCCTTCTTGAGCACCATTAAAGATTGTTGTCATTAAGTTTCCTGTTCCAATAGCAGGATCTAACACCGTGATTTCTTTTTGACCCTTCATAAATTTCTGGAACAAGTAGTTCATAAACATCCCAACTGCATCAGGCGTCATTTCATGATTGGCTTGTATGCCATCTTTCATTCCTTTTAAAATGGCAAGCTGAAATGCTTTGCGAAGTTCCTCGCTTTTATATTTTTCTTCATTAAACTTACTATATTCACGATTCAACCGTTCAATTGTTGATTCAGATAATCCCTCTTGCAGAACCGCTCCTTCAAACAGGTTATCCCCTGTTTCCACAAGCGCTTCTAAATATGTTACATCTAATTCTTTACGTAAAATTACGGTAGAAGAATCAAAAATAGAAAATAATGTTTCTACTGTCTGACTCACATACACTCCTCCTTCTGTCAATTACACATAACTTATATCATACCATAAAGTGAAACTTTAATCAGTGGGGAGGTTTCTTCATCCCCACTGATTATTAGCCCTCACCAATCGGGCATTTACGGGCAGTTTATCTCCCAACTAGCTTCTTTGTGTTACTGCACCTTAAAGTAGGAGATTTACTGCCCGTTAATGCGGGGTAATCTAATTTTTTCCCAAAAGAAAAAGCAGCCTCTATGTCATGAGACCGCTAAATTATATCGACGCTTTTTCAAATATATCGACAGTTCGACAATATACAACACGCCTGACAAGAAAAAACGACCTCTATAAGAGATCGTCTTCATTACTTCGCAGCTTTTGCTGCTTCTAATGCTGCTTCATAATTTGGATGGCTCGTACCTTCACTTACGTATTCTACGTAAACTACTTTGTCGTTGCTGTCTACTACGAATACTGCACGAGCAAGTAAACGAAGCTCTTTCATTACTACGCCGTAAGCTTCACCGAATGAAAGGTCACGGTGATCAGAAAGTGTTGCTACGTTTTCTAAGCCGTTTGCTGCACACCAGCGTTTTTGAGCGAATGGTAAGTCCACACTAATTGTTAGTACTTTTGCGTTCTCAATACCAGCTGCATCTTGGTTAAAACGACGAGTTTGTGCATCGCATACACCTGTATCGATAGATGGTACAACACTAATTAATTTCACTTCACCTTTGTATGTTTCTAAACTTACTGGAGATAAGTCATTTGCTAATACTTGGAAGTTTGGCGCTTGATCGCCAACTTTAACTTCTGTTCCAACTAAAGTGATTGGGTTACCTTTAAAAGTTACGTTTGCCACTTGAAAATCCTCCCTTATTTAAACAAAATATGTACACTGTAAATGATAGTTTGTCCCTATACAGAATGCAAACAAAATCGCTTTATTTACAAAAAAAATAAAGAAGCTAATCAATCGATTAGCTTCTTTTCGCTGTTAAATTTCAAATTCTGGTTCATCGCCTTTTCGCTTCTCCATCATTTCCTTCACTTTATCAACAGCTTGTGGTGCTAACTCAATGATCTTATCAATCACATGTGTCTGTTTATCTAAATGTAACACTTTTACGCCTTGTCCATTTATAACGAGAAAAGCGACAGGGTTAATTGAAACACCGCCACCACTCCCGCCTCCAAATGGATGACGACCAGAGCTCTCTACTTTTCCAAATTCGCTCCCACCAGCAGCAAACCCAAAACTTACTTTAGAAACTGTTAAAATGACGCTTCCGTCAGCTGCTTTAATTGGGTCGCCAATAATTGTATTTACATCAGTCATTTGTTTTAAATGCTGCATTGCAGTTGTCATTAAACCTTGAATTGGATGGTCCATTTTATCCCCCTATGCTTGTACAGATTTTTCTGTTATACCAGATCTTTGTTTTCTCATAAACAAAAGTAATTTCACTCCTGTTGTTACGGCACGATATATACGAAAGGAGGCTGTTAATTCACCTTTCGATGCAAATCCCTTCCCTTGAAACACAGGTGTAATCTCAAATTCCGGTATATCAATAACATGCGTATATTGTCCCAAGACCCCGGCTGCCATTCCTTTTATCCCCCATGCATATCCAGTGACAATTCCGGTACTAGCTGCATCACCCGTTCCAATTTGCGAATGCCATTTCCAGCTATTGATTTTCACTTTTTTAAGAAAATCTTTAATAATAGTATGGATCTCTTGAAGCTTTTTTATTAGTTCCCCGATGCTATCAAGCTGCGCCATGATTTTATTTTCCATACCGCCATCTTTCTCTGCCTTTTCGATTTTTTGTCCAGTCTTTTTTTGCTGTTTTTCAATTCTTTCCAGCACATCAAATGTATATCCAATCATCCATATTTTCACTTGAAATAAACATTGTTTCTCCATTTCTGAATATAAAAACGTCACTTTAAGCGATAGTTTCGACAATAGTATAAATAAAATGAGCAAGAGAAAAATGCCAATTCCAATTACAAGCCATTTCATACGTACCATCCTTTCACTCCATATCCATTATCGACAGGTTCAAACAGGATTAAACAACCCACAATAAAATTGAATATAGGAATTTTTCTAAAAATAAAGAGGGATTTTGACATTTTATATCGAAATATATTATTTGAGCATACCATCAGAATTTTTTCTAATGGAGCACAACGCTAAATTTGACTGCAATGGAGGGATACACAATGGCAGATCGTCGCAATTTATTTTTCTTTTATGGTGATGACAAAGCTACGCTTATCGAAAAAATGAAGCCAATATATCGTATTTTAGAGGACAATGGATTTACCATATTAGATCATCCAAAAAATGCAAACGCTATCGTCAGTGTTGGAGATGACGGCACCTTCTTACAAGCCGTTCGTAAAACAGGCTTCAGGGAAGATTGCTTATATGCAGGAGTTTCTACGAAAGATGAAATTTCTTTCTACTGTGATTTCCATATTGACCATGTCGATACAGCCCTTCAAGAAATTACACAAAATGAAATTGAAGTGCGAAAATATCCAACAATCCAAATAGATGTTGATCAAGATACATCTTTCCATTGTTTAAATGAGTTTTCTTTACGCTCTAGTATCATTAAAACATTTGTAGTGGATGTGCATGTTGATGATTTATATTTCGAGACATTTAGAGGAGACGGTCTAGTTATTTCTACACCGACAGGAAGTACAGCTTATAATAAGTCATTGCATGGTGCAGTTGTTGACCCATTAATTCCATGCTTCCAAATAAGCGAACTTGCTTCTTTAAATAACAACACATACCGTACACTTGGATCACCGTTCATCTTAAATCATGAACGAACATTAACATTAAAGCTTACTCCGGACGGTAATGATTATCCTGTTATGGGAATGGATAACGAAGCACTTAGCATCAAACAAGTTGAAAAAGCAGTTGTTCGCTTAAGTGATAAACAAATTAAAACAGTAAAACTAAAAAATAATTCGTTCTGGGAAAAAGTACAGAGAACATTTTTATAGAAAAAAGAGTGCTGAGGGGTTTCCCAGCACTCTTTTTTCATGATTTACATGTCGTTTTTTTGCAGAAACATTCATATCTTGTGTCGAAACACCAATATTATTTCTGATATACAATTCGACCATCTATTATAGTTACAGTAACTTGAATATCCTTTATTTCCTCTGCTTCAACTTCAAATATGTCACGGTCCATGATAGTAAAATCAGCTTCATATCCTTTAACAATTTTACCACGCTTATTTTCCTTACCAATCGCATAAGCACTTCCAGTCGTAAATAAGGAAACTGCTTCATATACCGTTAATCTCTCTTCAGGTATGTAACATGTTCCATCAATAAAACTTCGCCGCGTGACTGCACTATAGATTCCTAAAAACGGATTTACTTGTTCAATTGGCGCGTCTGATCCACCGCAACAATGTAATCCCACGCCGAGTAATGTTTTCCATGCATAGGCATACTGAAGACGATGCTCCCCTAACTTTTCAATGACTGAGGGAAAATCAGATGAGACAAATACTGGCTGAATATCAACGATCGCTTGTAAGTTCTTCATACGTTCAATTAAATCTTCACGAGCAAGCTGACAATGAATAATACGATCACGCAGTCCCTCTGCCGGAGGATATAACTCCAGTGCATCAATTACATATTCAAGGGATAAATCACCGATTGTATGAATCGCAACTGGCATCCGTAAATTACGTGCTTTCTTCACTAATCCCGCGAGCTCTTCACGAGAAAAAATAGCTACTCCATTTGTTTCCTTCGCATCTTCATATGGCTCGCTTAATAGTGCTGTTCGTCCGCCAAAAGAACCATCAGAAAAAATCTTCATCGCTCCAAATTCAATATAATGCTCATTTTCATATTCTTTTCGTTCATCTGCCACTTCATGATGAACGAGTAAATGTGCTTTAAAAGGCATTTCCTTTATTACGTGTAAAAATGCATTATACGTTTTTTGAAAACCACCGTAATAATTTAAGTCTTCTGTATGCCCACCTACTAATCCATATTTCCAGCAATCTTGAATGGCTGTTTGTAGCGCTCTTTGCAAATAAGCTTCATCAATTTCCGGCTGGACATGCTTAATTAATTCTTGCGCTTGTTCATACAACAGGCCTGTTAGTTCTCCGGATACTCCACGCCCAATCTTTCCACCTTTTGGGTCTGACGTTTCCGCTGTTATATTTGCTTTTTCGAGTATGTAAGAATTCACCCATGTCACATGACGACAAACACGCTTTAATAAAATGGGATGCTCCTTAGAAATGGCATCTAAATCACGAACGTGGACGCTTTTGGTATCTGTGAAATTATTTTCATTCCAGCCTTCGCCAATAATCCATGTACCTAATCTTGTTTCTTTCACTCGTTCAGCTACAAGCTCAATCATTTCCTTATAAGACGTACAAGCGGATAAGTCTAAACGGAGCAGTCGTTCTCCATGCCCAATAAGATGCATATGGCTATCAACAAGACCTGGCATCATCGTTCTTCCTTCTAAATTGTGTATCTTCTCAGGCTGATAACGACTCTCTAAGCCCTTTTTATCCCCTACACCTATAATCATCCCATCTTCTATATAAACAGCTTCTACTTTCTCATTCTCTTCCTTCATCGTGTAAATATTTCCGCCGTGCCAAATCTCTCCCATCTTCTCATCCCCTTTTCTTTTTAGTCTACGAAATTAAAACGTAGAAAAAAAGCACCACTTTACGTAACATGGTGCTTTTCCAAAAATTAATTATGATCAGCTGGAACTGTTGAAACTTGCCATTCTACATTAAATTTATCTTTTACTTGCCCATACGCCGGGCTCCAGAAAGTTTCTTGGATTGGCATGATTACTTGACCGCCATCTTGTAATTTCTCAAATACTTCTTTTGCTTTTTCTGCATCACTTATTCTAATAGCTACAGTTACTTGTGATCCAATTTGGTACGGTTGTCCTGGGAATGTATCAGAAATCATAAGGTCCGTATTACCGACTTTTAAATGTGCATGTAAAACGCGGTCTTTCACTTCATCTGGAACAGTGAATTCTGGATTTTCAGGCATTTCTCCAAAAGTCTGAATGACTTCAACTTTTGCATCCAATGCATGCTCATAAAACTTTACTGCTTCTTGTCCATTACCATCCAAAACTAAATACGGATTAATACCTAAAATCATAAAAGGCACCTCTTTTCCCAATTTTTTAGTAGTCATTTCACACCATAAACAGAACGTACGTTCCTATTAATAATATCATAATCTTACATGTACTTGCAACAATCTAATTTCATTTTTTCTTACTTTATCCCTAATCCCATTTCTTGTTTTCTAAGTTCGACGCGTCTAATTTTTCCGGAAATTGTTTTTGGTAGTTCGTCTATAAATTCAATTTTGCGAGGGTATTTATATGGTGCTGTTAATTCTTTAACATGTTCTTGAAGTAAAGGAATCAGTGTGTCTTCTTTTTCTTGTACATTTTCTCTTAAAACGATAAATGCCTTTACGACACTTCCGCGAATTTCATCTGGACTTGCCACAACAGCACACTCTCTTACATACGGATGTTTCACAAGTGCATCTTCAACTTCAAATGGTCCAATTGTATAGCCAGAGCTAATGATAATATCATCCCCGCGCCCCTCGAACCAAAAATAGCCTTCTTCGTCTTTTTTCGCTTTATCACCTGTAATATAATAATCACCACGGAATTGCATTGCTGTCCGCTCATCATCTTTATAATATTGTTTAAAAAGTGCTGGCGTTTCAATATGAACAGCAATATCACCGACTTCTCCTACAGATACAGGTTGTCCTTCTTCATTTACAATATCTACATGATTACCTGGCGTCGGTTTTCCCATTGATCCTGGCTTAATTTCCATTCCTTTCATAACGCCAACGAGCAACGTATTTTCTGTTTGTCCATACCCATCCCTGACTGTAACGTTAAAATGATTTTGAAATGTTTCTATTACCTCTCGGTTCAGTGGCTCTCCTGCAGATACAGCACTATGTAAAGTTGTTAAATTATATTGCTGTAAGTTCTCTACTTTTGCCATTAAACGATATTCTGTCGGCGTACAGCAAAGCACATTCACTTTATTATCATCTAATAATTGCAAATATGTTTTCGGTTCGAATTTACCGTGATATACAAATCCTGTTGCGCCTGAACCGAGTGTTGCTAAAAACGGGCTCCAAATCCATTTTTGCCATCCTGGACTTGCCGTTGCCCATACAACATCATTCTCCTCTATTCCAAGCCAATTCGGAGCGCTTGTACGCAAATGTGCATATGCCCAAGCGTGTGTATGTACAACGCCCTTTGGATTCCCTGTCGTCCCTGATGTATAGGATAAAAAGACCATATCTTCTCGGTCTGTCTTTGCGATTTCTAATTCATCACTTTCTGTTTCTAACGCATCTTTTAAATTAATCCAACCATCTACTGACTGCTCGCTCAGTACAAATTTTCGAAGGGACTCCATCATCTCTACATCTTCAAATTGTTCGATATACGGTTCATAACTGACAATTGCCTTTACTTCTCCATGCCGCAAACGATATTCAATATCTTTTTTCCGAAGCATTTCTGAACTTGGAATGACCACAAACCCTGCTTTAATTGCCGCAATGTACGTCATATACGCCTCAATTAAGCGTGGCATCATAATGAGAAGCTTATCCCCTTTTTGCAAACCACTCTTTATAAAAGCGTTTCCAATTTTATTCGCACCTTGTATTAATTCAAGGTATGTAACCTCTCGTCTATTCCCTTCGTCATCTTGCCAAATTAAAGCCAGCTTCTCTTTTTCATTTGTATATTTTTCTATCTCCGCAACTAAGTTATAAGACATTGGTGCTAACAATTCTTCTCTATTCATAATCTCATCCTCCTTTATCTATGCCTCCCTTATATAATAAAGAATTTTCAGTAAATTTTAAACCTACTTCTTTTGACAAATTTTTTAGTGATCTGTCGACATAAAAAAGAAGGAGCGAGAAACCCGCTCCTTCTAAGCCATCATATATGGAATTATTTATGGAAACCGCCTAATTGTTGTTCAGCTAGTGAAACTAGACGTTTTGTAATTTCGCCACCAACAGATCCGTTAGCGCGAGATGTTGAATCAGCTCCAAGTTGAACACCAAACTCTTGAGCGATTTCGTATTTCATTTGATCTAATGCTGCTTGAGCACCAGACACTGCTAATTTGTTTGTGCTTGCCATATGGTATCACCTCCTTGTGAGTATAGAGTGTGATAAACCATAGGACTTCATACATATCTAATGATGGTAATTTATGGTTTTAGAAAAGATCTTCAAATTGTTCTTCTTCACTCACTTCTACTGTTTGTAATACCATCTTTTCTGTATTAGCAACAGCTTCTTCAATAAGTGGTGTAAAGTCATATTTTGATTCAAAGCGATTTGCTTTTTCACGCTTCGGTTTTGTCGATGGACTTGCTGGTGTGAATACTGTACAGCAGTCTTCATACGGACGAATCGAAATATCATATGTTCCAATTGCATTTGCAACTTTAATAATTTCTAGTTTATCCATCGTAATAAGCGGGCGAATTACTGGATAGTTTGTAACCTCATTAATCGTATGCATACTATCTAACGTTTGGCTCGCTACTTGTCCAAGACTTTCACCCGTTGTTATCGCAAGTGCATTACGCTCCTCTGCAATACGTTCTGTAATACGCATCATCATACGGCGCATAACTGTCATAGAATAACTAGATGGAATTTCCTTATTAATTGTTTTTTGCACTTCAGTAAACGGAACAAGGTGAAGCGTCACACGTTTACAATACTTTGTTAACTCTTGTGCTAAATCAATTACTTTTTGCTTCGCACGCTCACTTGTGAATGGCGGACTATGGAAGTGAACTGCCTCCACTGATACACCGCGCTTCATTGTTAAGAAAGCAGCTACTGGGCTATCGATCCCACCAGAAAGAAGTACCATTACTTTTCCGCCAACGCCAACTGGTAATCCGCCAGCTCCCATGCGCTCATCACACATAATATAGCTATAACCGCTGCGAATTTCTACACGAACATTTACATCTGGATTATGAACATCTACTGTAATGTCTTCTGTATTATCTAAAATATAGCCGCCAATCTCCGGAAGCAACTCCATCGTCTGCATCGGGAAGTGTTTATAAGAACGGTGTACTGTAATTTTAAATGTTTTAACATCGCCTTTTACTTGTAAGAAAGCAGCAAGCGCTCCTTTTTTAATGTCTTCTAATTCTGACGGTACTTTCATTGCTAAGTTAAACTTATGAATACCAAATACATCTTTCAATCTCTCTGCAATCGCCTCATGATCTTCACCATTTAACTGAATGTACATGCGGTCGTGTGTTGCATCGATTTTGATATTTGGGAATTTCTTCAATTTAAATTTAACGTTATCTTTTAACGTGTTTACAAACTTAGAACGGTTTTTACCTTTTGTCGTCATTTCTCCATAACGAACTAAAATATATTCATATGTCATCATATTTCTTTACCTCATCACTTCATATAATTTTGGCAATGTTTCTTTTATAATTTCTTCAAATTGTGTTACTTCTTCCATCGTATTTTCAGGTGCTAAACTAATGCGAATCGCACTCGCTGCTGCAGCATGCGGTATTCCCATTGATACTAACACACGACTCACTTCATTTGCTTTTGAGGAACAAGCTGATTTGGTTGATATATATACGTCACGTTCTTCTAGAGCATGAACCACTACTTCTGGTTTCAACCCAACGAATGATACACTTAAAATATGCGGCGCAGCATACGCAAGCGATGTATTAATTGTTACATCTTCCATTCCCTCTAAGAAACGTACGAGTTCTGCTTGCAATTTCTGTAAGTGGTCACTCTTTTCTCTCATATGTTCCATTGTCATACGTAGTGCCTTTACCATTGCGACAATACCAGGTAGGTTCTCTGTACCCGAGCGATAACGCAGCTCCTGCTGACCACCTGATAAAATCGGATCTAATCTTACACCATCGCGTACATATAAAAGTCCTGTTCCCTTTACGCTATGAAATTTATGTCCAGATATCGAACAAAGATCAATATGAGAAGCATATAAATCAAGTGGTACTTTTCCAATTCCTTGTACATGATCCACATGGAATCTTATTTTTGGATAGTTCGCTAGCAATTCACCAACTTCAGAAACAGGTTGAATCGCCCCTGTTTCATTATTCACATGGATCATTGAAACAAGGATTGTATCTTCACGAAGCGCTCGTTTTACATTTTCTACTGATACAATACCATGTTCGTTTACAGGTAAATAGGTAACATCAAAGCCGAGCCCTTCTAATTGTTTATATGCTTCAAACACAGACGCGTGTTCAATATTTGTTGTAATAATATGCTTACCACGAGAGCGATTCTTCATCGCTATTCCTTTAATCGCAAGGTTATTCCCTTCCGTTCCACCCGATGTGAAAATAATCTCGGAAGGCTTAACATGAAGAAGCCCTGCTGCAATCGTTCTCGATTGTGTTAATAAACGCTCCGCTTCTCCCCCGAGCGAATGAATAGAAGAAGGATTCCCAAAATATTTTCCTGCAACCGTTACGTAAGATTGAAGGACTTCTGGATATGGTTTCGTCGTCGCACTATTATCAAAATAGATCATCGTTCTTCCCCTTTCAGCGCTATCACATCATATAATCATATCACAAATACGTGTAATTACGCTAAACATACTCAAAGGTTCCATTTTTCAATATAGAAGTATACTTCTATATTTTGAAACGAAAAACACTGTTGTATTCCGCTATTCATTATAGCAATATCGCTCTAGAATTTACACAGATCCAGTGCAAAAAAAACAAACCCCTTTTTCATCAAGGGGTTTGTTCATTATCAACAAATTCAGCAATTTTTTGTACAACACCAGGTTCAAGTTGTTCCAAAACAGAAGCTGCTTGTTCTAAAGCTGCATCATATTCATATTCGCGGAACAATCTCTCTGCATTCTCTAAGCTTTGCGCCAAATCCACATCATGACTACGGTAGCGATTACCATATTGGATTAGCTTTTCTACTAAGTACGCTTGTCCAATTAACTCCTGCGTCTTTTCATATACACCGTTTACCATTGTATATGTTTCTTCTAACATACTATTTACAACATTCATATTTAGTGGTTTTAATTCTAACTGTTCATATACACCTTGCATTGCCTCTTGTCCTCTTTGTAAATCTTCCATAATGCTTTCTGGAAGACCTGGTAAGTTAGACTTTTGCATAAAGCGTTTAGCTTCTATGATCATATTACGCATTTCATTTAATTTCTCACGCGCTTCAAATTCTTCTTTACGCATCATTTGCAACATATCTTTATACTCTACATGAAGTACCTTCAATGTTTCACATTGCTCATAAATCTCTTCCAGTTCTTCACGAATAACAGAGAATGCAATATCTTGCTCTGCAACACGTAATTGCAATACTTCAAAGCGTTTCATTAAAATATGCATTTGTTTTTCAATCAACTTTTGTGATTCAATGTCTTTGTCTTGCAGCTGATAGCTTTGTTTCACAAATTGCGTTTCGGATTTTGTCTCAATTGCTTTTTCATGAATTCCCTCTAAATCTTCGTAAATACTAACTGACTTTTTCTCTACATAATGCTTCGCATGTACTTCTTGTTCTAATTGATCATACAACATATCCAAACGCTTTTTTAAGCCTTCTATTTTCTCGTTTACTTCTGTTATATGAAGCTCTTCTAAATCAATCAGACATGTTTGTAGTTGTTTGTTCATATCCCGTACTTCTTTAGGGATTTCTAAATGATTTAATACATACCCTTGTTTTTTCATATCATCATGACCTTGTAATAAATCATCCAATTGTACCAGTAATGTTGCTTGACACTCCACTAATAAATCAGGAATTTCATGAACGATAATTTCTAAGTTCGCCAATCCATCTTCCAAACTTTTTACAATATCACGTGCCTTTAAATAATCACCGTTTGCCGTTGTCTCGTCAAACTCTTGAAACTTCGCTGATTCTATATCAAGTAACTCTTCAATTTTCTGTTCGGATTGTCCAAACATATGACGATGAGCCAATACATTCTTTTTCATACTACGATATGTATCACGTAAACCTTCAATTTCCGAACTATTTTTCTCATAGCTCTCTAATAATTGCTGTAGCTCATTTAAAATCTCCGTAATGCGGTTATCCGCTTCATCTAAATCACGAATGGATTCACTCATCAAACGCTTTGCTTTTCGGAAGGAAAATTGTGAGGCTGACTTTTGGGCATTTTCTAATGTTTTATCAGCTTTTGGCAGAAGGTTTGCAACAATTTCATCCCATTCTTCACGCCACTTTCCAAACAGTTCCTCTGTTTGTCCAGTCATATTTAAATCCTTAACCCGTTTCAATTCATCTGCAACAGGTTTATCTTTGACTTCTTGTTTCCACTGCTCAAGTGCTTCAATATCTTTATATAAACGATTTCTTATCACGAGCTCTATCATGAGCAGCACTAGAATAGAGCTTACTACGATGATAACGATCGTCAGAATAGAATCCATGTAAAATAGCCTCCTATTATATCTCTTTTTTTGTCCGTTCCGTTTATGAAATGGAAGGCATTATGTATAAAAAGGGAAATCCCCTATATTTAACAACTAACAATGTACTAATCATACCATGTAATGACGTGTTTTTGACCTAGTTTTTTTTAAAATTTCTTGTTTCTTTTGTTGCGTTTGTAATATTCCTTCTAAAAATTTCTCGATTTTCTTTTTCCATACTCCGCTGCATTTATAAACATTTACTGGAAAGACTGTAATAAAGATACACCTTCTCTATGGGATATAAAATAAACCACTCTCGTTAACGTTGGCTCCACATGTATAATACGAATCCCATCTTGCACTGCCTGCTCCACTGCAATTTTTGGCAACAACGTAATACCCAGGCCAGCCCGAACCATCGCAAGCATCGGCTCAGCGTAGGATGTTTCTACGGCGATAGTAGGCGTAACACCTATCCCTTTGAACATTGTCATAATCATTTTTCTAATATCGCAAATTTCCGGATAAATAATAAGTTTTTCATGCTGCAAATCTTTTATTTGAATCGTATGTTCATCTTTATAGGCATGTTCATCCGAAACAACACAAACAATATTTTCTCTTCTTACTTCTTTTACAAGCTTTGCTCCTTCCACGATTGAATCAACTAACATTGCGTCAATCTTTCGCTCCCGAAATAATTCCATTAGCACTTTCGTATGTTCAATTTGCCATTCTACTTCATATATTTGTTCTAATGTACCTCTGCATTTTGATATGTAATGAGCAGCTAAACTCGGCAATACCCCAATTGAAATCTTTTTCTTCTCTTGATACTCTTTCAACTCTCCTTTCACATCATTTATTTGTTCTATAATTGGCTCAATCCGTTTTATAAATAGCTCCCCAGCCTCTGTTAATTCCACTCCTTGTGCAGACCGTTTTAATAACTTGACTCCTAAGTCCGCCTCTAATCTTTGAATTTGTTTACTGAGGGCTGGCTGCGAAATATGCAGAAGTTTACTCGCTTTCGATAAACTTCTTGTATGTTTCACCTCAATAAACGATTGTACTGCTTCAAAATCCATATGATACACACCTCTAACCAAAAGTTATAACCGCTATAAAAAATCAATATTTCCTATCCATAGAAAGCGAGCGCTATACTCATCTCATGCTTATTTTTATGAACTTACTATAATATCGGAATAAAAAGGAGAAAGATACTCGTGAGTAAAAAACAAATGCTACTTGGGTCCCTTTTATGCTTACTTGCCGTAACAGCTTGGGGATTTATGTTTCCTGTTATGGCCAGCGCTCTGCAGTTTATAGATCCATTCTTTTTCACAACAATCCGCTATGGATCAGCAGCTATTATTTTTACTGTTCTTCTCTTCATGATTGAAGGAAAAGTCGCTTTTCACTTAGAAAAACAAGCTCTCCATTTGTTATTTTATGGTACAGTCGGTTTTGCCGGATACGGATTTCTTGTTTTCTATGGACAGCAATTAGCAGGACCTTCAGGGGCTATTCATGCAGCCATGATTCAATCTCTTATGCCGCTGCTTGCTTTACTATTACAATGGATCTTAAAAAATAAAAAACCACAAAACTATACATTTCTTTGTATGCTTTGTGCACTTATCGGTGTTATGCTTGTCATTTCAAAAGGTAATATTCACCTATTATTTGGAGCCGCTAGTCATGTCTCCACAAATCTATTTATGTTATGCGGCGTGATGTGTTGGATCATTTATACAAATGGTGGTTCCCGTTTTCAAAATTGGTCACCGCTTCGATATACAGCACTTACTTGCTTATTCGGATCCATTTCACTCGTCCTTATTGTGGCTTTGCTAACGTATACAAACTTGATTTCTGTACCGCCTCTCCATACAATCGTCACAGTTCGCTTTGAGCTATTTTATATGTCGATTATCGCAGGAGTTATCGCCGTCTTTTGTTGGAATATGGGCAATCGATATATTTCATCCATTAACGGTATTTTATTTATGAATTTAGTTCCTGTACTGGCACTTATCGGATCGATTTTTCGAGGCTATAAAATTGAAGTAATTGGAGCGATGATTACCATTATCGCTTTACTATGCAACAACTTATGGCAACGAAAGCAAGAGCGTATCCAAGAAGAAATCACTTCTTGAAAAACACGCCAAAAAATATCCCCACCTAAAATATGGCGGGGGTATTTTACATATGGACTGCTCTCGGTAAAGGATAATACATATGCGTTAAACATAATATTTGTTCCATCCATTGCTCTACTTCTTTCGTATACATTTCCAAAAAGAATGTTTCTGATGGAAACGAATGCAGTACCTCCGATATATATTGTGGATATAAATACGGCATGTTTATCATGCCCTTTAATTGCGTCATAAACATTGTAAAAGACACCTTTTGAAACTCTTGCTGCACTTGCCCCTGCTTAATGATTTGCTCTATATAATATCTTTCTTTAGAAAAATAAACAGTCATCACTTCCCGGATCAACGTTGTATCAATTGAAAGCTCTCGGTAAAAAAACCGAGTAAGTTCCCTATGCTCAAACTGATAGCGTAAAATTCCTCGTACAATTTGATTCATCACTTCTTTAGCTGGCAAATACTCTCTTTGTTCAAATGACCTTTCAATTACCCCGACATATCCTTCTAAAAAATCAGTTATAAGCTGTTCTAATAAACCTTGCTTTCCAGCAAAATAATATGAAATATTAGCCACATTCACATCCGCCCGCTTTGCAATATCTCGCACCGATGTTCCATCGTACCCTTTCGTATAAAACAATGAAATTGCCGCATCAATTACCTTTTGTTTCGTCTGCTTCATGCGCTCACTTCCTCTCACCCTGAACAGCTATAATGTAAATTTCTTGACTTTTAAGACAAATTCCTTTAATTTTCTATCGACAAAGTCATATGAAATACAGCGTATTTTGCTATGATTTTACATTTCTCGATAGAAAGGGTGCCGTTTCCATGTTTACAAAAGAAAGTTATGCAGGATCACGTGAGCAGCAATATGAAACAGTAATCAAACAACTTAATGCATTGTTAACGGGTGAATCAAATGTGGTTGCAAATTTAGCAAATGCTTCTGCTCTTTTAAACCAATTTTTAGAGCGTATTAACTGGGTTGGCTTTTATGTGACAGAAGGAAATCAACTTGTACTCGGGCCATTTCAAGGAATGCCTGCGTGCGTTCGTATTCCATTTGGACGCGGTGTTTGCGGCGTAGCAGCTGAAACAAAAACAACACAACTTGTTGCAGATGTTCATCAATTTCCAGGGCATATCGCTTGTGACAGCGCTTCTAATTCCGAAATTGTTGTACCGATTATAAAAGAAGGCACCGTCATCGGTGTACTCGATATTGATAGTCCTGAAAAAAATCGTTTCGATGAAGTGGATCAGCACTACTTAGAGAAGTTTGTGGAAACGCTCCTAAAACATATGTAAAAGATGCGAGCCATCTATTTAGTAAATCGATGGCTCATTTTTTTCATTCCCCATTCACATGAGAAAATGCATTCGATTGCTTCTGGAACGCGTACGCTAAATCCGAGACAATATCCTCCCATGATTCTAATCCAACAGATAAGCGTATTAAATTATCAGAAATGCCCATTTCATGGCGTACTGTCGCTGGAATGACAGCGTGCGTCATCGTTGCTGGATGTTGCACTAACGTCTCTGTGTCACCAAGACTCACCGCAATTGTAATAAATTGCAATTCATTCATGAATGCCTGTGCTTCTTCTTTTCCACCTTTAATCGTAAATGAAATCACACCGCCTCCGCGCTTCATTTGAGACAATGCTATTTCTCCTTCTGGATACCAAACTGCCTCAACACTTTCGTGATTTTTCAAAAAGGCCACGACTTTTTCCGCATTATCACAGTGCCGGTCCATTCGTACAGCTAACGTCTTTAAACCACGCAGCAAAAGCCATGCATCAAAAGGCGCAATAATTCCGCCAATATCTTTTCGAATCGGCCGAATTTGTTCAGTTAGCTCCTTCGTTTTACAAACCGTCACACCAGCAACAACATCACCGTGACCGCCAATATATTTTGTAGCACTATGAAGAACAACATCACAGCCGAGAGTAAGAGGCGTTTGTAAATAAGGCGAGCAAAATGTATTATCGACAATGACAAGCAGTTCATTTTGTTTTGCCACTTTAATAACCTTTTCTAAATCGATGAGCTTCATTGTCGGATTAATGGGCGTTTCAACAAATATCAACTTTGTATTTGGACGCATACTTGCCTGAATCTCTTCTTCTGTTTCCATATCACATAATGAATGTGTAATCATAAACTTTTCTTCTAACACTTCTAAAAAACCGTACGTACATCCATACAAACCGTTTGAACAAATGATATGATCTCCAGCACGTAAAAATGCGAGAAGTGTCGCCGAAATTGCGGCCATTCCAGAACCGAACGCTAACGCCGATTCTCCTCCTTCTAAAACAGCCATACGCTCCTCAAACAATTCCACAGTCGGATTTCCAAGTCTTGAATAAATGTAAGATGGGTCCTGCCCAGCGAAACTTGCTTCTCCTTGCTGCGCTGTTTCAAATGTATACGTTGAAGTTTGAAATAGCGGTGGCGTTAAACTCCCTTTATGCATCTTGGAATCATACCCGTGATGAATCAGCGCTGTTTCTATCTGTTTCTTTTTCATACAAACATCCCCCTTATGTTTCTATTTTATGTAAGCGTTTTCTATCTGTTGCTATCCTTTCTTTCATGTTGTTTTAAATTCCTTCTTGTAATTTCCAAACTTTACATGTATAAAACAAAATACGAACTCACTTGACGAAATAAGATTCAAAAGATATAATAGCGTTTGTGTAAAATAAAAAGGCAGCCTTGTGATGTGAGTTTATCGTTTGTATTTTGTTCCTCACGTTTGAGGTGTATCTCGTAACTCCCTGCTGCTGGAGCGAAGGTACATGAAAACAAAATGCGCATAAATGTCGATTACGTCTGTTTTTATTTTACGAAAATAAAAACACTTAAAGGAGGAGTCAACTATGGCTCGTTATACAGGTCCAGCTTGGAAACTGTCTCGTCGTCTTGGAATCTCTCTAAGCGGCACAGGTAAAGAATTAGAAAAACGCCCTTACGCACCAGGTCCTCACGGTCCTAACCAACGTAAGAAACTTTCAGAATACGGTTTACAATTACAAGAGAAACAAAAACTTCGTCACATGTACGGCATGACTGAGCGTCAATTCCGTCGCACATTTGACCAAGCAGGTAAAATGCCAGGTAAACACGGCGAAAACTTCATGATCCTTCTTGAAGCTCGTCTTGACAACCTAGTTTACCGCATGGGCTTAGCTCGCACTCGTCGTGCAGCTCGCCAATTAGTAAACCACGGTCACATCATGGTTGATGGTGCTCGCGTAGACATCCCATCTTACCGTGTAAAACCTGGTCAAACTATCAGCGTTCGCGAAAAATCTAACAACCTTGTTGTTGTTAAAGAAGCGATCGAAGTTAACAACTTCGTACCAGAATACTTAACTTTCGATGCTGATAAATTAGAAGCTACTTTCACTCGCTTACCAGAGCGCGCTGAATTAGCTGCTGAAATCAACGAAGCGTTAATCGTAGAGTTCTACTCTCGTTAATGACGAAAAGCCGATCCTTTGGATCGGCTTTTTTCGTTCTTATAGCACTTATTAAAAAAGGATGATAACGAAAGCGAACGCTATCTTTATCATCCTTTTTTAACTTACTCTTATATATAAAATAAAGTTTATTTATCCTCTTGTTTCTCCACATACACATAAGCATCTTTAGGATTTTTATGTACATCACTTTGTGTATTCTCCGCAAGCTGACCAGCATTTAGCAAAGAAAAGATGATGAGCGCTTCTAGTGACATTTTCTTTTACCACTCCTTTCTTTTATCTTATACATATATCATACTCCTCACTTGTGATTTCCGTATGAACATAGAAAGAAGATTAAAACAAAAGGGCTTTGAGGAGTATGTCTCCTCAAAGCCCTTTTCATAAATCTTTATTGATTAGTAACGAATTAAGAAATATTTCTTTTTACCGCGGCGGATAATTGTAAATTTACCTTCAATGCGGTCTTTTTCTGTTACAACATAATCTAATGCTTGTGTACGCTCACCGTTTACGTAAATTGCACCATTTGTTACATCTTCACGCGCTTGGCGTTTTGATGGTGAAATTTTGCTTTCAACAAGCAAGTCGATTAATACTGTATCTTCTGCACTGCGTTCTACAGATGGTACATCTTTGAAACCTTGCTCAATTTCGTTTGCAGTTAGTTCAGCTACAGAACCGCTAAATAATGCTGCAGAAATTTTAATTGCTTGCTCTAATGCTTCAGCGCCATGAACAAGTTTTGTCATTTCAGAAGCTAGTGCTTTTTGTGCTGCACGTTTTTCTGGCGCTTCAGATACTTGTTTTTCTAACTCAAGAATTTCTTCATGAGATAAGAATGTGAAGTATTTTAAGTATTTTACAACATCGCGGTCGTCTGTGTTGATCCAGAATTGGTAGAACTCGTAAGGAGTTGTTTTCTCTGAATCTAACCAAATTGCGCCGCCTTCTGTTTTACCAAACTTCGTACCATCAGATTTCGTAACAAGTGGAATTGTTAAACCGAATGCTTTCGCATCTTCTTCTGATTTACGAATTAATTCAAGACCAGCTGTAATGTTACCCCATTGGTCACTACCACCGATTTGCAGGCGGCAACCTTGTTGTTGGTATAGATTTAAGAAGTCGTATGATTGTAAAATCATGTAACTAAATTCAGTAAATGAAATACCAGTCTCTAAACGAGATGCTACTGTATCTTTTGCTAACATGTAGTTTAAACCGAAGTTTTTACCGATGTCACGTAAGAATGTAATTACATCTAAGTTACCAAGCCAATCATAGTTATTAGCCATTGTTGCTGGGTTTTCTACATTTTCAAACTCTAAGAAGTTTGAAAGCTGATTTTTAATACTTTCCGTGTAGTAAGCAACTGTATCTTTCGTATTTAATGTACGCTCTGCTTTTTTACCACTTGGGTCACCGATCATACCAGTACCGCCACCAACAAGTGCGATTGGTTGATGACCAGCTAATTGGAAACGACGTAGCATTAATACTGGTAACATATGACCAATGTGTAAGCTATCTGCTGTCGGATCAAAACCACAGTATAATTTAACGCTTTCTTTTTCTAATAATTGTTGTAAACCTTCAGCATCTGTTTGCTGATTAATTAGTCCGCGAAATTCAAGATCTTGTAAAATACCCATATCCTACATACTCTCCTTTAAATTAATCGAGCGCGAAATTTGAAAACATAAAAAAATCGCCCCTCAAATAAGGGACGATTTTGATTATCGCGTTACCACCCTAGTTGCAGGCAAAAGCCTACCACCTCATTCACATAACGGCTCAGCACCGTCTTTTCCCTTTTGAATACGATTCAATCGAAAAAAGATGCTCTAGGGGCGTAATTCGCGATCATCTATGTGCTGATTTTCACCGACCATCAGCTCTCTAAAACAGGGAAATGATCACTACTTCTCCCTTTCCACGCTCAATTATTTATATACTTTTCTTTATACCATCATTTATATAGGCATGTCAAATAGAGCTGGAAGTTTCTCGATATTCCATTCCTTACAGACTCGCGATGAATATCGTAATCAAAGAAAGAATCGGAACACTAGCTAATAACGATACATGAAACACAATTGACAAATCATTTCCAATCGTTGCTTCCACAGGATCTTTTGCTGGAGAAGCCAGAAAACGTAAAAAACGATCTCCCATATTAACTTTTTGCGGAAAATCAGGAATTTCCACATGATCGCTATCTAAATGCTGTTTCAATCTATATTCCTTATCAAAGGGATTTTCGTTCAAATTCATCTACCTCCAGCAATTGCTTCAATTTCTTAATGCCGTTATGAAGCCTAGATTTCACCGTTCCTACAGGAATATTAAGCACCTCTGCAATTTCCTTTTGCGGCATATCATGATAATAAGAAAGAATAAGGACAGCCCGCTGATCTTCAGGAACTTTCAAAATTGCCTCTCTTACGGTGAGCCGGTCTTCTTATGAAAACTCCTTCTCCTGAATCGGTACTAAAAACGGTAAAAGAGAGCGCCACTTTTTTCTTCGATTCAATTTATTAATCATAAGGCGATAACCGATTTGAAACAAATACGTTTTAATTTTCCCCTTTTCAATCTCATACATATGCTTCTTACGTTCTAACGATAAAAACGTATCTTGAACGAGATCTATACTCAATTGCTCATCACGGTTAAATCGATACAAAAATTTATATAGCGCTGGTTTGATCAAAACATATAGTTTTTCTCCAGCCTGCTTATCTCCATTTTGATACGCAAGCATGAGCTCTTCCTCAATCCCAATCTGCGCCATGTTTTTTAATCTCCTTTATTCCTTTTAACGTTAAAGAGATTCGGCTAACTAAATAAATACTTGCGACTAATGTCCAAACCTGCGCTTGATTCGTAAAAAACTGTACATATGGATTTTGAATTGTTAATCCGCTTAAAACTAAAAAATTAAGCACCTGTACACATAGACAAGCATATGCCGCAATACAGGCAGAGATTGTATCAAATACATTCCAGCGAAAGTAAACTTTTGTTTTTGTAAAATCAATTTTACTCCCCTTTTTTCTCACAATATATTTCTTATCAAAAGGAATAATGATAGAAAACATAACAATCATTATTATCCCGCCTGTAATCATTGAGACTTTAAATCCAATTGCTATAGGTAATAACATACCACAAGAAAATACGACTATAATTCCTATTAAGGCAAAAATAAGCATCCATTTATTAAACATATAAAGGCCTCCCTCGTCTATTGTTTCATAAATGTATACAGATGAGGGAGGCACTTGGTTCAAAGCTTAATTTATTTTTTTTATTATTTTCGCAGGATTTCCACCAACCACAACGTTATCAGGTACATCCCTTGTTACAACCGCACCAGAAGCAATAACAGCATTATCACCAATCGTCACACCCGGATTAATAATCGCTCTTCCACCAATCCAAACGTTATCCCCAATTGTTACTGGCTTCCCAAACTCGGCACCACTTATGCGCTCGACCCAGTCAAGTGGATGTGTTGCTGTATAAATGTGGACACCTGGAGCGAGCATACAGTTCTCACCAATTGTGACAGGACATACATCTAAAATGATGCAATCAAAGTTCGCGTAAAAGTTTTCTCCAACATGAATGTTGTAGCCATAATCACATTTAAAAGAAGATTCAATATGAATGTTGTCACCAGTTGATCCAAATAATTCTTTTACAATTAAACTACGCTCTTCATATTTTGTTTCCGGTGTTTCATTTAATTCTCTTGTTAATATACGAGCATGCTCCCTACCTTCTACTAACACTGGATCAGCAGGTACATACATTTCCCCTTGTATCATTTTTTCTTTTTCTGTTTTCATGATAGCATCCCCTTTAACACGTATATATAAGTTGTTCATCCTTTATGATAGCACAAAAAAAGAAAAGCCTGAACGGAATATACGTTCAGACCTTTCTTTCTTAATCTTCCATTGTTGATAAGTCACCTGTTGGTAAGTTTAGCTCCCACGCTTTTAACACGCGTCGCATAATTTTACCACTTCTCGTTTTCGGTAGTTTATCTCGGAACTCAATTTGTCTTGGCGCTGCATGAGCTGCAAGTCCTTTTTTCACAAATTGACGAATCTCTTCTTTTAATTCATCAGATGCTTCATAACCTGCGCGCAGTGCGATAAACGCTTTAATAATCTCACCGCGCACTGGGTCTGGAATACCGATTACACCAGCTTCTGCTACCGCAGAGTGTTCAATTAATTTACTTTCTACTTCAAATGGACCAACGCGCTCACCAGAAGTCATAATGACATCATCAATACGCCCTTGGAACCAGAAATATCCATCTTCATCCATATAAGCAGAGTCACCTGATACATACCAATCTCCCGGCATAAAGTAAGACTCATATTTTTGCGGATTGTTCCAAACTGCGCGCATCATCGATGGCCAGCCCTTAGCAATCGCTAAGTTCCCCATTGTATATGGCGGTACTTCATTCCCTTCATTATCAACAATCGCTGCTTTCACACCTGGAATCGGTTTCCCCATTGATCCTGGGCGAATTTCCATACAAGGATAATTACAAATCACTTGCGCACCTGTTTCTGTCATCCACCATGTATCATGAATTCGAAGACCAAATGCGTTCATTCCCCAGCGAATTACTTCTGGGTTTAATGGTTCACCAACACTTAGTACGTGACGGAGTGCTGATAAATCGTATTTCTTAATCGCTTCTTCGCCAGCTCCCATTAACATGCGGAATGCTGTTGGCGCACTATACCAAACTGTTACACCGTAATCTTGCAACGCTTCGTACCATGCCTCTGGACTAAAACGTCCCCCTAAAACGACATTTGATCCACCTACTAACCACGGCGCAAAAATCCCGTAAGCAGTTCCTGTTACCCAGCCTGGATCAGCTGTGCACCAGTATACATCGTCTTCTTTTAAATCAAGCACCCATTTTGCCGTTTGATAATGCTGCACCATTGCATTCTGTGCGTGAAGAACACCTTTTGGCTTCCCTGTAGAACCTGATGTATAATGAAGAATTAATCCATCCTCACGGTCTAACCATTCGATTTGAAGTTTGTTAGAAGCTTGTTCAAATAATGGATTAAACGCAACAAGTTTTCCGCCTTCTTCTGCATTCTCTCCAACAAGAAAGACTGTTTTTAACGCTGGTAAATCATTAAGCGGGACACGCTCTAACAATTCAGGCGTTGTAATTAACACTTTCGCTTCGCTATCTTCTAAACGATCGCTCACCGCTCCTTCCATAAATGCTTCAAATAACGGACCAACAATTGCTCCTAATTTCACTGCACCAAGAAGTGCGAAATATAATTCTGGTGAACGCGGCATGAAAATAAAAACGCGATCTCCTTTTTCTACATCACCATAGTTTTTCAGGACATTTCCCGCTTTGTTGGAGAACTCCTTCATTTCTTTAAATGTATATTTCTCTTTGCGCGATCCATTTTGATAATAAAGTGCCACTTTATTTTTCCGATCAGATTTCGCATGTTTATCAATTGCCTCATATGCCATATTTACTCGCCCTGTTTCATACCAAGAAAAGTTTTTATTAACCTCTTCCCAGTTGAAACCTGCATATGTTTCTTCATAATTCAACAAATTATTTTCCCCTTTAATAACCGGAAGCGTTTCTACTTTCATACTTTACATCTCCCTCCTATGTATTCTATTATCTATTATAATAACATTATTTAAAATTTTCAGTATTTTTGTTGATTTTTAGACAAATTTTTACTGACAAAATTCGATTCACATCGCATATATTATAAAGTACGATAATATATAGTAGATTCACAAACCCTCAAGGTGGTGAGCAAAACATTGATTCATAAAAAAATATATAATGCAAGAAACTTAAAAACAACGCGAGGAACCTTAATCATTGAAGGTCCTGTATCTACCCATAATCTTGAAATGTATGAATTTCATCCAGACTTAGTTGCCTTTCGTCCCGCTGATCAACAATATAAAGCGATTGTCGAAATTTCTAAATTACCAGAAGCTCGTCTCATTATCGCAAGACATGACCAAACAATTGTCGGATATGTTACATATTTATATCCTGATCCGCTAGAACGATGGTCAGAAGGAAACATGGAAAACTTAATTGAACTCGGAGCAATTGAAGTCATTCCCGCATTTCGCGGATGCTCGGTTGGAAAAAATCTATTAGAGGTTTCGATGATGGATGATCATATGGAAGATTATATTATATTAACGACTGAATATTATTGGCACTGGGATTTAAAACAAACTGGTTTAAATGTTTGGGAATACCGTAAAGTAATGGAAAAGATGATGAATGCCGGCGGACTAGAGTGGATGGCAACAGATGATCCAGAAATTTGTTCCCACCCAGCTAACTGTTTAATGGTTCGTATCGGCAACCGCGTCGATACAAATTCCATCCAAGATTTTGACCGTTTACGTTTTAAAAATCGTTTTATGTATTAAGAAAGGAGACATATGGAATGATTGTAGAAGAAATTATGAATCATGATGTAATCGCACTGCACCCAGATGACACAATCGAAACCGCAATTCGAACAATACGTACAAAGGGCATTCGTCACATTCCAATTGTTGGTCATAACAACAACGTAGTCGGTATCATTTCTGACCGCGATGTACGTGATGCAAGTCCTTCAATTCTCGATGAACAAGTTTCAATGGATATGCTTAAACAACCGATTCAGTTAATTATGAAACAGCCAGTAATGACGTGTCATCCTCTCGATTTTGTTGAGGAAATTGCGACGTTATTTTTTGAAAATAAAATTGGCTGTCTTCCTGTTACAAAGGGCGGAAAGCTTGTTGGAATCATATCAGAATCTACAGTATTACATACACTCGTCAAACTTACAGGTGCCCATCAGCCAAGTTCACAAATTGAAATTCAAGTGAAAAATGAACCTGGTATTCTCGGAAAGGTAGTTGCTATTTTTAGTGATTTACATATTAATATTGTGAGCGTTCTCGTCTATCCAGCAAGAGATGAGAATGATAAAGTACTCGTTTTCCGCATTCAAACGATGAATCCTCTAAGAGTGATCGAAACATTAGAGCAAAAAGGTTATCATGTCTTATGGCCAAACATAATGGGGATGCAGGCATGAAGAGTGCCTTCATTTATTCAGATGATTTTCGGGGCTATTCCTTTAGCCCTGAACATCCCTTTAATCAGCTTCGTGTTACACTCACCTACGATTTACTAGAAAAGAGTGGGCTGATTCACCCTTCTCAAGTCATTCCACCGCGAATGGCAACAGATGAGGAGATTGCTTTCATTCATACAGAGGAATACATAAATGCGGTAAAGCGTGCTGGAGAAGGAAAATTAGAAAGATCAATCGCCATGTCATACGGTCTTGGAACAGAAGATACACCGATGTTTCCAAATATGCATGAAGCGAGCGCATTACTTGTTGGCGGTACATTAACAGCTGTAGATGCCGTTCTTTCAGGTCAAGTAAAGCATGCATTAAATTTAGGTGGTGGCCTGCACCACGGATTTCGCGGCAAAGCATCTGGTTTTTGCATTTATAACGATAGCTCGATTGCTATAAAATATATGCAAAAAAAATATGGATTGCGTGTTTTATACATTGACACAGATGCCCATCATGGTGATGGTGTACAATGGTCCTTTTATGATGACCCTAACGTCTGCACCATCTCACTACATGAAACTGGGCGCTATTTATTTCCTGGAACCGGCGCTGTAAACGAGCGCGGTCAAGGTGTTGGCTATAGTTATTCTTTTAACGTTCCACTCGATGCCTTTACAGAAGACGAATCTTTTTTACAATCTTATCGTACCGTGGTAAAAGAAGTCGCAGCTTACTTTAAACCGGATATCATTTTAACGCAAAACGGAGCCGATGCACATTATTACGATCCTCTTACTCACCTTTGTGCAACGATGCAAATTTATCGTGAAATTCCAAAGCTTGCTCATGAAATCGCCAATGAATACTGCGACGGACGCTGGATCGCCGTTGGTGGTGGCGGCTATGATATATGGCGCGTCGTTCCAAGAGCATGGGCACTCATTTGGCTCGAAATGAACAATATCCAAAACATCTCAGGTTATCTCCCCCCAGAATGGATTGAAGCTTGGAAAGGACAAGCACCTATTGAACTTCCCATCACATGGGAAGACCCTAACAACATGTATAGCCCTATCCCTCGAAAGCCAGAAATTGAAGAAAAAAATGCATTAACAGTGGCAAAATCCCTTGAAATTATTCGGAATAATACGAAAAAGGCTTTATATTAAATGATAAGAATAGGGGACTTTCTCCTATTCTTTTTTATGAAAGGTGATATTTATGTGGGAACAAAAACTCTTACATACAAAGCGTGGTATTTTTGAAGTATTTATAAAAGGCAGCGGTGACCCACTATGCGTTACACATCATTACTCCGAGTTTAACGAATCTGGTGATTATTTTGCTGAAATCTTTACTTCTACTCACCAAGTATTTCTTATTAATTTAAGAAATGCTGGTCATTCTGCGAAAGCTACAACGGAACATGAATTAAGTATGAGCGAAACAATTGAAGATTTAGAAGCAATAAAAGAATCACTGCACCTTTCAGCGTGGCATTTCGCTGGTCATTCTACAGGTGGTATGCTTGGTCTTCTGTATGCAATTATCTATCCTATCTCCTTGCAATCCTTAGTTGTTGTCGGTGCCGCTGCTAGTAACTATACAGAAACAACAGATTGTATTTATCATCCAAGCCATCCACAATTTCAATATATGCAAGATGTCATCGAAGAATTGAAACTCCCTAAACTTACTCCAAAAGAGCGAAGTGTATTATCATCTGAACGAACAAAATTATCTTTATATGAGCCAGAACGCTATAAAACATACTTCTCGAAACCGATTTATAAAACAATGGCTGTAAGTCGGATGAACGCTTTCGCTAACGAATACCCACAATTCGACTTAAGAGATCAGCTTTCATCTATTACAGCAAAAACATTAATCATTTGTGGAAATCATGACGTTCAGTGTCCAGTGCAATATTCTATCGAGATGCACAAAGGTATACCTGGTTCTATCTTTATTCCGTTTGAACATAGCAACCATTATCCTTTTTTAGAAGAAAGCGATCATTTTTCGTCTATTATTAAAACTTTCTATAAACCATTACAGCACGAAAGCAGCAAGTACTAAATCACTTGCTGCTTGATCATATTTCCAGATAATCGTTCATAACGAGCGATATGTGCTTTTACTCTTGCAACTCATTCACTTGAACTGAACGGCTTTGTAATATAATCATCCGAAGTGCTTGCAGTAAAAGAGTGCTTCGGGTATATCAAAACTTTAATCTTTGTTTCCTTCTAATACATATGCTACAGTATAGTTGCTATACAACTATACAACTTATAAAAATCCATAGCAGGGTGGGAAAACATATGAATAAACCTCGGATTGGTATGATAGGACTAGGCAACATTGCTCAAAAAGCTTACCTTCCAACACTTACAAAGGAAATAGATTGGACATTTGTGGGAGCGTTTACACCAAACGCTGAAAAACGCAAACAAATCTGTAAGCAATATCGTATTCAAGACTTCTCTAATTTACAAACTCTCGCTTCAGAATGTGACGCAATATTTGTCCATAGTTCCACTGCAACACATTATGAAATCGTTTCCGAACTTCTTCAAAAAGGAATCGATGTTTACGTTGATAAACCATTAGCTGCCACTGTCGAACAGGCTGAAAAATTAGTAGAGCTGAGCGAAAAACATAACCGAAAACTTATGGTTGGCTTCAATCGTCGCTTCGTTCCAATGTACGTTGCTGCAAAAGAACAAGCAAATGATATTTCATGGATTCGTATTGAAAAACATCGCACAAACAAAGTTGGTCCATATACATATGACTTCACAATGCTTGATGATTATTTACACATCGTCGATACAGCACGCTGGTTAGCTGATGATGATCTTCGTGTTGTTCATAATATGATACAAACTAACGAAAAAAACGAACTCTTTTATGGTCATCATACGTATACAAGCACAAATGGCACATTACTCTCTACCGCTATGCATCGCCATGCCGGAACAAATTTAGAACAAATCGAACTTGTGACAACAGGGAAAATCATTCGTGTAAAAAACATGAACCTACTAGAGATTGAACAAGATAATCGCATTACACAAAGCGGTTCCCCTTCATGGGAAACAACATTAAAACAACGCGGATTTGAGGATGCTGTGCAGCATTTCATCGATTGTGTACAAGGGGATACAAAGCCACTAGTTGATGGAGTAGAAGGATTAAAATCCCAACAAATGCTAGAATCATTATTACAATCTATCGAAAAAAAATAAATCACATAATTTGGATTTTATAGAAGGAAACGGATACACTTTTCAGAATTTACTTTCATTCCCATTTCCCCTTTATTTCTATCATAAACTTCTATAGAATATGTTGATAGGAATTATAAATTTCATACTGAATCGTGGAAAGGACGGGAATCATACATGTGGAACGAGTTTAAAAAGTTCGCTTTAAAAGGGAATGTTATTGATTTAGCTATCGGGGTTGTAATCGGAGCTGCTTTCGGAAAAATTGTAAGTTCTTTAGTAAAAGATATTATCACACCATTAATCGGTATGTTAATGGGTGGTATCGACTTTACAGGTTTGAAAATTACATTTGGTAAAACAGCTATTATGTATGGTAACTTCATCCAAACTATCTTTGACTTCTTAATCATCGCAGGTGCTATCTTTGCATTTATTAAAGTTTTCAACAAACTAACATTCAAAAAAGAAGAAGAAAAAGAAAAAGTAGAAGAAATTCCAGAATCAACAAAAGAAGAAGTACTTCTTGGCGAAATTCGCGACTTATTGAAACAACAAAACACTTCAAAAGATAACGCATAATTGAACGGATAAAAAGCATGCCCATATAGGACATGCTTTTTTATATCTTATAGCGTTTCCGAATTCATATGAATGAACAAAATAATACCGGCAACCACTAATATCATAATAGAACCTGCAAATAATGTAATTGCAACAAATACGAAGTTTGTGCTCAAATTCACTGAAATACTTTCAATAAAAATAGAAGTTACATACGTGATAAGGGCAATTCCTGCAAGAATACTTCCTGGAACAAAGCGCTTTAGACCATTTTGTTTTAACGTCATATATGCAAAAACAGTAGTCATACAAAGCGTAATCATCCAAAGAACGATCATCTTTTCTTCCCCCCTCACAAACCTTTTCTTTCTATTATACATGACATTTCGTAATTGTAGGAAATTTTACCGGTGAATGCCCCCTCCCTACCACATGGACTATGTCCTGCAAGTGCTTGAGGTAGGGGATGAATGTTGGAGTACTGTTAAACAGAGTATGCTAGAGGGCAGGAGATATAGAGAATTATCATACTTTACAAATTTATGATTTGTTAACAGGATTCAAAATAACTGCGCAAATGTGTATAGGTCATAATCCATGTTATTCTTTTTTATTCGTACAACTAAGAAGAATCAGTTGCTTTGAGAAATAGAAAAGTGCAGAGTTATGAAAATTCCTTCTCATAACTCTGCACTCTCCTCTATCTTTAAAACAATTCATGTAAACGAATGACACGCGAAAAATAAGGCAATATATCTTGATTATGTGTAACAACTACTATTGTTTTTCCTTTTTCATTCAATTGTTTCAAATACTCTAGTATTACTTTTTCATTTTCAACATCTAAGCTAGCCGTAGGTTCATCTGCTAGTATTAAATCACTTTCTTAATGAAAGAAATTACATCTTATATCATTAGAACAAAAAAAACTCACAGGATTCCCTGTGAGTTTTCCTATTCTTACTTCGTTGAATCTCTAAATTGAATACGGTGAGGTAAGATAACTGTATGATCTTCTACGTTTTCTTTGTTCATGTATTTTGTAAGTAGACGCATTGCTACTGCACCGATGTCATACATTGGTTGTACAACTGTTGAAAGCTGCGGGCGTACCATTAATGCAAGGCGTGTATTGTCAAAACCAAGTACTTCTACGTTTTCTGGTACATTTAATCCTGCATCTTGTGCTGCATGAATTACACCTAGTGCCATTTCATCTGAAGATACAAAGATTGCTGTTGGTTTTTGATCAAGTTCCCAAAGCTTTTCAAATGCTTCTAGACCTGAGTCGTATGTGTAATCTCCGTCGATTACAAGATTTTCATCATAAGCGATACCAGCTTCTTCTAAAGCTTTTTTATAACCTTGTAATTTCTTTGCGCTTCCCGCTTTATCAATGTAAGGGCCTGATACAAAACCAATACGTTTATGACCCTGTCCTAAGAAATGCTTCATTGCATCATAAGCTGCTTGTGTATAATCGATATTTACTGATGATGTTTCATTGTTCTCATCAAATGATGCTGCTAAAACGATTGGTACTGGAGACTTTTTAAACTCTTCTACATGAGCATCTGTAATATCTTCACCCATGAATACAATACCGTCCACTTGTTTACCAAGCATTGTATTTAATAAATGAAACTCTTTTTCTTTATTTTGGTCAGAGTTACTTAAAATGATGTTATATTTGTACATTGTTGCGATATCTTCGATTCCACGTGCAAGTTCTGCATAAAACGTATTAGAGATATCTGGAATAATAACACCTACTGTTGTTGTTTTCTTACTTGCTAGTCCACGTGCTACCGCATTTGGGCGATATCCTAAACGATCAATTGCTTCTAATACTTTCTTTCTTGTTGTAGGCTTTACATTTGGATTACCGTTTACAACACGTGATACGGTTGCCATCGAAACGTTCGCTTCGCGCGCTACATCATAGATTGTTACGTTCATCTCTTCGCACACTCCTTCTATATTATGTTATCTATCTTTATGTATCGGTTCACTAAAATGAAAAAAAGACATCAACTCTACTTGAAGATGTCACTCCCGAGTCCTTTTACTAATGATACGATAAAAATGCAGGCTCATACAATATTTTCCCGCAAAAGTTTCGAAAAAATTCGCTTCTTTTCTCCTATTTTCGTATTTTTTATGTAAAAAAGGACATTTTCTGCAAAAAAGTCTATGCAACAAGTGTCACATAGACCCTACAGCCCCTTCTGACTATCTACCGCGGAATGCTTTTAATTCTTTCATAAACTCATTGAATTCTGGAATATCCATTTGTTGCGCTGAATCTGATAACGCAACAGCCGGGTCCGGATGTACTTCAGCCATAACCGCATCAGCACCGATTGCCATCGCTGCTTTTGCAGCTGGTAATAAGAGATCACGTCGTCCTGTAGAGTGCGTTACATCCACTACGACAGGTAAATGTGTTTCTTTCTTCAAAATTGGCACAGCAGAAATATCAAGCGTATTACGCGTTGCCTTTTCATACGTCCTGATGCCGCGCTCACATAAAATAATATCTCCGTTACCTTGTGCAATAATATATTCTGCCGCATACATAAATTCTTCAATCGTTGCTGATAAACCACGTTTTAATAATACTGGCTTTTTCACCGATCCAGCAGCCTTGAGTAGATCGAAGTTTTGCATATTACGAGCACCAATTTGAATGACATCAACATAATCTAATGCCCTTTCAATATCATTCGGATTTAAAATTTCACTAATGACCGCTAAATCATATTCATCCGCCACTTGTCGTAAAATTTGCAAGCCTTCTAAGCCAAGCCCTTGGAAATCATAAGGCGATGTACGAGGTTTGAATGCACCGCCGCGCATTAGCTTTAACCCTTGTTCCTTCATTGCTTCCGCAACTTGGCGCACTTGCTCATAACTTTCAACCGCACATGGTCCCATAATAAAGTGAGGATTGCCATCACCAATTTTTTCACCTTTTATATCAACAATCGTATCCTCTGGCTTTGTCTTACGTGAAACAAGGAGTGCTTTACGGTGATCATCTTCTTGTAATTCTAGGCTTGTTTGAAAAATTTGTTTAAAAATATGTTGAAGAGTTGATGTTTCAAACGGTCCATCATTCTTCTCAGCAATTAAATCAAGCATATTACGCTCACGTACAGGATCAAATCGTTTCACACCTTGTACTTCTTTCAACTTACCAACCTCTTGAACAAGACGACCTCTTTCATTTAATAATTCTAAAATTTGTAGGTTCATTTGATCAATTTGAGAGCGTAAACGATCTAATTCTTGTGATGCCATAAGAAAGCCACCTCTTTCAAGTTATATATAAAGATTACCTTATTATCATGGTTAAGATAATTTATTATATCCGATAGATATCAGGTTGTCACATGATATACATTGTAAATGGAATCGTTCTCTTATTTGAAATATATATTGTTGCCTTTCACTTACACAAAGCATACTCAACCTTCACTCGTTTTCTCTCTTTGTTTTCACTTGGCATGGGAGCAGAAGAGGCTCTGACCACTTCTATGCATGAGTAGATCCTCTCTTCCACCTAAAAAGAACAGTTTTCTATCAGTTTTTCAATCTGTATTTACATAGTTCATGAACCCTAAAAAAAGAAGCAAGCGTCTCCGCTTACTTCTCCCTACTTCACATTCTCTTCTAAAGTTTGCTTCTTAATATTCCAATGGGATATATGCCATACCGCTACCCCATCTTTTATATATAGCACTTGCGGCGACTCATGTTTAATACCAAAGTGCTCTGCAATACGATTCGAAACATCTCTTGCATCTTGTACGTATAAATAATAAGTAGGTGTTTCTTTTGCATCTTGACAATATGCCTCAAATTCTGCGTAGGCTCCTTGGCTAATTGGACATGTTGTACTATGTTTAAAAAGAATATATGGTTCCGCTGTTTCTAATAATGCTTCAAACTCTTCCATTGTTTCGATTTTTGTCATGCTCACTTTATTCACCTCTCATACGAATTGGAAGTCTAGAGCGCTTCTCTTTTTTCTCTTTTTTCTCTTCCTTCTCTAGCTTCTTCTCAGCTTTTTCTAATTTCTTCTCTTGTCTAGTAGCACGAAAATGATTGTACACTTCAATCGCTGCACTACTCCATTGTACAACTTGTGCAACTTTGTCTGCATTATTTTCAATTTCATTTGTTACAGAATCTGATACATTGCGAAGTTTCGTATTTAAAGAATGAATTGTTGTTCCAATTCCATCTACGCCTTCTACTACTTTATTTAATGACTGAGATTTCTGCTGAATATCATCAGCTAATGCATTTGTCTTATGTAATAATTGTTCTGTCTCTACGCTTATCCCTTGCATTTGCTTCTCTAAGCCTTCTAATGTACTTGCAACATTTTCTAACGTCTTCTGCAATGATAATAATGTTCTACATGTATATATCACTAAAATTGCAAAAGCAACGGCAGCTATAGCTGCACTTACGTATAAAAGAACTTGCATTTCATCACTTCCTTTATCTTTTTCATACTTTCTCCTATTATACAATCATTTTCCGTTTCGTTCTAATCCTTGTGATTTCATTAGAATTTTCACACTTGTTCGTCAAATGTACCATAAATCATTAAACAAATTCCAGCAAGTAGGGTACAATAAGGAAGGATACATAATTAGTAGGGAGGCTTTACATATGAAAGATCCACGTATTGAAACTTTAGCACACAATTTAATTAACTACTCAATCCGCTTACAAAAAGGCGAAAAAGTATTGATTGAAAACTTTGGCTTGCAAAAAGAACTTGTAACTGCACTTGTAAAAGAAGCCTATGCAGCTGGTGGTTTCCCATTTGTTTCATTGAAAGATCATCAAGTCGATCGCTCATTATTAATGGGCGCTACTGAAGAACACTTCGAGCAAATCGCTGCATATGAAGCAAGCGTAATGAAAGATATGGACGCTTACATCGGTCTTCGCTCTGGCGATAACATTAACGAACAAGCCGACGTTCCAAGTGAACGCATGAAGATCCACGGTCAAACAGTTGGTAAAAAAGTTCATAGAGACATTCGTGTTCCAAAAACACGCTGGGTTGTTCTTCGCTACCCAAATGCATCTATGGCACAACTTGCAAAAATGAGCACAGAAGCATTCGAAGACTTCTACTTCGAAGTATGTAACTTGGATTATGGCAAAATGGATAAAGCAATGGATAACCTTGTTGAATTAATGAACAAAACAGATAAAGTTCGCCTTGCTGGTCCTGGAACTGACTTAACATTCTCCATTAAAGATATTCCAGCTATTAAATGCTCTGGTCATTTGAACATTCCAGACGGTGAAGTATACTCTGCACCAGTTCGCGATTCTGTTAACGGTACAGTTTCTTATAACACGCCATCACCTTACAACGGCTATACATTCGAAAACGTACAGCTTACATTTAAAAACGGTCAAATCGTTGAAGCAACTGCAAACGATACAGAACGCATTAACAAAATCTTCGATACAGATGAAGGTGCACGCTACGTTGGTGAATTTGCAATCGGCGTAAACCCATACATCTTACATCCAATGGGTGATATCCTATTTGATGAAAAAATCGACGGTAGCTTCCACTTTACACCTGGACAAGCTTATGACGATGCATGGAATGGCAACAACTCTAACATCCACTGGGATTTAGTATGCATCCAGCGCCCTGAATACGGCGGCGGTGAAATTTACTTCGACGACGTATTAATCCGTAAAGACGGTCGCTTCGTTGTACCTGAATTAGAAGCTTTAAATCCTGAGAACTTAAAATAAAACGTGAAGGAGCTCTCCTTTTGATGGGAGAGCTCTTTTGGTACGTCTCGTTTTGTCGGACGGTCAATATTATTTCTCCACTTCCTGTCCTTTGTTTCTGATTTGACGAGAATGGTAATAAAACAAAAGTACAACTGCTAAAATGCCTACACCTATCGACAAATACAACGGCCACTCCCAACGAACATACCCTCTAACGCAAACGACCAGTACCATCAATAATTCAAAACAAAATAACAGCCGAAAATGTTTCATTCCTCGTCCTCCATTATGCTTTTAGATCTATTTTCACATGTGGGTTCGCTTCTTGAATGAGTGACAACAACTTTTCTTTATCTGTTGGCATAGCAATCATATGGACTTTGTATCGGTTCGTTGTAATTTCGAGTGATTTTCCAACTTGACGCACCATTCTTATATCAGATAGTGTAACGTCTTCGTTCAATATGCCATATTTCAATACACCATTTTCGACTGTATGTTTCTTAATGAATACATCCCAAACAAGAGGGACATTTACAATGAGGCAAATTGCCATCCCAATCAGTGCTGATCCCCAGTTTCCATTGTCTATAATCAGCATTCCGCTTGGCCAAACAACCATAAGGATCAACATTGCACTTACAAAAATCATAATTGGTGTGCTTCTTTGGATAGGAAATTTCATACCATCACCTCTCACCTAAATTATACCATCATTTCCATTTTCCTTAACAAAAAAATAGAGATCATTCTCGATTTGAATGATCTCTATTCTTCACAAACCATACCTATAAAATTTCTTATCTACCTGCAGCACCGGAAAACTCCCTGGTAACTCTTCCACTTTCATACTCTGAAATCCATTTTTCTCATAAAAACGATGTGCCGCTAAAAACTGTACTGTTGTTCCTAAATAAATTCCTTCTAATTCTCTTTCTTTTGCCCAAGAGATAGCTGTTTGGAGTAACATGCTCGCGGTATTCCACACCTTGCCCCGAAATTCTTTTTTCACAAACATTTTCCTCAAGGCTACTTGTTGATTCCCAATATCTAATAAAGCTACAGTTCCAACTACTTTCCCATCATGTGTTGCTACCCAGAAACTTCCGTTATCTCTTTGGTAAAACTGCTCAATTTCTTGTAAATCTGGCTGTTCTTCCTTTGTAATTGGTACGTTATATTCTTTTTGCTGAATGTGAATAATTAAATCGACTACTTCAGATTGGTACTTACTTTCATATGACTGAATGTAAATCGTATCGCTCATCGAATCTCCTTCCATTCTGAAGCTAGTAAACTATACACAGCAAGATCATGGAAATGGTCATAAAGCCACTCTTCATCACGCATAACTCCATCTAACTTAAAGCCAAGTCGCTCCGGAATCGCCCGGCTTTTCTGATTCTCTACCCCACAACGGATTTCTATCTTATTCAATTTTAGTTCTTCAAACGCATAGCGAAGCACCGCTTTTACACTCCTTGTCATAATTCCTTTTCCACCTGCTTCTTCTGCAAGGTAGTATCCAAGACTTGTTGCTTTCTTAGCCCAGTTCACCTCGTGAATACCGACCATTCCAACGAGCTTTCCTTTATAACGTATACCTGTTTCAAAACCGTTTCCATCCGCATATTTCTTTAGCCACATCGGAAGAATTTCGTCATATGCATCAGCAGATTTTGTCCCATCTACCCATGGAAGCCATTTTCTTAAATGCTCCCTGTTTTGATCTACTAATTGATACAATTCTTCTTTATGATGTTTTTCTAACAATTGAAGTTTGATTTCATCATCGACTCGAAGTGTAAACATTGCTCTATCCCCTCTAACACTTTTTCTTATTATTCTAACATTTCTAATTATAAAATGTTAAGGGTTATATATTCACACTTTCTTTTTTGGATTTTATAGCAAGAAAGCCGAAAGAATATAGAACACCTGTAATGACTAAAATCATCCCTAAACATTGCGAGATTGTGATACTCACTCCTTCTACAAAAGAAACAAGCATTGTAACAACGGGAACTAAGTTAAAGAACAAAGAGGTTTTTGCTGCCCCAATTTGCGCGATTCCTTTATTCCACCAAAGATAACCAAGCACGCTTATTCCAATTGCCATAAATAAAATAGATAACCATGCTAATAGAGGAATTTCTGGAATCGCTACTACACTCTGTTGCATAAAGGACACAATGATGAAAGCAAGCGCTCCAACAGTCATTGTATATGTCGTTGTTTGTCTTGGACTACCAACTTTAATAAATTTTTTACCTAGTACACCATATAGCGACCATTCTACAACAATTGACATAAAAAAGACGTGCAGCCACCGCTGCACGTCTTCGCTTTATTACTTCTCCGCAACTTGCACTTCTTTCACGTAAGCCGCTTCGAATTTTTGAATATCACCTGCGCCCATGAAAATAAGAACGCCGTTTTTATGTTTCTTTAATACATTCGTTGTTGTATCGGTAATCAATTCTGCACCATCAATACGCTTTTGCAGATCTTGAATTGTTAAGTCACCTTTGTTTTCACGTGCTGATCCGAAAATATCACATAGGTATACTTGATCAGCCTTGCTTAGGCTTTCCGCGAACTCATCTAAGAACTTTTCAGTACGTGAGAATGTGTGTGGCTGGAATACAGCGACAATTTCACGCTCTGGATGCTTTTGACGAGCAGCTTCAATCGTTGCGTTAATTTCTGTCGGATGGTGTGCATAATCATCGATGATGACCTGTTCTCCCATCGGTTTTTCATTAAAGCGACGTTTTACGCCTCCAAACGTTGTTAATTGATGTTTTACTGCTTCTACATCAACATTTTCATAGTGACAAAGCGCGATAACTGCTAATGCATTTAATACGCTGTGATTGCCGTAACCTGTAATTTTGAATGTTTCATAATACGTATTACGAACGAACACATCAAATACAGTACCATCTGTTCTCTTTTGGATGTTACGTGCTTGGAAATCATTATCTTCACCAAATCCATAGAAAATAACAGGTACTTTCGCTTGAATTTTTTGCAGTTCTTCATCATCACCACATGCAATAATTCCTTTTTTCACTTGAAGTGCCATCTCTTGGAATGCACTAAATACATCATTAATGTCTGTAAAGTAATCCGGATGGTCAAAATCAATATTTGTCATAATTGCATAGTCTGGATAGTAAGACAAGAAATGACGACGGTACTCACATGCCTCAAACACAAAATACTTACTATTTTCTACCCCATGCCCTGTTCCATCTCCAATAAGGTAAGACGTTGGGTGTGCACCTTGCATTACATGGGCTAACAAGCCGGTTGTTGATGTTTTTCCATGTGCACCTGTTACAGCAACACTTGTATACTTACTCATAAGATTCCCTAAAAAATGATGGTAACGGTGTACTGGGATATTTAACTCTTTCGCTGCTACAATCTCTTCATGCGTATCAGGGAACGCATTTCCTGCGATAATCACTTGTCCTTCTTTTACATTATTTTTATCAAAAGGAAGGATGGAGATACCACGCTTTTCCAAAGCTACTTGTGTAAAGAAACGTTTTTCAAAATCAGAACCTTGAACAGTATGCTTCATGTCATGAAGAATTTGTGCTAATGAACTCATTCCTGTTCCTTTAATTCCTACAAAATGGTAAACTGTCATCTTAAAGAACCTCCAACATTTCGAACTAATACAACGGCCTATCTATAAGACAGTATATGAATCTTTTCTTATTTTGGTAATCATCATACATTCTCGATACAGCGGAACTTTCATTAGCTCTCACCAATCGGGATAAACACGTACGTACTTCTTATATGTCCATAACAAACTTATTATAGCAAAAAACAATCCGTTATACTATGATAACAGAAAAACTGATAGGGTCAATTCCCTATCAGTTTTTCCCCTTCTTACATATCTTCTCTTTTTTCTAATTGAACACGCTCTAAACGTGGGTTTGGACGATATTTACGTCCAGCTTTCGCTTCTGGTTTTCCATTTAATTCTACATTATCACCTGTAAAACCAATGTTCATTTTTAATAAACTGCTGCCCACTCCGTATAGATCTACAGGAACATTTTGCGCTTCAAATTCATGAATACGTTTTTCATCAAATCCACCAGTTACAACAATATTTACATGCTGGAACCCTTCTTCATCAAGCGCTTTACGGAGCGCGAAAACAAGGGATGGATTTACACCACGAGGGTCAAATGTGCCAAGTACTTCTGGATGACGAATGAAATACTGATCAATCATTGTACGTGATGTATCAATGCGTACACCTTTTAATTCTGAGCCGAATTCACGTGCAACACGAAGACCATCTGTAATCACATCATTATTGTAGTCAATCAGTACAACTAAATCATCCTCTGGAAACTTTTTATAGTACGCTTTTGCAGCTTCTACAACATCTCCATTAAACATTTGAATCAATGCGTGAGGCATTGTCCCCATTCCACTCTTGCCCCACCATTCATTCATTGCATGCGTTGCTTGTGCACTCATACCACCAATATACGCCGCATATCCATCACCAGCTTGCTGTGTATAATGATCATCACGGTCTCCCATGAAAATAACCGGTTTTTCTTTTTCACCGCTGCGAGCAGCTTGTACAACATTATATACATTTGTTGCAACAGATGTACGACGAGCTAAAATCCCATCGATTACACCTTCTAAAAACCCGAAATATTCATAAGGTCCAGAAATTGTTAAAACTGTTTCAAATGGATTAATATTGTCCCCATCTTTTAAAGAATGGATTTCAAGCTCTTCCGGATGTTCAGCAAATGTTTGTAACAATGCTAATACTTCATCTGTTCCGCAAAGTATCGCATGTTCCTTTTGGAAAAATTGCATTGTCACAACACTTTTCGGGCGAAATTCTTGAATAATGTCACGAGTTTTTAAAAAGTAAACGGCAGAGAACCAACCTTCCCCAACTCGTTCATCAAATTTAAATGTTTTATTTGTTAGTCGATTGATTTCACCTTTTAATTTTAATTCAATTTCTTTCATGTCGTTTACTCCCTACTTTACTATCCAACATTTTCTCTTAGTATACAGCAAAACCGCTTCCTATACATTCGTTTCCTGCATAGCAGCAAATTCATCCTCTGAAATAAGGACATCTCTCGGTTTTGTTCCCCGTGCTTCAGATATAATTCCTTGTGCTTCCATCTCTTCAATAAGACGTGCCGCACGATTATAACCGATGCGGAATTTTCTCTGTACAGAAGATGTGGACGCTCCCCCTTGTTCTACAACAAATTGACATGCATCAAAAAACAGTTCATCTTCGGCTTCATGTTGTTCTGTTTTCGCCAATAAATCCTCTTGCTTAAATAAATAGTTCGACTTCATTTGCTTTTTCACATGTTCAACTGTTTTTTCAATTTCATCATCCGATACGTATACCCCTTGTACACGGACGGGTTTTGACGTACCGTTTCCTAAAAATAGCATATCACCGCGACCAAGTAATTTTTCCGCTCCTCCAATATCAATGATTGTACGTGAATCTACTTGAGATGATACTGTAAACGCAATACGCGTTGGAATGTTTGATTTAATCAATCCTGTAATAACATCCACAGACGGACGCTGCGTTGCAACTAATAAGTGAATACCACAAGCACGTGCTTTTTGTGCAATGCGGCAAATTGCTTCCTCTACATCACCAGGAGCAACCATCATTAAATCGGCTAACTCATCAATTACAATAACAATGTACGGCAATGCTTCACCTGGGATTTCTCGGCTACTTACGATGGTATTATAACGGGTTAAATCACGTGCACCAACATGCGCAAACAATTCATAACGGCGTTCCATCTCTTCTACAGCCCATTTTAACGCTGCTGTAGCTGCTTTCACATCTGTAATAACAGGTGCTACAAGATGGGGAATAGAATTATATGGTGCAAGCTCAACCATTTTCGGATCAATCAACATCAGCTTCACTTCATGTGGTTTCGCTTTATATAAAATACTTGTTAAAATCGCGTTAATACAGACACTTTTCCCTGAACCAGTCGCACCAGCGATCAGTCCATGCGGCATCTTCCTTATATCCGTTACAATTGGAGCACCAGAAATATCAAGTCCAAGCGCAACAGTAAGCGGTGATTCACTTTTCGTGAACACAGGACTTCTCAAAATTTCTCGCAGGAATACAGGCTTACTTTCTTTATTCGGAACCTCAATTCCGATGGCACTCTTCCCTGGAATCGGTGCTTCAATTCGAATATCTTTTGCAGCTAAACTCAGCTTAATATCATCACTTAAATTTGTGATTTTATTTACTTTCACACCCGGATCAGGTTGTACTTCGAAGCGCGTTACAGCTGGTCCTTGTGAAACATTGATAACATGAGCCCCAACATGAAAATTATTAAACGTCGTATCTAATAATTCTTTCTGTTCTTCTAACCATTCCGTATTATCTAATGTCGACTGACTTGGAATCGTCAATAGTGTTAATGGTGGCATAGCATATTCAGGCGGTGTTTGCAGTACATTACGCATATCATTCTCTCTTCGCGCTATAACGTATGCTTTCTCTTGTACTCCTGCACTTGCAACAGGTGCCTTCGTTTCCGTTTGTTGAACTGGCTCCTCTGTTACTTGATCTTCCACTGCCACTCGTTCTACTGGTTTCTCTTCTTCTTGAGTTCCCACCACTACTTGCTGTGCTGGTCTCTCTTCTTCTTGAGTTCCCACCACTACTTGTTCTACTGGTTTCTCTTCCACTTGAGTTTCCACTATAACTTGCTGTGCAGTTTGCGCTTTTCCTTGTGGTGCTTCTTCCACTTGTTGTACAGGCTGCTTGTGCACCTTTACTGATTCTTCAGCTTGTTTTATAGGAGTCTGCGGCGTTTTCATTCCTGCCACATGTCTCTCTATTAACTTTCTTCTATCTTGTTTTAACATCACAACATTAAACGGCACATGACGCTTTTTCTCACGTTTCGGTTCTTCTTTTTGCTTAACAGGCTGTTCCACAGCAACTTCTTGCTTTTCTTCTGCCTCTTCGATTAATACATTTGCAAAGTTTTGAACTGCTTCCTTCGTGTGCTCGTCTGCTGCTGAAGATGTTTCTGAAACATTGTTTTCCGCTTTAGAAACCAAATTCTCTTGTTCTGTCGTTTTTTCAACTACTACTTGAGCCGTTTCTTCTGCAGACTCTTTCGCTGTTTCGGCAATTTTTGCTTCTTCAAATGTTTCTGCTACCAGCGTTTCTTCGGGTTCCTCCACTGCTTCAACTTCCCGCGTTGATTCTTCAGCTTCTTCCACCGCTCCAACTTCCCGCGTTGGTTCTTCAGCTTCTTCCACCGCTCCAACTTCCCGCGTTGGTTCTTCAGCTTCTTCCACTTCTCCAACTTCCCGCGTTGATTCTTCAGCTTCTTCCACTTCTCCAACTTCCCGCGTTGATTCTTCAGCTTCTTCCACTTCTTCAACTTCCCGCGTTGGTTCTTCAGCTTCTTCCACCGCTCCAACTTCCAGCGTTGGTTCTTTAGCTTCTTCCACTTCCCGCGTTGGTTCTTCAGCTTCTTCCACTTCTCCAACTTCCAGCGTTGGTTCTTCAGCTTCTTCCACTTCTCCAACTTCCAGCGTTGGTTCTTCAGCTTCTTCCACTTCTCCAACTTCCAGCGTTGGTTCTTCAGCTTCTTCCACTTCTTCAACTTCCCGCGTTGGTTCTTCAGCTTCTTCCACTTCTTCAACTTCCCGCGTTGGTTCTTCAGCTTCTTCCACTTCTTCAACTTCCCGCGTTGGTTCTTCAGCTTCTTCCACTTCTTCAACAATATTTTCTTCTAAAATAGTTTTCTCCACTAGCTGTTCTTCTTCTATTTCTTTCTTATATTCATTTTCTTCCGTTGACGTTGTATCCATATTCTCTACAGTAGAATCTAGCAACTCATCTTGCAAGATTTCTTCCTTCGCTTCGTTATCATATTGTGATAACGCCACTACATCTAGTTCTTGCTCAAATACCTGTACGATTTCAACAGTATGCTCTTCTTTCTTATTATCCTGTCCAACTGATTTATGTAAAAAGTTATCAGTTGCAAATGGAAGAGAGTCTGAAATGGCATCTACCTTTTCTTGCCCCTCTAACGAAGTGAATGAACGCTCAGAATCGTAACCGTTTTTCTCTAGCCACTGATCAACAACTGATTTTTCCTCTTTTGGGCTTTCTTGTTGTCCAGTATGCTCCAGATTTTTCTCCTGCTTCTTAGAAGGAATAAAGGATTCGTCTGAGAAATTCGAAAGAGAGTATCCTTTTTTCTCCAACCAAGCATCGACGACAGATTTTCCTTCAAAGGATATTTCAAGATCTTCCTGCCCTTTTTCTTCCGTCTTAACTTCTTGTTTCTCTCTCGAAGGACGTTTATATCCAAAGATAGGCGAAATCATTTCTGTCGGGCGAAATGGTCTTCGATGGCTTTCTTGTACTGGCACAGATTTTTTTGGCAAGATAGGCTCTGGCTCAATTTCTTGTTGGGCTTGTGGCGGGGCAAATGTATGAACTGGTTCTTCTACATATCTTGGCCTGCGTCTCTCCATGTTCGTTACCCTTGGCAGAGGTTGCTGCTCAAAATGTGTTGATTCTTCCACATTCTCCTCATCAAATCCATCATCAGGTATTAACGGAAATCGGCATTTCACACCTAAATTCCGACTAGCCATTTGTGCTTCTCTTGCTTCAGTGTAGTGGTTTACACGAGGAGTTTTCGGCTTACTTTCAGTGTTCTTCGGTACTGCTTTATTTATCGCTGCTTTTTCTTCCTGATGTTCCTCTTTGTTAAACAGCTTTTTCATCCAATCTAACATGTTTACCACTCTTTCTACTAAATAGTAACATCCTTTATTGTATCAGCATTCGGCAAAAAGTGCAGGTAAAATTACGCTCTTGTATTTTGTCTACCATATTCAAATTTTCAGTAAGCACAATAGATTCTCAACATACAAGTCGCTGCTATGAACACAAAAGAGGGCCTACTCTCTCCTTCTCCCTTTGTTTTAAACCCGGCACGGGGCTCAAAAAGGACCTGACCGCTTCTATACATGGCCGGTCCCCCCTCTCCCACCCAAAAAGAAAGGTTTTCACTTGTATTTATACATAAAAAAACAGCCTCCTATATAAGACTGCCGTTTAAGCTTTACTCTTCCGATATTCTTCTACACTCTCGGTTACACTTTGCAGTAAAGAGTCTAAATATTGTGTGTCTGATAGTCTCTGATCTTCTTCAGGATTCGACATAAATCCAAGCTCAAGTAAAATACCTGGAATTTTCGACCAATTAAATCCAGAAAGATCATCTCGAAACTTGATTCCATTTACTTTTACCTGGCTGTTTTCTTTCATTTTCTTTACGATTATTTGAGAAACTTGTAAACTTTCTGCATAGATTCCTTTTGTATATGTATTTCCTTCCGCTGGCGTCAACACAGCAAACCCTTTTTGTGCTCGATTTTCTGAACCATCCGCATGAAGGCGTAAAAATAAATCTGCTTGATGCTCATTCGCAAATGTCGCTCGCTCCTTATTACTTATATCAACATCATGTGTTGTTCTTGTCATAAGTACTTGCATACCTTTTGCTTCGAGCTTCTCTTTCAATATGACAGCAGCTTCTAATACAAGAACAGATTCTCTTTTTTTCGTCACAACACCTGTCGTTCCATCAGTCACTTTATACTTTTGCTCAGTTGCCCCCGGGCCAATTGGTTCTAAATTTAAATTTGCTTTCTCTTGATGCCCTGGATCAATTACAACAAGAAATTTTGATTGTTTTTGCTCAGCATTTGCTTTTACCTCAAGGGTTTTGGCCGATTCCTCATCCTGTGGTACTTGCTCCACCTTTAGCTCTTGTTTTTCATCTTGCTCCACGGATGGTTCTTGTTCAATTTTTTTCTCTTGTTCTCCATTTTGTTCCACTGGTAATTCAGCTTCTATTTTCTTCTCTTTTTCCGCTTGCTTCTCTGGTGGCGTTTCTTTCGTTTGTTCTACAACCTTTTTATTCTCTTCTTGCACAGTAGATGGTATTTTCTTCTCTTGTTCCTTCGAGCACGCTTCCATATATATTCCAAGTAATACAACTGCACACATCATTTTTATATATTTCATAGCTTCCTCCTCCCATCTACTTTGCGCATACTCTATTTATATATCCATTTTGGTTTCCAAGTGTATAAGTCGCTGCTATGAAAAACAAAAGGTGACCTGTACTCGTTCTCTCTTTTTGTTTTCACTTGGCATGGGGCTGAAAGAGGGACTGACCGCTTCTATGCATGGCCAGATGCTCTCTCCCACCTAAAGATTAGGCTTTATGTCGGGTTTTCAATTTGCATTTATATAAAAACACCCTAAATTTCTTTTAACTGTTTCATAATCTCATCTATACTACGTGCTATACAAACTGGTTCCCATATTTCCGATCCTTGTTCAGCTGTGTAGATCGGATGGAGTGGATTATCTATATCAACAAAGATAGGATCACCCATATCTGTATCATATCCAATAACAATCCAACTCTCTTGCCAATCTCCCTTTTTCCCACTCATGAGTGAATTTTTGTTTTTATCATATCGATATCCAATTTGTCCCTTTTCCAATTCATTTTCATGCAATAAATATATTTCAAATGATTGTAATTCAATATCATGTTTCTTCGAAGTTTCGATAAGCCCCAGAAGCTCTTTCACTTTTGGAAATTGTCTCATATGTTCCTATCTCCTTCTATATAACTCCATTTTAATTTTTCAACATATAAGTCGCTGCTATGAAAAAACAAAGGTGACCTGTACTCGTTCTCTCTTTTTGTTTTCACTTGACATGGGACAAGAAAAGGGGCTGCCCGCTTCTATGCATGGCTGGATGCTCTTTCCCACCCTAAAAGAAAGGTTTTATGTCGGGTTTTCAATTTGCATTTATATATTTTTCTAAATTTTAACTAATTTGTTTTTGAAATACAATATAGATTTTGAGAAAAGCGTTACAATATAAAGACATGTAAATAAAAAAATAGCCTCATTTTATCATGAGACTATTTTTTCTATATAATTCTATTTTAATTTTCCGGCATATCGTTCGCTGCTACGAAGAACAAAAGATGATCGCTACTTGTTTTTTCCCTTTGTTTTCACTTGGCATGGGGCAGGAAAAGGATCTGACCACTTCTATGCATGGCCGGATGCTCTCTCCCACCTAAAGATTGGGTTTTATGTCGGGTTTTCAATTTGTAATTATATATCAATTAAAATTTGAACTCTTGTCCAACCTCATAGCTGTCTTCTAATACAAGAATACCTTTTTCCTGAGGAGCATCCGGAAGCTCTAATTCACGTGCAGAACAAATCATTCCAGAAGATGGAACGCCGCGAAGCTCAGCTGGTTTAATTAACATACCACTTGGCATTACAGCACCGATTTTTGCGACAACAACTTTTTGTCCTGCATCAACGTTTGGTGCACCACATACGATTTGTAGTGTATCTGTACCGATTTCTACTTTACAAATGTTTAGTTTATCTGCATTTGGATGCTTTTCTTTTTCAGCTACGTAGCCAACGACGAATTTCGGCGTGAGGTCTGCTTCTACTTTTTCTTCAAAGCCATTCTTTGCTAAAATGTCATTGATTTTTTCAACAAGCTCTTTTGTTAAAGTAATGTTTCCTGTTTCCTTTACTTCTACATAAGAAGACGCATTAAAGATGTTGAATCCTCCTGTTACGTTGCTTTCACGATCATAAACGCGTGCAACATCTCCTTTGCGGTCAAATGTACGGTTTTCTAATGTGATATCTTGTAAGGCAACGATTAATGTGTCGCCAATTCCTTCAAGGTTGTAAAAAACGTTCACTTTGTTCATCCTTTCTCTTTTCCATTTGTCTTCTTCCGATTCTTCGCTAAAATAAAGATTGGCTCAAAATCCCCATCTTCATATACGAATGAAAGTGATGTAATCGGAACATGACCTTCGGCAAAAAACTTCATTGTCATTTGTGCAATAATATCATAACCGATTTCGTTCACGATATCAGCAATAATTAATACATCTTGGTGCGGAACAGCTACAACCATGTCACCTGAAATCTTTTCACGCATCGATTGTAATAATGATTCATTCAAAATACGACTCGCATCATAGCCATCATTTGTGTTTAAGAAATAAAATGTATTCCCCGCCACTTCATCTTGTTTAAATGAATGACTTAAGGAACGTACATTAAACAATGCCATTTCACGTACTTGCTGCTCTGTAAGTCCTATTTTTTGTAACAAACGTTCATCAATTAATCGATATGTTTTATTGGAATCTAATGCATAATAAATGCGCGTTTCTGCTGTATGATCTGTCATTACGAAAGGATTTCCTTCTTCAGCTTGCTTTGGAAAAGAAGTGGATCGAATAACCGGTAAAATTTTTGCCGCGCCGCTTTCTTCTTTATGCATCGCAAGTAGCGCCTCTTGTACGTAATACACAACATCTTCAATCGCTGCTTCCTTCTTCACTTCCCATTTCGCTACAACTCCTGGAAGTGAAACATTAATTCCCTTTTTCGTATCTTTTTGTTCAATACGGAGCGTATCCTTCTCGCTATCATAATGAAATTCCCACTCTGGACGAGCTAATCTAGTCATTAACTCATCTTTCATCTTTTTGCTTGTCATTCTCATTTCGTTTGCCCCCCTTCCAAAAAAATAACCTCCCCCGCGAAGGTAGAGGTTGTTTTTACAATTTAATTGGCGAGATCGCCTTATTTTAACCCTTCAATAAACGCTTCGATTTGTTCTTGTGTTTTACGATCTTTGTTTACATAGCGTCCAGTTTCTTCACCTTTATTGTACGCTACAAAGCTCGGAATGCCAAATACGTCTAATTTCACGCAAAGGTCAATAAATTCGTCACGATCTACATAGTAAAATGAGAAATCGCTATATTTTTCTTCTACTTCTGGCATAAATGGGTCAATAAAACGGCAGTCTGGGCACCATTCTGCTGAAAACATAAAAATGACGTTCTCTTCATTTTTTAATTCTTGAAATTGTTCCATGCTTTCTAATGATTTCATCTATATTTCCTCCTCTAACGAAGTGTATCTTTTCATCTCTAATCTTCTTTTATACTACCATACATCACGTATGGTGCAAGGTTTATGCTTGTTTTTCGTCATACTTATATTGCCCAATTAAGAGCTTTACAACATGTACAAATAATTGTGTACGATCCACATAATGATCTGTAAAGATTCCGATTGCGCCTTCATGGCTACGAATGTCTTTTCGTTTTACAAATGCCTCCATTACTTCACTTAACTCTTTTCCATCTTCAAGAGGAGAAAGAAAATCATCAGGAAGCATAATCCGTGCCCCACCTGCGACAAATACTTTCCCCGCGCTTGTCGCCAAAGCACCCCAATTGCACATAAACAAACCGTGCTCTGTTTTCATTACACCGCCTTCTAGTCCGATACCGATGTCAGCTTGTTTTTCTTCTAGTGCTCGCTTCGCTCTATTGATTGCGCCTTGCATCGTTTCCTCATCAGAAAATGGCTGTGCTGCAACTCCTGAAGGAACAGAAACTGAAGTAATACTTACCTCTTTCCATACTTCTTGTACGGCTCCTACTTTTGTTTGATTTTTTGAGCCAACTGCTACTTTCATATTGTTCACCTCTATATAAGTCATTGCTACAAAGAACAAAAGGTAATTGACACTCTTGTTCTTTCTTTGTTTTTAACTCTATATGGGATAGGGAAAATTCCAAACTTTTCTATACATGATCGGACGCTCTCTCCCATCTAAAAAGAGTGTTTTTATTTCTTTTCATATACGAAAAGAAAAGGCCGAATCCGGCCCTTTCTTTTAAGCATTGTTTTTAATTGTTTCTAATGTTGTTTTATCTGTTGCTTTCACAAGTTTTGTAATCAATTCTTTCGCTGCTGCATAATCATCAACATGTAAAATAGAAGCATGAGTATGAATGTAACGAGCGCAAACACCAATTACTGCTGACGGAATACCAGAGTTACTCGTATGTACACGACCTGCATCTGTACCACCTTGTGAAATAAAGTACTGGTACGGAATATTATGTGTTTCTGCTGTATCTAAAATAAATTCACGCATTCCTCTATGTGTTACCATTGTACGGTCATAAATGCGAAGAAGTGCTCCTTTTCCTAATTGACCGAACTGCGTTTTATCCCCAGATGCATCATTTGCTGGACTCGCATCAAGCGCATAGAAAATATCTGGTTGAATCATATTAGCTGCTGTTTGTGCGCCGCGAAGACCGACTTCTTCTTGTACAGTCGCACCAGAGTATAACGTGTTTGGTAATGTTTCATCTTTTAATTCTTTTAACAATTCAATCGCAAGACCACAGCCGTAGCGGTTATCCCAAGCTTTCGCCATAATTTTCTTTTCGTTTGCCATTGGTGTAAACGGACAAATCGGAACAATTTGTTGCCCTGGTTTCACACCAATTTCAAGCGCTTGTTCATAACTATCTGCACCTATATCAATTAACATATTTTTTATATCCATTGGTTTCGCACGTTGTGCATCACTTAATAAATGAGGTGGAATCGAACCAACAACCCCAACAACTGGGCCGTTTTTCGTCATAATTTGTACACGTTGTGCTAATAGCACTTGACTCCACCAGCCGCCTAGCGTTTGAAAACGAATCATCCCGTTTTTCGTAATTTGCGTAACCATAAAGCCAACTTCATCCATATGACCAGCTACAAGTACGCGTGGGCCATTTTCATCCCCTTTTTTCAGACCGAACACGCTACCTAAACCGTCTTGGACGATTTCATCTGCATATTTACTTAACTCCTCTTTCATAAAACGGCGCACATCATGCTCAAATCCTGATGTACCTTGTAATTCTGTTAACGTGCGAAATAATTCTAATGTCTCTTTATTCACGAAGTTCCCTTCTTTCAAACCTTAGTAGAATACCTCTTTTATTGTAACGAAATTTTCGAAATGTTTCTAGTTTCTTCTTTTTTCGTTAAAATTGCATTATAATTATCATCAATACACTACTTTATAGAATTGAGGTGAATATATGCGCTGGAAAGGTTTACTAGCTGGTGTTGGTGTTGGTTTTGCAGCTGGTTATCTTGTTGCAAACAAAGTTCAAGAACAATCCCATATTTCTTCAGAGAAAGCATTAAAAATGGTGAAACAAGCATTAAGTCATAAAGGCGAAATTACTGGCTCTTGGGTACATATGGTTCCAGAGACGTTTGAAAAATATGATGTCGCGTACGAAGTATACCGCGGCGGTCTTACAACAATTTTAAATGATATACAAGAACGATTTGAATTTTTAGTAGATGCAAAAACAGGTACCGTTTTAGAAGTAACGGCTGCTTAAAACAACTCAGAAAATCAAAAAGCATAAAGTGAAACTTTGATCAGTGGAGGGCTTCATTCCCACATTGATTATTCACTCCCGGCCAATTAGATTGTTACGGACAATAATACTCCGCTTGCATAACTTTGAGGTGAGGGCTACCACTCATGAGTAGTGAGATTAAAGTGTGCAGATGAATTTCTGCACACTTTTTCACATTCTTTCAATTATCATCGCTGTCGACATCCCATGTCCAATGCAAATTGTCAGTAGGCCGTACCTTCCCTGCCTCCGCTCCAATTCATGAAGAAGAGAAGTCATTAATTTCGCACCAGTTGCCCCAAGTGGATGACCTAGCGCAATCGCACCACCATTAACATTCACCTTTTGTAAATCCGCTTCCATTTCCTTTTGCCATGCTAAAACAACCGATGCAAATGCTTCATTGATTTCTACAACATCCATATCATGAATTGTTAAATTTGATTTTTGTAGCACTTTTTTTGTTGCAGGGATAACGCCATCAAGCATTGTTGTCGGGTCAGAACCAACAACCACTTGATTAACAATACGAGCACGTGCTTTACAACCTAGCTCTTTAGCCTTTTCACTATCCATCAGCAAGATTGCTGCAGCACCATCACTAATTTGACTTGCATTCCCTGCTGTAATCACTCCAGTTTCTTTAAACACTGTTTTTAAATTTGATAACGCTTCATAAGAAGTATCCCTTCTCGGACCTTCATCATTTTCAACTAATATTTCATTGCCTTCTTTATCTACACCACGCATTGGTACAATCTCTCGCTGAAAGTGTCCAGATTCAATAGCTTGAAGTGCACGTCTATGACTTTCTAGCGCGTAAGCATCTAACTGTTCACGTGTAATACCATATTTTTCTGCAATCATCTCAGCAGATACACCTTGATGCACAATTTGATACTTTTCGTGAAGACTACTCGGGATCGTCTGCTCATTTCCATCACTTAAAATGGGAACTTTTGTCATATGTTCAACACCAGCTGCAATCGTAATGTCCATATCCCCTGATTTAATTTCTTGCGCAGCAAAGTGAATAGCCTGTTGCCCTGAACCACAGAGCCTATTAATCGTTACTGCTGGAACCGTTATAGGAAAATCTGCTTCAAGTGCCGAAAGTCTTCCAATATTAAAACCTTGTTCGTTAATTGGCGTTACACACCCCATAACTATATCTTCTATAAGTCCTTTTTCTATATTCCCACGTTTTGTTACTTCACTCAGTGCAACTGCTGCAAGTTGTATAGGGTGAAGTAAACGAAATGCCCCATTTCTTTTACCAACTGGCGTACGTACAGCTTCAACAATAACAACGTCCCGCTTCATATTTTCTCGCCTACTTTCCCTTTTGAATAATCATAAAAACCTTTCCCAGTCTTTCTTCCAAGATGTCCTGCCTCTACAAGTTTCACAAGTGTTTGCGGCGCTCTAAACCTATCTCCAAATGCTTCCATTAGTCCTGTACTCGCAAATAGCATCGTGTCTAGCCCTACATAATCCGCTAATTCAAATGGTCCCATTGGATAGTTCAAACCAAGCTTAATTGCCTTATCAATCTCCTCTTTACTTGTAATTCCTTCTTCATACATACGCATGCACTCTAACATATGAATAGCAATTGCCCGCGACGTCACAAATCCTTGCATATCTTTCACAACAACCGTTTCTTTCCCAATTCCTTCTGAGACTGTTCTTACTGCTTGTATCGTACTTTCTGCCGTAACCACTCCTCGTACAATTTCAACGAGCTTCATAACAGGAGCAGGATTAAACCAATGCATCCCCACTACTTTTTCTGGACGACTTGTTACACTTGCAATTGCAGTTACACTTAATTCAGACGTATTCGTTGCTAGAATAGTCGATTGCGATGTATACAAATCTAACTTTTGAAAAATCTCCTTCTTTAACTGTAATATTTCTGGTACTGCTTCAATAACAAGCTCTACATTTTGGCAAGCTTCTTCCAATATAACTGTAGAAGTAATATGAGCTAGAATTCCATTTTTTCCTTCCTCTGTCATACGTCCTGCGTTCACGAAACGACCCAAGCTTTTGGTGATAGTTCCATAAGCTTTTTGTAAACTTTCTTCTGATATATCATACATTTTCACATGTTTATCGCCCATCGCTAACGCTTGGACAATGCCACTTCCCATAATTCCTGCACCAATTACTGCAATATTTTGAATCATTATTTTCCTCCTTTAATTATTTTCTTTTCATTTCCACAACATACATTTCAACAACGAATCAATACTTTCCGAAATAGTCTTGCATATTTACGAGAAATAAATGTCCTCTTGATTCTCTATCTTCTCTCTAATTATTCATACACGAACTCGCTCAATTACATCTAATTGTTCCAATCTCTCAATCTCTAACTTCGATAATCCAAGCTTTTGCAACACTTCTTCAGTATGCTCACCAAGCTTCGGTGGATTCGCAAATGTATGACTCGTATGTGTAAATACATATCCTTTCTCATTTACTAGATGCCTTGTAAATGGTGACGACGATAATTCATTTGTCTCCAAAACAGGCGCCAAACAACAATCCACTTCCATCGCAAATTTCGTCCAATACGCCAATGGCTTACTAGCAAAGAGTGCTTTCATTTGCTCATAAATGATTTGACCATCTTGAGTTAGTTCATATTGCTTATCCCCCCATTCTACTCTTCCTACCGCTTCACAAAAGGAATGCCAAAATTTCTGTTCAACTGCTCCAAGCGCAACAAACCTTTCATCGCTCGTTTCGTAGAGGGAATAACACACAATCTTACCGCTAAGCAAATCTAGCCCATGACGTTTGTTATACATTTTTTCAAGCATGATATGATTGTTCATTAACATCATTAAGCTATCTGTGAGGGAAATATCGAGATAACTCCCTTCCCCAGTTCGCTCTCTTTGAAACAATGCTGCCATAATTTTTTCTGAAGTCATCATTCCGCCTATCTCATCCCCAAGGGTAATTTTGGGATGAACCGGAATTCCTTCTTGATCTTTCAACTGTGCTAATACGCCGCTTACTGCCATAAAATTTATATCGTGGCTTGCAAGATCCGAATGTTCTTTATTTTGTCCATATCCAGTTAATGAAGTATAAATGATACTTTTATTTACCCGTTTAACTTCTTCATATCCAAGACCAAGACGGTTCATTACGTTAGGCCGAAAGCTTTCTATTAAAACATCAGATTTTTGAAGAAGTTTTTTCACTACCACTACTCCTTCTGGATGCTTTACGTTTATTGCAATACTTTTCTTGTTACGATTATTCGCACAAAAAAATGCCTGATTACCAGATTCCAACCCTCTTGCTAAATCACCATAAAGCGGTTCTACCTTTATCACTTCTGCACCTAAATCAGCAAGGCGAAGTGCTGCATACGGACCTGGTAAGTAATGAGAAAAATCAACAACTGTTATTCCTTTCAACATCATAAGCCCATACCCTTTGCAATTATATTTTTCATAATCTCATTCGCACCAGCATAAATCGCGCTTACTGGAATATCACGATAACGCCGCGCAATCTCGTATTCTTCCATATATCCATATCCACCGTGCAGTTGTATGCACTCTGCTGACACTTTTTTTGCAAGATCTGTCAGCCACCACTTCGCCATCGATACTTTCGTTACGATGTTCTCACCATTCATGTGATTGGCAATACAGTCATCGACAAATGTTCTACCAATTTCAATTTCCGTATACATCTCTGCTAATCGAAACTGTACTGTTTGAAAATCGCTTATACTTTTCCCAAATGCTTTTCGCTCTTGGACATAGTTTTTCGTTATATGTAGCATCACTTCCGCGGCTGTTTTAGCTGCAATTGCAACAATGAGACGTTCTTGCTGCAACTTTTCCATGAGATAATAAAAACCTTTTCCTTCTTCCCCTAGCAAATTCGAAGCAGGCACTTTTACATCTTCAAAAATAAGTTCTGCTGTATCTTGACTATGTAAGCCGATTTTTTTTAGTTTTTTTCCTCTTTTAAATCCCTCCATTCCTCTTTCTAAAACAAGTAGACTCATGCCTTTATGAGCCGGTTTAATATTTGTGTCTGTCTTACAAACAACGATAACTAAATCTGCATGAATACCATTTGTAATAAATGTTTTTTCTCCATTCACGACATAATAATCACCTTCTTTTCTTGCAGTTGTTCGAATACTCGCCAAGTCCGAACCTGCTCCTGGCTCCGTCATCGCAATTGCAGTTATACATTCACCGCTTACACATTTTGGTAACCAACGTTTCTTTTGTTCTTCTGTTCCATACTGCGTGAAGTATGGAACGACAATGTCATTGTGCAAACCAATTCCGATTAAACTTGATCCAACCTTTTCAAGTTCCTCGTTAATGACAACCGAATATCCAAAATCAGCACCTGCTCCACCATACCGCTCATCTACCATTGGACAAAGAAAACCTTTACTCCCCATACTTGTCCAAAAAGCACGAGGAATTATTCCTTCTTTTTCCCATTCGTTATAGTATGGATATGCTTCCTTTTCTAAAAATTTATGAAAAGCATCACGAAAAATGTGATGCTCCTCCTGTAAATATTTATGCCTCATCATATCCTCCCCTTAGCTTCCGTTTCTGCATTACGCAAAATAAACTTTTGAATTTTACCGCTTGCATTTCTTGGCAGTTGTTCAACAAACACATAGCGACGTGGACGTTTATAATCAGCAAGCTTATCACTTACTTTGCAATACTCATCTAATATCTCTTCGGTAAGAAACTGATCTTTTGAAACGATGTATGCTAGAACACTTTCTCCCCAAAGCTCATCTTTCTCTCCAAGCACCGCAACATCTAAAACACTTTCATGTGTATACAAAAAATCCTCGACCTCACGTGGGTAAATGTTTTCTCCACCACTAACAACCATATCGTCAACGCGATCCGCAACGTATAAATAACCATCTGTATCTACATACCCCAAATCTCCTGAATGGTACCATCCTTTATATAATGCTTTTGCTGTTGCCTCTTCATTGTTGTAATACCCTTTCATCAAACAGGAACCTCGCATAATAATTTCTCCGATTTCATACGGTCGTAATATATCATTCGGCTCAGATGGCCCTTCTTCATTTGGACGGACAACACGGATTTCATGATTATAGGCAGCTTTTCCTGCAGAACCTACTTTAGTAAGTTGCTCATTCTCTCGTAAAAAAGTAACTGCCGGTCCCATTTCCGTCATACCATAGGCTTGTACTAATGAAACATTCAATTTTTCATCACAAGCTTTTACAAGTGCCGGTGCCATTGAAGCTGCTCCATATAAACCGTACCTAAGAGAAGATAAATCATACTGCATTAAGTCTTCCTGCAACATCATATTCCACATTGTAGGTGCCGCGAACATAACAGTAACCTTCTCTTTTTCAATCGTTTCGAGCACATTCTTTGCATCGAAATGATGCAGAATAATATTCGCCCCGCCGCTATGTACCCTTGGAACGAAGCAACAGTGCAGCTCAGCACAATGAAACATCGGTGCTGTTACAAGACCACGACTATTCTCGGTATAATGTAAATATGCGATTCCCATCAAGCTTTGATCGATAATTTCTCGGTGACGGTGAAGTACTCCCTTCGGATAACCGGTTGTTCCACTTGTATACATAATGGAACAAATATCATCTTCTTTTACTTCTACTGTTTCAAAATCCGGTAATACATTTGATAGTTTTTCTTCATATGAAATAGAAAACGGTGGATGATTTTGGTCAATGTACCAGAACTGGATATGAGGAAATTGTTTATGAATACTTTGTATTTGGGAGGATAATTGCTTTTCAAAAAGTACGATTTTTGGAGAAGCATCTTCTAATATATAACTGAGTTCTTGTGGTTTTAATCTAAAATTAATCGGATTAAATACGGCGCCAATTTTTGCACAAGCGAAACATGTAGTTGCTAGTTCACTACTATTAAAGAGAAAAGTCGAGACGCGGTCACCTTTTTGTATACCACTTTTTTGGAGCGCATGAGCTAGCTTATTCACCTGTTCATTCCATTCTGTATACGTCCAGCGAATATTTTTTTTCGGTTCAACAATCGCTTCTTTATTTGGATAATTTCCAGTAGTCAGTTCAAGTAAATTTCCAATCGTTATATGCAATATATTTTCCCCTTTCGAATAAAAAGCTTCTCATATAGAGCATGTCATAATGCAGTAACTCAGAGATATTATAGCAATTTTCAAAATATTTTAACAGTATTTCTTTCGACAAATCCTTGCAATGTGTTTATAGTTGAACAAGAGCACAAAAAATTTACTTTTTAGTGGAGGGGATGACCCTCCACTCCATACTTCTATCTTTCTTACACTTCACTTGATACATTTTCCTCTTTTCGTTCTACCTTCTCAACCATATTCCCTTCCTCATCCCACTTCACAGCGCGATAATAGGCATCATGATAAAAGGTGAACCATGCTTTCTTTTCTGTGCCATACTTCATCCATTTTTGCTTATGTTCAATTGAAGTCATTGGATAATCATCATATGCCATCACCCATAATACGTTTTGATGAGCATGCGTTGGCAAGAGATCCGCTAAATGAAGCATCGTTTCTCCTTTACTTTCAAGAACAATTACAGCATGACCATCACTATGCCCTCCTGTATGTACCATTCTGACTTCATCTGAAATTTGTATTTCGTCTTTGAAAGTGACAATTTGCTCTACAATTGGCTCCCAATTTTCTTTCCAATATGTATTACGAGAGCGGATATTAGGGTTTCTCATTTCATTCCATTCTATTTCTGATACATACACTTTTGCATTTGGAAACGTCGGAACAAGCTCACCATCTTCCGATTTTGTTAATCCTGATGCATGATCAAAATGAAGGTGTGTCATTAATACATAATGAATATCTTCAGCTGTTAGACCGTGTTCCGCTAGAGAATGTTCAACTGACGATTCTTCTGTTACCCCTTGATTCCGCTTCATTTTTTCATTCATTTTATTATTTCCAATTCCTGAATCAATGAGCATATTTCCTTCTTTCGTTTGTACAAGCAACGGATCTGTTCTTAAATAAATATGATTTGTATCATTATGTTTATATTTGCGTGACCATAAGATTTTTGGTACGACACCAAACATCGCTCCCCCATCTAAATGAGTGTTCCCTCCGCGGAGCCATGTCACTTTTATTTCTCCGATTTTTAAAGATTCCATTCCACATTCCCCCTTTTCCATTTCCCCCCCGCTATTCGCGTGCAGTAAGACTCCCACCTCAAAATGCAGCAAAAGCAAAGAAGTTAGTCGGGGAATCAACTGTCCGTAAAAGCCCGATTGGTGCGGGCTGATAATCAGTGGGGGATGAAAAAGCCCCCCACTGATTACAGTTCCCCTTTATTCTAACACAAAATTCAGAATGTTTTTTCACAACAAAAAAACCTGCGCATTACTGCACAGGTTCTGTTCGATATTTCGCTTCAACACGATAAATACGATGTCCTTTACTAGAAAACTTCTCTTCGTATTCCGTCATAATGTTACCTTCGAAATCACTGTTATGAAGATCTAAGCTAAGGAATGTGAGTAGCATGCCATATTCAGCCATACTCATAAGAGAGTATTCAAATAAACTTTGGTTATCCGTTTTAAAATGAATCTCTCCGCCTGTTACTAACACTTCTTCATAATTGCGTAAAAATGTTTTATACGTTAAACGACGCTTCTCGTGACGATTTTTTGGCCATGGATCTGAGAAGTTTAAATACACACGGTCAATTTCGCCTTCCGCAAAGAAAACTGTTAAATCTTCAGCATCTTTATTAATTAATTTTAAGTTTGGTACTTCTTCTTCAATTAACCTATCAAGCGCATCTACGATAACACTTGTGAATTTTTCAATTCCGATATAGTTAATATGCGGATTCGCTTTTGCCATCTCATAAACGAAACGACCACGACCTGTTCCTACTTCAATATGGATCGGATGGTTATTTCCAAACACTTCTTTCCAATTGCCACAACGCTCCTCTGGGTTTCCAATTACAAACTGTGAATACTCATTAATTCGATCCATTGCATATGGTTTATGTCTTAAACGCATAGATGTCTTCCTCTCTTTACCAGACTATTTTTAGAAGGTTTATTCCTTCTTTCTTTTTTAATCAATCTATCAAACAAAAAACCAAGTACGTACGAGCACTCGGTCCGTTTCTTTCAAGTATAAGGTGTTCCATTTTGATACAAACTACAAAGAGCATAGAACGAAACTCTCCTGTAGAAACGTTTCGTTAGCCAATGATTAGCTACTCCATGACGAAATAGAAAATTTCTCTTACTTGTTCAAATTGAACAACAATAGAAAGGATGATCCAATCATGCCGATTAATCAACAACATCAATTAGAAATTTTAAAAGATATTCTAGTCAATCACCAAAGCGATTGCTGTGGAACGGTTTCTGAGTGCGAACAATTAGAACGGCTCATTCAATCATTGCTTGCAAACGATAGTGTGAACAGCGATGTAAAAACAATGCTAAACGATGTATATTACTATAGTCAATCGGGTAAATATTCTCCTGATTTAGACAATCATATTTCCAATAATCAAGAGCAACTCACGCAATGGATTTCTGGAATGGACAATTTCTCTTAAATTATTTATTACTCTGAAGCAAGTAGTTGCTGTAAATATTGATGCCAATATTCAGCTTCTGCTTGCTGTTTTTTTGTTGTATGCCATTGAACAGATAAAATAGTTTGTGCCACTACATACCACTTCATACGATGAACCAATGATTCATTCATTTCAATTCCATAATACGCTAACCATTCGTCCCATTCGTGACGCGGAACATACCAATATAATAACATGCCAAGATCAAGAGCAGGATCCGCAATAAGCGCTCCATCCCAATCAATTAAAAATAATTCATCTTCGTCCGATAATAACCAATTGTTATGATTGACGTCACAGTGGCACACGACAAACTCATCATATTCAACATCTTTCAGTGTGGCTTTTAAATATCGTAGCCCTGTCTGAATCGTTTCATCCGTTCTTAAATCTCCTCTTAAAACAAAATACAATTGTTGCAATAACTCCTGCGCATAGAGCGGCTGTTTTCCAAGCCTTTGTATCATCTGCACAAGCGCTTTAGATGAATGTATTTTTTTTAAAAGCTTCGCAACACACTCAAGTTTCATATCCTCTGGCTCTAGCTTTTGTCCTGGAAGCCACTTTTGAGCTGAAATCACATCACCGTTCGTCACTCTTCTTGTCCAAAGTAATTTTGGAACAATTCCTTCTGCCGACAATACCGCTAAAAAAGGCGATGTATTCCGCTTTAAAAATAGCTTTTGTTGTCCATTTTGCGCAATATATGCATCGCCTGTTGCCCCACCAGCTGGTATAAGACTCCACTCTTCTCCTAATAATTGTTCCAACCATTCCATATTCATTACCCGTTAACAAATCCTTATCTTTTATAGTTATGAAAAGAAAAACCGCAACACCTTTTGAAGATGTTGTGGATTCATATGAAAACTCCCGCTACTTAGCTCCTTTGGCTCTTGAAGTAGGGGTTTCTCGTGTTAATCTTCTCTAACAGATGATTAACACGGGTGAAGTTGACACAGCTGCCTGATGCACAACCCCTCTATTCCATTGGCAAACGCCCCTGGAACTACTGTTTTAATATATTGTATAAAGACAGTTACTAGCAATTCATCTTCATCCTCAAAGACTATACTGGGCATATTCCTTGAAGGTGGAGTTTTCTTGCTTTTTTTTGATAAAAGAAAACTTGGCATGGGCCAAGAAATCAAGACAAACTAACCGTCTATTCTTTATATTTTACAAAACCAATAATACAATGACAACTTATCGAAATCGTCACCTTTGTCAATTCTACATTTATTATATTCTCATCGTCAAGTAGCGATTTGTCACATTATCGCCAATATATACGAGCTAATCGGAACCATTTGAAGTTCACTTCCTTGAAATGAAGAAATCGGATGTACTTTCGCTTTTGCACTGTCTGCTAATACGTACCACATTTCGTGTTTCGGCAGTGAAATCGTTTCTAATTGCACACCATTATGAAACAACACCACAATTTCCTTCCAAGGACCGAACTTTCCTATATTTTGCAAATGATAAGCAACAACAGTAGGAGATGTTTGTAAAAATGTCATATGCTCCTTTATAAGATTCGCTGACTGTAAGCGAAACGCTCTATGTGCCTTACGAATCGCAATCAAGCCTTGTATATAAGCAATTGTTTCTATTTCTTTCTCTTTTTGATCCCAATCGAGTTGATTAATTTCGTCAAGCGCATTATAACTATTTTCATTTCCTTTCTTAGAACGATAAAACTCTTGTCCTGCATGTAAAAATGGAATTCCTTGTGAGAGTAATGTCATCGCTGTCGCTAAACGATGACGCCTTTTTTGCACTTCTTCCGTTTCCTGATTGCTACGCACGAGTTTATCCCACATCGTCATATTGTCATGACATTCCACATAGTTAATACTTTGAATGGGTTCTAAAAATAACCCGTCTCCTTTTTCATTTACAAGACTTCCTGATAACACATATTGCAAATGCGCGGGGTCTAAACTTCCTCCAAATGCAAAACCACGTTTACTTACATCAAACGTGCTACCTTTTATCCCATCACGAAATTGATCGTTGAACTGCGCGATTTGTGGCATTTTGTTTGCATTGTTAAGCGTTGCCTTCTCCTCTGCCGGAAGCGGTGTTTGTAAATCCCAGCCTTCCCCTAATAACAGTGCATCCTTTTTTCTTTTCCTTATTTCCTTTTCTAATTCATTCATCGTTTCTACATCTAAAATTCCCATTAAATCAAATCGAAAACCATCCACGTTATATTCAGTAAGCCAATATAAAACAGAATCAATAATAAATTTCCGCATCATTTTTCGCTCTGATGCTAGATCATTCCCAACTCCAGTTCCATTTGATGGCATGCCATTTTCATCATGTCTGAAATAGTATCCTGGTACAAGCTTTTCAAAAGATGACGTTTCTCTTTCATATACATGGTTATATACAACATCCAAAATAACGCGGAGTCCATGCTCATGAAACTTTTCAATAAGTTGTTTACATTCCTTGATTCGGTTATAAGGGGCGGTAGGATCACTTGCATACACTCCCGTTGGAACGTTGTAATATAATGGATTATAGCCCCAGTTATACGTTACAAAAGGAGTCGTTTCATCTACTCCAGCAAAGTGATGAAGAGGTAAAAGCTCAACATGTGTAACTCCTAATCCTTTTATATAAGAAAATGCCGTCTCTGTCCCAAGTCTCCCTTTCGTATTCTCTTCTGTTAATCCAGTATATGTCCCCTTTTTTTCCACACCACTATTTGGATGCATAGTGGCATCACGAATATGCAATTCATAAAGGATTGCATCCGTAAAAGATTCAAGTTTAGGTAATGAAGTTTGTTCTTTTACATATGTCTTCGCAAGATCAATTACAATTCCATACTTACCATTCACCGATACCGATTTTGCATATGGATCTACCGCTTCATTCCATATTAAATTAATACAAACGAGAAATGTATACCTTGCTAATTCAAAGTCTCCTTGTAAAATACGAGACCAAACACCATTCTCTTCTCTTTGCATCTCATAATCCGTATACTCTTTATCATTTTTATAAATTCTTACTTTCGCAAGTCTTGCAGTTGGTGCCCACATTTTAAAAGTTGTTTTTTCCTTTCTATAACAAGCTCCTAAATCGCTACCATCATAATAATATTTTTCATCAAATACAGCCGTTCGAATAACCGCTCCAATTTGTAAATCTGTTTCTTCATTCCGCTCATCCCGCACTGTATAATACTTCCCCACATCAAGTGGATATTCTATATAACATTCATACTTTGTTACATCTGCAAGGGAAATAATTTGAGCAACCTTAAGCTCCCATACATGATTTCCTTCCTGCATAAAAAATGTCCGGCTTGTTCCATACGTATGCGGGAGCAAAATTGTAATTTTATTCATTTCATCTAAATAGGCTTCAAATGGACGCTTTACTTTCAGCATAAAAAATCACCATCATTCTCGAAATTAAAATGAAACTATATGAATACAATTTGAAAAACCGACATAAAACCCAATCTTTAGGTGGGAGAGAATAACTGGCCATTCATAAAAGCGGTCAGAACCTCTTCCTGCCCCGTGCAACGTTAAAACAAAGAGAGAAAACAAGTAGCGATCACTTTTTGCTTTACATAACAGGGGATTTTATGTTGAAAAATCAAAATGGTTTTATATATATCTGTAAGAAATAGGTATCCCCTAAAGATAAAGTGAAACTTCCATCAGTGGGGGTTTTCTTCATCTTCCATCCATCTCCCTTGTTTCTCTCTGAATATTGAGGTGGGGGGGCTTACTGCCCGAAAATAACAGGATAAATGGGATGTTACACAAACTTACTATTTTCTATAGTATATTCACATTCATAAGAAACGTTTTCACACTTTAAGATTCTGTAACTTTATTTCATAAATTGACTTATACTTTGGAGTTTGATGGACGTGAGACTCATACAATGTAATCGTATCAGCCTGAAACACTATCGCATCTAATTGCTTCAGATCTTTAAGATTAAATGTTTCTTCTCCCATCCACTTACGAGCAACAGTAATATGCGGATGATAGGGACGTGTTTCAAGCGAAAAACCGTTTCTTTCACAAATAGCATGCACCTGTTTTTGCATATCAAATAACGCTTGATTTTCTTTTAATCCAGCCCAAAATATACGTGGGCTCTCTACTAGGCCAAATATAGAAAAATTTTGCAGCGTGAGATCTAATTCCGTTTTATTTGTAAGGAGTTGTAATCCTTTCTCTATTCCTTTCAATTGTTCCTGCGTCGCACTCCCTAAAAAAGCAAGGGTAATATGATAGTCTTCCTTATATACCCATGAGCGAAATGGCAACTTGTCCTTCATTTCTTCTTTGTAATTTTCAAGTATTTCTTTTATATGATCCGGCAAGGTAACTGCTAAAAAATAATGTGGTACCATTTGTATCTTCTCCTTTCTTGTTATTGTTGCTTTTCTTTTGTATCTCATTCAATTGGATAAAAAGAATCCGCTCCCTAAGATAGAGAGCGGTCATATATCACAGTAAAATCAACCTATTTCGCTAATTCATAAATTGCCTGTGCATAAATTGCTGTTGCTTTTAGTAAATCTTCTATTTCAATATACTCATCTTTTTGATGAGCAAGTTCTTCTTTTCCAGGGAAAAGCGGACCGAATGCTACACCAGCTTTTAATGAACGAGCATATGTACCGCCACCAATTGCTAATAGCTCCGCTTTCTCTCCTGTTTGTTCTTCATACACACGCTGTAATGTACGAATTAAAACATGATCTTTATCAACGTGATGCGGACGTGAGTTAGAATAATCAGCTACTTGGAAGCCTTTGTTGCCGACATAGTCTTTTAATTTCTGCACTGTCTCTTCAAAATTCGTTGTTACTGGATAGCGCACATTTAAACCTAAGTTTCCGCCTTCTTCTTTCGTATAAGAAAGACGACCTACATTGACTGTTAACGGTCCGCTAATTTCATCTTTATAAGCGATTCCTGCTTTTTCTCCAAGCGTATCATTCGTAAATGTTTCTGTAACAAATGCCGCAAATGAAGCGCCTTTACCGTCAAGAGCAATCGTTGTTAAAAAGTTCGCTAATAAGAGTCCTGCATTTTCACCTTTTTCAGGAGTAGAACCGTGAGCTGAAACTCCTTCTAGTTGTAGTGTCACGGTATTTCCTGCTACATTTGCTTTACCTGTCTTCTTCACAGTTTGTAAGTATTGTTCATAAGCATTTCTGAGTTCCTCTGCTTTTTCAGTCGTAATCACTGCTTCCGCAAAATCAGGAACCATATTTAAACGGCGACCTGAAGCAAATGAAACAAGCTCATATTCCCCGCCTTCTGTTTCGCTATTCTTTTGCACAACTTGTATATCAGAAATCCCTTTTTCCGCATTAATAATAGGAAAATCTGCATCTGGTGCGAACCCCATCGTTGGCATTTCTTCATTTTTGAAATAATGATCGACACATTTCCAGTTGCTTTCTTCATCCGTTCCTAAAATCATGCGTACGCGTTTTGAAAGCGGCAATCCTAATTCTTTTACAATTTTCATTGCATAGTAAGCAGCCATTGTCGGCCCTTTATCATCAATTGCACCGCGTGCAAAAATCTTTCCGTCACGAATATCAGCGCTATATGCAGGTGTTGTCCATCCATCTCCTTCTGGCACAACATCAACGTGACAAAGAATACCCACCAATTCTTCTCCTTGTCCCATTTCAAGGTGTCCTGCATACCCTTCTAAATTTTTAGAAGTAAATCCTTCAACTTCTCCTCTATGTAACATGAAGGATAGTGCTTTCGCTACACCTTCTCCAAACGGTGCACCTTCTTTTGCTGTTTCTTCTTCCCATACACTTTTAATTTGCAGGAATTGCTGCGTGTCATGAATTAATTCATCTTTTCTTTTCTCAACTTCTTCTGTCCAATTAATTGCTGACATAACTTATTCACCTCTTCTATATTCTCTCTTTCATCATAGCAAACGAAAATCCGATATGCCAATAAGAGAAGATGAAATAACGAATGATTATAATATTTCAGATATTTCACATTAATTTTTCTTTTATTTTTCTAAAAAAATTTGCAGGAATTTGACGGTTTACGTAGAAATTTATGTGGTAGTTGATAGAAGAGACATAGAATGTCAACTACCAATATTTTTATATTTTATTATTTGTTAAACTTTTGTAAAATTTAACTAGGTTAAAGCATGAAATTTGTCAAGTGGAGTACAATGGAAGTAAGGACCTTCTTTCCTGAATGGGGTCAAAAAAACTAGTAGAGGAGTGGTTTTCTCTTGAAACCTACGACTACTCGTATGCTAACACGCATTAAATCAATTTATATGTACATCAATGAGAATGGTACGGTAACGACGAAAGACCTTGTAGATGAGTTCGGGATCACACCGCGAACGATACAACGTGATCTGAATGTGTTGCAATTTAATGAACTCGTGTATAGCCCTTGCCGCGGTAAGTGGACAACAACAGGAAAGAAAGTGAGAATGACCTCATAACGAAAACAATTGTATCTAAAATATAATACATACCCCTTTCTGATTTCACAGAAAGGGGTTCTTTCTATTTTTAGAATCGGTCTCAATCTTGACTCTCTGTTTGAACTTGATACGTTTTTAACATTTCCACTTCTTCATCTGTTAATTCACGGTATTGACCAAGTTCTAATTCTTCATCTAACACTAAAGGTCCCATCTCCGTTCTCTTTAAGTAGACAACCTTTTTCCCTACCGCTTCAAACATGCGCTTTACTTGATGGAATTTTCCTTCTGTAATGACAAGCTCGATTTCAGACACATCATCGCTTTTCAAAATTGTAAGTTCACCTGGCTTCGTTTCATAGCCATCATCTAAAATAACACCTTTTGCAAATTCTTCTACATCTTTTTCTGTTACAACTCCAGCTACGTGTGCATAATATTTTTTCGGAACGTGCTTTTTCGGAGATAATAACTGATGCGTAAGCTTCCCGTCATTTGTTAATAATAGGAAGCCTTCTGTATCAATATCAAGTCTTCCAACTGGAAACGGATCAAAGATTGCATCTTCTAATTCCAATAAATCCACAACTGTTTCATGATTATCATCTTCTGTTGCCGAAATGACCCCTTGTGGTTTATGCATCATTAAATATACAAATTCCTTATATTCAACAATCTCACCGTGAATTGTAACCTCTTGTTCTTCTACATTCACATGAAACTTCGCATCTTTTACTGAAATTCCATCAATTTTTACAACGCCATCCTTTAATAACTTCTTTACTTCTTTTCTACTTCCATATCCCATATTTGCTAATAATTTATCTAATCTCATTCTTTCACCTTCTTGTATTTATCATAGAAAAGGGGACGTGTATTACGCCCCTTTTGATTTCATCTTTATTTTCAGCTTACCGCCAAGCTTACGCTGAATCTTTTCTAAAGCTTCTCCGCCAAATACTCTTACAAGTACACCTGTGCGAATCGCTAACAATCCGTAAGTAAGGCCACCAATACCTGCACAAACCGCAACAGTAATCAGTGCACCAAATCGGCCCTCGGGCGAAATCACAAAGGATAAAATTCCTTGTGATAGTTTTACGACAATGACCATCACAATTGTTAATATTGCAATTTGGAATGTTCGTTTATATACAACACCGAATGAATAGTGTGCATGTTTTCGAATTTGTTTATTCGTATACCAAATGGAAGCTAGGAATCCAATACCTGTTGCTAAAACAGCTCCAACTGTACCGAAGTAACGAATTAAAATCACATTACATAAAAACTTCAAAATAACGCCCATGCCAAGCGCAATAATCGCATGCTTCTGCTGATTAATCCCTTGTAATATCGCTGCAGTCACTGTAAATAACGCGAATAATAACGCAACTGGCGCATACCACATCAATACTTGTCCACCTAATGGATCCTTTTCATAAAACGCTGTATAAATCGGATACGCAAGTGTCGAAATACCAACTACCGCTGGTAATGTCAAGAACATATTTGCCTGGAATGTTTGTGTAATTTGTAGTTTTAAATAGCGAAATTGTTTTTCTGTAAATGATTTTGTAATTGCTGGAACAAGAGTTAAACTAAACGCCGTCGCAAGTGACACAGGAATCATAATTAATTTATGCGTCCACATCGTAAAAATGCCGAGTGCTCGCTCTGCGATATCGCCTTGTCCAATCGCTTGCATAATAGAGTTGAATGTTAATGTATCAATTTGTTGATATAAAGGAATTGTTAATCCAATAACAACATAAGGAATTGCATATGCAAATAATTCTTTAAATAATTGAGCTGTACTTACTGTTGATTCTGGTACAGTTTGTTCAATTAAATATTGATCGAGATGCTTTTTGCGTTTTAACCAGTACCATATTAACACACCAAGCGCTCCCACAGCTGAAACAAACGCTGCGAAAGTTGCCACTCCAACTGCTGCTGCTACTGATCCACCTATTACTTTAATGACAATAAAACTACCCGCTAATAAAAAGACAATGCGAATAATTTGTTCAATAATTTGCGATACCGTAGTCGGTCCCATCGATTGATGACCTTGGAAATAACCACGAATTAAACTTGCTGCTGGTACAACAATAAGCGCAAAACTTACGAGGCGAATAATCATCGTAACATCTTCTATACTATTGCGTACACTTTGTTTACCAAGCATTGCCTCAGCAAATAATGGCGCAGACATGTAAAGAACTAAGAAGGAAAGGATTCCTGTTGCAATCATCATAACCATTCCCGAGCGGAACATTCTCCGGCTCGTCTTATAATCTCCAAGCGCATTATATTTAGAAACAAACTTTGAAACAGCAAGCGGCACTCCCGCCGTTGCAATACTTAAAAAGATCGTATATGGAATATATCCATACGTATAGAGCGTTCCGCCTTCTGTGCCAACTAAGGCATGAAATGGAAAGACATAAATCATGCCTAGAAACTTAACTAAAAAAGTTCCTAACGTCACAATAAGCGTTCCGCGCAGAAATTTTGAATCGGACATAGATGATCCTCCTACATATATAACGCTGAACTCTAACCTTTGTATTGTACCACAATTCTTCAGCGAAACAGTATATCACTGAATTTTTCTTTTCTATGAAAACATGCTATTCTTTTAGGCAGGAAATGTAGAAAATGAGGTCGATATACTATGCATTATGATGTGATTGTCATCGGAGGAGGCCCTTCAGGATTAATGGCCGCAATCGGTGCTGCTGAAGAAGGCGCACGCGTCTTGCTTCTTGATAAAGGAAATAAACTAGGACGTAAGCTTGCGATTTCTGGCGGTGGGCGTTGCAACGTAACAAACCGCTTACCGCTTGATGAAATTGTGAAACATATACCAGGAAACGGTCGCTTTTTATACAGTGCTTTTTCCATCTTTAATAATGAAGATATTATTACATTCTTCGAAAAGCTTGGTGTAAAGCTAAAAGAAGAGGATCATGGGCGCATGTTCCCTGTATCAAATAAAGCGCAATCTGTTGTCGATGCTTTATTAACACGATTAAAAGAACTAGGCGTTAAAATGCGTACGAACACACCAGTTGAAACGGTAGAATATGAAAACGGACAAACAAAAGCCGTTATTCTCAAAACAGGTGAAGTTTTGGAAACAAATCATGTTGTAATTGCTGTTGGCGGAAAATCTGTCCCTCACACTGGTTCAACTGGGGATGGCTACGCTTGGGCTGAAAAAGCGGGACATACAATTACAGAACTTTTCCCAACAGAAGTCCCAATTACTTCAAACGAACCATTTATTCGTGACCGTACATTGCAAGGCCTTGCTTTACGCGATGTAAACTTAAGCGTATTAAATCCAAAAGGAAAAGCTGTCATTTCTCATAAAATGGACATGCTCTTTACCCACTTTGGTATTTCTGGCCCAGCCGCTCTTCGCTGTAGCCAATTCGTTGTAAAAACGATGAAAAAATTTAAAATGCGCACAGTAGAAATGAGCATCGATGCACTGCCAGAAGAAAATAGCGAACAGCTCTTCCAACGCATGATGAAACAAATGAAAGAAGAACCCAAAAAAGGAATCAAAAATGTGTTAAAAGGATATGTTCCTGAACGTTATTTCCTATTCTTATTAGAAAGAAATGGAATTGACGGTAGCGAACAAGCTGGGCAAGTTTCACACGAAAAAATCCGTGCACTTGTGAAAGACTTCAAAGAGTTTAAAGTAACAGTAAACGGCACACAGCCACTTGAAAAAGCATTCGTTACAGGCGGCGGCGTTTCTGTTAAAGAAATTCATCCGAAAGAAATGGCTTCTAAATTAATGAATGGTCTATACTTCTGCGGAGAAGTTCTTGATATTCATGGCTATACAGGCGGCTACAATATCACCTCCGCTCTTGTCACAGGGCGAATCGCCGGAACAACTGCAGGACAAAACGCAAAAGTGCAGTACTAAAAAAGAAACACGGGTGGATTCTTTCCCCTCCTGTTTCTTTTTTGTTGCCTTATATAGCTTAGTAGCTTTATATTTTATATTGTTGAATATTATAAAGGGGAAAACATATGAGAAAAAAAGTCATGATATCTTTAATGTTAATGACGTTTCTTTCCGCTGTGGAAGGAACGATTGTTAGTACGGCAATCCCTCGTATAACGAGTGATTTATCTGGCGTTGAACTTGTTAGTTGGGTGTATGCAATTTATATGCTCGCAACTGCTGTCTCGACTCCAATTTACGGAAAACTAGCAGATTTATTCGGACGTAAAAAAGTACTGCTCATCGGCGCAGCCATCTTTTTAATCGGTTCTGCATTATGCGGAGTCGTGACATCGATGGAACAATTAATCGTCTTTCGCGCTCTTCAAGGTATAGGTGCCGGCGCTGTTATGCCAATTACAATGACGATTATCGGAGACTTATATAGTGAAGCGAAAGATCGCGCAAAAGCACAAGGCTGGATGAGTGCTGTTTGGGGCGTTTCTGGTGTTGTTGGGCCGCTAGTAGGTGGATTTTTAGTCGATTCTCTTTCTTGGCGCTACATCTTCTTCTTAAATGTTCCATTTGGAATTCTTGCTTGTGCGATGATTGCAATTTCTTATAAGGAGTCAATCAAACCAGCAAAACACCATATCGATTATCCTGGTGCAATTATCTTCTCATTAAGTACAATTGCGTTACTATATGCACTCTTAACAGGAAGCAGCAAGCAAAACTGGGGCGACATTACAATTATCGGCCTCTTAATCTTTGCAGCTGTTTCATTCATTATTTTCTTATTCTTTGAGAAAAAATCTCCGGAGCCATTAATTCCGTTAGCACTTTTCTCTAACCGTACATTATCAACTGTAAACGTCCTAACACTTATTGCTGGCGCCATGATTATTAGTATTACAATGTACCTTCCAATTTGGAGCCAAGGGGTATTAGGCAAAAATGCTACAGAAGCTGGACTTATTCTGATGCCAATTCCTGTTATGTGGACATTTGGTGCGATTCTTTCTGGGAATTTAGTTGGTAAGTTACAAACGAAACAAATCATTTTACTTGGAGCTAGCATTTTATCAGTCGCTACCTTCTTATTATTCATATTATCAACTCATTCACCAGCATTTCTAATTTATGTTGCAGTCGGACTATTCGGCTTAGGAATGGGACTTATTACACCAATTTATATGGTAACCATCCAAGCAGCTGTCCCTGCACATACACGCGGAACAGCAATTGGTTTAAACACATTTGTTAATACATTTAGCCAAACATTAGGTGCCGCTATCTTCGGAACAATCTTTAATACGATGATTCATGCACAAGGCATGCAAAATGTTGATCTTGTCTCAGGTGGACATGGCGGTACAACAAATGTAGTAACAAAATCACAAGAAGTATTAGCTTCGAGCGTACACATCATTTATATGAGTACATTTGCACTCGCACTACTTACACTATTTATCGGGTGGCTTCTATTAAAGCCAGCTACGCAAACAACTGAACAGTAAAAAAGAGGATGATCGTTCATAGCGATCATCCTCTTTCTATATATCGGCGCTTCGACAATACGTGACAACACTTACTCTTCATGTTCCACCACATATTTGAGCATAGACAATTTATTATTCCAAAACTGTTCATAATAGGAAAGCCACTGCTGTAATTCGGCCAACGGCTCAGGCTGCAACCGATATATCTTTTCTCTCCCAACTTTTCTTCCGCTTACTAATTTCGCTTCTGAAAGAATGTGAAGATGTTTCGCTACAGCTGTACGACTCATTGGAAAATGATCTGTTATTTTAGAAATCGGCAATTCTTTTTCAGTTAATAACCGGAGTACTTCGCGGCGTGTTGGATCAGCAATTGCTTGAAAGACATCGTATTTCGCTGCTGATGAGGACACTTATCCCTCAACAACCTTTTTCAGTTTTTCATTTACAATTGCTACCCAGCCACCTGCCATTCTATCGCGAATAACAGAACTTTTCTCGTTTGCTTTCGGAAGAATTGTATCAGCCTGCTTCCATCCACCATGAATAAGAGTAAACTCCGTTTTATCTCCTAAATCTTTCAAAATAAATGAAACGACCCAACCATCTGTATCCCATGAAAAAGATAAACGATGAGGCTCATCAATTTCTAACACTTTACACGGAGATGGTCCAAAAGGTGATTGCACATGAAACTCATGCCCTACCTTAGGTTCAAAGTCATTTGGCATAAACCAAGATGCAATCCCTTCTGAAGTCGATACTGCATTCCATACTTTTTGAATAGGCGCTTCAAAAATAACTGTTTGTTTAATATCTTGTAATGTATTTTGCTGATCCATACTATTTCTCCTTTATATAGGCCGTTACAATGTAACACCTTTTGGTTTTATTTTATAATATAACACCTTTTGGTTTCACGTCAATAAATCTCCATTTGCCCGTTGAGAAATTCTCAACATTTTTTCAACAAGACAAACACCAGTGCAACATTTCGTCATAATATACTCACAAAAGCAAACACATCTCAATCCTTAGCCTCCCTCCTTCCCTTGGGATTTATTTAGAAAACACATTGATATAAACGAGATATGTATACGCAATGTAATTTGAGCAGGTGGCGATTTTCAAAAACAATAAACTGACTACCTACTCACTCTTTTTCTTTAAAAATTTTTAACAATAAAAGGAGATGAAAGATATGTATTACTGCATTCATTGCTCTGAAATTCATCATGAAAGAGGTTTGACTGATCGAGTCTTCAAAAATGGTTTTTATATTGATCCATTCCTAGGTGAACGCTACCATCTCGGTATGTGTAAAGATGCTACCACTGGTGAAAAAGTTCTATCTACAAAAGAAAACCTGGCACCACAATCCATTATGAATGCTTTACCAACCCATATAATTTCTACTATAAAACATAAAAAAGAGCTGGTTCCCCAGCTCTTTTTTATGTTTTATAGATAACCATCGCCGAAAAACAATAAATTTGATTTTCATCGTCATTAATGGATACACCAACTTGATATTTAATATCTACAAGCTGTTCGTCATTCAGCTTCTTTAGAAACACATTTACGGAGTCTTCCAAGTCCTTTTCATGACTTTCATCAAACACCTTAACACGAATCATGTTAACACCATCCTAGATCACAGCTCTCCGCCGCTCGATTATTGCCACGGTGCGTATCTATGATGCGATAAAACTTACCATCTTCATATACATATCCGTCTTCTAACACATATTGCTTATCTTCAGTATAGACATAAAACTTACCTATCATAAATTTACTTGTATATAATTCTAAATAATTCGATTTAAATCTTGCTACTACCTTATTCGTAATATCAATTTTAATTGTGCGTCCCACCATCTCTCCCTCCTTTAAAAAGAACGGATTTAGGTATATTGTATTAACGATTTTGTATTTTATGATTAAAAAAGAGTGGATATGCCTTGTATTTTTCTGTGAGAGTTCCTCAGAATATCATCCCTTTTCACTTGCAGTTCTTTCAAAAAAATGTTGTGATTTTTCAACTAAAAACAAGATTTAAAAAACGAACTAAAATCATTGACACAGGTAGATAACATATGGTAATATAATAAATTTGATATTTTTATCCATATGTGTTATCATTACATATAGTTACCACATATGGAGGTGGATGATTTGTTTCAAATTGGTGATAAAATTGTTTACCCTATGCACGGAGCAGGAATAATCGAAGCGATTGAGGATAAAGAAGTGTTAGGAAAAATACGTCAGTATTGTGTAATACACATGGTTATTAGCGATATGCAAGTGATGATTCCTATGGATAAAGTAGAAAATTCAGGCATACGTTATGTTGTTGACAAAAATACATTAAACGATGTATTAGTTGACATTCATAATGGTGAAGCTGACCACTCACTCTCATGGAAACAAAGATATACCATGAACATGGAGAAAATGAAAAACGGGAATCTTCTAGACGGCGCTGAAGTTGTTCGCGATTTAATTCGCCGCAATAAAGAAAGAGCATTAAATGCGAGTGAAAAACAGATGCTAGACAACGCGCGCAGAATTTTAATTAGTGAAGTTGCACTTGTGCAAAATGTTTCAGAAAATCAAGCAACTTATATCCTACAAGATACCATCAATCATTAATCTAAAAATATATATTCAAATTGAAAATAGCTGACCGCTATTTTTTTTTGCATAAATACAAATTGAAAAACTGACATACAACCTTTCTTTTTTGATGAGAGAATGCATCCGGAGCCATGCATAGAAGCGGTCAGACCCTCTTCCTGCCCCATGCCAAGTAAAAACAAAGGAGAAAACAAGTAACGGTCACCTTGTACTCTTCCCTTCAAACCAATACAAATAGCAACATGACTCCAGTACAAGAACTAGAATCATGCTGCTTTATTTTTCGATTGTTTTAAGAAACAGTGTAATTGTTCCCTCTATTTGTTATTTAACATCACTAACAACTTTTCTTGACTATACATCCACACTGTAATAATTAAACAAGCAATCGCTACTTCTGAAAGTGCCATAAATCCAATTGCATAATGACCAGTTAGTTGGAATAGTAACGTTAAAATTAACGGTGGGAAAAAGCCCCCTAAGCCGCCTAAAGCTGCAACAAGTCCGTTTACAACCCCTGCTTGCTCAGAAAAGTACATCGGTACAAGTTTGAAGATTGTTCCATTTCCAATTCCAGCGCAAAATGCGACTAGTAAGCAACCAAATGTATACACGTTCATACTTGGCATAAACGATAAAATAATACCAGATAGTGTTAAACCGATGAATACAAAGATTAAAATTTTAAATGGATTAAATTTATCACCAAGCCACCCACCAATTGGGCGCATAACTGTTGCTAAGACGATAAATCCAGCTGTTCGCATACCTGCATCTACTTTTTCTAATCCAAAGTGAGATACTAAGAAGTTTGGTAAGTATACTGTAAATGCAACAAACGATCCAAAAGTTAAGAAATAGAAAATACATAAGAACCAAAGTTTTTCATTTTTGTATACACCTTTTAACTGTTCCATTAATGGTGTATTCACTTTTCGCTCATTACGATCACCTAGTAAAAAGTTTAGAAGTGCGAAAATAGCAAGTAAGATTAAAAAGGATTGCACAGTTGCTCTCCAGCCAAATGAAGTCGCGATCACAGGTGCTAAGAAAGATGTAACTGCTGTTCCTGCATTACCTACACCGTAAATACCATTTACAAAACCGTGACGCTCTTTCGGATAATATTTCGGCAGAGACGTTACACCTACAGAGAATACAGCTCCGCCAATCCCTGCAAATAAACCGCCGATAATTAAATCCATCATAGAATTCGCAATACTAATATAAAAGACAGGGAATAATAACATAATAAAGCTTATAAAGAATAATTTTCTCGCTCCGTAACGATTAGTCCAATAACCAATTGGTATTCGAAGCACCGACCCTAAAATAACAGGTACTGCTGTGACAAGGGAAATTTGTCCTGCTGTTAACGCAATGTCTACTTTAATAAATGGCATTAGTGAAGATAAAATCACCCACACCATAAAACCAATAATAAGATTAGAAGTTTGTAAACCTAACTGAAAATTCGGACTTTTCATCCTTTTCGCCTCCTATTTTGTTCATTTTTTCACAATGTATATTAATTCCCTCCAGTCTAATCACGTACTTCCGTGATTAGACTGGAAAAAATCAACCACCGCTCACCGGGGGAATCAATGCCACAATATCACCAGATTTTATTTTGTCATCTTCATTTGCATATTCTTCATTGATAGCGACCATAATCTGCTCTGAAACTGCGATATGATGTTCTTTCGTAATAATATTTTTTAATTCTGCAACAGTAATATTTTCACAATCTACTTTTAACTCATTTGTCCCCGCATCTTCTTGTAAATGCGCAAATAATAACACCCGAATCATTTTTTCATCTCCTTTCCAGGCTCCCCGTCTGGATACGGTATTTTTTCTAATTGATCACCAATCCATGAGTCACCATCTTCCCAAAACTCTTTTTTCCAAATCGGAACAATTTGTTTGATGCGCTCCATAATATATTCATTTGCTTCATATGCCGCTTTTCGGTGTGGTGTTGATACAGCAACAACAACGGCAATATCAGAAATTTGAAGTGTACCGATGCGATGTGTAATCGCAACGTGTGTCCCATGCCACTTCTCTTTCACTTCATCTCCAATTTTCGCAAGCATTTTTTCAGCCATTGTCTTATAGGCTGCGTACTCTAAATATAACGTGCGACGCCCTTTCGTAAATTCTCTTACAGTACCAGTGAAAGTTGTCACAGCACCACATTCACGGCGAATCACTTTATTTGTAACCTCTTCAATCGAAATTGGTGTATCTACTACTTCATAATGTGAAATTGTCATCGTGCACCTCTCATCGTTTGTGTAAACCAATCCATGTATGCGTCTTCCTCTGTTATATGAAATGTTTTATACGCTTTTGGTAAACTTTGTGTAACCTCTTTCCATATAATGACCGCTATTACATTCTCCATTTTATCTAGTAAAGCAATATCTTCATTTCTCCGAAGCAAAACCACTTTTGGATAGTTTTCTTTTTTATATCCTTCAATCAAAATGAGATCTACTTCAAAAAATTCATATAGTCGAATGATTTCCTGTAAAGACCATTCATCCCGAAGAGAAGAAAGTGATAATAATCCTGCTCCTTCTACAGCACTTACGACAGCGCCTGCTCGCCTATGACGTTCACTATCCTTTTGAGGTACTTCCGGGTAGCCGCCATGTCCGTGATGCTTAATTGTAGCAACTTTCATACCTTCATCCGAAAAAGCTTGAATCATCTTCTCCGTGAGCGTCGTTTTTCCGCTATTTTGATAGCCAACTATTTGTAAGATTGGAGCGGTTCTGCCCACGGCCACTCACTTCCTTGGCTTGATTCTAGTAATAACACCGAAACTGTCATTCCTGCTTCAAATCCTCTTGTTCCTCCTGGCAATACAATCAAAGCATTGCTATCTGCAAGAGAAGAAATCGCACTTGATTTATCGAGCCCTACTGGTATAACTTGCAGCTGACCATTGATAAACGTTGCTTTCCCCCTTACAAATCGTGTAAATGGGTTTGCCTTTGGAAAATCTTTCTGCAATATAGCATCTGTACGATATGCATGTGGTTCTTTCGCATGAAGGAATGCTTGAATAACTGGATAAACGAGTAATTCAAATCCAACATAACAAGCAGACGGGTTACCAGATAACCCAAACAACAGCTTCCCGTTTACTTCAGCTACAGTTGTGACACTACCTGGTCGCATCGCTATTTTATTAAAAAGAACATTGGCATTTAATTTTTTATAAATAGCAGGCAAATAATCGTAATCACCTACCGAAACACCACCAGTTGTGATTAAAATGTCTACTTCATCCACCGCGGCTTTCACTGCTTCATAGCAAGCTTCTAAATCGTCAGCAAGTTGTCCATAATATCGTACTTTCCCGCCAGCTCTAACAATTTGAGCTGCGATCATATAGGAATTACTATTTCTAATTTTTCCTGGTTCAAGTGGTTCATGTACTTCTAACAACTCACTTCCCGTCGTTACAATCCCGACAATAGGCTGTTTCATAACGTTTACTGAACTGTAGCCAAATGTCGCCAGAAGTGCTGCTACACCTGGATTAATCTTCGTACCTTTTTTCACAAGTATTTGATTTTGTTTTACATCTTCACCTTTGAATGAAACATTATCACCTACTTGAAAAGAGCGCTTTAGCTTCATATACGTTCTTCCGTTTCTTTCAAATCCTTCCGTAAGCTCTAACATAACTACCGCATCACAATCTTTTGGAATCGCTGCTCCTGTCATAATTCGAACCGCTTCGAAGGCCTTTACCTCGTCTGTAAAAACAGAACCAGCTCCTATTTCTCCTATCACTTCAAACTCAATTGAATGCTCGTTCCCCGCCTCTTTCGTATCCTCTGCCCGAATCGCAAATCCGTCATATGGAGAGCGGTCAAAATGCGGAACATCGTGATCTGCCACAACATCTTCTCCAAGAATTCTTCCGTAGCTTTCGGTAATAGAAACTTTTTCCATTCCACCTTGGTGTGCATATGTCATAACTCGCGCCACTGCTTCAGCAACTGGAATTGGTACTCGTTTTTCTAACATTGTTTTCACCCCATATTTGCAAAATATCACATCTTGATTACACTTTATATTGTACAATGCTAATTATAATAGCAATTACTTCAAGGAGGAATTCCATGTCTTCATTCACTCACTTTAACGACCAAGGCCGTGCCAAAATGGTCGACATTAGCGATAAAAAAGTGACAGTGCGAACAGCAATTGCTTGCTCTAGCATCCTTGTTACGAAAGAAATTTATGATAAAATCTCTCATAATGAAATTGGGAAAGGCGATGTATTAGCCGTCGCACAAATCGCCGGTATTATGGCTGCTAAACGCACTTCTGATATTATTCCGATGTGCCACCCTTTACTTCTAAAAGGAGTAGATGTTTCATTCGATTGGGAAACGGCGAAAGGGCAATACCGTTTACGAATTGAAGTAAAAGTAAAAACAGAAGGTAGCACTGGCGTTGAAATGGAAGCCTTAACAGCAGCTTCTGCGACCGCTCTTACCGTGTATGATATGTGTAAAGCTGTTGACAAAGGTATGATTATCGGCGAAACATATTTACTTGAAAAAACAGGCGGAAAAAGTGGAGATTATATTAGAAATTCACAATCCTAATTTAGTCCCCTGAACCTAAAGGACAACCTTTAGGTTCAGCCTATATATCTTGCATATAATCGCTTCGCCACTTTCATATCATTTGTCCCATGAATAAATGCCCTGCCATCTGTAAATAACACGAAACGATATTCATCAACACGAAACGATAGTAAATATGGTGTCGTTTGCACATCCACACTTTTTTGTAAGCGCTTTTTAATTTCTTCTAAATTAAGAAGTTGCGGCGCCCCTGGACGGATTTGAACTGTATTTCGCCCACATAGAACCTCTGTTTTCGTCTGTGATTCAAACGTTAAACTTGGGTACGTGCGCAGTTTTCCGCAAGATGGACATTTGTCTTTTTTCTGCCTATTCACTTTAAACGCCATGTGCTGATTGTTCCAAAGATCAAATGACAGCATCGTTTCACGAAGCGCTCCAAAATCTTCTACCAATATTTTAAGTGCTTCTGTCACTTGATGCGCAACGACCAATTGTACAGCTGGTTGTATAATTCCTGCCGTATCACACGTTGCACCACTAGATGGATGCTCCATCAAACAGCGAAAACATGGTGTTTTTCCCGGAAGAATTGTATATGTGACGCCATAGCTTCCAACGCATCCTCCATATATCCAAGGAATATTGTATTTTTGCGAAATGTCATTAATAAGAAGACGCGCTTCAAAATTGTCAGTCGCATCTAATATTAAATCCACATTCTTAATTAACTCTTCCATTTCTTGCACCGCTACATCTGTTACAACTGGTACAATTTCTACTTCAGAATTAATCTGCCTTAAACGCTCGAATGCTGCGACTGCTTTCGGCTTATACTGCTTTGCATCTTCTTCTGTATATAACTGCTGCCGCTGTAAGTTACTCCACTCGACATAATCACGGTCAGCAATCGTCAGTTTTCCAATTCCCGCCCTGACAATCGCCTCTGCACTTGCTGCTCCTAGTGCACCGGCACCTATAATGAGTACATGCTTTTCTCTTATTTTCCTTTGGCCTGCTTCGCTAATCCCGGAAAATAACATTTGTCTTGAATAACGCTCCTGCACGCGACATCCCCCCTTCTTACCCTCCGATATAAGACATTTCAATTTTCGGACGGTTATTTGCACTTTCTTCAGTCCGCTCATCAGAATACCGGTCTTCTCGATATTCCCATACATCTTGCACTACCTTTAATAAATCGGGATCAGAAATACCTTCTCGAAGGAGCTTCCGTAAATCCGTTCCTTTCGTCGCAAACAAACACGTATAAAATTTACCATCTGCCGAAATCCGTGCTCTTGTACAAGAAGAACAGAAAGATTCAGAAACTGAAGTGATAAATCCAACTTCCGCATCACTGCCCACGTAACGATAACGCTTAGCAACCTCTCCAAAATAATGAGGATCTACAGGCTCAATCGAATATACCCCGCTAATCTTCTCAATCAATTCTTGTTTCGTAATTACTTGTTCAAAATTCCATCCGTTCGTACTGCCGACGTCCATAAACTCGATAAAACGAAGCGGAATTTCCTGTTCTTTGAAATAAGCAGCCATCGGAAGAATTTGACTATCATTCATCCCTTTTTTCACAACCATATTCACTTTCACATCAAGTCCAGCTTCTTTTGCTGCCGTAATCCCTTTTAGCACAGGTTTTGTACTAATATTCCGGCCATTAATTTTGCGAAACACATCGTCCTCTATCGCATCTAAACTAACATTCACTCGGTGTAACCCTGCTTCTTTTAACGCCTTTGCTTGCTTCGTTAAGTGAATGCCATTTGTCGTTAGTCCAATATCTGTTAAGCCATCCAGCTTTGCAAGCCGTTCAATAAGCTTTGGCAACTCTTTACGTAGTAATGGTTCACCGCCTGTAAGCCTAATTTTTTTTACACCCATACCTACAAACAATTTTGCTAATCTTTCAATTTCATCAAATGTAAGCAAAAATTCTTCTTGTAAAAATGCATAATCAGGCCCGAATACTTCTGCCGGCATACAATATGTGCACCGAAAGTTACAACGATCAATGACAGAGATGCGTAAATCTTGAAGCGGACGCCCTAAAGAATCTCTAATCTTCTCGCGCATCGTCACCCCTCCTTTTCTGCTAAATTCTATCTGTCTTCATTCTATTATAATATATTTTTAAACTGCGATGTTTTTGCTCGAGCTCTTTATTGATTTTCCATGCTTTTTATTTGCCTCCATCATAAAAAAGAAGCAGGATATACGTTGTGATATTTCTCACATCGTACCTGCCATTCAAAAATTCTTCACAAATCCGTTCGAATTTTGTTCACATTTCAGTTAAAATTACTTTATTTGTGTCCGATATTCCTCTCCCCACTCACGCATAAGTGTAATAATTGGTGTAAGAGATTTTCCGAATTTCGTTAAAGAATACTCCACTTTTGGCGGAACTTCTTTATATACTTCCCGGTGGATTACTCCAGCGGCCTCAAGTTCTCTTAACTGCCTTGTTAACATACGCTGCGTAATGCCAGGCATCAATCGCAAAAATTGATTAAAGCGAATCTCTTTGGTATTCATTAAATGAAATAAGATAACTCCTTTCCATTTTCCACCGATTACATCTAACGTTACTTCCACTGAACAACGATTTATATCTTTCTGTTCCATTTTATCACTCTCCATTAGTATACAAATTGATACTATATGCTAAAAATGTGCGTACTTATATCATTCATTGTACTATTGTAGAATCAATTTTGTAATCAACTTACTATAAAAAAGTAAATAATTAAAAGGTGGTTATTTAAATGGAACATACAAAAGAAGAAATTTTAAAAGCTTATCAATTTAGACATGCATGTAAAGAATTTGATGTAAATAAAAAAGTCTCTGATGAAGATTTTCATTTTATTTTAGAAACTGGTCGACTTTCTCCAAGTTCATTTGGTTTTGAACCTTGGAAATTTGTTGTGATTCAAAATCAAGATATTCGCAACAAACTTCTCCCTGTGGCTTGGGGAGCTCAAAAACAATTATCAACAGCGAGCCATTTTGTCGTTATATTAGCTCGTAAAAAAGAAGATATGATTTATGACTCTTCCTATATTTCTAACTTCATGAAAAATATTCAGCAGCTTCCCGAGGAAGTCGTAACGATGAAGCTTGGTTTTTATAAGGCGTTTCAAGAAACTGATTTTCAATTATTTGAAAGCGACCGTGCCATGTTTGATTGGGCTTCTAAACAAACATACATCGCTCTTGGTAATATGATGACTGCAGCTGCCCAAATCGGCATTGATTCTTGCCCAATTGAAGGGTTCCATCAAGAAAAAGTAGAAGCGATTTTAAAAGAAGAGGGAATTGTTTCAGGTGATACATTTGGTGTGTCTGTTTTAGTTGCTTTTGGTTATCGAGCGGAAGAACCAAAACGTGATAAAACTCGTCAAACAATGGATATGGTTGTTGAATGGATTAAGTAATGTAAAAGAAAAGAGTGTCTACAAAGGACACTCTTTTTTTCGTTGTGAAAAGTGCGCTTGTTCACTGCTAAAAATAAACTTATTACCTATAATAAAAAGATATTTCTTGCATTTTCACCATATTTACATCCAAAATAAGAAATAGACTGCTTTAAAAAGAAAGGTGATTGCTGTGACAAACCGTACGGCATTATCGGAAGACTTAAAGGAATTACTTGCATCTGTTGAATATAAAATGCAGATTAATAAAGGAAGTTATATTTTCCAAGAAGGTGTGGAGGCAAAAGAACTCTATATCGTCCGCTCTGGAAAAGTACAGATTAGTAAAATTAGTGCTGACGGACAAGAGTTAACACTTCGCATTTGTTCAAAACACGATATTATCGGGGAGTTAACATTATTTACGGACAATGCAAAATATTTATTAAATTCGAAATGCCTGGAAGATGTTGAAGTTGGAGTCATTAAACGAGATGCTTTAGAAAAGGCATTGCTTGAAAAACCTGCTCTTGCATTTGAATTTATGAAATGGATTAGTGAACATTTACGAAGAATGCAAACAAAATTCCGTGATTTAGTGTTACATGGAAAAAAAGGAGCTCTTTATTCCACGCTCATTCGCATGACAAACAGTTATGGCATATTAAAAGAGAATGGTATTCTTATCGATCTACCTTTAACAAATCAAGAGCTTGCGAATTTCTGTGCAACCTCACGTGAAAGTGTAAACCGTATGTTAAACGATTTAAAAAAACAAGGAATTATTTCTATCCATAAAGGAAAGATTACCATTCATAATTTACAATTTTTAAAATGTGAAATTGCTTGTGAAGATTGCCCTACCTCTATTTGTAGCATTGAGTAGCCTCTCTATTTGAGATGCTACTCTTTTTTCTTTCTCCTTTACTCTACATAAAAAACTCTCTCTGTACTGTGCAGAATGTCACAACCTTTCGGAATTTTTTTTAATATCAATCTGATTTTTGACAATCTGTTGAACTGTGATAGATATCACATCTCTATTTTGTATGCTCTCTTATAGTGAAAATAAGCAAGAGAGACGCAATAAAGGAGTGAACAGTATGAAAAAGAAACCTTCAGCATTAATGAAACGTTTAAAATATTTTTCTCCGATAGATCGCTATAACGACAATCATACACAAGAAACATATGAAGACCGTGAATGGGAAAACGTGTATAGAAAACGATGGCAACACGATAAAGTAATCCGTTCTACACACGGTGTTAACTGCACTGGTTCTTGCAGCTGGAATATTTATGTGAAAGATGGAATTGTAACTTGGGAAGGTCAAGAACTGAACTATCCTTCTACCGGCCCTGATATGCCAGATTTTGAACCGCGTGGATGTCCGCGTGGGGCAAGTTTTTCTTGGTACATTTATAGTCCACTTCGCGTGAAATATCCATATGTACGTGGTGTCCTTTGGAATATGTGGCAAGAGGAACTTCAAAATCACAAATCACCGCTAGACGCTTGGAAAAGCATTGTGGAAAACCCTGAAAAAGCACGTACTTATAAAGAGGCGCGTGGTAAAGGCGGCTTCATTCGTGCTAGTTGGGATGAAGTATTACAACTAGTCGCTGCTTCCTTACTATACACAGTGATCAAATATGGTCCAGACCGAAATGTTGGTTTCTCACCAATTCCAGCTATGTCGATGTTAAGTCACGCTGCTGGTAGCCGCTTTATGCAGCTCATGGGTGGACCTATGCTCAGCTTCTACGATTGGTACGCTGACTTACCACCAGCTTCTCCGCAAATTTGGGGTGATCAAACAGATGTACCTGAAAGTAGTGATTGGTACAACTCTGGTTACATTATGACATGGGGTTCAAACGTACCAATGACAAGAACACCAGATGCCCATTTCTTAGCGGAGGTCCGTTATAAAGGAACGAAAGTCGTTTCCGTAAGTCCTGACTTTGCTGAATCCACAAAATTTGCTGATGATTGGATTAGCGTAAAACAAGGTACAGACGGTGCGCTTGCGATGGCAATGGGACACGTCATCTTACAAGAGTTTTACGTAGACAACCAAGTGGAATACTTCACAAATTATGCAAAACAATATACTGATTTTCCGTTCTTTGTCACATTAAAACAACAAGGAGACCAATTTGTTGCAGATCGTTTCTTAAACGCGAATGATATTGGTCGTGAAACAAAGCTTGGCGAATGGAAACCTGTTCTTTGGAACGAAAACACCAATAATTTTGCAACGCCTCATGGCACAATGGGGTCACGCTGGGATAACGAAAAGAAATGGAACTTACGTTTAGAAGACGAGCAAACAGGCGAAAAAATTGATCCACGCCTTTCTTTACTTGGCATGGAAGATGCAGTTGAAACTGTACAAATTCCATACTTCTCCGATGACGGAAACAAAATATTAGAGCGAACAATTCCAGTGAAAAAAATTGCAACAGAAAAAGGCGACATTTTCGTTACAACTGTGTACGACTTAACGTTAGCAAACTACGGTGTCAACCGCGGACTTGGCGGGCAAGAACCGAAAGACTTCAATGATGATGTTCCATTTACACCAGCATGGCAAGAAAAAGTGACCGGAGTAAAACGAGAACTGATTATTCAAATCGCTCGTGAGTTTGCTCAAAATGCTGTTGATACAAATGGACGCTCGATGATTATTGTCGGCGCTGGTATTAACCATTGGTTTAACTCTGATACGATTTATCGCGCGGTTCTAAATCTTGTTCTTCTCGTTGGTGCACAAGGTGTAAACGGTGGCGGTTGGGCGCATTATGTTGGGCAAGAAAAATTACGTCCGGCAGAAGGCTGGCAAACAATTGCAATGGCAAAAGACTGGCAAGGTCCGCCGAAATTACAAAACGGTACATCCTTCTTCTATTTTGTAACAGATCAGTGGCGCTATGAAGATACACCAGTTGGCCATTTAGCATCGCCAGTTGTCGGCAACTCACGCTATCAACATCACGGTGATTACAATGTGTTAGCTGCTCGTCTTGGTTGGTTACCTTCTTATCCAACATTCGAGAAGAATGGAATTGAACTATATAAAGAAGCTGTCGCTAGTGGCGCAACAACGGGGGAAGAAATCGGAAAATATGTTGCGCAAAAGCTAAAAGAAAAAGAACTTAAATTTGCAATTGAAGACCCAGATAACAAAAATAACTTCCCGCGCAATTTATTCGTATGGCGCGCAAACTTAATCTCAAGTTCTGGTAAAGGGCACGAGTATTTCTTAAAACATTTATTAGGTACAACAAACGGATTAATGAATGACGATAGCGATTCATTACGACCAGAAGAAATAAAGTGGCATGAAGAAGCACCTGAAGGAAAGCTTGATCTACTGATTAACTTAGATTTCCGTATGGCTGGAACAGCACTTTATTCTGATATCGTCCTTCCTGCCTCAACTTGGTATGAAAAACACGATTTAAGTAGTACAGATATGCATCCGTTCGTACATCCATTTAATCCGGCAATCGGTTCACCGTGGGAAGCACGCTCTGACTGGGATATTTTCTGTTCCCTTTCTAAAGCAGTCTCTGATTTAGCAACAGAACTTGATCTTGATCCGATGAAAGAAGTTGTAGCAACACCACTTCTTCATGATACACCGCAAGAATTGGCACAGCCGCTTGGCAAGATTAAAGATTGGAGCAAAGGTGAGTGTGAACCAATACCAGGAAAGACAATGCCGCAAATTCATGTTGTAGAACGAGATTATAAAACAATTTATGACAAGATGACAGCGCTTGGACCAAACACTGGGAAGCAGCCAATTGGTACGAAAGGGATTTCTTGGTCTGCAGAAAAAGAATATGAACAATTAAAGAGTCGATTAGGCGTTATTCGCACTGACTCTATCGCCAAAGGATGCCCTGATATAACAGAAGCAATCAATGCTGCTGAAGCGGTGTTAACCCTTTCTTCTACAACGAACGGTCATATGGCTGTAAAAGCATGGGAAGCTCTTGAAAAACAAACAGATTTACATCTGCGCGATTTAGCAGAAGAACGCGAAGAAGAATGCTTTACATTCGAACAGATTACTGCGCAGCCAAAAACGGTGATTACTTCCCCTGCCTTTACTGGTTCTGAAAAAGGGGGACGCCGTTACTCACCATTTACAACAAATGTTGAGCGCCTTATCCCTTGGAGAACGATAACTGGACGACAATCGTTCTACTTAGATCACGATATGATGAAGGAATTCGGTGAAACAATGGCAACATTCAAGCCAATCTTGCAACATAAACCGTTCCGTAAATCACGCCCTGAGGTAGAAGGAAAAGAAATTACACTAAACTATTTAACACCGCATAATAAGTGGTCGATTCATAGTATGTACTTCGATTCCTTACCGATGTTAACGCTGTTCCGTGGTGGTCCAACTGTTTGGATGAACAAAGATGACGCCGCCGAAGCTGGTGTTAGTGATAATGACTGGATCGAATGCTTTAACCGTAACGGCGTTGTCGTAGCACGTGCCGTTGTAACGCACCGCATACCAAGAGGAATGGCCTTTATGCACCACGCACAAGACCGTCATATTAATGTGCCTGGTACAAAATTAACGAGCAACCGCGGAGGAACGCATAATAGCCCAACCCGCATTCATGTAAAACCAACACATATGATTGGTGGATACGGTCAATTAAGCTATGGATTTAACTACTACGGTCCAACTGGTAACCAGCGTGACTTAAACGTCGTGATCCGCAAACTGAAGGAGGTAGATTGGCTTGAAGATTAAAGCGCAAGTCGGAATGGTAATGAACCTAGATAAATGCATCGGCTGCCATACTTGTAGCGTAACGTGCAAAAACACCTGGACGAATCGTCCAGGTGCTGAATATATGTATTTCAACAACGTGGAAACAAAACCTGGGATTGGTTATCCAAAACAGTGGGAAGATCAAGAAAAATATAAAGGCGGCTGGGAATTAAAAAACGGTGAAATCCAGCTAAAATCCGGTTCAAAAATGAAACGTCTCATGAACATTTTTCATAACCCAGATCAACCTACAATCGATGATTACTTTGAACCTTGGAACTATGATTATGAAACATTAACAAATAGTCCGCAGCGAAAACATCAACCGGTAGCTCGCCCAAAATCAGCAATTACTGGAGAGTTTATCGACAAAATTGAATGGGGCCCAAACTGGGAAGACGATTTAGCAGGCGGACATATAACAGGCTTGCAAGATCCGAACGTCAAGAAAATGGAAGAAGATATTAAAACAGATTTCGAGAATGTCTTTATGATGTATCTGCCTCGCATTTGCGAACATTGTATGAATCCATCTTGCGTTTCTTCTTGCCCATCTGGAGCGATGTATAAACGTGAAGAAGACGGGATTGTCCTTGTTGATCAAAATGCATGCCGCGCTTGGCGATTCTGCGTTTCTTCTTGTCCATATAAAAAAGTATATTTTAACTGGCAAACAAATAAAGCAGAAAAATGTACAATGTGCTTCCCGCGTATCGAAGCTGGTATGCCAACGATTTGCTCGGAAACATGCGTAGGACGTATTCGTTATATTGGGGTAATGTTATATGACGCTGACAAAGTAAAGGAAGCCGCTTCTGTCGAAGACGAAAAAGATTTATATGAATCTCAGCTTACTGTCTTCTTAGATCCAAATGATCCAGAAGTAGCTGCGGAAGCAAAAAAACAAGGTATTCCTGAAGAATGGATTAAAGCGGCTCAAGAATCACCAATTTATAAAATGATTATTGATTGGAAAATCGCCCTTCCTCTTCACCCAGAGTACCGGACAATGCCGATGGTTTGGTATATTCCACCGCTGAGCCCGATTATGAATATGGTGGAAGGGAAAGGAAGCAACTGGCAAGCAGAAGAAATTTTCCCTGCTATTGATAATATGCGTATTCCAATTCAATATTTAGCTAACTTACTTACTGCAGGAGATGAATCACATATTCGTCTTACATTGAAAAAAATGGCTGTTATGCGAACTCATATGAGAGCACTGCAAATTAATAAAGAACCAGATGAAGCTGTATTAAAAGAACTCGGTTTAACAAAAGAAGATGTAGAAGATATGTATCGCCTTCTTGCGATTGCAAAATATAAAGACCGTTTCGTTATCCCTACATCTCACCGTGAACAAGTTGCAGATTTATATAGTGAACAAGGAAGCTGCGGCCTTTCCTTCGCAGGCGGCCCAGGTTCTTGTATGACACTCTCTTAAACTAAGGAGGTAATAGCTATGAAACAAGGTTTACAAACTGCTTTTTCTTGTGCTTCCTTCCTTCTCTCCTATCCTGAAACAGGATGGAGAGAAGCTTTACCAGAACTACAAGAAACAATTGATACGATTACGCATGAAGAAATTCACACGTTGCTTACAGCTTTCATCAAACAAGCTCAAGAAAAAACAAACGATCAACTCATTGATTCTTACGTATATACATTCGACTTTGGAAAGAAAACAAATATGTATCTCACTTACATGAACACAGGTGAACAAAGAGAGCGTGGAATTGAATTATTAGAGCTAAAACAACACTATCAAAAAGCTGGCTTTGCGGTAACAGATAAAGAACTACCTGATTATCTACCGCTTCTACTTGAGTTTCTCGCAAACGCAAATGAAGAAGATAGCGAACCAATTATGAGTAGATACACGAAAGATATACAAGCATTGCACGGACAGTTAAAAGAAGCAAATTGTATGTACGAACCAATTCTTGCTGCCATTCTCCTCGCCATCGATGCCTGGGGAGTACAAGCGAATTAGAAAGGAGTGTCGTCAAAATGATGGATCAATTTTTATGGGTGCTGTTCCCCTATATCATTTTCGCAATCTTTATCGGTGGACACATTTTCAGATACAACTATGATCAATTTGGCTGGACATCAAAATCTAGCGAACTATTAGAGAAGAAAATGCTCCGAATCGGAAGTTTACTCTTTCACTTTGGCATTATGTTTGTAATCGGTGGACACATCATGGGAATATTAATACCAGAATTTGTATATACCTCTTTTGGTATTTCTGAGCATATGTATCATATAGTCGCTATCGGCTTCGGTCTTCCTGCAGGAATTGCTTCAATTGTTGGTTTAGTGATTTTAATGTATCGTCGCTTTACAGTAAAACGCATTATCGCAACAAGTACAAAAGGAGATTATGTCGCCCTCGTCCTCTTGTTCATTGTAATGTTAGCAGGTCTATCCTCTACATTTTTCAATATTGATGCAAAAGGATTTGATTATCGAACAACAATTGGTCCATGGTTCCGCAGCCTCTTTGTTTTTCAGCCGAAAGCAGAATATATGGCAGAAGTACCTATTTGGTTTAAAATCCATATCATTGCAGCGATGGGGCTCTTTGCAACATGGCCATTTACAAGACTTGTACATGTCTTTAGCGTTCCAGTGAAATATTTACGACGCAGTTATGTTATTTATCGAAAAAGACAACCTATTGAATCTGAAAAAGCAAAAATCCAATAAAAAATAGCACCTATCCTATAAAAATAAGATAGGTGCTATTTTATTTTTCCGTTAATCTTCCATATTCATTTTACTATTTATTCGGATTCCAAGCACCATTACTTTCGAAATAGTACTTTACTCCTTTAATGAGTTGCCAACCTGTTTGCATTGCCCCACTTCCGTTGAAGTAGTACCATTTTCCATCAATTGCTTGCCAACCTGTTTGCATTGCTCCGCTTCCGTTGAAGTAGTACCATGTGCCGCTAATTGCTTGCCAGCCTGTTTGCATTGCTCCGCTTCCGTTGAAGTAGTACCATGTGCCGCTAATTGCTTGCCAGCCTGTTTGCATTGCTCCGCTTCCGTTGAAGTAATACCATGTCGTACCTACTTGTTGCCAGCCTGTTTGCATTGCTCCATTTCCGTTAAAGTAATACCATATCGTACCTACTTGTTGCCAACCTTTCGCTTTCGTTCCATTTTGATCATAGAAATACCACTTTCCATTATCTTGTTTCCAATTGTTATGATAATGGTATTCTCCTGTTTCAAGCCCATATTTCCCACAGTTTGTTCGGCAAGTATGTCCACCATTTTTGTCCAATCCACCAGGGCTTGCATAAGCAGCTGTCGTTGATCCCATAATTGTTAGACCAACTGCCATCACTAAAACTTTCATATTCTTTTTCATAGATTCACTTTCCCCTTCTCTCTATCTATTTATCTATCAAGCATTATTATATGATAACCGAATGATATTAATAAAGAATTGTGTTTTTTACATATTATAAAAATATAAATTCCCAGACTTCTAATATTCTCTATCTACTAAAATAATGCGTTTCCTTTTATAAATCGTTTTACTACGGCAGTATCTGACACTAACCCAAATAAATAGTGATTTTATATTATTACTAGGTGAACCTCTTGTTTCTATTACAACAAAGGTATTGAACATCCAATTTATCCCGCTATCTGCAGGCAGCAAGCCCCCACCTTTTCCCTCTCCTTGTTCTCCTTGACAACCATATGTACGAAAAAGGCGTAAACAATGAAAAAATAAGAAAATCCCCTACTTTTAGTAGAGGACTCTTTCTATAAACCTGGTACAGAATCCAAGCTATCCGCATTCGGAACAGCTTGCATAGTACCTGACGTGTTGGCACTTGGAGCGGTATTCGTGCTCATACTTGTTCCAATCGCTGAACCTTTCGTATACGTCGTTGTCACTACATCCCCTGGGTTCAAGCAAAGATTTGTTGCCGTTCCTATTACAGTCACAACATCAATACAAGTTGGCCCTGTTGCTCCACTATATGTCTTTGATGCAACAAATGAAGTATCCCGCAAGTTATCCCCCGTAAATAAATTCCCATAGTTATTTACAATCACAAACTCTTTAATATTTGCCGGCATGACCAGTCAACCTTTCTGTTATGAACCTAATGTTAATTCACTTGTTTCTAGTGGTGGAAGGAATTCTGGCGTCCTAGGAGTAACTGACGGCATCCGTTTTCCATTCAAAAAAGTAGCGATGCTCGATCCACCAGAACCAGCATATATTTTCAAAGCAGCAAATGGTTCAATAGTATAACAATCACCTACATTAACAGCTCCTGTGTTATTAACAATCTTTATTTTACGAATTCGCGCACTCACCATCCTCCCTCCTTTCTATATAAATCGATTATAATCGCAGGAATTGTTGCTCACTCATATGCGAAAAACAATTCTTGTATACACTGTATGCAAAAGAAAAAAACTTGAAACAGACGCGTTTCAAGTTTTAAAAATGAATTATTGAATTTCACCTTCATATTGCAGCATACCGCCGACCATATTCACTGTTTTAAACCCTTGTTCATTTAAATAATGACATACATTTTCACTGCGCATTCCTGATCGACAAATAAAAATATACTCATTTTCTTTATCAAAGAATTCTACTTTATTTGGAATATCACCCATTTTAATATGTACAGCTTCTGGAATTTTCCCTTGTGCTACTTCCTCATCTTCACGTACATCTACTAAAAATAACGTTTCCCCGTTTTCTAAGCGCTCTTGCACTTCTTCTGTTGTAATTGTTTTTACTTCTGTCATATGTCGTTCCTCCTTAATATAATTAAAACTTTAACGTATTTCCGAAAGAAGTCCCCACTTCAAAACGCGTTCGTATTTAAGTGAAGGGTAGTTGACGTAGTAAATTTTTTCTCTACTCATCTATTCATCACCAATTTTAGCATGGAAAATTACGAACGCAAAGAAGTGAAAATTCCCTCATTTGCATTATTCCTCAACTCATTTGTGAATTTATTACATTTACAAATCTACCTCTCACATTGTATCCTCAATATACTTGTTTTACGAAAGGAGTCGATCGACATGACACTTTTTCTTTTCATTATAGGTCTCATTTTTTTAATTTTCGCTATCATTTCACTCGGTATATTTAACAAAAGAAGACCCACACGATCCTCTCAAGAACGAGCATTCTTTTATTTATTACTTAGTATCGCTTGCCTTGGATTATGCATTGCTACATACGTCTTCCGTTTAAAAATCATCTAAAAAGAAGGTGCTCGCTTAACGGCTCGCACCTTTTTTCACACATTGCTATATATTTATTTCAATTTTTCAAGCGTATAAGTCGCGGCTCCGAAGAACCAAAAGTGACCGCTACTTGTTTTCTCTCTTTGTTTTCACTTGGCACGGGGCAGAAAAAAGGGGCTGATCGCTTCTATGCATGGCCAAATGCTCTCTTCCACCTAAAGATTAGGTTTTATGTGCTTTTTTCAATTTGCACTTATACAAACACTCTTCTCTTTAAAAACTCATCCACTTTCTTTTCAAATAAATGAACATCAAATACACCAGCCATATGGCCATTAATACTTTCAATCTCATAAACCTCTGCGTATTTCCCTTGTTTCTGGAGCAGCTCTACCATTTTATAATTATAACGAGAAGGTTGCAGTAAATCTTGTTTACACGGAATCATAAGCACATCTGCCTCTATTTGAGAAAGTGCCCCTTCTAAAGAGGAAAAACCGTGTGCAAGATCATGTAATAACGTTGCTTTCGCTGTATACATCCATGAATTCGCATCCACAAAAGTAATATTTTGAAGTGTCAATGCATTTATATTTTGTTCAAATGAAGTCCGTGCTGAGAAATTCTCATAAGGTAGCGTTTCCGCACTATTACGCAGAAATGTCGTTTCATAATACTGAGCATCAAACCCATTTATAAACATCATTTTCCCTGCTAAATGCAGCCCTTTCGTCGGCTGTTCATCCCCATAATTTCCATCATTCCATTTTGGATCTAACTGAATAGCTTCAATTGCATTTTGCAGAACATTAACCGATGTCACAACCGGATTTTGCGGATTCGTAATTACACCAATCATTCGCTCTACCATATGGGGATAACGAACAGCCCATTGCTGCGCAATCATTCCACCAGCTGATGGTCCGATTACCGCATGTAACCTTGTAATTCCCATTGCATTCACTAATTCATATTGCACACGTGCTACATCTAAAAATGTAAATACTGGAAACCCCATCCCATATTCAGATCCCGTTATTGGATTAACTGACTTTGGTCCCGTTGTAATCACGTAAGGATTTTTCACTTGTACATTACAAAGATTATCGGTACATATCACAAAATAGCGATCGGTATCAATTGCTTTACCCGGTCCAATCAGTCCGTCCCACCAACCAGGAATGAGATCTTGCTCCGTATATTTTCCTGCCGCATGGCTTGTTGCACTAAAATAATGACAGACTAAAATCGCATTTGATTTTTCCCGATTTAATTTACCGTACGTCTCATATCCAATCTGAACAGGGATCTTTATGCCATTTTCAAATGTAAACTTTTTTAAATGAAAGCTTTCTTTTTTTACATACATCATAAATTTCTACTCCATTGTAAATACGTCATTATATATCAATCCTCCATAACAAATCTATCCCGTTTACCAAAACACTTTTACGTTTCCAAAAGAAACCCTTCTTTTAACAAAAAGGATTTTTGATTCCCCATAAACATGTGCATAATATACAAAATACGCCATAAACTAACATTATCTTACATGAGTTAAAGAGGGAATACGTATGATATGGAAATGGTTTCGAAAGAAAAAAAAATCAAGTAAAACAGATTCAAAAGAGCAAAATCAAACTACTAAACAAGAGGAACAAACACAAAACAAACAACATCAATCTGCTCAAGGTACTAAACAAGACGCGCAAACACAAAACAAACAACATCAATCTGCTCAAGGTACTAAACAAGACGCGCAAACACAAAACAAACAACATCAATCTGCCCAAGCTACTAAACAAGACCAGCAAACACAAAACAAACAACATCAATCTGCTCAAGGTACTAAACAAGACGCGCAAACACAAAACAAACAACATCAATTTGCCCAAGCTACTAAACAAGACCAGCAAACACAAAACAAACAACATCAATCTGCACAAGCTACTAAACAAGACCAGCAAACACCAGGCAAGCAGCAAAATAATAGTAGCAATAGCATTTATGATTTCAGTAAACCCGAGAAAGAAAAGGTTCACTCTCTTCAAGATTTATTAGAAAACCTAAAAACATCTAGTGATTTTGTAAGTTATCACACATCAGATGATGAAACAATGCCGTATTGGATTTCTTATTACCGGCCATCGCTTGATGGTGAAAAATTACAAAAGTATTTAATGCCAGCTTTATTAGAGCATACGTGTTCTACATTAGAAGAATTAAAAGAGCATATTCCAATGAGCGGAATTACGATCACAAATGATCTTCAAAAAATCGAAGATATGGTTTTAAAAGGGCACGCTATCGTACAGTTACATGAACAAGATCAAAAATGTATCTTAGCAAATATCACAATTGATAATTATCGGGCGCCATCTATTCCATTAAATGAATCTACAGTTATTGGTCCACAAGAGGGATTTGTAGAGGATCTTGATACGAATCTTAACTTAGTACGGAAACGCCTTCCAGTGTTAGCACTACAAACAAAAGAGGTTATCATTGGGACATTCTCTAAAACAAAAGTTGTCATGATGTATTTAGAGAACCTTGCTGAAAAAGACAGTGTTGATTATTTAGAAGAGTCACTTCGTACAATTGAATACGATCAAATCAACGACAGTTCCTATATTCAAGAATTGATGGGAGAAAAATCAATCTTCCCACTATTTATTAATACAGAACGTACAGACCGAGTAACGACCGCATTAATTGATGGAAAAATCGCTATTTTTGTAGATGGTTCACCGAGCGTCTTACTCACTCCTGTTTCATACTTTGATTTTTTTGTTTCGCCAGAGGATTACAACGTATCTTGGCTTTACGCTACGTTTTCAAGATTTTTACGACTCATTGCTGTTCTGTTTTCCATCTGCGCAGCACCATTATATGTTGCCATTTTAAGTTATCATTACGAATTAATTCCAAGCGATTTACTCGAAACATTAATTTTATCAAGAGCACAAGTTCCTTTCCCACCTTTAATAGAAGCACTCTTTCTAGAACTGGTTATTGATTTACTTAGAGAGGCTGGGGCTAGACTACCAATGAAAGTAGGCCAAACACTCGGTATTGTAGGCGGTATCGTAATCGGACAAGCATCTGTACAAGCAGGACTAACAAGTAATATTTTATTAATCATTGTCGCCTTATCCGCGTTAGCTTCCTTTATCACACCGATTTATAAGATGGGGAACGCAGTTCGCTTACTACGATTCCCATTCCTTTTATTTGCAGAATTAGGTGGACTATTCGGAATTTCACTAGGTTTTATCTTTTTATTTACTCATCTATTCAGGCTTTCTTCTTTACAGAAACCATTCGCGCTCTTTTATCCAGCAAGGCGACAATCACTAAAAGACTCTTGGATTCGGTTTCCATTATCTATGATTGATACAAGAGATATTCAAGCAAGGCCGCAACACGTAAAAAAATCAGCACATGGGATTTCAACAAAACATACATCTGATTTTGATGAATAAGAAACGAGGTGCACATATGAGTAAAGTCAAAACAAAATATCAAATATCTCCTATCTTTGTTTTCTTCTTGATTCATAGTGCACAGTTCGGCGCTGGAGTTCTCGGATTTGCACGCATTATCGCCAAAGCTGCGGGCTACGACGCTTGGATTGGTGTTCTCATCACAGGAATCATCATTCACATTCTCGTTTGGATGATGTATTACTTATTAAAAAATACAGAAGGCAACCTAATAGACCTTCATCACCAAACCTTTGGAAAGTGGCTCGGTAATGGCATTAATATTGTATTCATGCTGTATTTTTTGGTTGCGAGTATATCCGTTGTTCGAACGTATGTTGAGATTGTTCAAGTATGGATGTTTCCTACCGGGTCCACTTGGATGTTCACCGCCTTTTTATGTTTATTAAGTTACTACATCATCTCATCAGGATTCCGCATCATCACTGGTATCTGTGTCGTTTCAATTAGTGGGACACTAGGTTATATTTTTCTTAGCCTATTTATGTTCAAGTACGCGCATTGGGAAAATTTACTTCCTGTTTTTACGCATTCTTTGGGAAATATTTTAAAAGCATCCCAATTGTCAATTTATACTATGACGGGCTTTGAAATTTTTCTTATGGCATACCCATTTGTGAAGAATCCCGAGAAATCTCATAAATTTGCACAATATGGTGTATTATTCTCTAACATTTTATATTTATTTAGCACGATTTTGGCATTCGCTTTTTTTAGCGAAAAACAGTTATCAAAAACAATTTGGTCTCAGCTTTCCATGACACAAGTTATTCAATTACCCTTTATCGAACGACTAGAGTACATTGCCATCTCCGGCTATGCACTTGTAATTCTTACAAGTTTTATTCTTCCATTATGGGCTGCTACAAGAGGAACACATGAAATCTTTCATGTAAAGCAAAAATACATTTTACTTTCTTTCATGTTCATTACAATTATTGTGTCACAACTTTTAACAAACAGGCATGATATCAACGATTTTATTAGTCATACTTCCAAAGTTAGTCTTTGGCTTATATATGTTTACATCCCAATCTTATTTCTTATCGTGTGGGTGAAAAGAAAATGGAAAAAATCAAGAAAAAACTAATTCTTCTTTCATGTATTTGTTTATTCATCATAACAGGCTGTTTGCAAAAAAATATTGTTGATGATGTTCAGTTAATTCAAGGGGTTGTTTTTGATACAGCAAAAAATAATAAAATAAAGGTAACATCGGTTTGTCCGGTGCAGCGAAAAGGAAATAAAGTACAGGTCTTTGAAGGAATAGCAAATGCCGTTAAACAAGTAAAAGCTGATACTTCTTTGGAATCTTCTCAACCATTTGCAAGCGGACAAATGCGCGTTGCTTTATTTACTACAAGAATTGCAAAAAAAGGATTGTCGACCTCCTTTGATACCCTGATTCGCGATGTCAGCATCGGAAACTCAGTGTATGTTGGATTATTAGAAGGAAATGGACCTGAGCTATTAAAAGGAAAATATACAACTTCTTCTAATGTGGCTATCTATATAAAAAAAATGTTAGAGCATAACATGCAAACTGGCCCCGTACCAACTGATAATTTACATTTAGGTGCATTTCGTTATTATCGTGAAGGCCAAGACTCTTATATGCCTATCCTAAAAAAGAGTAAAGACAAAATCAAAATCACTGGCATTGGACTTTTAAAAAAGGATAAGTATGTCGGAAAAATTGATCGACAAGATATGTTCGTATTTAAGGGGTTATTGGAAAAACATCGGTTAGATTCACACGAATTTAAAAGTAATAATGGATATGTAATGATCAATAATATACGCTCCAAGCCAACGTATACTGTAAATATAAAAGCTGGAAAGCCTTCCTTTTTAATTAAAGTAAAAATAGATGCACGTATCTTAGAACTTTCGAAACAAGTAAACCTAGAAAATAAACAGAACACAAAAAAAATATCACAAGAAGTTGAAAAAAGCTTAAATACTGAAGCCACAAAACTCATCAAAAAATTAAAATCTTTAAATGTTGATCCTCTTGGGCTAGGAGCTAAATTTAGACAACACTATCGACCATTTAAATTAGCAGAATGGAAAAAAATGTACAAAGACGTTCCTATCACAGTAAAATATGAAGTTGATATTTCAAACTCCGGTGTAATCGAATAATATGAAATATAGTTTCCTCAAAATGTCAGATAATGATTGAACTCCTCTTCCGGGCATGATACAACGGAGAGAGGAGTTTTTTGATAATACTTACATAAAGAAAAAAGATATTTACGGGGGAGCTTATGTCTAAAAAGTTAGTAAAACCTATTTTAAATGGTATTCTGTTTCTCGGCGTCTTTTTATTTGCTCATACATACTTAAAAAATGTTTCATTTACACGTTATTTACTTGTTGTCGTACCGACACTACTTGTTGGGATGTTCGGAATTGATCTCGCTTTATCATTTTTAATAAAGAAAGAAGAGTAGGGAAAGAACATCTTATTTTATAAGGTGTTTTTTTTATTAAACAATCTCCTTATGTTACAATAAAGTTCGGCACAAAACGTGAAAGGATGAAACAACATGGCTAACGAAAAAGGTTTAGATAAAGGATATGAACTTGTTGCAAAAATGCACGAGGTATTTGGACACCCTGTTACAGATGTACCAACAAAATTAACAGAAGAACGCGCAAAAATTCGCGCAAGCTTTATGCAAGAAGAGTTAGAGGAATTTTTAGAAGCTAATACTGTAGAAGATCAATATGATGCGTTAATTGACCTTATCTATTTCGCATTTGGAACATTTGCAGAAATGGGAGTTCGTCCCGATAAAGGCTTTGAAATTGTAAACAATGCAAATATGGCAAAACTATTCCCTGACGGAAAACCACGTTTCCGTGAAGGCGATGGCAAAATTTTAAAACCAGAAGGCTGGCAAGCACCAGAACCACAGTTACGTGCTGAAATTGAGCGTCAACGCCAAGAAGCATTAGCAAAAGCAGGGAAATAAGATTGAATAGGCTACCATTCGCGGGAAGTTAAGCCCCGCACTTATGTCTTATTTTTTCGAGCGAACTATATGTCGTGTCGAAACGCCGATATATCTGAAAAAGGAGCTCTCTTTATGAAGAGAGCTCCTTTTTGTTTATCCCGCATTAACGGGCAGTAATACCCCCACCTCAAAATTCGGTGAAAGCAAAGAAGTTAGGTGAGAGATAAACTGCCCGTAAAAGCCCGATTGGTGAGGGCTAATAATCAGTGGGGATGAAGAAAACCCCCACTGATTAAAGTTTCACTTTATTTTTTCTTCTTTTCTGTCGGTTGACTTTGTTTAGCGAAATTAGATGAATCATCGAAATTCGGTTGCTTTTTACCAGCATTATTACTTCTACCTTTTCCCATATGTAATGCACCTCCTCTCCTCCTTACTATTCCCAAAATAAAAAATCCCCTTGCGTACAAGAGAATTTTTTTATGTTTTTCATTTACTCTATTAGTGTCCGTGTCCAGCATGCCCTGCCGCGCCCGCTGTTCCTGCAGTACTTCCTGCACTTCCCGCTCCGCCATACCATGTTTGATGTTGTTGACCATGGTGTTGATGCTGGCCATGGTGTTGATGCTGACCATGATGTTGATGCTGACCATGGTGTTGATGCTGACCATGGTGTTGATGCTGGCCATGGTGTTGATGCTGACCATGGTGTTGATGCTGACCATGGTGTTGATGCTGACCATGGTGTTGTGTTTGATATAAAACAGCCTGTGGATGAATTTGATGGTGACCATGATGATGTACTTGTTGCTGATGATGACCGTGTTGCTGATGATGACCGTGTTGCTGGTGGTGACCGTGTTGCTGGTGGTGACCGTGTTGCTGGTGGTGACCGTGTTGCTGGTGGTGACCATGATGTTGGTGGTGACCGTGATGTTGGTGGTGACCATGATGTTGGTGGTGACCGTGATGTTGGTGGTGACCGTGATGGACGTGATGGACGTGATGACCATGAATCATTTGTGGACCTACTCCTCCTACTAGAATAGGAGCAACACCACCAAATCCTGGTTGCGGACCAACTGGTGCAGGGAAGCCAGATTGTGCCCCGCCTACAAATGTTGGAAATGTAGTTGGTGCCCCTACAGGAACTCCACCTTGTGCTCCTCCTACAAATGCCGGAAATGTAGTTGGTGCCCCTACAGGAACTCCACCTTGTGCTCCTCCTACAAATGCCGGAAATGTAGTTGGTACTCCTATAGGAACTCCACCCTGCGCTCCTCCCACGAATGTTGGCATTCCTGTTTGCGCTCCAGCTACAGATGTAGGAACTCCTTCTGATGATCCGCCCATCCATGTTGGGTTCCCACCATATCCTTGTTGTCCAGCTCCTCCCATTAGCATTTGTGCATAGCCATCCTCACCTATCATAAAGCCGTGCGGTGCATTATTATCCATCCCTTTCATTTCTTTCACCTCTTTCTCTCAATTTAACCTGCCTTTGTTATCATATTTCTCATACAAGAATAGGTGTTTGTCTATAAGGGAATTCCACTCATTTTTCAGTTGTCTAAAAAAAAGAGCAGCCCTCTCATAAGGACTGCTCTTTCCTATTAATTTGCAACGATATTAACAAGTTTTCCAGGAACAACAATTACTTTACGAACTGTTTTCCCTTCAATTTGTTCTTTCACTACTTCGATAGCAAGTTGTTCCATTTCTTCTTTTGATGCGTCTTTTTTCGTTTTCAGTTTCGCACGAACTTTCCCCATAACTTGAACAACGATTTCAACTTCATCTTCTACAAGTTTAGACTCATCAAATGTTGGCCAGCTTGCATATGTGATTGTTTCACTGTGTCCAAGCTTGCTCCAAAGTTCTTCCGCAACGTGCGGTGCAACTGGTGCAATCATTTTCACGAAACCTTCTACATATTCTTTCGGAAGTACTTCTGTTTTATATGCATCGTTAATGAACATCATCATTTGAGAAATCGCAGTGTTAAAGCGAAGCTCTGCATAGTCTTCTGTAACTTTCTTCACTGTTTGATGGTATGCTTTCTCAAGTTCTTGATTAGAGGCATCTGTGATTTTCTCACTTAGTTCACCGTTATCTTGAACAAATAGACGCCATACACGATCTAAGAAACGACGAGCTCCGTCAAGACCATTTTCAGACCAAGCAATTGAAGCATCTAATGGTCCCATGAACATTTCGTAAAGACGAAGTGTATCTGCACCATGGCTTGCTACGATATCATCAGGGTTTACAACATTCCCTTTTGATTTACTCATTTTCTCGTTATTTTCACCTAGAATCATACCTTGGTTAAATAATTGTTGGAATGGCTCTTTCGTTGGAACCACACCGATATCATATAATACTTTATGCCAGAAACGAGCATATAGTAAGTGAAGTACAGCGTGCTCTGCACCGCCGATATAAATATCAACTGGAAGCCATTGTTTTACTTTTTCAGGATCTACAAGTGCTTCGCTGTTGTTTGGATCGATGTAACGTAGGTAGTACCAGCAGCTACCAGCCCATTGCGGCATTGTATTTGTTTCACGACGACCTTTTTTACCAGTCTCAGGATCGACAACATTTACCCACTCTTCGATGTTTGCAAGTGGTGATTCACCTGTACCAGATGGACGAATGTTTTCTGTTTTTGGAAGAACTAATGGTAATTCTTCTTCTTTCACAGCTGTCATTGTGCCATCTTCCCAATGGATAACTGGAATTGGCTCACCCCAGTAACGTTGACGACTGAATAACCAGTCACGAAGACGGTATGTTACTTTTTGATTTCCTGCACTTGTTACTTCAAGCCATTCAATCATTTTTGCAATTGCTTCTTCTTTATTTAGACCATCAAGAAATGCTGAGTTTACGTGTGGACCATCACCTGTATATACTTCTTTCGTGATGTCTCCGCCTTTTACAACTTCTTTCATTGGAAGGCTAAATACTTGTGCAAACTCATAATCACGCTCATCGTGGGCTGGAACTGCCATTACAGCACCTGTTCCGTAAGTTGCAAGTACATAGTCAGCAATCCATATTGGTAATTTCTCACCGTTTACTGGGTTAATTGCATAAGCACCAGTAAATACGCCTGTTTTTTCTTTCGCAAGTTCTGTACGCTCTAAATCACTTTTCGCTTTTACAGAATCAATGTACGCTTCTACTGCTTCTTTTTGATCCGCAGTTGTAATTTCTGCAACAAGCGCATGCTCTGGAGCAAGTACACAGTAAGTTGCACCAAATAGTGTATCAGGACGCGTTGTGAAGACTGTAAACTTCTCATCTGTACCATCGATGTTAAAGTGTACTTCTGCACCTTCAGAACGACCGATCCAGTTACGTTGCATATCTTTTAAGCTTTCCGGCCAATCAAGATCATCTAAATCTTCAAGTAGACGATCTGCATATGCAGTGATTTTTAACATCCATTGTTTCATCGGACGACGCTCAACAGGATGTCCACCGCGCTCACTCTTACCGTCGATAACTTCTTCGTTCGCAAGTACTGTACCAAGTGCTGGGCACCAGTTTACAGGTATTTCATCTACGTAAGCTAATCCTTTTTCAAATAGCTGTAAGAAGATCCATTGTGTCCATTTGTAGTAGTTTGGATCTGTTGTATTTACTTCACGGTCCCAATCATAAGAGAAGCCAAGTGCTTTAATTTGGTTACGGAACGTGTTAATGTTTTTCTCTGTAAATTCTGCTGGGCTATTTCCAGTATCAAGTGCATATTGCTCTGCTGGAAGACCAAATGCATCCCATCCCATTGGATGAAGAACGTTATATCCTTGCATACGTTTCATACGAGATAAAATATCCGTTGCTGTATATCCTTCTGGATGTCCTACGTGTAGCCCAGCTCCTGATGGATATGGGAACATATCTAGTGCATAAAATTTTGGTTTTTCTGTCTCATCTGGCGTGCGGAATGTTTTATTCTCTTCCCAATACGCTTGCCACTTCTTCTCAATTTCTTGATGATTAAAGCTCATGAGATATCCTCCATTCAAATTGTATTTATTTTCACCGCCTAAAATACAAAAAACCTCTCATCCCTAGAAAGGGACGAGAGGTTATAGATTCCCGCGGTACCACCCTAAATTAATGTAATAAAGGATGTTCAAAACGTTCGGTAAAGATAGCTGTCGCATTTCTTTATCTTCCTTTTGAACAAGCACTAATATATACATTCGCTTAGATCCGTAACGTGGATAGACGGCAATTGCTACTTTGGTTCACAACTGCAACTCAAAGGCGAGTTCATAACGAAACGTGGATTGACTTGCACCAACCGTCAACTCTCTAAACCAGCTTCTATTACTACTACTCCTTCTCACTGTTATTACAAGTATGAGTTAATTTAAATATATTCTAAAACATGTTACATGTTCCGTCAAACTAAACTGCAATTTTTTCTTCTACTGTTTCTTCCACTTTCACTCGTTTATCATAAATGCTCGTTGCGATAAGCGCTACTACAAGCATTACCATGATTGCTATAAACAATACTTCCATATTGTATAAGTCAACAATTGCTCCGCCAACAACTGGGCCAAACATTTTCCCAACAGTCGCTGCGCTATTTACAACACCTTGATAAAAACCGAGCTTATCATTTGGTGCAAGGATATTCGCAATCGTTGGAACAGCTGGCCAAACAAATAATTCACCAATTGTTAATGTCACCATCGCGACAAGGAACATGGTAAATTGCTGTGCTTGACTAAGTACAATAAATGACACTGCAAAAATGCCGATTCCGATCATAATTTGTTGTTTCAAAGAACGCTTCATCGCACGAATAATCGTACTTACTAATGGCTGCGCACAAACAATCATCGCCCCGTTTATCGTCCATAACAGGCTGTAATGACGAAGGCTAATATTTAATTCCTGCATATGTGTCGCAATCGCACCTTGCCATTGTACATATGTAACCCAGCATAAAGCATATGCTACACATACGATAAGAAGTGCCTTGAATCCTGGGGTAAGTGACCAACCTTTTTTCTTTCCTTCTTTTACTTCTACACTCTTATCTTTCTGATCTTCCATACCACGGAATCCGATAAAAGCAATTAAGAAGAAAATAAAGTATAAAATAAAGTTCGCTAAGAAAATATAATCAAAACGATAAGAAGCAACTAAACCACCGCACGCTGTACCAACAGCGATTCCAACGTTTTGTCCAACATACATCGCATTAAATGCTCTCCGTCCGCCTTCTGGCCAAACCGTACCAACCATCGCATACATCGATGGAAAGACCATACCAGAACCGAATCCAATTAACGCAAGCCACACAACATATAATGGCCAACCATGGAAGAATACAAGACCTAAAATCGCTAATAGTGTAATCACAATTCCTACTAAAATCGACTTATATCCGCCCCATTTATCAAATAAAACACCGCCGAGTAAGTTACCAATTACTCCTGTTAACGAGTTAATCATTAATACCATTCCGGCCACAGATAACGATTTTCCTAAATGATCATGTAAATAAATTGTATTAAATGGCCATAAAAAAGAAGCACCCGTGACATTAATAATCATCCCAGCTACTAATAGCCATACTTTCCTTGGCATAGTTTCCCCTCCTATTCTGTTTTTTTCGTTCTATACATAACAGTAAAATTGTAGTCGTTTTTAAATAGGAAGGCAACTGATTAATAGTTGGTGAAATTCAGATAATGATATTTAAATGAAAAAGAAAAAATACCGAGCACCCTCTGCTCGGTATTTTCTAACTCTTAGTCCTCTTTCGGAAGAACAATTCCTTTATACAATTGAACTGTAATGAAGTAGTAAATTGTGTAAATGACCACGAAAATTACAATTGGTAACCAAATACGGAAATACGGGTCAATTAAGATAAATCCGAAAATATTCATACCAACTAACACGTGAACAATACCGACAATCGCTGGGAATAAGAATACTAAGAATAATTCTTTATAGATAGACTTCGTTAATAATTCACGGCGAACACCGATTTTACGAAGCATTTGGTAACGTGTAATATCGCTTGATGCACCCGATAGAATTTTAAACATTAAACAACTTGCCATCATTGCTAAGAAAGCAATTCCTAGGAAGAGCCCCATAAATACTGTTCCACTAGCGATGCCGTAAAATCCAGTATAAAACTGGTTCTTACTTTGCAAGGAATTTTCTTTTACATTTTTATATTTAACTAGCTGCAACTCGTCAATTTTTTTCCACTCTTTTTTATATGTTAAGAAATCACCTACTTTTCCAAGTAATGCAACGCCCTCTTTACCTTGCAAACCATCATACATTTTTTGGTCTACAATTTTAATTGTTTGATTAGGGGATACATAAATTGGATGAATCGTGCTTAATGCCTGATCCCACTCCTTTGGAATCACATTATCAGATTTTTCTTGACCGGAACTCGAAATCGCACCTACTGGCAGTTCTTCAGAAACTCGTTTCACTTTACCAATATCTTTCATTCCTTTAAAATCTTTTAAATCTTGTATTAAAGGACGATTTTTCTCTAAATCTTCTTTTAAATAATAGACATATTTATCGTCTGTTTTGTAACGATATTCACTTTTCTCTTTAAATGTAATACCATCTAAAATTTTCTTCTCTTCGGCTATTGGATTATGAATCGCAACATCATAAATTGCCAAACCATCGACAGTAAGCATAACGTTATTTTTGAACGCCATACCGCCTGAAATCGCACCCGCTCCAAGCGCCACTAACATCGCTACTGTAGCTAGTACTTTTGTTAAGCTATTGATGCGGAAATTTAACTGTGCAAATGTAAAAGCATTAAGTCCTTTTTCAGTACGCTTTTTATTACTCTTTAGCTTTTTAATAATAAGCGGAAGGAATGTTCCAAATAACATGTAAGTTCCGGACGTTACAGTGATTAATGCAATAATAACCCCCATTTGCGCCAACTTACCCATGTAAATCATAGAAGCATAGCCGATTGCTAATAGAATAATTCCAACGAATGCAGCTATAACAGTCTTTACTCCTGCTTTAGAAACACGATCTGTTTTAGAATCAGCATGAACCAGTTGTAGAACCGTAATACGTGATAATTTGATACTATTCATAATTGCTGATAAAACAAATAGTACTAAGAAGAAAATACATGTAACAAGCATAGATGGAACATAAAATGCATGATAGCCACCTGCAGTAAATTCAAGCTGTTGCATAAGTAGTTTACCAATTCCTTGCGCGAGCCCTACACCGACTGCAATACCAACTACAAGAGATGCTGCTCCTAATACAATAGTTTCAATAAACATAAGCAGTGTCACCTTATGCTTTTTGGCTCCTAACATCATATACATACCAAATTCTTTTTGACGAAGTGATAGCAAGAAAGAATTAGCATATAAAATATAGAAGAATGTAATGATAGCTAATAGTACCGCACCAGCATGGAAGACGAATTGAATACTACTGATTACAGAATTCGCCTCAATAAACGCTTTATTCAATGCTAACGTTTGGAACATGTAAAAGATCGAAATTGACATTACAAGACCAACAAGTAAGACAATGTAATCTTTCAGCTTACTTTTCAGTCCTGACATAGAAAGCTTAAATAACATGTCTGAACCTCCTTTCTTATGCTTTTTGTGTGCCTAAGTCTGCAAGCACATCTAAAATTTCTTTATAGAACGCTTCGCGCGTACCACCGCGGTGAATTTCTTTGTATAACTCGCCGTCTTGAATGAATAAAATACGCTGACAGTAACTTGCGCTATATGGATCGTGGGTAACCATCATAATCGATACACCTTGTTCTTCATTTAAGTTTGTCATTGCATCTAAAAGACTCGTTGCATTTTTAGAATCAAGCGCTCCTGTTGGCTCGTCTCCTAAAATGATCGCTGGCTCATGTACAAGCGCACGCGCTGCTGCTGAACGCTGTTTTTGTCCACCAGATACTTCAGATGGGTACTTTTGAAGTATTTCTGAAATTCCTAACATTTCAGCTACCTTTTCTACTTTCGGTCCAATCTTACGTGATGGAACGCCTTGCAAAGAAAGTGGCAGAGCAATATTTTCATAGATTGATAAGTTTTCTAATAAGTTAAAGTCTTGGAAGATGAATCCTAACTTTTGTGAGCGAAAATCAGATAGTTCTCCTTGCTTCATTTTTGTAATATCTGTACCTGCAATTTCAACAACGCCGCCCGTTGCTTTATCCAATGTTGAAATTACATTTAATAACGTTGTTTTCCCTGAACCAGATGGTCCCATGATTCCAACGAATTCACCTTCTTGAATCGAAAACGATACACCTTTTAAGGCATGTGATTGGCTCTCGCCTTTTTTACCGTATACTTTTTGGACGTTTTTTACGTCTACAACTGGTTTGCTCATCCTATATCCTCCTACAATTGTTTTTCCATTTCCTAGTTTGTACCATTTCTGCATCATCTACCATTGTTTAACATTACATTTACCTTACACTTTTGTAATACAAATGCTTATTTTTCATTTTTTTAGAACCATATCAATAGATTCATTCCATTCAATTTCATAGAAAAAATCACATTAAAAACGTGTTACCTTGCTAACATTTACATTCGGATATACATCGACATTCTTTATTTTCATAGTATTGTTCATCTATATCCCTTCCCCTTCACATTTTCCTTAACATGCTTTTTATAAACAAACCAATACATCCAAAAATTTAAATGTCCACCTATTAACATACCATATATTACCATAAATAACGATAAAAAATTCGTAATATTCAGCAATTCAGATTATAATGCCACACAAAAAGCTGAGCCCATGTAAGCTCAGCTTTTCCTTTTATTGTTTTAACCTTTTAAAACGAATTCATTGCCTTCATTATCGTTAAAGATAGAGAATGTACCCCAAGGCATTTTATTTGGCTCTTGTGTAAATTCTACCCCGTTCTTCTTCATTGTTTCATACGTTTCTGTCATATTTTCTGTTACGAACACGATTGATGCTTTTAGCCCATTTGCATTTGGCATCATTGTTTTGGGATAAATGACTAAGTGCGAACGTGTGCCTTTTGGTCCTACTTCAATCCAGCTTGCGTTTGGTCCCATTGGATCGTTACGATATACTTCAAATCCCGCTTTCTCTGTCCAAAATTCAAGTGCCTGTTGTTGATCATCTACGTAAATCGCTACTGTGCCGATATGTGCAATCATTATTTCTTCCTCCGTTACTATTCTTACTTGAAACTTAATTATAACGGAGAGATTCAAAAATACAAAAAGCTGCTCCATTTCTGAAGCAGTTTTTTCTCCAACATTATTTTTTTAAAGGCGTAACTGTCCAATACGTAATCACACGCCAAATTTATTCGAATGGCCCCATCTTGAAAAACTTCATCTAGATGACACTGAAAATAATTTAGATTGTATAAATTGCGATACATACATATAGAGTCTGCATATACATCAGGTTTCCTGTAAAATTAAACAAGCGACCTGGCTTACTCTGATTGCTTTGATTTTTGTGGTTGTCCTTTTTTACGATTACGCTGTTTTGCTTGTACCACTGGATCGAGTTCATTTGAGAACTCAGCGTTATGTCCATTTTGCGTTTTTTGCTCTGGGTTATTTTGATCTGAGCGCTTTGCCATTACATTCACTCCTTATTAGTGCGGTGTAATAATCATTTGGTGCTGTAATTGACGAACTGCCATACGTGCACGATTTAATTGCTCACGTTGTTCATCATTCGCATGTTGCTGCATAATTTGTAAATCATTATAAGCTTGTTCTAATTGTAATTGTGCATCAGAATACTCCATTGTATTGTAATGCTCTTGTCTACTTCCGATATCTAATTGCTCTTTTGCATATTCTATAGCTTGCTCTGCTTGCGTAATGTATTCTTCAAGTGATTGACGCTCTGCCATGATGTAGCCTCCTTGCCTTTAGTTCTCCCTTAGTGTGTCCCTTCCATATCGACCTTATGAGTATGTTATAATGGATTTTGTTTCATTTTAGGCTTTAGGAGGGATATGTAATGAAGGTTCAAAACCCTTTTCCATATACAAATGACAATAAACGTTACCATACGTGGAATTATCACTTACGAAAAGAGTACGGCGAAAAAATCTTTAAAGTTTCATTAGACGCTGGATTTGATTGCCCAAACCGTGATGGCACAGTTGCATACGGCGGATGCACATTTTGCAGCGCTGCTGGTTCTGGTGACTTTGCTGGCGATCGCCGCGATGATGTTGTAACGCAGTATCATGAAATGAAAGAAAAAATGCACTCGAAGTGGAAAGATGGAAAGTGTATCGCTTATTTCCAAGCATACACCAATACGCATGCTCCATTAGAAATGCTAAAAGAAAAATTCGAACCGCTGTTGGCAGAAAAAGATGTTGTTGGTCTTTCAATCGCAACTCGTCCCGACTGTTTACCTGACGATGTCGTTGAATATTTAGCTGATTTAAATAAACGCACGTATCTTTGGGTTGAACTTGGACTGCAAACCGTTCATGAGCGCACTGCGAACCTCATTAACCGTGCTCATGATTATCCATCATATGTAGAAGGTGTAAACAAACTTCGTAAGCATGGCATTAAAGTATGCTCCCATATTATTAATGGGCTTCCGCTTGAAGACTACGACATGATGATGGAAACTGCACGTGAAGTCGCAAAACTTGATGTACAAGGTATTAAAATTCACTTACTTCATTTATTAAAAGGAACACCAATGGTGAAGCAATATGAAAAAGGACAGTTAGAATTCCTTTCTCTTGAAGATTATGTCAGTCTTGTTGTGGACCAACTTGAAATCATTCCAGCAGATGTCATTGTGCACCGCATCACAGGTGACGGTCCACCTGACTTAATGATTGGTCCAATGTGGAGCTTAAATAAATGGGAAGTATTAAATTCCATCGATGCGGAATTTATACGCCGCGGAAGCTGGCAAGGAAAATATGCAAATGAGGTGAAACCCGTATGAAATTAGAACGTGTATTACCGTTTGCACGCACGCTTTTGCAAACAGCTATCAAAGAAGGTGATTATGCTGTAGACGCAACACTTGGCAACGGTCACGATACTTGTTTTTTAGCGGAGATTGTTGGCGAACACGGGAAAGTATTCGGATTTGATATTCAGCGTAAAGCAATTGAAAGTTCGGCTACTCACCTAAAAGAAAGAGGACTTGAAGAACGAACTGTTCTCGTTCATGATAGCCACGATACTTTGTTATCTGTATTACCAGAAGAAGCAAAAGGCAAGGTAACCGGAGCCATTTTCAACTTAGGTTACCTTCCTGGCGGTGACAAGCATATCGTTACAAAACCAAATTCAACGATAGCTGCTATCGAACAATTATTAGAAGTCATGGCACCAGAAGGCATCATCGTCCTAGTCATTTATCATGGACATCCAGAAGGACAAGTCGAGCGCGATGCTGTCCTGCAATTCGCCGAAGAGCTGGATCAAAAACAAGCTCACGTACTTCGTTACGGCTTCATCAACCAACAAAATAACCCGCCATTTATTGTGGCGATTGAGAAACGCTAAATATATCGGCGATTCAACAAGGATCGTTATAAAAAAACGTGCATGTGCTGCACGTTTTTTTATTGTTCCGAGAATAAAATATACCATATAATGGATGTGCGAAATCTATAAAGAAGGAGGCAATCATTTTGTTATTAGAACGAAAGGAAATACAAAAGGCCGATGGCAAACAACTGCTACTAAAAGACATTCATTTATCTATTCCAAAAGGACAGGCGGTTGCCATTATCGGTGGCAATGGTACTGGAAAAAGTACTTTACTCAAAATGATTGCTTCCATTCATCTCAAAAAAGAAATGCCGGAACTATTATCGGTTTTTCCACCTATCAATAGTTTTCTGATGTTTGGACAATATGAACATCATTTGCTTGTTCACGTGCTTTGGCTTACTGCATGAGCACTTGCATATTCATTTGTTTTAATGAGTTTGTTTCTTTATCTTGTACGAAAAAGAAGGAACATGTAGACGAAAACAAGAATTTCTAAATTTAGATTATGAAATCAGGAGGATATACAACAATGATTGGAATACTAGCAGGAATGGGGCCGAAATCCACAGGCCCCTTCGTTGATACAGTAGTTGAGCAATGCCAAAAAGTATACGGTGCGAAACATGATATGGATTTTCCTCATATGATGATTTATTCCTGTCCAACACCTTTTTATATGGATAAACCTATTGATCATAAAGCTATGGAAAATGCTATTATAAATGGCGCACAAAAACTTGAAAACACAGGTGTCGATTTTATTGCCATGCCTTGTAATACAGCGCACTTATATTTTTATGAATTACAAAATTTAATTTCAGTTCCCATTTTAAATATGGTGGATGAGACGATAAAAGAAATACCCGATCACGTAAGGAAAGTAGCTCTCTTAGCAACCGATGCGACTGTTCAATCCGGTATATATCAAGATGGGATTGCAAAACGTGGTATGGACTATATACATAAAAATAGCTGGCAAACGGCTATCACTCAAATTATCTCAAACATAAAAATAGGAGACTTGCCTGACGCAACTAAATCATGGCGTACACTTTGCATAGAATTAGCTGAAACGGTAGATGGAGTTATTATAGCTTGTACAGATTTAAACGTTGTATTAAACACCGGAGCACACAGCCTTTATTTAGTGGATTCATCAGCTTGCCTTGCGAAGGCAGTGGTGAATGAATACTTATCCAACAAAAAAGTATAGAAGGAGAATTCCATGCAAATAGAAAACATCCCTTTTGAAATGGGCTATACATTCGATGAAAATCTCCGCGAAAAACCACTATCCCTTGCTGAAATGAAGCAAGGGATTACATTTTTAAAAACAAATTTAGCTCATTCAGATATATCATATGCGAAGCAATGCAGTTTAATCGGTGTTTACGACCGAATCGTAGGAAACCTTTCTGAGAGCAAATACTACTTACAAAAGGCCATAGAAAGATATGAAGCCTTACAACATACGCAAGGAATTTTTATTAACAAACTTCGCCTTGCTCATGTATATCATTGGGAAAGTGACTTTGAAAAAGCAAATGAAATCTTTGCTGAACTCTTTCATATGTTGCACCAAAATGATTTAACAAATTACGAAGATTTTCTCTATCAACATTACGGAAAAAGTAAACTAGATGAAGGAGATCTGAATGTAGCTTTACCTTACTTTCAAAAAGCACTCCAAATTCGAATAAAAAAAGGAAATGAAGAACTTATTCGCTCGACAGAACTATGTATCCAACATTGTTCCTCGCGCCTATAAATATATCAACCCCTCGACAGAAATCGCTAAAAAGACGTGCACATGCTGCACGTCTTTTTTATATGCCCCTAAAACTTTTAACATTTTTCACAATTCTTTCAAAGTAATCACACTTTATCCCGATATATTAAATGAGCATTCATTTTATAAAAGGTTGGACGGAGGATTTAAAATATGAAAAAGAATCGATCGCTTCATTATATTTTCTGGAGGTGGCATTTTTACGCCGGTCTCTTCATAGCACCACTACTCATTACTTTATCACTCAGTGGCATTGGTTATTTGTTTCGAGAGGAAGTTGAGAATTTCATCTATAAAGATTTATATTTTGGAAATAGTAGGCAAACAGAATCTCTTTCTATGTCTGAATCCATTTCAACAACAGAAAAGAAATATCCTCACTATAACGTGACGAAAATTAGCTATTTTAAAGATGATCATAATACAAGACTCACAATGGCAAATGAATATACAGGTGATCAGAAGTATGTTTACTTAGATAAACATAACCAAATTGTTGGGGATCAAAATGCTGATGCAACGTTTGCAAATATTATGCGAGAATTACATAGCTCTCTTCTAGTAGGCGGTACCGTTGTAAACTACTTAGTCGAACTAGCCGCTTGCTGGACGATTTTTTTAATTGTTACTGGTTTATATATGAGTATAAAACGCTTCAAGAAACCCCCAGTATCAAACGCTAGAGAGAGATCCAAACGACTTCATAGCATAATCGGTATTGTATTTACAATTCCACTCGTTCTCTTAGTACTAACAGGATTACCTTGGTCTGCTTTCATGGGAAAACAAATTTATAACATAGCAACTTCCAATGAATCACTAGGATATCCGAAATTATATATGGCTCCTCCAGAGTCTAAGTTTAAAGAGTTACCGTGGGCGACTAGACAAGAAACACCGCCACAATCAGATTCAAACGAACAGACAGCTCTTTCAATTGATGAGTTAGAGAAATCTATTCAAATTGAAAAACCATATGTCATTTCATTACCAAATGAGCCAAAAGGAGTATTCACTATTTCAAAATCTAGCGGTTCTGGTATTACAGGAATGCACGTATCACCAAATGAAGAGATTACTGCTTATTTTGATCAATATAGCGGCACTCTCATTTCAAAAATTGACTATCGTGATTATGGCTTATTTGCACAGTGGTTTTCTTATGGCATCCCCCTTCATGAAGGACATTTATTTGGATGGCCAAACAAAATACTATGCTTACTTACAACCTTGTCCTTACTATTCCTCATTTATTTCGGTGTTAAAATGTGGCTAGCAAGAAAGCCACAAGGTAAGGTGGGAGCACCATCAAAACAAAAGGATAAAAAAAGCATATTTGCCTTTATACTTATTATGATTTTATTAGGAATTGTCATGCCTTTATTCGGTTTATCTGTTCTTATTATTTTTGTAGTTGAGTTTTTACTATATCTATTCTCTAAAATACGGGTAAAAAAAGTATAGAAAAAAGCATTTGTACAATTCATCTTGTACAAATGCTTTTTATTTATGACCAATTTTTTCTTTCTCTCACGAATTAAAAAAAGAACATCACCAAAAATCAATATAGAAAAAGACGTGCACCAAATGCACATCTTTTTCTATTTCTATCACTGCGCCATTTTCTTTCGGTACATCTTCCCGTTCCAATAGAAGAATCGTGAAGTGAATCCACCATATTTCACGATGCGCCGTGCCATTTGCTGCATATTCTTTTGCTCTGATACCTTTTGATCAGATAAATAAATCCCAAGGAGACCGCGGCTAATAAGGCGATGAAACTTCGCATGTGGTAAGCCATCAATATTTCTTTCTGCTTCTTCCACAAAATGCTTCATTCGCTCTAATACGACTTGTTCATTTTCATAATAACTACAGAAATTTAAGTCCCCGCCAAGTCGGTCTTCTTCTTGATCAATAAAGTAATCAAGCAAAATATGAAGCCCTTGTACGTACGGGAAATAACCTTGCTTAATCTTTGCAATATCTTCATCAAGTAATTCATCATGAAACGCATACGCCACGAGACAAAAGATTCCAAGTGTTGATCCTGCACATGCCGAAAATTCAAACCAGCTCATTGGCGGTACATTTTCCTTATGAGCCTCAAACCATGTTTGTAAGCGCGGTTCTCTTTCTTCTAGTTTCACATGCTTATGAATTTGTAAATCACAATAATAACAAGCAAGTTCGTGAAGAATCGGAGCGATTTTATCATAGTGCTTCGTTTTCTTTAAAACATCTTGGCATGTTGCAACAAGCTCATCTAAATAACCACCATCATCTTGATCATCTCGATAACGATAGTAATTGCTTCCTTCACTCTCTGGTGTTAATGCAGTCAGCATTGATTCATGCAGTGCAGCAAAATCATTCGGATCAAGCGATGTACTACGATCACATAAATTATCTAAGTAATCACTAATCGTCTGATACGCCACAATAAAACGAATACATTCCTCGCGTTGTTCATTTGCGAGCAGCGCTAAAATACCACCGCCTTCACAATGAAATGTTTTATGCTCAATACTTGCAATCGCTTGACTATGAAGTTCGTCATTTGGAATATGGTAGGCACGCTCTTTCCACATCGCTAGCTCATGGTGTACAACCGGAAACACATCACGGTATACTTTCGCCATGAGCGTTATGGGATTACTCGGTACGTTCACTTCTTCCTTCATCTCCTCTATTAAATGTACAAATAATTATTTATTTGTTTCTATTATGTTATTTACATGTATTTCAGTAAATGACTTGATATAGTTCAAAATCTCATCTTGCTCATACTCATTTAATAGCTCATGGTAACAATTTGACCATTCTTTATATGCCTTATCACTAATATTTAAGTTATCAAACCATTTACGGACACGTGTTTTATCTACAATTTTATCCTCACATGCCTGCATTAGCAAGAGCGGAACGTCTGGAAACTCATCTATTTTGTCATGAGCAATCTCAATAGATTTTATCAATTCACTATACCAACGAACCGATACCTTGCGCAAGAACAATGAATCATTTTCCATCGCATCGCGAACTTCTTTATTTCTCGTTGACATGTTTACTGTAAGTTTGGTGGGAAATTGAAGTTTTGGCGTGAGAATATTTAACACCTTTGAAACAGCTCGAAGCGGAGCAGCAGGTACAGCTAATACACCTAAGCATGGCGAGCTTAATATAATTCCATCTATATCGTCTCTCTTCGTTTCTTCCATCATTCGAATGACAATAAGACCGCCCATACTATGTCCAAATAAAAAAATAGGTAGCCGATACTTTCTTGCTTCTTTCACCCATAATTTTATTTCTTCTATGTATTCATCAAATGAGTCAATATGTCCTCTATTTCTTGAAGTTGTTCCATGAGCTGGAAGGTCTCCCATGACAACATGATACCCGAAATGATTCCACATTTCTGCTAGCGCCTCATAACGTCCGTGATATTCCATCGCACCGTGCACCATCACGATTACCGCTTTGGCTGCTTCCGCTTCATAATTCCACATACGAAACTCCTCCATTTCACTCTTTTCCTTAATTTGATACACTAAAACTAGTTTCTAAGAAAGGAAGGCTTTACATGATATATCCTTATAAAGATAAAAATCCAAAAATTGCGAGTAGTACTTTTATCGCTGACTATGTTACGATTACAGGCGATGTCACAATTGGTGAAGAATCAAGCATTTGGTTTAATACAGTCATTCGTGGTGATGTGTCTAAGGTAATAATTGGAGACCGCGTAAATGTACAAGATCAATGTACACTTCATCAAAGTCCACAGTACCCTCTTCTTTTAGAAGATGATGTAACAGTTGGACATCAAGTTATTTTACATAGCTGTACCTTAAAAAAAGACTCTTTAATCGGGATGGGATCTATTATTTTAGACGGTGCTGAAATTGGTGAAGGTGCATTCATCGGTGCTGGTAGTTTAGTTTCACAAGGAAAGAAAATTCCACCTAATACACTGGCTTTCGGTCGTCCGGCAAAAGTCATTCGCGAATTAACAGATGAAGATCACAAAGATATGGAACGCATTCGCAAACAATATGTTGAAAAAGGACAGTACTATAAGTCACTGCAAAAATAGTCTCTACTTGCTGCCACCACGATGGCAGCTTTTTTCGTTAAAACTCTAACGTTTTCTTTACAAAATCTTATTATTCCCTCAATAAAGTCTTATTAAAATAGAAGATATAATCTCAATATATATGTAAATGAGGGGGAGAGATTTCATGAAAGCTAAATCCGGCAGCTCCTTATATAAAATAGAATGTTACATTTTCAAAGGAATTAACCGTTACTTTGATCAAAAAACATTAAATATCTTTTTCCGTACCATTACACATATCGGTGGTGCAATCTTTTCCATCTCGCTCACGTTATGCTTTCTTATATTTTCACAGGGTCCTCTGCACGATGCAGCAATTACAGCAGCTCTTTCATTAACAATTAGTCATATTCCTGTGCAAATATTAAAAAGGTGGTATCCACGCAAACGGCCTTATTTAACAATTCAAGATGCAAAATATCCATCGCATCCATTAAAAGATCATTCTTTTCCGTCAGGTCATACAACAGCTATTTTTTCGGTAGTTGTTCCATTTATTTGTTATGATCCAAACTTATTAGTCGTTTTACTTCTATTAGCAATTATTGTAGGAATTTCCCGCATCTATCTCGGGCTTCATTATCCATCAGATGTATTTGTAGGTATGTGCCTTGGCACATGTTCTGGCATCATCTCTTTTTATCAATTCATTCCATTTTTCATGTAAAGGAGAGATTGGATGAGAGTCGCCATATTTACTGATACATTTACACCGCAAGTAAATGGCGTGGCAAACACACTAGATCGTTTGACCCTTTATTTTCAAAAACAAAATATTGCTTACTCCGTATTCGCACCGCAGCATACAGCAGAAGATGATTTCGTAGCCAATGTGAATAAAATGAGAAGTATTCCGCTAAAAATACTGTATCCAGAATGTCGATTCGCTTTTCCAACTCCGCGTATTAAGCGGGAACTTCTTAACTTTCAGCCGGATATCATTCATGTCGCTACTCCTTTTAACATGGGACTATGCGGCATGTATTACGCGAAAAAATTAAATATCCCTCTTGTCGGTTCTTATCACACTGACTTTGATTCCTACTTGCAATATTATAAAATTGAATTTTTCTCCAATATGTTATGGAATTATTTAAAGTGGTTTCACAGTAGTATGCAAAAAAACTTTGTCCCTTCTCCTGAAACATTACAGCAATTAACTCAAAAGGGATTTCGAAATTTATATATATGGGGGCGCGGCGTAGATTGTTCCCTCTTCCATCAGGCTTACAATAAAGACCTATTCCGAAAAAAATATAATATTACTGCTCCATACATTCTTCCCTATATCGGACGCATTGCCCCTGAAAAAGATATCGAAACACTGCGTACACTGATTCACACAACAATAAAAGAACGAAAAGATAATATTCATTGGCTCATTGCAGGAGATGGTCCCCTTGCTGAAGAATTACGTGAAACTTTACCAGCAAACGTTACGTTTACGGGATATTTACAAGAAGAAAATTTAGCAGAAGCTTATGCATGCTCCGATCTCATGATATTTCCATCGGCCACAGAAACGTTTGGCAATGTCGTTCTTGAATCGCTCGCATGTGGTACACCAGTCGTTGGTGCGAATTCTGGCGGGGTAAAAAATATTATTACAGATGGAAAAACAGGTTTTCTTTGCGAGCCCAAAAATTCGAACTCATTTTTATCATCTATTTATCAGTTGTTAAATAACGAAGAAATGCGTAAACAGATGGGCATAGCCGCTAGATTCTACGCCACTACACAAAGCTGGGATGAAATTTTTCATGGTTTATACATGCAATATGAAGAGGTGCTTCACCAAAACAATACCGAACTACTTGCGTAATAAAAAAATTGACCTCAAAACATATAGCAATGAACTCATCCATCGTATTCATAAAGAGCAAAAAGGTATGACTCTATAACGTCATACCTTTTTGTTCTTTTTCTCATTCAGTAACCGCGCATATTCCTCTTTTGTATTTACATTCACAAATAATTCTTTCGCTACATTCCATTCCTCTTCCATCACATATTTTACGTTGCACTGTGATAAAATTTGTCCCATACTTCGTTTTTCTTCATTTAGTAATACGTATATTTTTTCTTTTACACGATAATGATACGCTGCTAATAACGGCTGCTTTCTTCCATCAATAACCGGAACAATTGCCTCATATTCACCACTTATTTGTCCTATTAATGCTGTAATCCACTCATTTGAAAGGTTCGGTGCATCACAAGGCGAAACGATATACCACTCCGTCTCTATATGCTCCATCCCCGATACAATTCCAGCAAGCGGTCCATCTCCTTTATAGGGAGGAATATCTTCTATAACAGGAACGTCTACTAAGGTAACAATTCTTTCTTTTATATCAGGATGACTAATCACAACTACATCTTGTATAGTATCCCGCATCATTTGAACAATCTGTTCGATAAAAGTATGTCCTTGCCAGCTTGCCAATGCTTTCGGCTCACCAAATCGTCTCGACATACCACCAGCTAATACAATCCCAGCGAGCTTTTTCATTGACGATGCAGCTCAAATGTAATGTGTCCTAACTCTGGTAAAATTAATTTATTCATCGCAAGGCGAACTGCCCCGCTAGAACCTGGCATCGAAAAGACAACTTTTCTTCCAATTGTTCCGCCAATTGCTCTACTTAGCATTGCAGCGCTGCCGATATCTTCTAAATAACTAATCATCCGAAACAATTCACCAAATCCAACAATTTCTTTATCTAATAATGCCGAAACCGCCTCAATCGTAACATCACGCTTTGTAATACCAGTTCCTCCATTTGTTAAGACAACATCAACATCTTCTTGATGATATCCACTTAATACAGCTTGCCTAATACTTTCTTTATCATCTTTTACAATTTTATAAGCGGTTACTATATGGCCCGCTTCTAATAATAATTCTTTTAACAACTTACCACTCTTATCCGTCTCTTCTGTACGTGTATCAGAGATTGTAATAATTTTACAACGCACCTCTGTGGGTGCTTGTTTTTTATGTTCTATTACGCTCATTTTTATTCGCCCCTTCTTATGAACTACTCATAATTTTATCATATCGTATAGAAACTTTATTACATATGAAATACATCACATATCCACAATTATCTATTACATAACCGAAACATCATGATACAATATAAGTATATATAACCATAAAAAGGGAGTTTTTCTATATCTCTTTATAATCTTAAACAACCTGTCCCATGAATTCCTTTTCTTATAATCCTAATTCCCTTCCAATTCATTACCTATAGATTAGGTATCAATTTTCTAAAATGATACGTATTCATGCCAGACGACTCTATTCGTTATTATCGAGAACCGTGGTTCCTCTTGCTTTATTTTATTTCAATGGATTAGGAATTGCACGAAATAACCAGATACATACTAAATAAATTTTCATAATTAGGAGGTTCATTCATGGAACTTTATCAAAAACTCACAACGGTATTTATCCTTCTATTTGTCGCTTCCATCAGTGCTGGGATGGCATTAAAGGATGCTGTTCCATATTCAGCAATTGGCGGCTGGGGATTTGCGACACTCTTTTTACTATGCAGTGCATTTTGTGCTGGAAAAGCGCGTCAAAAGAAAGGATGATGACCATTGTTTCGCAAAAAACCTACAATTTGCAGATCATGCGGAAAAGAGATTCAAACATATGAAAAAGCATGGATGCATATGCCGTTCCCTCCAAGCGGGATGACGAATATGAAAAAATATATTGAGCTTGATGGAGAAGTATATTGTGGTTCGTGTGTTGGAGTATTCACGAAACAAAATAATGAGGTGAAATAGGAGGTATACCGAATTGTTCGAATCAAATCGAATTCGCTTACGAAAGTTTTCAGAAGACGATATTCCCATCTATCATCTTTGGCGGAACGATATAGAAGTTATGAATACCACTATCCTTAATCTTGATGTCCATTCCGTTCAAGAAACAGAAGCGTTTTGCAAACAAATCATCCACTCTCCCACTTCTAAAAGTTATATCATTGAACAAAAAGATAGTCATCTTCCTATTGGTCTCACTTCTTTAATTAACATCGATCCACACAATCGGAATGCGGAATGTATTATTGATATCGGTAAAAAGAATTGCTGGGGACAAGGATACGGGAAAGAAGCCTTAACAGTGTTATTAAATTATGCCTTTTTAGAATTGAACTTACATCGTGTATCCTTACGTGTATTTTCATTTAATGATAAAGCCATTTCTCTCTATAAAAAGCTCGGCTTTCAACATGAAGGTACCTGTAAAGAAGCTGTATTCCGAAATGGGAAATGGCATGATATTGAAATGTTTGCCTTGCTGCAGAACAACTACAAGTAATGTGAAATTTCCATCAGTGAAGAATGTAAAACAACTACTTTTTAAGGTGGTAAATAAATAAAAAAGTAATCCTTACTATACTAATCATCTGTGTATACTGCTTTCCGTTCGTATATTTTTCCATGTATAAAGATTTCACTGATCGTTCTATGATTGGTTATTTCATTATGCTGCTTGTAACTTCACTACTTGCTTTTTGTTGTAAATGCTTGAATACTACAGCCACTTTTATAATAGGCAATATATTATCTGCAATAATCTCATATTATTTTATCCATGTAACAAGTGATGAATATTTTGGGGGATATTTTAAACCATTAACACCCATCCAATTATTGACAGTAGTTAACTTCCTAAATTTGATTCCACAATTATGTGCAATCAAATTAACCAATATACATTTGAATAAAGTTCAAGATTAACTTTACCCAAATGTGTGTTAACATGCCTAAAAAAAAGCTTCGCGCCTTCGCGCAAAGCTTTTTTCTTCTTATATTATAGACCAGCTTGCTCTTTTAAAGTTGCTGCTTTGTCTGTACGTTCCCATGAAAGCTCTACATCAGTACGTCCGAAGTGGCCGTAAGCTGCTGTTTGTTTGTAAATCGGGCGACGTAAGTCTAACATTTTGATGATACCAGCTGGGCGAAGATCGAAGTTGTTACGAACTAGTTCTACTAGTACTTCTTCAGATACTTTACCAGTGCCGAATGTATCAACTGAAATTGATACTGGTTGTGCCACGCCGATTGCGTATGCAAGTTGTACTTCTGCTTTTTCAGCAAGACCAGCTGCTACGATGTTTTTCGCAACATAACGAGCTGCGTATGCTGCAGAACGGTCAACTTTTGTTGCATCTTTACCAGAGAATGCACCGCCGCCGTGACGAGCGTATCCGCCGTAAGTATCAACGATAATTTTGCGTCCTGTTAAACCAGCATCCCCTTGTGGTCCACCGATTACGAAGCGGCCTGTTGGGTTAATGAAGAATTTCGTTTCCTCATCCATTAATTCTGTTGGTACTACAGCTTTGATTACGTGCTCTTTTAAATCGCGATCGATTTGTTCCCATGTAGCTTCTGGATGATGCTGTGTAGAAATTACAATTGTATCGATGCGTACTGGTTTACCATTTTCATCATACTCAACTGTAACTTGCGTTTTACCGTCTGGACGTAAATATTCTAATGTTTCATCTTTACGAACTTCCGTTAAACGACGAGCTAATTTGTGAGCAAGTGAGATTGGAAGTGGCATTAATTCTTTTGTTTCATTACATGCGAAACCAAACATTAAACCTTGGTCCCCTGCACCAATTGCCTCAATCTCAGCGTCAGTCATTTGACCTTCACGTGCTTCTAACGCTTGGTCAACACCCATAGCGATGTCAGCAGATTGCTCATCGATAGATGTTAAAACTGCACAAGTTTCTGCATCGAATCCGTATTTTGCACGAGTGTAACCGATACCTTGAATTGTTTCACGAACGATTTTTGGAATATCTACATAAGTAGAAGTCGTAATTTCCCCCGCTACCAATACTAAACCAGTTGTTACTGTTGTTTCACAAGCTACACGTGCATTTGCGTCTTTTGCTAAGATCGCGTCTAAAATTGAATCAGAAATTTGGTCACAAATTTTATCTGGATGTCCTTCAGTTACAGACTCAGATGTGAACAGATGACGTTGTTTTGTCATGTGGTAAACCTCCCTACAGTAATCGTATATATTGTACGGAACTCATCCTTAATTTGCCACAAACTGCGACATTCATTTATTCTCCCACACAAGTATAAAGAAAAACCTTTCCTATATAGAGGAAAGGTTTGATTTGCTACTTGCATACTGCTTTTTGCCCTTCGCTCTTATCGTTCGAGACCGTTCGCCTCGCACAGGTTTTAGCACCTATTCACTTGTTTATTACCGTTACAAGTGAGGTTGCTGGGCTTCATCGGGCCTGTCCCTCCGCCAGCTCGGGATAAGAGAGTATCCGTCCCAACCTATACTAAAGAAATGATATTCATTTGTCAATTAATATTCACATATTCCTACAAGTTTTTCGCATTATTTGTTGGACGAAATATAAATAGGAAAATAATACATTCGCACAAACAAAAATAAATAAATAGTATACATTATTTATATGATTGTGTTATACTCTTGATGGGGATTACGAGAAATATTTCATTAAAATGAAAAGGATGGTATATAAATATGAGTACTGTGAATGTCCAAATTGGATTACACGAATTACTGAACGGAAGCAATGCACAGGTTCAATTAAGCGTTCCACAATTAGTGGAAAAAGTACTAATGAGAAATGAAGGAAAATTAACTTCTACTGGTGCCGTCTCTGCTTCTACAGGAAAATATACAGGACGTTCTCCTAAAGATAAATTTATTGTGAAAGAAGCGTCGGTTGCCGATAAGATCGCTTGGGGACCTGTAAATCAACCGATTTCTGAAGAACATTTTAATAAATTATATACAAAAGTATTAGAATACTTAAAGGAAAAAGAAGAATTATTCGTATTTAAAGGATTCGCTGGTGCTGATCGTAACTATCGTCTTCCATTACAAGTTGTTAACGAATATGCATGGCACAATTTATTTGTACATCAATTATTTATTCGTCCAACTGAAGAAGAATTAACAAATCATGAAGCTGAGTTCACAATTGTTTCTGCACCAAGCTTTAAAGCAGATCCAGAGATCGACGGTACAAACTCTGAAGCATTCATCATGGTTTCATTTGAAAAACGCATCGTATTAATCGGTGGTACGGAATACGCTGGAGAAATGAAAAAATCAATCTTCTCTATTATGAACTTCTTACTTCCAGAACAAGATATTTTATCTATGCACTGCTCTGCAAATGTAGGTGAAGAAGGCGATGTCGCTTTATTCTTCGGTTTATCTGGAACAGGTAAAACAACATTATCTGCTGACCCACACCGTAAATTAATTGGTGATGATGAGCACGGTTGGTCTGATAACGGTGTATTCAATATTGAAGGCGGTTGCTACGCAAAATGTATTAACCTTTCTCATGAAAAAGAGCCGCAAATTTTTGATGCCATTACATTCGGATCTGTACTTGAGAACGTTGTAATTGATGATCAAACACGCGTTGCAGATTACAATGATACTACATTAACAGAAAATACACGTGCTGCATACCCAATTGATGCGATTGATAATATCGTCGTACCAAGTGTTGCTGGACATCCAAATACAATTATTTTCTTAACTGCTGATGCATCTGGGGTATTACCTCCAATCAGTAAATTAAATAAAGAGCAAGCTATGTACCATTTCTTAAGCGGTTACACTAGCAAACTAGCTGGAACAGAGCGCGGCGTAACATCTCCGCAAGCGACATTCTCAACTTGCTTCGGCTCTCCATTCTTACCACTTGATGCATCTCGCTATGCTGAAATGCTTGGTGAGAAGATCGAGAAACATGATGCAAAAGTATTCCTAGTAAACACTGGCTGGACTGGTGGCGAATACGGCGTTGGAAAACGTATGAACTTAGGTTACACTCGTGCAATGGTGCAAGCCGCATTAAACGGCGAGCTTGATAACGCTGAAACAGTGAAACATGACATCTTCGGTCTTGAAGTACCACTTCATGTACCAGGTGTACCTGATGAAGTATTAATGCCTGAACAAACATGGGCTGATAAATCTGCTTACAAAACAAAAGCAATCGAACTTGCAGGTAAATTCAAAGAAAACTTCAAGAAGTTCGAGAACGTTTCTGAAAACATGATCAAATTAGGCGGTCCAATCGCTTAATTTAACCTTTACTGTTTGAATACCCCTTTACTCATATGAATAAGTATGTTGTAGCCTAAAAAGTGCGCGTACTCACCGACAAAACCCATGCGGCTTAATAGGTTACACATACTTACAATAAAAAAGAAGCTTACGATAAAAACGTAAGCTTCTTTCTATATATATTTTGATTTCCCAACATATAAATCGCAGCTTCGAAAACAAAAACAGATTCCCCACTCACTTTCTCTTTTTGTTTTCACGCGGCATGGGGCGAAAAAAGGCACTGACCGCTTCTATCCATGGACGGAGCCTCTCTTCTACCTAAAAGAAAAGATTTTATACCAAGGGGGCAATTTATATATATCCACTTTCATTTTCCAACATATAAATCGCGGCTTCGAAAACAAAAACAGATTCCCCACTCACCTTCTCCTTTTGTTTTCACGCGGCATGAGGCGAAAAAAGGCACTGACCGCTTCTATCCATGGACGGAGCCTCTCTTCTACCTAAAAGAAAAGGTTTTTGTATTTATTTCTTCGCATCCTTCATACTGTAATACCCTAAATTAATAACGATTAAAAAATAACCACCCATAATTCCAACAGCAAATGCCCACATGACCATATGGTGTTCAATCTCATACATAATAATCGCACCAAGTATCGCTGCTGCAAAGCGATTAATCATACCAAGTGTTGGTGCCTTACTCTTTTTTACAATACTATCTCCAAGCTTTTCAATACGTCTTCCTAAAATCCAAACACAATACATACTAACGAGTAAACCAATCCCCACACCTAAAAAGTGAGCAGAAAAAGGTGTCATCGCCCAGCCTAATAGCATCGCGCCCAGCAAATAATACATTTGGATTTTAAATGACCTTAGTGACATACTAATCATGCAATTCTCCTTTATCATTATCATCTTATTTACATATCATCAGACTTTATCCCGCCTTAACGGGCAGGAAGTCCCCCACTGATTAAAGTTTCACTTTATCTGTTACATTCAAAGAAAAACAACATAACCACTACACTTATGTTGTTAAAATATTTTTCGGAAATAATATTATACAAGATTTCTAGCTTGGAAGTAGGATCATTTTGTGACGTTTTTGCAAACATTTTTTCATAGATTTATAAAAAAGTGATATCAATCTATAAGAATATGGATATGATGTATATATATCCGCTTTCATTTTCCAACATATAAAATCGCTGCCACGAAGCACCAAAAGTTACCTGCACTCTTTTCCTCTCTGTTCTAACTTGACATGGGGCAGGAAAGGACTCTGACCGCTACTACGCATAGCCGGATTCTCTCTCCCACCTAAAAAGAAAGGTTTTACGTCAGTTTTTCAATTTACATGCATGTAGTAAGTACACAAAAAAGGGGGCGTATAATGATTTATTTTTTAATGGCTCTCATTCACCTCATTATCCCTGCACTTATAGGACTCTCATTATATTGGTACACAAAAAAACATAGTATCTTCTATGCTGTCCTCAGTGTTCTTCTCTCCGGAATTATTCTCATTGCACTGTTCCGCATACCTTTTCTCAACTTAATCCCACTTATTACTGCCATTTTGTTCCTCATATTTCTACCCAAAATAAAAAAATAGGAAAGCAGATCATGACTGATCTGTTTTCCTATTTTGATATATGTTCTGACGCGACAGGCTGCGTCCCAGGTTTTTCGGATTTCACAAACCATAATCCGAGAAAAATAACACACCCGCCAATTATTTGTTGTAATGAAATCTGTTCCTTCGCCCATACCGCTGCAAATACAACCGCAACAAGCGGTGTAATATACATATATACCATCGTATGAGAAGCTCCAATTTTTTGAACACCAATATACCACATAACTAAACCGAATACCGTTACAAAGAAAATAGAATATAATAGTGCAAACCATGTCATTCCTTGTTCAATTTGAAACGGCATCGAAAAAATATGCCATCCGCTTAGTATAACAAGAGGAATCGCTCCAACAACTGCTGACCATGCAGTCACACGAAGCGCTGAATATTTTTTAATAAGTGGTCCTGCTAACACTGGATATAGCCCCCAGCACATTGATGTAATCAGTCCAATTCCATTTCCGTAAAAAGACCCAACAAGCGAATGTCCAGCTAATAAAACGAGAGCGGCTCCCCCACAGGCTATGGTAGAACCAACTAATTTTCGCGAAGAAAATTTCTCTTGCTTAAACAAAATGGCAAACATCGTTGTAAAAATAGGTGAAATAGAAATGAGTAAAGAAGCGTTCGTAGCGGATGTATATTTAATAGTTTCCATAAATAACGTTTGATACAATACGATACCGACAATACTCACAACAATGAGCCTTAGTATGTCCCTTCTCTCCATATACAATGACTTTTCAATATAAAATGTAAGCAATAATAGTAGCGGTGCTGCTGCTATCATACGGAGCGCAGTAAACTCAACTGCTGAAAACTCCTCAAGTCCGTATTTCCCGATCGTATAATTTATCCCCCAAATGATAACAACATTTAAAAGTAATAATTCAATCCCCCATCTTCTCATGCGTAATCCCCTCCGCACAGATGATTATACAGAAAATTTAATTAAATGTACATTTTATGAACTGAAGAATTTCATAAGAAAAAGGAGCGTACAGTTTGCTCCTTTTTTCATAAGTTATACTCGAATATGGAGTTTCATATTCGGATTATAAAACTGATTCGGACTCTTCAATTGAAAATATCCACCTGATTCATGTAAATCAACAGTCAATTTATCATCCATAAAAACAAGCTTTGTGCGATCCGCAATAAACTGTAGTTTATTTGAATCAATATCTACATCACGTTCATCTTTCTCTGATACAGCCACCAAATCAATAATTCCACTCATCACACAGCCGCATCCTTCATTATCATAAAATAATTTTATAAACTTCGCTTCACTTGGAATCGTATCCATAATCTTTTTATATGCTGCATCTGTTACAGTAACGTACATATATTGTCCCTCCTACCTCGGTACATAATTCTTATATTGTACCATTCTTTTTATGAATTCTATCTATTTATTGCATACAGAAAATTAAGACTAATATAAAATGTATGTGATAAAGGAGGATGAATTATGCCAGCTTTACAAGAAATACAACAAGCACTTGATCATTTATTTCAAATTAAAAAATATGGAAAAGACGGTGCCTTCAGCCGCTTTATTCCAGCTGTATACGATCCAATTGATTTTCCTTGGCAACATTTTTTTGAAACAGACTTTGTAAATACCTTTAACGGACTTATGATAAAAGGGGCTGCAACTGTAAATAGCGTCTTTTTAGCAGTCTTCCCAACAGATGATGTTCTTGAAAAGTTCATCTTACAATCGAAACCAGGTGATTTACTTTTTATGCATCATCCTCTTGTGATGGAATGCGGTGATCCTCTTGGAAAATCCGGACGAGGCTTTTTACCGATTCCAGCTCACTATTTACAAGAAATCAAAGATAAAGACCTTTCTATTTATACATGCCATGTTCCAATGGATCATCATCAAACATACGGAACAAGCATTGCGATTGCAAAAGCTCTAGAGGCCGATATAGTAGATGGTTTTGCTTATGATGGTAAAGATATACCATGTGGACTCATTTGCAAAATTCCTGAAACAACAACAAGAAAACTCGAAAACCAACTAAAAGAACTCTTTCACATTCCATATATAGACTTTGAAGGCAAACGACATGAATTTATCACAAAAATTGCAATTATCGCTGGATGCGGTGATAAAATAGATCTTCTTAAAGAAGCAGAAGAAAAGGGCGCTGAGGCGTATATTACAGGTGAAATTCATTGCCATATTGATAACGAATACGGCAAACATAAGTATTCATTAATTATGGAATATGTGAAAGAAACGAATATGTCACTTATCGGTGTGTCACACTCTGCTTCTGAATACTTAGTGAAGAAAACATTAATGCGTGATTGGTTTATAGAAAACTTTGATGTGGATGTTGTTTTACTTCCGCAAAAGAAATGGTGGTATTAAATGCGCATTCGAAAAAATTTTTTCATATTTCTCTTTCTTACCTGTTTTTTATTAGGTGCATGTAAAAATAACCCTGAAGACGAATTAAGAAAAACAGTGTGGGATCAATTATCTGAACATACGAAAGAAGAACTAAGTGATGGCTGGAAGCATGCTACAATTACAACTGAAACATTGCAAGCCGGAATATCTTCGGTCAAAGATTCCTCTTATATAGGAAAAGAGGTTTATCGTATTTCATTCCCATCTGATCGTTCTTACAAACTTGGAAATGTAGATGCATTTGTTGATATGAAAACAAAGAAAGTAATTGGATTTGGTCTACGAGATTAAAAAAGATTCGCTAATACTGCGGATCTTTTAGTTATCAGGAATAGATAATAAATCTAATAAGGTATATGTAACGATCATTTTAAATAAAAAGAGAGGATCTGCTTCCCTCTCTTTCCCATTCATCAGTGAATTGGCAACGTAATTTCAACTGTAGTCCCTACTCCAACTTCACTCTCAAACTGTATCTTGCCTTGATGTTCTTCAATAATCTTATATGTAACCATTAATCCTAAACCAGTTCCATCATCTTTCGTTGTATAAAAAGCTTCGCTCAGTTTAGGCATTTTGTCTTTCGGTATGCCACATCCCTCATCCTTGATTCGAATGATCATTGCATCTTTTAATGTAACCTCAATGATAATTATTCCACCATCTTGCATAGATTCAATCGCATTTTTTATTAAATTTAAAAACACTTGTTTTAAACGTTTTTCATTACATATTATACTTGGTAACTCACCTTTATAAATGGTATGTATTTTAATTCCTCGTTCCGAAGCAGGCTGTCCCATAATTCTTACCACGTATGAAAGAATGTCTTTTATATTATGATTCCCGCATTCCATTGGCTTAGAATTTCCAAGCTCCACCAGTTCGGTGGCAATTGTATCGATTCTTTCGATTTCTTGCTCCATAATATCACAATAGGCTTTATCCTCAGGATACTTTTCTTTTTGTCCTCTAACAAAACCGTTCAACAGCATCAATGGATTACGCATTTTAAAACCGATAACTGTTGCCACCCTTCCAATTACAGCCATCTTCTCCGATTGTTGCAATTCCTTATGTGTCATTTCAATTGTGTGTATATAAGATTGGAATCTCAATAAAATAATCCATCCTATAATGGAAAACAAGCTACAAAGAACAATAGGAATGAGAACAATAAAAGAATTCACAATGAATCCCATTAAAACATACTTTATTATTGTCCCTCCGGTTACTAACCAAAAATAGCGTTTATTTACAAATAATGGTGCAAAAAGAAAGAAAAACCCTTCCACTATATTCCCTGCATCAAACTCTAAATCTGTTCCATAGTAAATGATAAAATTATGAATGAAATCTAATATATTATATCCTATGAAAATAATATATTTCACAGCATATGGATTCTGTCGCTTCGCCACATATATTCCCACAAACACCAATATAACCATGAGAATATACAACCATATCCCTAAACCCATTTCTAGAATTGGACCCCCATCTCCTCCCCCTTCTAGCTTAGGCATAATATAATAATATGCAACATCATAAATAAAAAAAGTTGTAAAGAATAAACTTAAAAACAGCTTTAACGTTCGAATCTCTTCCCTTGTTAATTTATAAACACTGTCCATGTAGTAACTCCTCTATTCACAATACACATACTTCGCGAATCTTGCCTTCTCTATAAACCCATTTTGATTTTTAACATAAATTAGGTTTTCTGTCGATTTTTCAATTTGTATTTATATAAAGTGAAACTTCCATCACCCGTCGAGCTTTTGCGGGATAACTCCTTTTTGATTTTTCACATATAAGCTGCTATGAAAAACAAAAGGTGACCTGCACTCGTGTTCTCTCTTTGTTTTCACTTGGCATGGGGCTGGAAAAGGATCTGACCGCTTCTATCCATGGCCGGATGCTCTCTCTCACCTAAAAAGAAAGGTTTTATGTCGGTTTTTCAATTTTCTTATATAGGTAAAATAATGTCTACTTTCGTTCCTACGTTTCTTTTACTCGTAATGTGTATTTTCCCATCATGTTCTTCAATAATCTTGCAAGCAACAGTAAGCCCTAAACCGATGCCATTTTTCTTTGTCGTATAAAAGGCTTCTGTTATACGCTGTAAATTCTCTTCCTGCACACCGCACCCATTATCTACAATACTTACTATTACACCATCTTCATTTCTTTTGTTTATATGTATTTGAAGTGTTCCGCCATGTTCCATCGCTTCAATTGCGTTCTTTATTATGTATAGAAATACTCCTTTTAATTTACGATGATCACAATCTATTTTTATTTGATCAGGTGCAACATCATAAATGAGATACAGCTGTTTCCTGTTGATTTCTGCACTCATTTCTTTCAACGCATTTGATACAATACCTTCTATTAAATAACTACTGTAGGTAGAAGGTTTACAAGTTGCCATTACCATAAGCTCACTTATCATATTGTTTATATGCTCAATTTCATCAATCATATGTTCATACACTTTATCATCTACATATTTCTCTTTCTGCAATTGTGTAAATCCCCTTAACGATGAAAGTGGATTTTTAATTTCATGTCCAACAGATGCTGCCATTTTTCCAATAACTACGAGCTTTTCAGACTCTCGCTTTTCTATCATCACGTTGTTTACAGTAGAAAGGTACTGTAAAAATCGATTCAATAGGAGATACGTTACAAATAATAAGAGGCTATACATAACCAACGGCATAAATGCCGCTTTTTTCCCTAGGACCAAAAGTACACTGTATTTCCCCATAATAACCAAAAATAACCAAAGCAAATACCGTTTACTCATAAAGATTGGCACAAATAAAATAAAAACAAATTCAATTGTATGCCCATCATCAAATGCTACTTTATTGTGAAGTGCATACCAATATAAGTTTAAAATTTCTGAACACATATAAGCTATTAAATATATATACTTAACACGATATGCCTGTTCCCTTTTCATCATATACATACTACATGCTATTATGCAGGCTCCATACAAAAACTTTGGAACTTGAACCTCTAATCTTATTAGTGTTTCAGAATCTCCTAGCATAACAGAATAAACTGTTTCATATATAACCCATACAATATTCAATACCCATAAAAAGAGTCGAGCATTTTTCTTTTCTTCTTGAAATGAGATAAAGTTTTCTTTCACTTTAACACTTCCTCAAAAGCTATATACTTTCGCTATATTATTACTAACACTCATTATTATAATAAACGACAATAGTGTTTGACCAAAATAATATCAAATAATGTAGAAAAGTTTACCCCGACTTATCAATTTGATAAGTCACATAATTTTCAATAATATGTACTAAAAAACGCTATTATTTGTTATATACTGAACTTGTCAGGTTAACTGTAAAGAGAACTCCCCGTTCTTTGTGTTTGAGCCTACCCCGTTATTAAATATAAGTCAAAAAGAACTTGTAGCGTATCTACAAGTTCTTTTTTGATTTCAATCAATCTATTGCATCACACTTTGAAGTTATGTCAAAGTGTGATGCAAATCAAATTATTGATTCACCGCTTTTGCTACAAGCGCAGCATATGCTTCTGCACCTGTTTTCGTTAAATGTACGCCATCCGGCTCAAAATACGCCTTATTATCAGCACTTGCTGAATACCAATCGACTAACGTCACATTTTGGTACTCAGATGCGACTTCTTTTAATTTCTCATTCACTAATGATTCCCACGGACGTGGTACCCTCGTATTGATGAATATAATTTTACGTTCATTCCCAATCACTTTTATTAATGATACGAGTTGATCCTTTGTAAAGGCACCATTTGTACCTAATCCAATAATGACATGATTCCCTAAATTCCCCTCATTCTTTAGCTGTTCCACCACAGGAATTGCTTTAGACAGTTGGCGACCAATTTTTGCATCAATCCTAATATTAGGAAATGAATTTTTCAAATACGGGGCGACGTCAATCATAATAGAATCACCTACAGCTGTAACTGTTTGAGGACCTTTAGGCTGCGCAGCAGCCTCTTGTTGTTCTTTATTTCGAGGTGGCTCATCAGCTGGTTTTTCCCTAACTGCCACTGGATGTTTCGGTTTTTCTTTTTGTTCCGTTTGTACTGCTTCCACCTTATCTTTTTTTGGATTATCCTTCGCTTTACTAGCTGTTGATAATCCAAAAACAGCGATCGTAGAAACGAATAGTGCGCATACTAAGGCTAGCTTACCACTTAATGCTAAGTTTTTCATTTCCCAATTCCTAGAGCGAATATTCTTCAATGCCCCTTGTCGGATTGGATTTTCAATAAACTTCCATGAAATTTGTGCAGCTACTATAATAAGTAAAAATTGAAGAATCGCTCTTGTAAGCGAAAACTCTCCAGCACTTACCTTCGGAGTCGTTAACGTGATAATCGGATAATGCCAAAGATATATCCCATACGATCGTACTCCCATCCAACGCAGTGGTCTAAACCTTAAAAATTGAGCAATTCGGCTAGCTGGGTGAGCAAGGTTCGCCACTAATAAGGCAGTAGCAATTGATAAAATGACCATTCCTCCGCGATATAGAAACGGATCATATTGATTTGTCTTCCAAAACATAACGAGGATAATAATAAGAGCTATTCCTCCAACTACGTCAAGAATGAGACGTGCTTGTGGAATAATTTTATTTGCAAGCCTACTGCTTGGCCAAATTAAGGCAAGTGCCGCTCCAATCAATAAGGAAAAGGCCCTTGTATCAGTACCGTAATAAATTCTGCTTGGATCAGCTCCTGGTTCATACAGAAATGCCATTGCCAATGCAGAAGCAGCTGCCCCTAAAACAATGAATAAAATGATATGTGATTTCTTTTTTATGTAACGAAACGCCAGGCTAATAATAAATGGCCAAATTACATAGAACTGTTCTTCAACAGCTAACGACCAAAAATGATTCAGTGGAGAAAGTTGGCTAAAACTATCAAAGTACGATAATTTATGATAAATATACCACCAGTTACTGAAATATAATAAAGCTGCTAGCGAATCCCCACGCATCTTTCCTAGCAAAGAACTATGAAAAATTGTAATCCATGCTAAAACAATTACAAGCATGACAAGCATTCCAGGAAGTAATCTCCTTGCCCTACTGAGCCAGAATTTCTTCAAGTCAATCCTCTTATTTCTCTTCCATTCTATAGCTAGAATATCTGTAATTAAATAACCCGAAAGTACAAAAAATACAGTAACACCTAGGAATCCTCCAGGCATCCAATTAAAATTAATATGATATAAAATGACGCCTAGTATAGCTAGGCCCCTTAGACTGTCCAATCCAACCATATAGCGACTACTTTTCTTTAATGGTTCGGGCATCCGCCAGTCACCCCCGTATTTCTCTAAAATTACATGAATATTTACAATATAAAACTCTATCAATATGTATTACCTCTAAAAAATATGAACCGAATCAAAATATTACAAAACCTATTAACAAACACACTCAATTTTTATGATTGCATGCACAGTAACTAAAATTTTACCATGTTATGTATTAACATGAAATAGTCTCATTTATGAACTTTCATGTAAAAAAGGAGGTTATCCTAAAAATCCTATTTTTAGGATAACCTCCTTTCTTATTAACCGATACTCTGAACTCTACCAACTTTCCCATCTTGTAATCGTACTTTAATACCGTATGTATGCGTCTCCGTGTTTGTTAAAATAACGAACTTATTTAAGATAACAGATACAAGGGTATAGCTTTGTTGTAACTTGTCGAATTTTCACTCAGTTACATCCAATTGTTTGTTTTTTAATAACTTCGCAAACAATAAACACGCTATCTTTTCTCATAACTGCTTGTTCTCTTTAATGAAAAAACAGAAAGTTCCGGCTTACTTAAAAACCGTACCGGCATTCTAGTAGTACCAATACCACGATTCACATACAACTGTAATGGCTTACTCTTTCCTTCCAATGAATAAAGTCCTTCTACATATTTATTTGCTAGTGAAGTAGTAATGATAGAACCTATGAACGGAAGCTGTACTTGTCCACCATGACTATGACCAGATAGTTGAAGGTCCACTGGATATTCAGATATTTGATCAACAGCATCTGGTTCATGTACTAACAGGAGATTAAAATCCTCTGTTCGAAGGTGCTGAAGAGTAGGTTTAACTTTTGGTTTTCCAAGTAAAAAATCATCTAGACCAGAAATGGTAATGTAATCACCATTAGCAACTTTAATCCTCTTCATTTCATTATTCAAAACAGTAAAGCCAGCCTTCTCCATATACTGTTCGTATAAGTGTCCCCCGCCACCTCCTCGATCATGATTGCCAAACACAGCATATTTTCCAAGAGGAGCGCGAATTTGTTTCAAAATCGTTTGTGAGTACTCTCTTTCCACAACATATTCTCCAAATTTATCAATTAAATCACCTGTAAAAACCACAATGTCAGGCTTTAGCTTATTGATTTTATCCACTAATATTTGCTGCTGTTTATGAGGAAAGTTTGGTCCGAAATGTGTATCTGAAAACTGTAAGATTTTTACACCATGAAAACCTTCTGGAATATTTGGATTTTCAATAGCGTTCCATGTAACTGAAATTGATTTTGTTTCCAAATGAAAAGCATATACATAAATTGTTATTGGAAGAATGAATAGTATGAGGGAAATGATACATATTCTTCTAAACCGCAATAAGGAAGTACCTTCTTTGGCTTGTTCCAAAGAAGGTATTTCTTCGTTCAAATTCATTCTATTTGTTTTGGCGTGTTCTAAATTCGCTTTCATGTGTCCACCTCTAAATTCATCTTCATAAAAAGATACGATTTAAATAATGTTGTAGCATTTCTATGTTACAAACGTATGTCTTTTGAAAATTGAGGTGAACATGAGCAAACTAATTAAACCAAAATTAAGATTTGATGCAGCATGTGGTCCTTCTATTAAGGGGAAAAATGATAGGATATTTACTTCTACTATTAGAAGCAGTTTGGATGATTTTATAAGATTTTACCTTATGAGAGGAAGTAGCCAAATTTCCCATATGATGCATACAATTAATATAAATGTATAATCACCAAAATCTAATTTAGACCCTTTCTTTACATGCATATTCAACCAAATATGCATAAGTTTCATTCCCTTATATTTATAGACATTCTTCTTTGCAAATCGATAAACAAGAAGCTGTAATATCATAAATCCTGCTACAACTATAAGTAACAAAACGAGAAAGTCAATCACTCTATTTCTGCACTGATTTCTCTAATATACGATGTTCCAAAAGCCATTCTTCAAACTTAGCACTTCCAAATTCCCAGCTTAAGTCATTTGCATGTACAGAAAAAACGCGATACCCGGAATAGTCATCCATAAATTCATCTTCCTGTACCTGTACTAGCGGAATCCCATAAAAAGCAAAGTTAAAAAATACATCCCACACATCTTCATGTTTTCTTTTATAAGCAATCGATTCCACATCAAATTCATCTCCAAAATAATCAAGATGTAAATGCATGCTATCATCATATTCATATTTCATTTTATCACCCCTTATATTTGTACTTCTTTATCATCCAAAAAATTCCTTCTACATCCACTCACATCTAGGCACTTACCTACATATTATGGCAGTAGATTCATTTCTAGGAGGTGTCACATTTTGAAAAAATTTATAGCTGTTTTTTGTATACTTGTACTTACTGTTTTTACGTTTGTGGCTTGTAGTAAAAAAGACGATACGAAGCAACAAGTGCAAAAGATTCGCATTGGTGAAGTTACACATTCCCTCTTCTACGCACCGTTATATGTTGGGATTGAAAAAGGATTCTTTAAAGAAGAAGAATTAGATATCGACCTACAAACGACAGCTGGTGGCGATAAAACAATGACTGCGCTGTTATCTGGTGGAATTGACATTGCACTTGTCGGCTCTGAAACATCCATTTATGTTCACCAGCAAGGAGCAAAAGACCCGGTTATTAACTTTGCTCAGCTCACGCAAACTGATGGTACATTTTTAGTTTCTCGCAAAAAATTAGACTCCTTTAATTGGAACGATGTGAAGGGTGTTACTTTCCTTGGTCAACGTAAAGGTGGTATGCCGCAAATGGTTGGGGAATACGTTTTGAAGAAAAATGGCATTGATCCACACCAAGATACAAATTTAATTCAAAATGTTGAGTTTGCTAATATCGCTAATGCCTTCGCGTCTGGTACAGGCGAATTTGTCCAGTTGTTTGAACCAACAGCGAGTATTTTTGAAAAAGAAGGAAAGGGCTATATCGTTGCTTCTTTTGGTACTGAATCTGGAACTGTTCCATACACAACATTTATGGCAAAAGAAAGCTTTTTAAAGAAAGACAAAGCAGCAGCGGAGAAATTCACACGTGCATTATATAAAGCACAGCAATGGGTTGATACGCATAGTCCAGAAGAAATTACCGAGGCTGTTACACCACTTTTTAAAGATACTTCAAAAGATATTACGGTAAAAGTAATCGAGCGCTACAAAAAGCAACATTCGTATGCGACAAATCCATTATTAGACGTGGAAGAATGGAAACAACTACAAAAAATTATGAAAGAAGCTGGAGAATTACAAAAAGAAGTTCCACATGAGGCGCTCGTCGATACAAAAATTGCCGAAAGCGTTATTAAGAAATAGAGGCGAATACAATGAGTTTCTTACAAATATCTAATGTTTCCCACTGCTTTTTTGCAAAAGAAAATGCCCGGCTCGTCCTCGAAGATATTAACTTACACGTAGAAGAAGGGGAATTTATTTCCTTTCTTGGCCCAAGCGGCTGTGGAAAAACAACGCTTCTTTCTATTATTGCAGGACTATTAAAACCAATTGAAGGTATTGTCTTTGTAGAAGATGAGCCAGTGACAAAATCAACTTCTTCAATGGGATATATGCTCCAACAAGATTACTTGTTTCCCTGGAAAACAATTGAAGAAAATATAATGCTTGGGCTGCACATTACAAAAACATATGGAGAGGAAACGAAAGAACATACCTTACAACTTTTAAAGCAAGTCGGCTTGCAAGGCGTAGAAAAGCAATCCCCTCGGGAACTATCCGGTGGCATGCGCCAACGGGCAGCACTCGTTCGTACACTTGCAACAAATCCAAAAATCCTGTTGCTTGATGAACCATTTTCAGCTCTTGATTATCAAACGAAATTAAAATTAGAGGAGCTCGTATTTTCTTTATTACACAAATATAAGAAAACATCTCTTCTCGTCACGCATGACATTGAAGAAGCAATCGCAATGAGTGATCGTATTTACTTGCTTCAAGCAAACCCTGGGAAAATCGCAAAAATATTTTCAGTACCAAAAAGCATTCGCTCTCTACCACCGTTACAAGCAAGGTACCACCCTGATTTTCCAGCCCTCTTTCAAGACATATGGAAGGAGCTGGAGCGCCTTGGATAATATAAAACAATTACACAAACAGTTTCGAAAAAAAGAGCGTCAGCGTACTTGGACAGCTGCCTCTTTACAATTTTTACTTCTCATTCTCTTCTTTACATTATGGGAAACCTCCAGTAAACAGGAGTGGATCGATCCTTTACTCTTTAGCTCACCTTCAAGTATTTGGGAGTTATTTGTAAGTAAATGGGGAGACGGATCACTTTGGATTCACATATGGACGACACTGCTTGAGACAGGTATTGGTTTTATTCTCGGTACAGTTCTCGGAACAATTATCGCAACCGTTCTTTGGTGGATACCGCTTATAGCTCGCGTATTAGACCCATACCTTGTTGTGTTAAATGCAATGCCAAAAGTAGCACTTGGCCCGATTATTATCGTTATTTTCGGCCCAAACATCTCCTCTTCGATCGCAATGGGAGTTATTATTTCCATCATTATCACCATTCTTGTTATTTACGGTGCATTTCAAGAAGTTGATTCTAATTATATAAAAGTAATGGATACATTCGGCGCAAATAAATGGCAATGCTATAAACAAGTTATTTTACCGTCTTCCTTTCCAGCTATCATTTCAACTTTAAAAGTAAACGTTGGATTATCATGGGTTGGTGTTATTTTCGGTGAACTTCTTGTTTCCAAACAAGGACTCGGTTATTTAATTAGCTACGGATTCCAAGTATTTAACTTTACGCTTGTACTGCTGAGTGTATTACTGACATGTGCACTTGCTACTCTTATGTATGTGTTTGTTGAAGGATTCGAGAAACTATTAATAGGTAAGAAAAAAAGAAGCTGACTCAAAACAAAATACTTGGGTCAGCTCTTTCTTTTTTATACCATTATTTTTAAGAAATCATAGCTTTTTTATTTCTGATCACATACTTTTGTATCTTTCATTACAGTGTTTCCTTGAATCATGACCGTATGAAAACAATCCTTCACACGCACTGTTACGATATTATCTTTCCGATCCACAATATGATACTCATCAAAATGTTGATTTAATACATTACGGATTTGTTCTCCTTCGAAAATCGGAACACCATGAGACATTACCCAGATGAGACCAGCAATAGCAAGAATGGTTTTCATACGCTCTACCTTCTTGAGAATGAATTCATTGCATCTTCAACATGCGCGTTATAATTGTTTTAATTTTGCGATAATATCTCTTTTATACCTATTCTATTTGGAAATTCTGGTCCCTTCTTCCACGTCAAAAAGTTTTATGCCATGCATTTTTTTAGAAATATGCGATAATTATTTCTAGGAAGTTTTTTCATTTTAAGGGGGATTATTATGATTCGTGCTGTGCTATTTGATTTAGATGGAACATTGTTAGATCGGCATCAATCTTTAGAACATTTTATTCATGAACAATATGATCGTTATGCTCATCATTTTACCAGCATTATTAAATCAGAATACTGTTCTCGTTTCATTCAGCTAGACAATAACGGCTATACTTGGAAAGATAAAGTATACGCTACCCTGCTTAAAGAATATGCAATTACAAGTGTGACAGCCGAACAACTCTTGCATGATTACGTAACAGAATTCGCAAACCACTGCATTCCTTTTCCAAATATGCATGAATTACTTCAGCAATTACAAAACAAGAATATTAAAGTGGGGATTATTACAAACGGCATAACCGAATTTCAAATGAACAATATTCGCGCTTTGAACTTACATACTTATACAAATACCATTCTCATTTCGGAAGCAGAAGGTATTAAGAAGCCTCATCCAGCTATCTTTGAGCGTGCCCTCAAACAATTAAACGTCCAATCAGAAGAATGTATCTATGTTGGAGATCATCCGGAAAACGATGTAACCGGTGCTGAAAACGCCGGGATTCCTGCAGTTTGGAAGAAAGATTCATTTTGGGGAGAGTTTGAACATTCTCGTGTAGTTGAAAATTTACTTGAGGTACTTTCATTCGTAAAACTTGGATAAATAAGTCGTCACCCTTAAAGAATTCACTTTTCACGTTAGTATAAAGCTAAAGTTGTAATTCATCAGATACAAAAACGCCATCCTTTCCTATAATTCTAGAGAAAGAATAGCGTTTTTTCATTTTAAGAGTGTATTTCTTTTTCCTAGCTTACTAGCAATGTTACGCTACCTCTAATTAGAAAAATATTTTAGAACTCCTTCAAACACAGATTGTGCCAGTACATTTTGATATTTGTCAGAAGTCAATTTTACTCTTTCATTAGGATTTGATAAAAATCCTGTTTCTACTAATATAGGTGGTGCACTATTATCTGCCTTTAACACACGAAGTTCTGGTCGATCTTTTACAAATCTATTTTTAGCACCTGTATTTTTAATTAAAGCATTCTGTACAGCATTTGCTAAAGTAAGTGCTTGTTTACTTTTTGGGTGTTCAGAATTATATAACGTTTCAATTCCTTCTGCTGCAGTCGCATCAGCTGAATTTACATGCACACTAACAAAAATATCTGCTTTGTTTTCATTTGAAATACGAACACGATCTCCTAATGGAATAAAGATATCTGTTGCTCGTGTCATCACAACATTTGAACCACTCTGAGCTAATAAACTCTTTAACTTCAAACCTACTTGCAGGGCAATCGTTTTTTCATATATATTTTCATATAATGTCCCTGAATCATATCCACCATGTCCTGGATCAACTATAATTGTTTTACCAAATATGATTGGATTGTCAATCCAAACACCATTTGTATCAAAATAGTATACTTTACCATTCTCATCTAACCAGCCTATTTTCATTGCCCCATTGCCTTGCAGGTAGTACCAAGTTGTTCCTTCCTGTAGCCAACCTGTTTGCATTGCTCCGTTGCTTTGCAGATAGTACCAAGTTGTTCCTTCCTGCAACCAGCCTGTTTTCATTGCTCCACTATTTTGCAGGTAATACCAGGTTGTTCCTTCCTGCAACCAGCCCATTTGCATTGCTCCGCTTCCGTTGAAGTAGTACCATGCTCCATTAATTGACTGCCAATCTGTTTGCATTGCTCCGCTTCCGTTGAAGTAGTACCATGCTCCATTAATTGACTGCCAATTTGTTTGCATTGCTCCACTTCCGTTGAAGTAGTACCATGCTCCATTAATTGACTGCCAATTTGTTTGCATTGCTCCACTTCCGTTGAAGTAGTACCATGCTCCATTAATTGACTGCCAGCCTGTTTGCATTGCTCCACTTCCGTTGAAGTAGTACCATGCTCCATTAATTGACTGCCAACCTGTTTTCGCTGCTCCGCTGCTTTCTAAATAATATTTTTTATCCCCAAGCTGCAGCCAACCTGTTTTCATTACTCCATCGCTTTCGAAGTAATATTTTTTATCCCCAAGCTGCAACCAGCCTATTTTCATTGCTCCATTGCTTTCTAAATAATATTTTTTATCTCCAAGCTGTAGCCAGCCTATTTTCATTGCTCCATTGCTTTCTAAATAATACCAAGTAGTTCCTTCCTGCAACCAGCCCGTTTTCATTGCTCCACTACTTTGCAGGTAATACCAGGTTGTCCCTTCCTGTAACCAGCCCGTTTTCATTGCTCCATTGCTTTGCAAGTAATACCAGGTTGTCCCTTCTTTCAACCAGCCTGTTTTCATTGCCCCATCTTGTTGCAAATAGTACCAAGTAGTTCCTTCTTGCAGCCAACCCGTTTTCTGTTTTCCATCTGGCTGAATATAATACCACTTATTATCTCTATTCACCCAACCTACTTGTGTTTTAGGTGCTGCCTGTACTGTTTTAACAGTAGGTTGATTCGTTTCTATTTCACTAGTACCTAGTGGTTGCTCACTTTTTACACCTGCTGTTCCAGGCTGCTTTGTTATATCTTGCTGTATTGTCTTTTGTTCTTGCTGTTTTTGCTCAGGTAATAGCTGATCTTGCTGTTTAGATTGTTCTTGTTGCTCAGTACTAATTTCTTGTTCTTGCTTCTTTTGCTCAGGTAGTAATTGATTGCCCTGTTTAGATTGTTCTTGTTGCTCAGTACTAATTTCTTGTTCTTGCTTCTTTTGCTCGGGTAGTAATTGATTGCCCTGTTTAGATTGTTTTTGTTGCTCAGTACTAATTTTTTGTTCCAAAGGTAGCTGTTCATTCTCTGTTTCAGCCAAAGCTTGCATTGGGCTAAGCACATAGCCTAATGTTAAAACAGCTACTGCAGTTTTCTTCAACATGTGTAGTTCACCTTTCCTTATCCACTTGATTTAAAAATATAAAGATCTAATTCTAGCAAGATAATTAAAAACTCAACATTTGATTTCTATAAACATATTAAATCAAAAAAAAGCAGCCCCCAAACGTTTCAAGGCCCTATGTAGCGCGATATGACTACATAGGGCCTTTTAGTTTGGAGATTGCCATAAGTCAAGTTCTCAAAATCCACTAGGATTAGGTGTTACTATACACTAATTTTCATAATTCAATTTAACTCTAATGTTATAATATCAACATTCTAAATGCAATTAAAAAGATAAATTTTCCTTTTTAAGTTTTTGTTAACTGAATAATATTAAGACAATATATTATTCAGTTAATCCAGTGAGTTTTTGATTGCATGTAATAGTATTAGTTATAACTCTGTGTGTTTTTATTGCATATATGTACGGTGTATACTCATACGCACAAACCTTCTTTTTATGTTAATGTTCCTTAAATCATTTTTTTATTATAGGATTCGAACGAGTGAAGCATTTTACAGGGGAGCCAGAAAAAAATTAATTTATTTTTATGAAATAGCTATTTTGTCTTCCTCTTATATAAATTTACTCTATGATACATATCGTGAGTTTGTTTCTATCTTTTTTAACACTCCATATAAGTTTTTCCATGAATATATATCGGTAGCACTACATTACAAGCACTCTGCCGGAATATATACCGAAGGAACAAATATAATTTTAATAACAAAAAGAACCCGGCCCCTTTACTTCGTAAAACAGCCGAGTTCTTCTATATGTTTCATCGTACGCGCTAATACATCGTCACGCATAATAAAGCTAAATTTCCTATCAGTTTTAATGTTATCCGGGATTTCTTTTAATAGAACAGACCCTTTTGTCTCTTCATAGTGCGTATGTTCTTCTACTGCACTAATTGTTGCGAAATAAATGTTTTTAATGATTATTTTGTCTTTTCCAGATACTTTGTATTGTCCTAAGTAAGTTAAATCAGAAACAATACCACCGGTTTCTTCATGAACCTCTCGAACTGCCGCTTCTTCCGGTGTTTCCCCCAGCTCCACCTTGCCACCTGGAAATTCAAGACCGCGGCGCAAATGATGCGTTAATAACCATTGATCCCCGTACCGGCATACAACCCAAACATGCTTTGGCTCAGGAGAAAATGGGTAACGTTCAAACGATAATTGTACAGTGTTGTGGTAATAATCTTTAAATTTGTACATGCCATTACTCCCCTATAGATGGTTACAAGTTTTTCCTACCACAAATTGTAGCACAATTCTCATTCATATGCATAATGTTATCCAACTACAATCCATTGATTATTCCCATTTGCGCGACTAATTCTTTCGTTTCATGATTCCCTAAATCATAAATCATCTTATAGGCTTTCTGCAGTTGTTCATCATACCGGTCATTATTCGAATCATGATGATACTCCACATACGGAACGTGCGAACGTACAAAAGAGCCAAGATCTTCACGATACGCTTGATCGAAGTATTCCCGAAGCTGGGTAATTTCCTCATCATTCGCCTGGATTTCAAAGCTATATGTATCTGCCGTTTTCACCTGCGAAATCTGACCATTTCCTACTGATATATAGTAAGTTTTCTTATTATCCATATAACGCCCTTCTTTCACCCTTTTACTTTCTATTGTTTTCAACAATTACAAAATTATGTAAAACGAAGTTTCATTTAATGGTAAAATTAAGAACAGGAGGGGAACTGGATGTTAAAAATATTAATCATCGGCGTCATTATTGTCATTCTCGTATTGGTACTCTCTGTGTTAACGATTAATAAGGGCTATTCATATAAACATTCGGTTGATAAACCAGAGGACAATCCTTATCTGGCAAATAAAAAGGAGGATCAATAATATGCTTCGTATACTCCGCCTCTTAACTGCTTTCATTGTCATTATCGTATCCTTGTACAGTCTATTTACACATAATGATTCATTTCTTACTCTTTCACAATTTTTCTTAGGAGCCTTAATGTTTATAATCGCGATTGAACAAATACAAAGGAAAGACCCAAGCACAGGTTTGACCTGTATGGTAGCAGGAATTTTCGTGTGGGCTGTTCTCGCAGTAAAGTATATTATGTAACGACTATTTTCTTACGGAGGGATTAATATGCTAAAAATCGCTCGAATTACATTTGCACTCATTGCACTCGCTTTGTCTATCTATAGTTTTATCACAGATAACAGAGGCATTATGCTTTGTTCATTGCTTTAGGCTTAGTGGCTCTTACTATGAGCATTGAAGAGTTGAGTAAACAAAAGAAAGCAACTGGAACATTCTATTTATTAGCCGGAACACTTACTTTATTTCTAGCTACATTCGATTTATTCCGTTAATTTGAACTTTCAAAGGAGGGACTTTAATGCTAACTGGATTACGTATTTTTCTCCTGCTTACACTTATTCTTTGTATATATTCTTTTTTTACCAATAGCCTCGCAATCACCCCTTACGTACAACTTAGTTTTAGTTGTTCATTTATCCTTATCGGCATAAATGAAATAAAAGCAGGGCGAAAATCAATGAGCATTCCTTATTTTGGGATTTCCGCTCTTATGTTCTTCGTTATGGTATCAAAATTTTTTCACTAAATAAGGCAATTTATAGAGTTAAAATAACCAGCCATACTCTACTTCTCTTACTACATATCATTTACTGAATAAACTGTTTCGGCTCTTTTTTAATATGCTTATCATCGTCACGCCAATCATAAGTTTCTTTCTTTGAAATATCTAACGCTTGATCTCCAATTCTAACTCTATCTTTATCTATCCATTCAATGTGTGGATCTGTATCTGGATAGTTCCAATATATATTTTTGGCAGAATTGGAACTAAGGTTAACTAATTCTCCTCTAACAGCATCTGCACTTAATGATCCGGCGTTATGAAAATAAGTTTTTATAGCATGTTTTCCATCTGGAGATTTCACAGTTCGAATCAATTCTCCTTTTGGAACGCCTTGCAAACTAAAAAACTTCCAATATCCGAAGCCAATGATCATTACTAGCGCAATAAATAATACCAATGCTACTTTTCTCTTGATTTTTTTGATTTGAATTTTTGCATCGTTCACTCAATCATCCCCTATAATCTTGAATATAATCCTTTTAAACCCATATTACACCACACACTAACCCATTAATATACCCCCATAAAAAAAAACTCCTGTTTCAATAAGCAGGAGTTTCTTTTTTCATTTATTCATTTACTAAAAACTACTTTTCCTAATGTTTAATTTCGTTGACAAAATTACCTTTTTAGCTACATTCCGTCCTGAAAATCTTTCCATTAATAAATCTACTGCTGTTTCTCCCATAAGCCCCGTATATACTTTCACTGTACTGAGCGCAGGAGAAAGATACTGAGAAATACTGAGATCATTTACACCAATTATATTTACTCTTTCTGGAACAGGAATCTCACATTCATGTAGTGCCCGCAAACATCCGATTGCCATAGCATCATTTCCAACAAAAAAAGCCGTCGGTAACTGATCCTGCTGCTCTTCTATCGCCTGCTTCATTAATAAATAACCATCGTTTACTGAAAACTGACCCGTGTATATATACTTTTCACAAAATAATTCTTTTTCCTTTATATATTTTATAAAAGCACGTTCCCTTGGATCTTCAATTTCAGAAGTCTGATCTTTAAATGTTTCCCGTCCTCCTATGTATCCAATCTTTTGATGTTCCTTTTCTATTAAATGATCAATCACCTTCATGGTTACCTTTTCAAAATCTACCACAACCGCATCAAAAATATCTTCATTTGGAGAATAATCTACAAATACAATGTTTTTTGTTATCGTTTCAAATAAACCTATTTCTCGTTCACTAAACTTCCCTATTGCAATCATGCCTTGAATGTTTTCTTGCATCAACTCTTCCATTTGGCTATGAAAAAGTTTTACAATTTTCAAACCTTTCTGTTCACATCTTTTTTCTATTCCTAAACGAATGGACATATAATATAAATCGTTAAGCTCTTCTTCTTCTGTATACCAATGAACCAAAGTAATTTTCGGCAATTCTTTTCTACGCTTTGTACGCTTCTTATAAGAAAACTCCTCTGCTGCCTCAAATATCCTCTTCTTCGTTCCATCACTGACAGAAAGCAATGGATCATTATTTAACACCCGAGAAACAGTAGCAATGGATACGCCTGCCTTCTCTGCTATATCTTTAATCGTTGCCATACCTGATTCACCTGCTCTTCTCAATTATTCAATCCGAAACGTATATTTCGTTGAGGAGGAGAATAATTGATTTTTATTTAAAATATAAGAAGGGAAATTCGGATGATGAATGGCATCAGGCAATCCTTGCGTTTCTAGACAAAGCCCTAAATACTTTTTGGATTGTACCCCACATATTTCAAAATCACCTGGTAATTGGTTTCCTGTGTACAAAACTACCCCAACTTCATCTGTTTCCACAACTAATTTGCGACCACTTTCTTCATCCCATAATATGATTTCCTGGTCGCAGTTGCTATTCAAAAGAAAAGGATGATCATATCCTTTTCCTACTAATTCATTTTGATAATAGCGAGAATATACTCCCTCTTTTATTTGCCTTCCTGCTCGGAAATCGAAGGGCGTATCTATTACATCCAATATTTCACCCGTTGGTAATAATTGCTCGTTTAATTCTAGAAATTGATCACTACTCATTTTTAAAGTATGCTGTAAGACATCCCGTTTTAAATTACCACTTAAGTTAAAATACGTATGATTTGTTACGTTTAATATGGTCGTTTTATCTGACTGCGCTTCATAACGAATCAAAAATTCATTCGCGTTATTTAATGTATAGATCACTTTTACATGTACAGTTCCTGGATATCCTTCTTCTCCGTTAGGGCTAGTATAAGTAAATTCAATTCCATTTTCCTTCTTATTTCCTATTATTTTAGCATCCCAAACGATATAACTAAATCCTTTTAAACCACCATGAAGGTGATTGTCTTGATCGTTTTTTACTAGCGTATATGTGTTGCCATCCAACTCAAATTGAGCACCTTTGATTCTACCAGCCACTCTTCCTACAACTGCTCCAAAGTATGGAGAATATCTCTCATAGTTTTCTAATTCTTCAAAACCTAAAACGATATTTTCATAATTTCCTTTCCTATCAGGAGTAATGATTTTTGTAATCACACAACCGTAATTTAAACACGTAACTTCTATATCATTGTCATTTTTTAATGTATAAGCGTACACATCTTCTCCATTTACTTTACCAAATACATTTTGAAAGGCTTTCATATCCCTATCTTCCGCTCCTCTAAACTTTGTATAAAACGTTTAAATGCAGCTATTCCTTCATCGTTTCGTTTGAAAACCCCAGCATCTTCTAATGCCCTTAAAAACTTAGCCGCTAACTCTTTTTGAACAATATGGTGAATATCCTCTTCATTCGCTTCCTTTTTATACCGCTCTCTCAGTTGTTCTGCCCATCGTTTGTGATATTCTGCTACACAATTGTCTTTATACAATATATATCGTTCTACCTCTTGTAGTTCTAATTTCAGCCTTGCTGGAAGTACAGCTAATCCCATCACTTCAATTAAACCGACGTTTTCCTTCTTAATATGTTGTACATCCTGATGCGGATGAAAGATACCAAAGGGATACTTCTCACTTGTACGATTATTTCGTAATACGAGGTCCAACTCATACTGTTCATTTCGCTTGCGAGCAATAGGCGTAATCGTATTATGTGGCACACCGTCTGTATGTGCGTAAATATGAACAGATGAATCGCTATATTGCTTCCATTTTTCCAAAATGTAATCAGCCACATTTACTAATAAATTAGAATCCTTACCTTTTAGGCGAATAACCGACATGGGCCATTTCACTACCGAACCTTGAACCCCCGGAAATCTATCCAATTTAAATGCATAATCATCTGCTGCTTTTGCCATCGCAAATTCATATTTCCCACCTTGATAATGATCATGTGATAAAATAGACCCGCCTACAATAGGTAAATCAGCATTGGAGCCAATAAAGTAATGAGGGAACCGTTTCACAAAAGAAAGTAATCTTCCGAAAGCTTGGCAATTTATTTCCATATTCCGATGCATTTCTGCTAGCACAATGCAATGTTCGTTATAGTACACATACGGAGAATATTGTAAGTACCATCGCTCTCCTAATAATTCCATTCGAATCATTCTATGGTTAGAACGTGCCGGATGGCCAATTCTGCCCACATATCCTTCATTTTCAATACAAAGCAAACATTTCGGATAATCCGTGTTTTGTATTACGTTTTCGTTTACAATTTCCCTTGGATCTTTTTCCGGTTTAGATAAATTGATCGTAATGTCCAATTCTCCATACTCTGTATTAGCTTTATAACTAATATTTTTTTGAACACGCTTCGTTTGAATATAGTTGCTTATTCGACTTAATTCATAAAAATAATTGGTTGCATATTCTGGATGACACTCATAATGTTGATAGAAACATTGATTAATAGTCGATGGTTTTGACATGAAGCAGTTCATAATTTGATTCGCTAATATTTCTCTATTGTGAGAATGACCATCGATAATTCCTTGTTCACTCGCATACTGAACTAAATCTTCTAGTAAATCTGTTATTTCTTTTTCTTCCGCTTTACTTTTTTGCATTTCAAAACGCTCTAAATGAAGAAGGTGAAGAATTTGATTTCTTATATAAATTCTATCTTCTCTTTCGATAAACCGAAGTGAACATGCCCGTTTTATAAGTTGCTCAATGACTTGATAAACATTCATGATACTTTCCCTCCGCTGAATCGTTATATCCATTCGGATTATTTTCATACCCATCCTAAACATCTATAAAGAGAAATAAAATAGTTATACATTAACTGTAACTACTACATTGAAGTTTGCTCTATTAATTGCTATACAAGCACAGGAACTAATGTAATATGCCATTTATTGCATGGCCTCTTTCTGTAATTCTCTTGCCCCATCCCCAATCTCGGCAACATAAAATGTCGCTTCGTAACCGATGGTGTCTCTATATTTTTGTCCAACGTTACTAATAAATTGATCCGTATATTCTTTCTCAACGATCACAATCGCACAACCACCAAACCCTGCACCTGTCATACGTGCTCCTATAACCCCTTCTTGTTTCCAAGCTGATTCAACCAATGTATCTAGTTCTCGTCCTGTCACTTCATAATCATCACGTAAAGAACAATGAGATTCATTCATCAATCTTCCAAATTCTTTTATATTATTTTCTTTTAACTCTTTTACAGATTGCAATGTTCGACAGTTTTCATACACAACATGTTTAGCCCGTTTTCTTAAGCTATCTTCCTTAATTACATGCTTATATTGTTCAAACATTTTTTCAGTTAGTTCTCCTAAGGAGCTTATATCAATTACCTCTTGCAATTTTGCAAGTGCCTGTTCACATTCCATTCTTCTCTCATTATACTTAGAAGCAGTAAGCTCTCGACGCTTGTTCGTATTCATAATAATGATATTGTAGTTATCCAACTGCAATGGCGCATACGTAAAATTCAGTGTTTGACAATTCAACAACATCCCATATCTTGCTTTTCCCATCCCAATAGCAAATTGATCCATAATGCCACTATTTACACCGATAAAATAATTCTCCACCTTTTTACCAATTTTAACTAATTCTATACGATCTAATTCAAATTGGAATAATCCTTCCATCGTTACTCCTGTTACAAGCTCAATAGAGGCAGATGATGACAATCCCGCACCATTTGGAATATTTCCATAAAACATAATGTTAATTCCTGAATCAATGCTATATCCAGCTTCTATGAGATAACGAATCATACCTTTTGGATAATTCGCCCAATCATGTTCTTGCTTATAATCTAATTCTTGTAAAGAAAATGAAATAACACCCTTTTCGGGGAAGTTCAATGAATAGGCACATATTAACGCATCATCTCGTTTACTTGCTAACGCATAAGTGCCGAAAGTAATGGCACATGGAAACACATTTCCTCCGTTATAATCAGTATGTTCTCCAATCAAATTAATCCGACCAGGAGCAAAGAAAGTACGATACTCCTCTTGGTGAAATATTTTCTTAAAACTCTCCATTAACTGGTTATGTATCATCTAAGATCCTCCTCATGCTATTTATCCCGCATTAACGGGCAGTAAGACCCCCACCTCAAATTTCAGCAAGAGCAAAGAAGTTAAGTCGGGAATCAACTGCCCGTAAAAGCCCGATTGGTGAGGGCTAATAATCATTGGGGGATGAATAACCTCCCCAATGATTAAAGTTTCACTTTATACTGAATTTCCTTTATCCCATACACAACTCGGCTTCTAAATCTGGTTTACTGCCCATTAAACTATGAAATCTATAATGCCCACTATCCCCCATCTTCGCACGAGTTGTTTTCCTTCCTAACTTCGAGTTCATTCCACTAAAAAATAAAGTCATATTATCTTTTTACTAAAAAAATTCAAAAAAGTCAAAATATTTTTAGTGAAAAACATTGTCATATCGCTATATATTTTAGTAAAAAATACTACACCTTTTTACTTCATATTTTAAACTGGACTGAAAAATATACATAGGAGACCACGAAAGAAAATCTAACTAAAAACCACGCTCTCTGTTTTTCAGAAAAACGATCATTTAACTGCTAATCCATTATCTAATTTTATTAATGATGCTGGAGTGATTAAAGAGGCTTATTTTTATTCGATTAAAGTGAAAACAAAGTATATTTTCTTAATTTAATTTGACAGTAAAAGTTAAATATGATGATTCAAGCCATCATAATTGGTTTAATCGCGCAGAAAACCCTCTAAATTTTTATTTATTAACTCCTCTAAGATGTTCTTTAAACTATAAAAAGCTGCCTTTTCACAGGCAGCTTTTTCATCTATTAACCAAATACTTTCTCAAGATCATCTTTATCTTGGCTTAACCAGAAATTCATTAAGCGTTTTGCTCCTTCTAAATCATGAAGCCTCGCTTGACCACACTGCGTTTCGTTTGCAGCTGGAATTTCTGTAATTTGAACCGCATCTTTTAATGTAAGTTCTAATAAATCAATGACTTCACGAACAGTTGGTGTCCCGCTTACAACAAGATAATATCCTGTTTGGCAACCCATTGGTGAAATATCGATAATGTCAAAATGCGGATAACGATCAATATATTTACGTAAATTAAACGCTAATAAATGTTCTAACGTATGAATAACATCTGGCTTCATCGCTTGTTTATTCGGTTGGCAAAAACGAATATCGAATTTATTAACAATACCGTCACTACCTACTTTATGAACACCACAATGTCTTACATAAGGTGCCTTTACAATCGTATGATCTAATTCAAAGCTTTCTACTGATGGCATAAAACATCTCTCCCGCTTTAATTTTAATTCCGTTATATCCAATATGATATAACGGAAATTCGAATTAGTAAAGTATTATGTATAGCCCGTGCTATAATACTAGAAGAATATGCTGGAAAGGAGACCGTTATGAAACAGATTTTTATCGGAATCATACGCTTTTATCAAAAATTTATTTCTCCGATGACACCACCTACATGTCGCTTTTATCCAACATGCTCCCATTATGGATTAGAGGCGTTTCAAAAACACGGTGCTTTCAAAGGTTTTTGGCTCACACTAAAACGTATTTTAAAATGTCACCCTTTTCATCCAGGAGGATTTGACCCCGTCCCGGACAAAAAAGAAAAAAGAAATTAAGCTTCGTAGCCATTCACAACAAGATCTAATTTTCCTGTATCAGGATGAATAACAAGACCGTGGACAGGCACTTCTGCTGGAAGTAATGGATGGTTACGAAGTACAGAAACGCTATGTTCTACACTTTCTTCTACGCTAGAGAATCCTTGTAAGAATCTCTCTAAATCGATTCCAGAATAACGAAGTGTATCTAATTTCTCTTCTGTCACGCCGCGCTCTCTCATTTTTTCAATTGTGCTGCTCGCCTGTATTTTTGCCATACCACAATCATGGTGACCAACAACACATACTTCATCTGCGCCAAGCTCATATACAGCAACTAAAATACTACGCATAATACTTCCAAATGGATGGGAAATAACAGCGCCCGCTACTTTAATAATTTTCACATCACCATTACGCATATTCATTGCTTTTGGTAATAATTCAACGAGACGTGTATCCATACAAGAAATGATTACCATTTTTTTATTCGGGAATTTTCCTGCCTCATACTCTTCATATTTTTTCTCTTCAACGAATTTTTCATTATACTGCAAAATCTCTTCTAATGACTTCATAGTAAATAGCCCCTCTTTTCTTTCATTTAAACTACATACTAAGTGTACCAAAATCAAAAAAATACCAAAAGGATATTACTTTATTGCAAATATATAATTTTTCAGACAATCGACATAATTTCTTCATAATATACACACAGCTCTGTAACAACTCTCCCATACTTTACTCACGTTTCCACTATAAACTAAATGTAGATAATGTTAAAAAGGAGTGAATCTTTATTATGTCCGACGTTCTGTTACTGAGTCGTTTTCAATTTGCAATTACTATTTTTTATCACTTTTTGTTTGTACCTTTGACAATCGGACTTGTTATTTTAGTAGCGTGTATGGAAACACAATATGCACGTACATTAAATCCCACTTATCGAAAAATGGCGAATTTCTGGGGTAAGCTATTTACGATTAACTTCGTAATGGGGATTATAACCGGTATTACGATGGAGTTCCAATTTGGGACAAACTGGTCTGAGTACTCAAAATATATGGGGGATATTTTCGGATCACCACTCGCAATCGAAGCACTTGTTGCTTTCTTCTTAGAATCTACTTTCATGGGAATTTGGTTATTCGGTAAAGATAAAATCTCACCAAAGTTCCGTGCTTTTTGTATGTGGATGGTTGCACTTGGAACAAATATTTCCGCGCTTTGGATTATTACAGCAAACGGATTTATGCAAAACCCTGTTGGCTACGTGGTGCGTAATGGCCGCGCTGAGTTAAATGATTTCTGGGCACTTGTTACAAATCCATATGCATGGCATATGTTCTTCCATACAGTTGTTGGCTGTTATATTGTTGGTTCTTTCTTCGTTATGGCAATCAGTGCCTATCATTTATTACGTAAAAACGATGTGGAGTTCTTTAAAAAATCATTTAAATTTGGTTTAGTTTTAGGATTATTTGCAGCAACTGCAACACCTTTCATCGGTCACCAATCTGGTGCTTTCGCTGCAAAAATGCAACCTGCAAAAGGGGCTGCAATGGAAGCAGTTTGGGAAACTGGTAAAGGTCAAGGCTTCTCAATCATCCAAATTCCCGATGTGAAGAATGAGAAGAACTTTGAATTATTAACAATTCCAAAACTCGGCAGCTTCTTCTATACAAACTCATTTGATGGAGAAATTGTCGGTTTGAAAGATATCCCGAAAGAAGATCGTCCGAACGTAAACCTTGTTTACTATAGCTTCCGTTTAATGGTTGCACTTGGCGTATTCTTCATGGCATTAACTTGGTTTGGTTTCTATTTAAACCGAAAAGGAAAACTAGAAAACTCAAAACGTTTCTTAAAAATTACAATGTGGTCTGTATTACTTCCATATGTTGCGATTAACGCTGGATGGATTGTTGCTGAAGCAGGTCGTCAACCATGGACAGTATATAAATTGATGCGCACAGCTGAATCTGTCTCACCAATTTCCGTTCCACAAATTTGGTTCTCGTTAATTAGTTTAGTATTGTTCTACACATTGCTTTTAATTGCCGATGTATATCTCATGCTGAAGTTCGCAAAAAAAGGACCTGCAGCATTAGAAGAGCCTACTCAGGGAGGTGCAGCTCATGTCTCATGATATGCTTGCAGTCATTTGGTTCGGTTTATGGGGCGTAATTTGGACAGTTTACTTTATTCTTGATGGTTATGCACTTGGTAACGGAATGATTTTCCCGTTCGTTACCAAGGACCGGAAGGAACGAAATCAAATGCAAGAAGCAATTGGCCCGTTCTGGGGTGGTAACGAAGTATGGTTAATTACAGCGGGCGGTGCAACCTTCGCCGCCTTCCCGATCACATATGCGAATATGTTTAGCTACTTATATACACCACTATTTTTAGTATTACTTGCTCTTTTTGCTCGTGCAGCAGGGCTTGAATTTATGCATAAAGATGACTCACCAATTTGGCAAAGCATTTGTAAATGGGCGTTTGCAATTGGTAGCTTTCTTATCGCCTTCTTATTCGGTGTTACATTTGCTAACCTTTACTACGGTCTGCAAATCGGAAAAGACGGCTACGAAGGAACATTACTCAGCTTATTAAACCATTACGGTATTTTAGGCGGGCTCTTCTTCACCGCAATCTTTGTCGTATCCGGTGCACTTTGGGTTATGATTAAAACAACTGGTGAAGTATCAGATCGTGCTTATAAAATTGCAAAGCCATTTTCAATGGCAGCTGCGATTATTCTTGCGATTTTCTATGTAGCTACTGCAAACCGTACAAACTTATTCCAAAACTTTACGGAATATCCTGTACTGTTCATTCTTCCGCTACTAGCAATGTTAATGAGTGTCTTAGCAATCATTATGGTTTACAAACATAAAATTGGTTTTGCATTTACATTTGTATGCTTAACAATTGCTATGTTTATGACAACCGGATTTGCAGGTATGTTCCCAAGAATGTTGCCATCACGTATTAACGATGCATATAGTACAACACTATACCAAGCAGCAGGCAGTGAACTAAACTTAAAAATCATGTTCTTCGTCGCAATGGTAATGGTACCAATCGTTATCGGATATCAATTATGGAGCTACACGATTTTCAAAGAAAAAATTCATAAAGACTCTGCAAAAGGATATCACTAGAATGAAAAAAGACGCTCGCTTAGGAGCGTCTTTTTTCATTTAAGGCTTATAGCGTAAATTGTATCCCTTGATCATTCACATCGTTATCATACACATCTGTAGCACTAATTCCATTAAAAGCTCTCACACTAAATCCTACATTAGACGATCCAGAACCGTTATATGCTTTCGTTTGTTCGATTGGATGTACATTATATTTATCACCTAAATTAATTGAACCATTACAGTTTTCAATAACTACACCATCAATAACAGCAGGCATCGTATCACTCACCTTCATTATGTTATTTTCAGTTTATGAAAAGAGCCTAAAAAAATAGCATGTTTACAGTAAAAAAGAAAAAGATATTCTACAACAATGTTTATAATGAATTATTTTTCAACTACGTTATTTATGAAATGTAATATATAATAAATGAGAAAATTATTCATATAAAAAAATTGAGGTGTTTACAAAATTGATGTTTTTTGGAAGTATTACGCTTATTTTACTCGTTATTTTTCTATTCTTTTATTTAAGAGATCCTCGAAGTTTATTAATCGGATTTCTATTTAATTTATTCTTTTGTTCATCCCTTATCCTTTTCCTCTATTTAGGTTTCAGCTCGAATTATGCGATATTTAGATTTATTGCAATTATACCATTTATAATCATTTTCTTAATGCTAACCTTTGGCGTATTTGCTTTAATGATTGGACTATTTCTCAATGCGAGAATTTTAATGAGAAAAGAAGGACGTCGTTTATCTAACTGCTTAACTTTAATTGCTGGAATGGGTATGTTGCTTATTATGCTGTCCTTAATAGTTGATCCAACTCGATTTTTCTCTCCTCACTTCCAGCCCATTTTTACAGGAATATTTTTCATTATGGTCTATTTCTTTTTCCATATATCGACTTTCTTAACCGCTTATTTCCTGTATCAATTTAATAGACCAAGACGTAATCAAGATTTCATTATTGTTCTTGGCAGTGGGTTAATCAATGATAAAGTGCCACCACTTTTAGCAAGCCGAATTAATAAGGCGATTGATTTTTACCATAAGCAAGCAGCGGTCGCTTCTCCGCCTACAATCATTTTTTCTGGTGGACAAGGTCCAGATGAAAATCTTCCTGAAGCTGAGGCTATGCAAAAATACGCTATTGAAAAAGGCATTCCTATCGAACATACAGTGCAAGAAAATCGTTCCGTCAATACGTATCAAAACATGCTTTTCTCAAAACAAATTATGGATTCTTTAAAAGATAGGTATAAGAGCATCTTTACAACGAACAATTTTCATCTTTTCCGTGCTGGACTATATGCAAAGCAAGCTGGATTAAACAGCCAAGGAATCGGCTCAAAAACTGCTTTCTATTACTGGCCAAATGCGATGATTCGGGAGTACATTGCGATCGTCGTTATGAGTCGTAAGCGTCATACTAAGGTCGTAGGAGTTATTTTAGGATTCTCTGTTTTCTTATCAGCCCTTAGCTTTTTATTTAGTTAATTTATGTTGGAAAAGCCATCCTTATGAAAGGATGGCTTTTTTGAAACTGATATTTTTATTACACTGTGCCGAATGGTCGATATATTGTAAAAATCGCCGATATATGAATCGTTTCCATCGATATATCTTAAAAATCGCCGATATGTGGACATGTTATACTTTCATTTCGTTTCCTCTTCTAGCCTTTTTAATTTCCATACAGTCCTAGGAACTGATCGATAATTGATTACATGCTAAAAAAGCATCAATTATCGGTGAACTTTCTTTACATGCTAAATGAATATGACGATATTGTTTCTGTTTTAATTTTTTCATTTCAATGTTTTTATGTGATTTAAAAAACAGCTCAGGCCCCATTGTAATTCCAATATTTTGCGAGACCATATTCACAATCGTTTCGCAATTTAGTACTTCTAATATAATGTTTGGACTTACTTGATAATCAGCTAAATTTTTTATCACTAATGGCTGATACGGACCTTTTGGCATAATAAAATCCATTCCATCAATTTGCTGAACATCCACTACTTTTTGATTCATCAACGAATGATTTTTCGGTAACCCTAATACAATTTCATCTTTGCTAACTGGGATTGATTTTATTTGATTCTTTGTATTTGATTCTAATACAAATCCAATATCCACTGTACCATTCTCAATCCATTCTGCTACTTCTCCATATGTACCTTCAAATAATAAAACCTTAACACCTGAGTAACTCTTTTTAAGCTGCAATAACATAGACGGTAGTATTTGTGCCGCCGCACTCGTAAATGCCCCGATTTTGAGCGTACCTTCCAATCTCTTATTTTGTATAGACACTTCTTGTTTAATCGCCGCTTCGCTCTTTAGCACATTTTGAATATGCGGAAAAATACGATTTGCAAACTCAGTTCTTCTTATTTCAGCCTGCTTATTTCTGTGTAATAAAGGATGACCAAACTCTTTTTCTAAACTAGCAATCGCATGACTCACAGCTGATTGTGTCATGTTTAATTGCTCTGCCGCTCTAGTAAAATTCCCTAACTCTACTACCTTTTGAAAAATTTCATATCTAGCTATCGTCATGAGTTTTGTTCATACCTCCTATGTAAAATATGAATTTCACTAATTTCATTATACTCGTTACGATAAAAATAGAACACTTCATCAAAAGGAGGACTCACATTGAATAAGATTTTTTTATTAACATTTGGGATGTTCGCACTAGGAGTAGATGCTTATATAATGGCAGGAATCTTGCCTCAAATCGCCGATGATTTTCATGTTTCAATCGGGACTGCTGGGCAAACCGTAAGTATCTTCACAATCTGTTATGCCATTGCGGCACCTTTATTTGCTACATGTATGAGAAAGACGAATACAAAACATACATTATTAGCAGCATTATTCCTTTTCACAGTCTCTAACTTCCTGACTGCTGTGACTCATCATTTTATTATTCTATTAATTTCTAGAGGCCTAGCTGGCATAGGTGCTGGTCTTTATTCACCATTGGCGTCATCTGCTGCTGTTACATTAGTTTCTGAAAAAAGAAGGGGGAGAGCTTTAAGCACTGTTTTACTCGGAATGAGTGCTGGAACCGTAATTGGCGTTCCATTTGGTATATATATCGCTTCCATTTATGAATGGCGCATGGCGATGTGGTTTATCGTCACAATTGGGGCAATCGGGATATTTGCTCTCTTTACTAAATTCCCTATGATAGAATCTAGTCCTTTGCCAACATTAAAAGAACGGCTAAGTATGTTCAAAAACAAAAAAATCTCTCTTGTCATGCTTATTACAATGATATTAAGCTTTTGTAGTCTGGGCTTGTATACATACTTAGATCCCATCATTATTGCATATGGATTCCAAAAATCTATCCTATTTATTTGGATGTGGGGAATCGGCGGAATTGCCGGAAGTTTTATAATCGGGTTTATAATGGATTTTTATAAAAAGCCAAAGATCATATTACTGTACTTAATGGGAATCATGTTTTTCTCATTTATATGTATGGGAGTTTTCCACGAAACTGCGTTATTGTTAGCCATCTGTTTAATTCTTTGGGGAAGTACAGGGTGGGCGGCACTGGCCACCCTGCAAAAAACACTCTTAGAAATTAGTCCAGATCACGCTACCATTTCAATTGCTTTACTTAGCTCTATTAATTATTTTTCTGGTTCCATTGGGACAATGACAAACGGAATATTTTTAGAAAAAGGAATAGAACCTATCACTTTGCCTTATATAATAGCTGGTATATTACTTTTAGCCATAGGAGGACAAATCCTTTTTATCGGTAAAAAAAATTGTAAAAGTACGTAAATCTCACTAAATCATTATTTAAAACAATAGGCCTCTATCTCCTTCTTTTAACACTCTATCCGAAAGAATGCTCCTTCCTCAAGCGTGTGTAGGACGATAGCCCGACGCTAGGTGGGAGTATTACTGCTCGCGAATAGCGGGATAAATAATTATATTTGTATCATAGTGCTCGAAAAAAAGCCCAAGAAGCATTTCCTTCACTTCTTGAGCTTTTTTATGTTTATCTTCTCTTCGTAATCTTCCCAGATCCGCCAACCCGTGTTTTAGGGGGAGACGTATTCTTCGGCGGACTTTTAATCGAAGATTTCGGCTTCACATCTGAACCACTAGAACCGCCCGGTGATTTAATAATCTTTCCTTTATTCTCAGTAGACGGTGGTACAGTTTTCGTCTCTTTTTCTGTAATACTTCCTTTATCGCCTACGGATGTCTTTGGATCTACTTTATCACTTCTCTTAATAATAGAACCCTTACCTTGCTTTGTAATAGGCGGTGGTGTCTTCTTCTCTTCTTTTGTAGGCGGTCTTTCTGGAATAACCGGTTTATGATTTTTCCGATCTGTATATCCACGGTAATCGCCATGATACGATTTACGCGAATCAAATATATCGTCTAATATACTTGCTAAAATATAACCTTGTAAGAAAGATGGCTGATAATTTTGACGGACAAACTCTTTGTTACTTATCTCAACTAATGTATCCGATGGTTTCTCTTTGTCTTTCTGAATGTTGTATATTTTATCAGAATACACAAGGAACATCTGATTTTCATCTTCTTTAGACGCTTGTTTTGGTTCCTTTTCATCAATCAGCTCCTTTGCCACCTCTGGAACTGATCGATTGGCGGCCCTATACACATATGATTCTTGCTTGCCGTCTTTTGCAACTGATTCTAATGGGTAACGATCTTGAATCGATTTTTCATTTTGACACCCCGATAAAGCAAAACCAGCAATTACAAGTAACGTAACAATGGCAAAGATAGGGATTATGAATGATTTAATCATGGTAAACAATCGGTTTGACATGATTACCTCCCCCTTACGTTGCCCTTATAATTTGTACATCAGCAGAAAGAATCGATTCTCCCTCATACATCATTGTACGGCCATCTTGCCACTCAATGCGAAGTAGCTTCCGGTTGTCAGATTGGAACTCCCATACGTGTTGTTCATCAGATATTGCAAATGGCGTTTTCCCCATCACAACAACACGTCCGTTATATTGCTCTTCCATATGATACTCGATATCATCCATTTCAATCGTTGTTGGAATCTCATCTATAGAATCTAAACGACCATCAATTGGTGCATATAGTTTATAATAGGTGCTTTCACGATTTTCAATTTTTAAATAGCGAATGGTCTTTCCGTCCTGCAATGTTAAAATAATTTCATTCCGAGAATGCATACTTGTTTTTCCAATCATTTCGTACATCACTAATGAAACTTCGATCATATCACCAGGCGTTAACGTTAATAGGCTTTTTTCTGGCTTAACGGGCTCCGGACTTTTCATTATATTTTTAATTCGTTTGAATAAACTCATAATCTATCCCCTCCTTTTCTCGTTATAGACAAGCTGCTAAGATGAGGGCCCCGACAACATGTAACGAACCAGCTAATAAAGCGTGTGCAACATTCCCTTGTTTCGTTCCCCCTTCTAAATCTAAACCAGCCACTTTTTTCAAAATGAGTTCGATAAACATTTCTACAACTAACAAAATAACGAATGAAACTGCCGATGCAAGCAGCGCTTGCCATAAATCATTTGCTTTCGTAATCGACTGTGACAAAATATATCCTTGCGCAAATAACTTCATAATAAAGCGCGTTGTCACAGCAATATTCCCTTTTTTAATTTCTGCCAAATCATTATATTTTGTAAAGATAGAATCAACCCACATAAGTACAAATAAAAGAACAGCGCTTGCTCCTGTCCATACAAGCATGGCTAACACATTCATCCATGTCATGGTGAAACCTCCTCTAGAGAATAATAGAAAACCGACATGATTGATTTTCATGACATGTCGGTTCCTTTATCTTCTATATATCCATTTTGATTTTCCAACACATAAACCGCGGCTATGAAAACAAAAACAGGTCTCCTCTTTTTGTTTTCACGCGGCATGGGGCGAAAAAGGGCACTGACCGCTCCTCTCTCCAACCTAAAAAGAAAAGTTTTTCATTTTTATATTATTTCTCATACTGTTTCATAATACGTGCTAGTTCATCATCCACAGCTGAGTTTTTATTTAAAGCCGCAAATTCATCATCTAACGACTTTTCTTTTTTATAAATTTCACCGCTTGCTTCTGCTTCAGCCTCTAATTGAAGAGCTTTTTCTTCCATACGGCTTAAACCAGCTTTTGCTGTATTTGCATCAAATCCAGACATTGCTTGATTAATATTCTTTTGTGCTTTCGCTGCGTTCACACGCGCCACAAGTGTTTCACGTTTATTTCTCAGTTCAGTTAATTGTTTGCGCATTTCTTCCAATTTCGCACGAAGATTATCAGCTGCTGCTTTATTTTGCTCATAGCTCGCTTTGTATTCATTCATCTTTTGCTCTGCATTTTGTTTTTCTTCTAAAGCACGGCGCGCAAGATCAATATTATTTGCTTGAACAGCCATATGTGCTTGTTCTTCACGTTTCTTTACAAGTGCTTCTTGTTCTTCAAACAATAATTTAAACTTTTTCTCAAGCGCAATTTGAGCTGCTACACTCTTCTCAGCTTCTTGTACATCCTCTTGCATATCGCGTAAATATTGATCCGTCATCTTAACTGGATCTTCTGCCTTTTCAATTAATGCATACACATTTGACATCGTTAAATCTCTCAATCGTTTAAAAACAGACATTTAAACTCCTCCTATAAACTGCTTCATATTTCAAATTCAATACCTGGAAAACTAAAAATTCTTCCTCTACAGTAAGAATATTCATTTTTAAAGCCTATGTGTACATTATATCAAAACTAAGATGTCCTTACATGTTATTTCTTGAATATGCAAACTATAATATGACATTCCCTTCTCAACATTGACCTCATGTCAAATCCTTTGATATCCTCAAAATCAATTATTCAAACTACTATAAATAAAGAAGTCAGAACAAAAAGGCACATCTGATTGATATACAATCAATTCGAAGCAATTCCCAACACCCTGAGGACTATCTAAAATAATAATGACTCATACTAAAAATAGATATAGATGCTTAGATGAAATGAGTGATATGTATATACCGATGGAACAAGGGGTTAGAGAGTATTTAGTTACAGGTTCCTATCTTGTAGTTATTGTTTCTTTAATACTTCTAATATATTGGTTCATTAAGTACAAAGAAAAAAATATCATCTGGTTTATTGCACACTTCTTAACCCTTTCTTTAAGTTTATTCCTCCTGATACCCCTCCTAATTGGACCTAACTTTTCTAACTACAATATGGCATCAGAAGAAAATTCACTTCAATTAGCCTTATCAGGAATCACTTGGGTAGTAAGTATTCTTTTCCTGTTAAAAGGAATTTCGGAGTTTATTAAATAAAACGTTCGTAATACAAATAACATCTAATCAAAAAAGGTTATGTGCTGTTTTTAGTTGCCATTTCTCACATTTTTAACTCTTTTCACTAAATTACATCATTGTAATGTTACTGTAAGCTAACTCGATAGGTAGAAGGGCGTTATTCTTATAAAATGAAATCAGAAGTCGAGGTTAAAACCAAAAACACTTTTGCTTCTCTAAATTTTAAAAACAATACATTTGTATTTACTATTATATAAAAAGGAGACAGGAAAAATGAAAAAATTAGTAGGGATCGGGTTAGACGCATCACAACTTGTGAAAATTAAATAGCAAGTCATAAAGTGAAACTTTAGTCAGTGGGGGTTTTCTCCATCCCCCACTGATTATTAGCCCTCGCCAATCGAGCTTTTACGGACAGTTCATCTCCCACCTAACTTCTTTGCTTTCGCTGAATTTTGAGGTGGGAGTGATACTGTCCGTTAATGCGGGATAAAAAAAGCTTTGCGAAATCCGCAAAGCTTTTTTCTACTTATTAACGACTTGCTCCATATCAGGACTACAACTATTTGACTGACATGATTTATTTAAGGAACATGCTGCGCATTTCCCTTTTTTACTTCTCTTCACGAAATTGAATAATGTATATCCTGCATAACCAAAAATGATAGCTCCAATTACAATATTGACCATCATTATGATACATCTCCTTCTAGAATCCGAGTAAGGATCCGACTTGGTATATAACGAATGTTAATACATAAGCCACTATAAGTGGATAAACAACAGAGAAAATTGTCCACTTGACAGATCCTGTTTCACGACGAATAACAGCTACTGTCGCCAAACATGGAACATATAATAAAATGAAGAACATAAATGCATATGCTGATAATGCAGTATAGTGCGCTCCCATTACATTTCCTAATACATCTTCTTTCACCGCATAAATAATGGCCATTGTAGAAACAACAACTTCTTTTGCTAAAAATCCTGTTAATAATGATGCCGCTGCTTGCCACGTTCCAAAACCGAGCGGTACTAAAATTGGTGCCACGAACCCACCAATCATTGCTAAGAAACTATCTCCCATATCTACGCCAAATCCAGATGGACCAGCATAGTTGAGTAACCAGATAACAACAGATCCACCAAAGATAAATGTACCAGCTTTACGTACGAAACCTTTTCCTTTTTCCCACGTACTAAGCCACAATGTTTTTGCTTGTGGTACACGATAAGGCGGAAGCTCAATAACGAAAATAGATTTTTCTTCTTTTAAAACAGTAAGAGACATTACTTTTGTAACGAGTAAAGCAAGTACAATACCTGCAATGTATAAAGAGAACACAACAGTCGCTTGACTATTCGGGAAAAAGACTCCCGCAAATAATGCATATACAGGTAAACGCGCTGAACAAGACATAAATGGTGTTACTAAAACGGTAAGTAATCTTTCTTTTTCCTGCTCAATCGTTCTCGCTGCCATAATCCCAGGAACGTTACAACCAAAACCGATAATCATAGGAATAAATGCTTTTCCGTTTAAACCAAAGAATTCCATAATACGGTCCATTACAACTGCAATGCGGGCCATATACCCTGAGTCTTCTAATAACGAAATAAAGAAGAACAATGCAAAAATTTGTGGAACGAATACTAATACCGCACCAACGCCGGCAATAATCCCCTCTGTAACGAGCGCTTGAATAAACTCAGAGGCACCAATGTTTGTTAAACCTGCCGTTACCCAATCCGTAAACTGCCCACCAAGAAATTCATCAAGCATATCTGATAAAGGCGTACCGATCCACGTAAACGTAACCTGAAAAATAAAAAACATAACTGCTAAAAAGATTGGAAGTCCTAAAATTTTATGTGTAATTAACTTATCAATTTTTTCTGAAAAGGGAATCTTTCCTTCCTTTTCATGCTGAATGACATTTGTTTTTAACTTTTCAATATACGCTGCACGTGTCCGGTAAATATGCTGTTCTAGCGTACTATCAAGTTTCGCTTCTAATTTAGAACGAATTGCTACAAACTTTTCATAAACAGGCAATCTTTTAACTTCTTGTTCTACTACTTCGTTATTACTTAAAAATTGAAGTGTAAGCCATCTAGGATGCTCATAATTTGCTTGAGTTAAAAGATCCATGATTTCTTCAATACCTGCATCTACTTCTTTACCATAAGAAAGAATGAAAGACTTTTTCTCTTTCTTCTCGTTCTCATGAAGAGTAGCCAGTAATTCTTCACAACCTTTACCACTTCTCGCAACAACAGGAACGACCGTTACTCCTAATATTTCTGACAATCTGTTCGCATTAATAACAATTCCGCGTTGCTTCGCAACATCAATCATATTTAAACCGATAGAAACTGGTTTACCAAACTCTAGTAGTTGCAATGTTAAATGCATATTGCGCTCAAATTGAGAAGAGTCAACAATATTTAGCATATGATGAAATTCTTCTGTTAGTAGAAACTTTGTAACGACACCTTCATCACGAGAAACAGGATTTAAATCATATATACCTGGTAAATCAATTAATGTCCCTTGCTTCCCCTTTAACTTACCAACCTTCTTTTCTACTGTTACTCCGCTCCAGTTTCCTACATATTCATAAGAACCCGTCAGCGCATTAAATAATGATGTTTTCCCTGTATTCGGGTTCCCTAGCAATGCAACCTTATTCACGCTAATTCCACCTTTATCATTTTCGCGTCACAATGACGAATACTAATTAATTGTCCACGGCACTCTAATGTACACGGCCCTTTAAACATCGCTTTTTGTTTCATACGAAGTTCACTTCCTTCTGAAAGACCAAAAGCAGCTAATCTCCGCTTTAATAATTTATCTAACGTTTGTAAATTTTTAACTAATACTTTTTCACCTATTTTAATATCAACTAAGCTCATAATCTTCCCCCTCGAAAGAGAATGATAATTATTTTCAAGAAAATTATATCACATTCTATGAATCAAGTACTATATATTTTTTCTTCCTATTTATTAACATTTCGGGAGAATTATATATATCCATGTTGATTTGCTGGCATATAAGTCGCTGCTATGAAAACAAAAGGAGATCTCCACTCGTTTTCTCCTTTTGCTTTCACTTGGCGTGGAGCAGGAAGAGGGTCTGACCGCTTCTATCCATGGCCGAATCCTCTCTTCCACCTAGAAAGAAGGTTTTTATGCCGTTTCAATTTGTATTTATATATTCATTTGCCATTCTCATCCATTTCAATTACAATAAACCTAACAAATAAAGAATCTCGTTATCACAGGGGGAGCTTTGCTGCTGAGAGGGAACACTTCGTTCCGACCCTTAGAACCTGTTAGTTAATGCTAACGTAGGAATTGTGCAAACGTTGAACTTGAAATACCTCATTCTTTTTCTACTTACGTATTTCATATCTCCCTATGATAAGTATTCTTTTTTGTGCAACTTGGATTTAGGGGGATTAACAACATGCGTAACACCAATTTACAAGCGATGATTGAATCTGCAATCCTTGCAGCCTTCGCCTTGATCATCGACATTTTACCATTATCAATTAAACTTCCAACAGGCGGTTCTGTTTCATTTGCAATGATTCCTATTTTTATTATCGCTTACCGCTGGGGCTTTAAAACTGCTTTCTTAGGAGGACTCATTTGGGGTCTACTACAAATTGTAGTCGGCGATGTTTACATTTTAACGCCAGTTCAAGCGTTTATTGAGTACTTCGTTGCATTTGCTTTTATCGGTTTTGCTGGTTTATTCTATCGTCCAATTCAAAAGGCACTTGCGAACAACCAACATACATCTAACGTACAATCCGACATTGGTAGCCGCAAAGATAAACCTTCATCAAAAAGCGGGCAAGGGAAAAAGGCGCTTTTTTATATTATCCTTGCTACATTTGTTGGTAGCTTTGCCCGTTATTTCTGTCACTTTATTGCTGGTGTTATCTTCTTTGGGAAGTACGCACCACCAGGACAGTCAGCTGTTCTTTATTCATTGATCGTGAATGGTAGTACAATGCTCGGTTCATTTGCATTATGCACAGTATTACTACTACTCCTTTTTTCAACTTCACCACGCTTATTTAAAAGTATTGGTGCGCATAATATGAATTTTAAAAATAAGAGTGCCTAAATGGCAGTCTTATTTTTTATCATTTTAACCGAGAAGATCCCCTCCTCTAAACGAAGTGAAGGTGGGGGTCTTACTGCCCGTTAATACGGGATAAAAACCAAAAGGCCTTTCTCTACTGAGAAAGACCTTTTTCATTCTGTGTATTTAGACAAATCCTACTACACTTTTTTATTTAAATAGAAGTAAAACAACACACCATCTGCTGTATTATTTACACCATACTCTACGCCATGAAGTTCCAAAATATTTTTGGAAATAGCAAGTCCGAGTCCCGTTCCACCGTTTGAACGTTGACGAGCTGTATCTATACGGTAAAAACGGTCCCATATTTTATCTAATTGTTCTTCTTCAATATGAGTGCCTTTATTTTCTATACAAATCTTTATTTGATTTAGCTCATCTATTGTAGAAATAATAATATCCTCTTTTTCAGGTGTATAACGGATTGCATTCGTAATGAAATTGACAATTACTTGCTCAATGCGATGTTGATTTGCAACAACTTGAGCTGGAGATATGTGTTTGTGAATATGAAGTTGTTTCTTCTCTATTTCTAATGATAGTTGTCCACATATATGCTCAATGACCTCATCAATATGAAAAGTATCCATCTGCATTTTATACGTGCCAGATTCAAATTTAGCTAACTCCAGCATGTCCAAAATTAACATATCCATCTTATCCACTTCTTTTTCCATTGCCTGAAAATAATATTCTTTCTTATGTTCGGCTACCCCATCTTTTAGAATCGAAATACAGCTTTTCATAATACTTAGCGGTGTTTTCAATTCATGTGAGACACCTGAAATAAATTCTTTTCTCGTATTTTCTAGCTTTCTTTCTTTTTCAATATCTTGTTCTAATTGTTCAATATGTGTGTGCAATGTATTTGATAATATATTAATGTTGTTAGATAAATCGCCAATCTCATCTTTTGAAGTAATTGGGATTCTTTCCGAAAAATCTAAATGTGCAATTTTTTTCGTTGTATCATTAATTCGTAATAGCGGTTTTGCAATTTGTTTTGAGTAATAAAAAGATGCCAACAAGGTAAGTACTAGCACAAATGCAATAATATATACATAATAATCCTTTACCATTTGTACTGCTTCATCTACGGGCTGCAAGGACGCCATCGCGAATATATATGTTAAAGAGCCATCCTTTTCCTTTATCGGTTTGATTAATAATTTATATTTTATATCATTTTTTTCATAGTCATTTATTCTTAAGGCATCATTGTTATCTTTATTTTCATTTAACAGTAAGTCCGCTTGAAATTCTTTTATACTCTCCAAGAACAAAGTGTTTTTATAAAGTGGATTCACTATCCCTTTACTATCAGGTAGTTGCACTTTTGTAACGGTTCCCCCAAAACCAGTACTAGGAACTTGAGCAGCACTTTTCTTTTCCTCTTTCACCTTAGGAGCTATTTCATTTATTTTCTTATCTAATGGCTTGTTGGACCAATTTATACTACCCTTACTTAAATTTAATACAGCAGGAACAAATGTAGAATCTCTAACCATTCCATAAACTGAAATTTGCAACCCTGAAAAATACGGCATTTTTTCATTTTCAACCTCTTCTATCCCTATAAGATAATAGAGAGGGATTGTAAGGTTTGTTTTTCCAAGTTCCTTCTGCGATAGCCGATCCAGCTTTACTTCTAAATAAAAATCAGTCGCATGTTTTAAATTCCCATCACTATCTAATGCTGTAATCCATGTATTATTTTCTCTATAAAAATCTTGTTCCAGTTTCTGAATTGCTTCTGTGTTACCATCACTATTCAAATACTCTCTCTCAAAGGAACTTATATTTGTTTTAATATCACTAACTTTTCTGTTGGCATAATATTGTTTAAAAAATATCGTTTGTCCAATAAAAATCGTCGCTAAAATCAACATGCATAGTGCTGTTGTAAGAATAAATAATTTGAGTACAATCCCTTTGCTCATACATTCCCCTCAAATTTATACCCCATCCGAACAACAGTCGTAATGTACTTTGCTTTATCTCCTAATTTATTTCGTAAATTACGGATATGACTATTCACTGTCCGGTCATCACCAGCAAATTCATATCCCCAAATTCTTGAAATCAATTGCTCTCTTGTCAAAACAATCCCTTGATTCTGCATAAAATAGGTCAATATCTCAAACTCTGTATGTGTTAAATTAATGTCCACTCCCTCTATCGTAACGATACGTGATGGGAAATGAACACAAATTCCATGAATAGATAGCGTATCATCTTCATTACTTGGAGATTTACTTGTAAGTATTCGACTTTCAAGTAATCGCTTTGCCCTCGCTAGTAAAATAGGCGGACTATATGGCTTCGTTACATAATCATCCGCTCCTAACTCAAATCCAAGTAACGTATCATCTTCATCCACACGTGCCGTGAGCATAATAATCGGCACTTGAGACGTTTTACGGATTCTTCGGCAAACAGACCAACCATCCAATTCCGGTAACATGATATCAAGAATAACTAAATGAACCTCTTCTTCTTCAAACAAGGATAAAGCTTCTTTCCCATCTCTTGCCTCAAGTACTTTATATTGTTCATTTAGAAAATAATCTTTCAATATTTCGCGTAAAATATCTTCATCCTCAACAATTAAAATTGTTTTTGTCATATTCCCTTCCCCCTTCTCTCATTCTAAATAGCTAAAGACAGAGTACTATACTCTCATTTTGAATCAGTAGCAATCAATTTCGCTTCAATAATATATCGATCTGGTGCATCACCTATATAATCAAATGGATAGCACGTCGTCAGCGTTAATGTTGGTTCTTCTTTCTTTACTATGACTGTGCGATCATCCGCATGTGTAATCCACATTTTTTGAATTTCATAAGTATAAATCTTATTATCGTATTCCACAATGAGGTTATCTTTTTCTTTAAGCTCTCCTAGCTCTGTAAATACAGTATCGCGATGTCCACTCAGTACAGTGTGTCCTCCTTCAGATGGAGCTGTTGTCATATCACTAACAAACATACCTACCCCTTTTTTCAATGTGGTATCACTTGCCCCCCAATATATAGAGAACTTCTTCTTTATTTTTGGGATATTTAACATCGCTACTTTCTCTCCTTCTTTATATTGCATTTGAGAAGAAGGTACTTGAGAATTCACAGATGTTTCAGTGGAATGCCCTTTTAATTCTATTTTTTCAAAATGCTTTATCTCTTCTGTCGTTAAATCTTGTGCGGAACTTTTTCCTTTATACCATTCAAAAAAATAATACGTCCCCATAAGAATACCGACTATCATGAAAGCAAATCCAATACGATTTATAAGTCTCACTTTAATCCCTCCATGCAAAAAATGGTAGGGATATCCTACCATTTTTAATATATGAAATTATCCCATTCTTTATAGACTAATTTATATTTTGTTTTACGCTTTAATTTTACGGCGCGTAAATCCAAACAATGATCCTAATGCTACAAGGCACGCGCTTAACGTCATCATTGTTATGCTATTTGATGCTGTATTTGGTAGTTTTTCACCTTTTGTAGCTTGCACTGCTGCTTCTTTTTTCATCTTATCTTGTTTTTGTTGCTCTTGAATTCCTTCTTTTTTCATCTTATCTTGTTTTTGCTGTTCCTGCATTGCTGCTTCTTTTTTCATTTGATCTTGTTTTTGTTGCTCTTGCACTACCGCTTCTTTTTTCATTTGATCTTGTTTTTGTTGCTCTTGCACTGCCGCTTCTTTTTTCATCTTATCTTGTTTTTGTTGTTCCTGCATTGCTGCTTCTTTTTTCGTTGTATCTTGCTGTACTTGTGCTACTTCTTCCTTTGTCATTGTCCCAGTAGACGCACTTGCTACCGAAGAATATCCTACTGATAAAAGTGCCATCGCACAGATTGGTAAAAGTTTCTTTTTCATTTTATATCTCTCCTTAGTATACTTTTTTCACATCGCATCGGATGTATTTATAGAATATATCTGTTATGTAAATATGAGATGCAGATGAAATGGATTTTTCTTAAAGATTCAATTACCTTCAAGAAAGCAAAATTCCCTATGCACACCTCTCTATTTACGGAATAAAAAAAGGCTGTCGAAAGTAGCTAATTCAACTACTTTCGACAGCCTCTTTTTTTAAATATCTAGAGCATAACACCGTTATCTTTAAATGAATACCAAGTACCATTAATTAAGTGTTTGCCTGTTGCCATTGCACCGTCAGATTTTAAATAATACCAGTTCCCAGATTCTTGTAACCAACCTGTTTTCATCGTACCATTCGGATTCATATAATACCAACCTGTATCATTTCTTACCCATCCAGTTGCCATTAATCCACGATGAATATAATACCACTTATTTCCTTCCTTCACCCAACCTGTTTTGAATGATCCATCTTGGTTTGCATATAACCAGCGATCTTCACCATCTGCTATCCAACCAGTCTGCATAACACCATCATTACCTAAATAATAATCTCTTCCATTTACCCTAACATAATCTTTTTGCACCATGATTCTATCTATAAAGTAATACCAATTTCCGTTATAACTTAACCATCCTTCATGAGCTTTTCCATCTTTATCAAAGTAATACCATGAATCTCCATCTTTTACCCATCCCATTTTTTGTATAGCTTGTTCTTCTTTCGGGACAGCCTGATTTACATTTCCACTTGTTTCTGCATGAGAAACGGCAGGTACTAAAAACATTACAGACATTAAAACTAGCAAAATAATTTTTTTCATTTTTCCCAGTCTCCCAAATAATAAATTATTTTTTAGTTTCTATACCCTACAAGTAAATTATATTACGAATTATAGGGATAAACAACTATTTTGTAATACAAATGTAATATTTTTATCATTTTTGTTACTTTTATATTTTAATAGTAACATTTCACCGTTACATCCTTACAATTAATATAGATGTTTCTCTTTTACTAAATTCCTTTTTTATCCCGTATAAATGGAAATTTATACGGGATAAAAAAGCATTGTAGATTCCCTCTACAATGCTTTTTCTGTGTCTCAGTGTCTAATTGTTACTTTCGCGTGAGTTTAGAATAAAAGGGGCTGGAGTGATAACTAATTGTCTCGGCTCAGTTTTCTTTAAGTGATTTTTGACGTTACACTTACGACGTTGGAAGGCCCATGCCTCTATCGGGTTTGTGAGAATGATCCTTTGCTCTTCATTAGGGGTCTCTTCTTCAAACTTACAACTTTCGCTCCATTTACACCACTTCATTGTAAACTGTGAAGAAGAATGATCGTTTTCCCGATCAAACAAGTGCAAAAGGCACATCTCTTCATCTAGTACCATCTTATTACTAGTTGATAACAAAGCAAGGGTCGTCCAACGTTTCTCCATTCCCTCCTACTCCTTTTCACATATAGTGCCTAAAGCTTATTTTACCTAAAATGTGCTTGCCTTTTACCTTACATCTATAAGTTTATCCAAAAGACGACTACTCAACTATCGATTTTTCTTACAAATCACCTTACATTTTTGTAAGAAATGAAAAAAACCTTCATCTAAACGAATGGAGGGTTTTTAATCATTTTTCATCTATATATTTTTTCATATCATCTAATCCAGCTTCATACAGTTGCAACATCATTCCATGAGAAATTGCTCCAAGAACTAAAGTCATCCCAATGAGTGGAATGCGAATAGCAGGAACATCAATTAAGTAAGCCAACATACCAAGAACAATTGTTAAAAGTAATGCTTTTATAAATGTAACACTTGTGTACTGTTTCTTTTTCATGATTATCACCCTCCATAGAAGCGCTTTCTCAATATGATCAGTATATCATCAGATTATTTTGTGGGGATTTTTGTAAAAAGAATGCTATTATACAAATAAAGGAATTCCTCTAAGATAAATCAAATTCTTTTTTATTTCCTCACCTCTACTCTCTAACCACGTTGGACGAAAAATAATACTCTATATAAATCTTCTGCTTACTCTATTCTATTATGTTTATATCCGTTCACTACTTTCGTCATACAATATAAAAGAATCATATAAAACATAACTGGGATTATAATAATTTTTGGCTCTAGCATTAATTCTCCATAGTAATAACTAATTAAATTTGCCCAGTCATTTAGGTATGGAACATATATACTAAATTGATCATGAGCTTGCCCGGAAACAATTTTCGTTCCCCCTAAAAATAATTTAAACAGAGCAAGATGTAACATAATTAATAATACTTGCACCATTTGCTCTCCAATTTGAAATATAATTTGTGGTTGTAATACTTTCATAATATGAGTTCGAAACACATGCCATCTGCTTCCTCCTAATAAGAAAGAACTCTTTACATATTCCTTGTTCCAAAGTTGCTGAACTTCTTTATGAAAAAATCGTGTCATTCCTGGCACTGCTACAAAAACGAATACAAGAAATTGTATACATAGTACTTCTATATTTGTGACAATAGGTTTCGTTCGTAGCTCATAAATGATAAATGGTGTAAGAAATAAGATACAAAATAACGTTTGCGGAAAAAATTGCAAACTAACAGTAACACGTTGTAAGAAAAAAATTCCCCACTTATCATTATGAATGAACAGGCTCATCAATAAAGAAATGATTACTCTAGCAACTGCCACAAAAAATGAAATTAAAATTGTGTACTTAGCCCCATCTATTACTTTATAAAATAAATCTTCTCCTTCTCGATCCGTTCCAAACCAATGTGCACGGGAAATTGAAAAAGGAGCCGCTTCAACAATTTCTCCTTTTTCATTGTATCGATATTCCACTACCTTAGACTCCTCTTGAAAATATGGGAGTGCAATACTTATTATTAATAATAAAATAATCGGGAATAAGAAGTACTTATAACGCTGGCTATGCATACAACTTCCTCCTTAACCAATTCAATCCTACTATTACTCCATACATAGGCACTATAAATAACAGCAGCAAATAAACGATAACCACCAGATCTTGACCGCTAATCAAAATCGAAAATAAACCTCTTATGTTAAACATATACTCAAAAACGAATAAGCTCGTTATCAAGGCTAGTAATATTGATTCAATATGATTCACAACTGAAACAACCATATTGCGAAAAATATGCCTGCACAAAATATACATGTTACCAAACCCTTTCGCTCTCGCAAACATAACATAACCTTGCTTCTGCTCCTCATTTATAAGTAGCATTTGAAATTGGAATAAAGAGATGGTAGGTATAATAGCTAAAATGAGAAGTGGTAATACAATAGATGTATTTTGCATCGTAGAAAATGGATGTAGTGGTAAAAATCCGGTATACCTATATATACTTACCATGAAAAGTTGAAGAAAAAAAATTAGGAAGACATCTGGAATTGTTTTAAGAAAAAATACAGCTTCTTCTATCACTCTCTGTACACGCCTCGGTGAAACCGCCGCAATGATACTACATAAAAAAGACGAACATATAGAAACTATAAGCGCTCCAAGTATAAGCACGAGTGAATATGTATATGGCTTAAATATAAGTGGAAATAAGGGAAATTCCCTTTCTTGTATCTTAAATATTTGTACATTGTTTGAAACAGTCGCTACTTGTGTAGCCATTTTCAGCTTTAACTCTTCTGGATGTATAAGTGCAGAGATAACATGTATACATTGTGTAAAAAAATGCTCTACATGTATTCCAACTTTCTTCCCATTTATAAATAACATCGGAAGACTTACAATCACTACAAATAGCATAATCATAATAAATAGTTGAAGAATTATTGAGATTATTTTTTTAAACATTCCATTCTCCTCTCAATTTCTCTAGCATGAACGGATCATGAAAACTTCAAATCGAACTTTCATTTTATTTTATTCTGGCTTTCCTAATATAAACCTTTAGCCAATATGTATTTCTCTTTTTTGACTTTTCCCCTTCAATCCTTTACAGTCAAAATGTTCACAAGTTTTACAACGCAGGAGGATCCTAATGAAAATTGAAATAAAAGATACTTTAATCTCTGAAGAAGCATTACAAACAAAGGTAAAAGAACTAGCACTGCAAATTGAACGCGATTTTGAAGGAGAAGAAATCGTTGTGATCGCAGTACTAAAAGGTTCTTTCGTCTTTGCTGCTGATTTAATTCGTCACATTAAAAATGAAGTAACAATCGACTTTATCTCTGCATCTAGTTACGGCAACCAAACGGAAACAACAGGAAAAGTTAAATTGTTAAAAGATATCGATGTCAACATTACAGGCAAAAATGTAATTGTTGTAGAAGACATTATCGATTCTGGTTTAACACTTCACTTCTTAAAAGACCACTTCTTTATGCATAAACCAAAAGCATTAAAGTTCTGTACATTACTTGATAAACCAGAGCGTCGTAAAGTTGATTTGACAGCCGAGTATGTAGGCTTCCAAATTCCAGATGAATTTATCGTCGGCTATGGCATTGACTGTGCAGAAAAATATCGTAACTTACCATTTATCGCTTCAGTAGTAACAGAAAAATAAAACCACATACAACTTCCATCAATTTTTGATGGAAGTTTATTCATATCATCCACTACTATATAAATACAAATTAAAAAACCAACATAAAACCTTTCTTTTTAGGTAGGAGAGAGCTCTCTTCATACACCGTGCCAAATTAAATTATTGCCAGGACATTTTACGATGATTTATAACCCAGAATTAGTATAATAGAGTCCTTGTTATACTTTGGTAATTTATAAAGTTCGCATTTTTATAAAATAAACATTATAATTAAAAATATAAAAGGTTGTTAACAAAAAACGTTAACAACCTTTTTATTTTTTTTAGAAAAATTTTTCACTTTAGAGGAGTGATTGTATGTATTGGAAAAGAAATAATAAGCCTGTAGAAGATCCAGAAGAAATCGCTGTATGGGAATGCCAAACAGAAGATTGTTTAGGATGGATGCGTAAAAACTTTTCTTTAGAAGAAGAACCCAAATGTCCTTTATGTAAAGGTGATATGAATAGCGGGACACGACTACTACAAAAATTGTAAAGATTAGGTTCCATTTCCCCTACATTCCTCAATTATGAAATCCAATAAAGAGAAGATCCTCTTTCTCCTTATCTACAGTGCAAGTTTACTTCCTAATTATGAATTTGAAATAAATGATTGAAAAAAGCAGCTATTACTTAAAATAGCTGCTTTTTTCCTTACTGTCTACGAATATTTAGACAAGTAATCTATCCTATTACCTGATTTTTCTTTTGTATATATAAATATAAAACACTTGCTATGACGACAATTGTGCCACCAAAATAGAGGCCATACTTCGTCGCAAGTTCTACAATCGCCTCGATGTGTTTACCAAACATAGAACCAAGCATAAAATAAAGCAACGTCCACATAAATCCCGTCGTGTATGAATACAAAGCATATGTTTTAAATGACATACGATTCATACCAACCAAATAAGGAACAATATGTCTAACGACAGGTATAAAATAACTTGTTACTAATGCATAATGTCCATATTTACCAATCATTTCTTGTGATTGTAAAAGATACTTCGCCTTTTTCTTTTTCATCAATTTATCAAGTACTTTATCACCAAAAACCTTTCCAAGTATATATCCTAAAGAGAGGCCGGATACGACACCTAAATAGGTTAATAAAAATGCCGGAATTACACTTAGTATGCCTACTGACGATACAAACCCACCACTCATCACAATCATTTCATCTGGAATTGGCATACCTACAATCCCAAGCCATAAACAAAAGAATAAAGCCGCATAGCCATACTGCTCAATATAGGATAACAATTCATGTAATTCCATTAGGCGTATGACCTCCTAGCCTTTTTCTACAACTAAGAACATGTGCTGGAGGAAGATTCAACCAAACCTTTTTTAGTGAAATTTCCTGAAAAAAGGTTTGGATAAATGCTTTCCTTGCAAGCGAATATTGAAACGTAATAAACTCGCCATCCTCACTTAATGACTCCATTACACTGGATAAAATACGAGATGATACTTCCGTTGGTAAGGATGTAAAAGGTAACCCTGATAATATATAATCCACCTTCTCTATTTGTAACTCCTTTATATATTTCTTTATGTTCTCGGCTGATCCATGTATAACCAAAACGTTTGGATCGTCCTTAAACTGCTTCTGTAACTTTTTGAAAAAAACTTCATTAATTTCAATCAAGATAAATATTGTATGTTCTTTTTTTCTCTTTATAATCTCTCTCGTAAATGATCCTGTTCCAGGTCCCAATTCTAGAATATACTTTGCTTCTTCGAAATTAATCGCGCCTACCATCTTTTTGGCTAATATGTTAGAACTAGGTGCAATTGCTCCAGTATTCTTTGGATGTTTCACAAATTCGGTTAAGAATGTAATAAGTTGCATCTCTAACCTCTCCCGTTCATTCAATATCGTCTAATATAGCTCCCAGTATAACTATCATTTTTTAAAAAATAGCATGGGAATTTCTTAAGATTTTATGAAGATGTAAAAAAGCAGCTATCGCTTCTAGCGATAGCTGCTCCTTTCATTACTTCGAGCTCACGATCTTGTAATAAGAACGAACTGTTAAGAAGTAATATCCAATATAAATGACGCTATACACACCAATACTCATTAATAATGGAATCAAAATTTCATATGGCATTAACGTTGATAATCCTTTTAATGCAAATAAGCTGTGGCAAATCCCTACTACTAATGGAATTGCAAAGATAAAGCTTACTTGTTTCGCAATTGCCTTTTTCATTTCTTGTTTTGTAACCCCGACTTTACGTAGTACAACGTAACGATCGCGGTCTGCACTTGCTTCTGTTAGCTGTTTGAAGTAAATGATAGAGCCTGTTGCTAGTAAGAAGACAAGTCCTAAGAATAGACCGATAAACATCATTAATCCTGTTGCTTCCAGCATACCATGGAAACCCGTGTAGAAATCATTGAAAGGTCGCGCAACTTCTGATTCTCCAGCTGGCATCACTTTCTTTAATTTCTCTGTTAGCACTTTACTATTCCTCTCATCTTTTACATCGATATTTTTAACGATACGTGTGTCAGCTACTGCCTTCGCACTCTTATATACTTCATCTGGTACAACAACGAATAGTTCTCCTAAGTTCGTTATATTACGTCCTTCAGCACCTTTAATCGTTAATGTTTTCGCTTCATTACCAATCGGGAATACCGCTTTATTCCCTTTATATACAGTGCTGAACTCATGCCCTTCAATATACATACCATCAAATACGAATGCCTCGTTAGCCGCCAAACTTACAGCCTCTATATCCATATTCTTTGCTATGTTATTAAATGCTGATTGCGATACAAGCTGATATTTCTCGGTAACTAAATAATTTGTATTCATACCCATATCTGCTTTTTCGCCTTCAAACTTCCCTTTAACAGGAACCATTTCTATTTCGAATTGGTTCGTTACAGGATGCTTCTGTTTCTCTTCACCCAAAATCGCATTTACTTTATTATCAAGTGCCGCATCCTTTTTCTCGTAAGAATAACTGTGCGGCGCATAATCTTTCGTTTGTTTAAACGTGTTGTAATACATCGTAACAGACGTACCAACTGCCGTTAATGTTACCGCACTTAATATTGCAATAGTTGCTAGAGATTTTGCATTTCCTTTAATGCGGTACAGTAACTGTGACGTCGTTACCATGTTCATACCGTTATAGAAAGATGATTTCTTATGTCTTGCTCGTTTTAATACAAATACTGTAAAGAACATGAATAGTAAGTACGTACCAAGTACTGTTGCAAGTAAAATATAAAGCGCAACTGTCATAAAGTCTATATATTTAATTGCTTTAATATACATCAGTGATAAGAAATAGCCAGAACCGATTAAGAACACTGAAATCAATGCCATAATCATTGATCCTTTTGGCATCGTTTCTCCTTCACGTTCTGCACGGAAAAGTTCAATTAATTTAAAGCGATAGATTAAACGATATCCTTGAAGTGATGTATAAAGGATAATCACAAAAAAGATAATTGCCGTATCAATAATTGCAGACATTGGTACTTCAAAATGAACATTTAAATTCAGTCCCATCATACTTACTAACAATTCAAGGAACAACTTCGACAGTACACTACCAATCGCAATCCCGATTACTAATGACATTAAGCCCATCAACATATTTTCATAAAATAACATTTTACCGATTTGTCTTTTTCGAATACCAAGCAGTGAATATAATCCAACTTCTTTTTTACGTTTCCGTGTAAAGAACCCGTTAGAGTATATAATAAATACCGCTACGAAAATAATCAGCATCACACTGGAAACTTGGAATGCTCCGCTAATTTTCTTAGATCCTTCCGCTGCTTTTTCCATTTGTGAATTATATTGCAGCGCTTTAAATGTAAAATAAATGACGATGCTAAAGATCATAGATGCAAAATATAAAAAATAATCCTTAAAGTTCCGCTGTATATTGCGGAGGGCAATGCTAGATAACGTCATCCATGGCACCTCCGGAAATTGCGGACATTACGTCTACTACTTGTTGGAAGAATTGTTTACGAGTTAATTCCCCGCGGTGCAATTCTTTATATAACTCACCGTCTTTAATGAAGATAACACGTTTACAATAACTTGCCGCAAACGCATCATGCGTTACCATTAAAATTGTTGAATTATCATATTCATTTAATGACTTCATACTTTCTAATAAGTCTGTTGCTGATTTGGAATCAAGTGCTCCTGTTGGCTCATCCCCAAAAATCATACTTGGATTTGTAACGATTGCACGTGATGCTGCGCAGCGCTGCTTCTGTCCACCAGATACTTGGTATGGAAATTGACTTAAAATATGATCGATGCCGAACTTCTTCGCAATCTCAAGAACGCGGCGATCAATTTCATTCGCTTTCACTTTTGATAACGCAAGTGGCAATGCAATGTTCTCTTTCACCGTTAGCGTATCTAATAAGTTATAATCTTGGAAAATGAATCCTAAATGATCACGGCGGAACAATGCTAATTTATCATCATTCATTTTCACAATGTCTTTCCCATCAATTAAAATCTCACCGCTCGTTGCATTATCAATTGTAGAAAGAACATTTAAAAGAGTCGTTTTACCAGATCCAGAAGGTCCCATAATTCCAACGAATTCACCTTCTTGCACTTGTAAGTTAATACCTTTTAACGCTTCAAATTTATTTCCACCTGTATCATATACTTTTTTAATATTTTTCGCTTCTAACACTGTTTTCATCTCTATATCCCTCACTTCTTCTATTCTCTATTTTCACTATATCTAACTCCTACTCTTGCCACTATCGATGTTTCTTACACAAACATGACAGTTATGTAAGGCTACTTAGCAGAAGATATGGACATTTAACTTCATGAAATAACTACTTTGCTACTATAGCATTGGGATAAATAGCCATCCATTCATTCTCCTTACAGAAACATTACATTTCTGTAAGGTACCCTATATAATTGTGCACGAAATGTCGGATGAGGTTATTTCATTCCTGCTATTCTATTAACAAAGGAGGTCATATGATGGATTCGCTTAAAAATATGAATGCAGCAATACAGTATATTGAAGACAATCTTACGAATGACATTGACTTTAAAGAAGTGGCTAGGCTAGCTTTCTGCTCGGAATACCATTTTAAAAGAATGTTTTCCTTCCTTTCAGGCACGTCGCTTTCAGAATATATTCGTTGTAGACGCCTTACTCTTGCAGCATTTGAGCTAAATGCTAGCAATGTAAAAGTCATTGATATCGCTATAAAATATGGATACAACTCGCCAGATTCCTTTTCACGTGCATTTCAAAATCTGCATGGGATAACACCGTCAGAGGCTAGAAATAGCAGCCATACCCTTAAGGCTTACTCACGAATGACCTTCCAGTTATCCATTAAAGGAGGAAATGAAATGAACTATCGAATCGAAAAAAAAGAGACGTTTCGCATCGTTGGTATAAAGAAACGAGTACCGATTATTTTTAGTGGTGTAAATCAAGAAATTGCTTCTATGTGGAAAAGCTTAGACAGTCAATCAATTCACACATTAAAGACCCTTTCGAATGTGGATCCTACAGGACTCATCAGTGCTTCTACCAATTTTTCTGAAGGGAGAATGGAGGAAAAAGGAGAACTTGATCACTATATTGGCGTCGCAACAACGAAAACTTGTCCAGAGCAGTTCAAGCAACTTGAAGTTCCTGCCTCAACATGGGCTATATTTGAAGCAATTGGGCCATTTCCTAATGCATTGCAAAATGTATGGGGACGTATTTATTCCGAGTGGTTTCCATCTTCGAATTATGAACAAATGGAAGGACCGGAAATCCTATGGAATGAAAATAAAGATGTGACTTCATCTACTTTTAAAAGTGAAATATGGATACCAGTTGTAAAAAGGTAATATATTCCTAGTTGATTATTAAAGTAAAGAAGCTGTCCCAAAAGGTCATTTTTAACACCCTTTTGGAGACAGCTTTTTTAGACTAATGCTTCACTTTATCCTTCTTTTAGACTCATTGCTATACAACACTGCAGTCATAATCGAAATCATTACAACAACTACAAAAGTAAACATTCTATAGTTTGATATCACAGCAGTACCTATAAGGAAGGCAGGAATGACTGCCAGAATCATGCCTCCAAGCATACCAAGAACAGCTCCCATACTCTGTTTCACTACTTGGGTTTCTGATACCCAATCATAATAAGCAAATCGGTTATTAATAAAAACACCCCATACTGCTGAAAAAAAGGAATATGTGATTGGGGTAATTACGATTAAAATTGAAGTCCAAATACCTGGCTTTAAACCTATAATCATAAGGATAGCGCTAATAATTGATGTAGGTATGCTGAGTGAAAGATTCATGAGAATCTTACTGTCATAGATCATTTTCGGTGTAAGAGGCAATGACTTGATAATCCATACGTTTTTCCCCTCGAGCGACAATGACACACACGTTGTACACGTCATTGCAATCATTGCTGAAATAACAAATGGAGCAACCTTTTGTAAAAGCGTTTCGATTCCAGGATATCCAATAAATTGACTTGGCCCTACTATAACGACTGCAAGTGAGAATATGACTGCCATGACAACTCCCATACCGATATTAATCACATATACTGTAGAAGAAAAGAAACGCTTCCGTTCTTTTTTATATAATGCAATCAACACTTTTTCTTTCTTCATATGATCAATCTTGTAATCGGAACGCGTATGGTACGTAGAAACTCCTGTATTGATTTGCTTATATTTGAAAGAGAGTATTTTTACAAAAAGATAATACCAAATAACTGATATGCTGACAAAAAGAATAAAAGCTCCTATATTCGCATCGACAATTGCTTTTTGAAAAATGTTAGCTAGCGGATACACTTTAGTCAATTGCTCTGAAACGATTGCTCCAATCCCTTCTAAGTCAGTAAAACTATATTTCGCATTTCCCTGCTTGAACATAAAGTAGCCAAATATAATAATTGCCATAAAACTTAAAACGGTAGTGACTCGATTCGCATGTCTAAACTTAGATGCTATCGCCGTAATGCATGCACCAAAAACAGCCGCAATTGTTGTTGGAATTAAAGATACTGTAAACAGAGTTATGATCCACATTACATAGAAAGATATTGATGGATTCTCATATATACAATAAATAATCCCCATCGGCAGCATGATGATCATTGAAAAGACAGTATTTAATACGTACAAATACAAAAATCTACTAGCAATAATCGTATCTACACGAATCGGTAAAGACATGACAAAATCATAATCCTTAAAGGCAAAAATTTCACCATTCGCCTTAAACATAGTGAAAAACAAAACTAATATACTGCTAATAACGAATGCATAAACTGGAATGACTTCCCCTATCCCCAGTTTGATTAATCCATATGCCGCGCCTCCACAATATAGCATCAAAAGGGCAGCAACCAAGGCGATTGATACTGAAATTAAAATTTTACTCTGCTTCTTTTTCTTATCTTTTTCATACTTGAAAGTATTTAGACCAAGCTGCGTTATCAGACGGATCTTTAAAAGCGCTAGCGTATTATTCTTCATCAGCAAGCACCTTCATAAAGAGCTCTTCTAATGAATTTCCCTTGATTAAAGACTTTACTTCCCCCGAGATTGCTAGTTTCCCTTTATGAATCATCGCTATCTTATTGCATAACTTCTCTGCTACATCTAATACATGAGTAGAAAAGAAAATCGCACTGCCTGATTCACAAAGTTCCTTCATCATCCCCTTAAGTACAAGAGCCGCCTTTGGATCGAGACCAACAAAAGGCTCATCTAAAACTAATAATTTGGGATGATGCACAACTGCTGATATAATCGCTACTTTTTGTTTCATACCGTGTGAGTAGGAGGATATTAAATCCCCCAAATATGGTGTAATCTCAAAAGCATCTCCATATGTTTGTATCCGTTCTTCTCTGTCCTTTACAGACACCCCAAAAACATCCGCCACAAAGTTCAAATATTGAATCCCTGTTAGTTGTTCATATAAATCTGGATTATCAGGAATGTATGCCATGACCTTCTTACACGTAATCGGGTCCTTTTTTACTGAATGTCCATCAACAAAAATTTCGCCCTCCTCAAAGTCTATAACACCTACTAGTGACTTAATCGTCGTACTTTTCCCAGCGCCGTTATGTCCGATAAACCCAAAAATATCTCCCGCTTGAACAGTTAAACTCAAATCATCTACTGCTTTTTTGCCACCTTTGTAGGTTTTGCTAAAATTTATGATTTCTAACATGCCCTCTCCCCCAAACAATTTAAACTCGCGTATACCAAGACTGAATATTCAGACCTGAATAACTAAAATGATACGCAATAAGACTTCATCCTTACCAAATATCATTACTTGCAAACGTCCTTACAGAATCGTATCTACTATTTATAATTGTTCCTTTTTATATAAAATATAAGAATATCCATTCGTCAACACCACAGCAATTAATATCATTGTAAGCATCATATAAGATCTCCATTCAGCTGGCACAACAATACTTACCATCATCATAAGTCCTAAAGCTACAAATACTTTTCCGCTAAAGCGATGTGTTTTGCGCCATACTTCTTCATTGCTTAACGTCCATGGGTTACGCATACCCACAAAGAAATTCGGTTTACACTGCGGTAAATAATTACCAATAATTAAAAATAAAATTCCAACAAGTAATTCCGGGACCCGATTAATAAATAATTTATAACCTAAGCCATTTGTAATGATATCTATGTTTCCGATAAATAAGACAACTAGCAGGCTATTATTTATCATCATCAAAGCTTTAGAAAACTTTTCATAGTTTTCTTTCTTTGGATCAATTTTTTGTAAAACATTTAGAAATACATAACAACCAATCATGATACCAACCATAGACATCATTCCAGTTAATTTCGATGAAAATCCATCAGCAGTCCCGCCGCTCCAATGGGTTGCGATTGTATCTGGCAAGTATGGCCAAGAAATTGCCCATATTAAGCAAGTTGTAAGAATTAATATAATTGCAAAAAGATGCTTTTTCATTTCCCCTCTCCCCCTTTATTCGTAAACGTAAACACCCAAGTTAATAAATCTTGAAAAACAGTTGTGTTCAAGGAATACACAACAAATTGCCCTCTTTTTTCATCTTGTATAAGTTCCGCATTTTTAAGTGCACTTAAATGATGTGAAATACTTGGCTTTGTCATATTGAACTGTTCGGCAATTTCACCAGCTGTTAAATCGCCTTCTTTTAATAAATCTAATATTTTTCGCCTTGTTGGATCTGCTAATGCTTTAAATGCTTGGTTCAATGTCTTTCTTCCTTTCAATAATTAGACATTTAGATATTTATCTAAATGTTAAAATAAAAAACGTATATTGTCAATTATATCCATAACCCTTTTTACTTTTTCCACTTTTGTCCTATACTGTTTACTAGCACTCGTTTCAAGGTAATGAAAAGACAAGAAACACATGGTACACTATAGCTACAATTGTTTTTTTAGGAGGAATATACATATGTATAAAATTTTAATCGTTGAAGACGATCCAAATATCTCATCTTTACTTCAGTCTCACATTCAAAAATATGGTTATGAAGCTGTTGTTGCGGATAACTTTGATGATATTATGGATTCTTTTAATAGAGTGAAACCACACCTAGTGCTTCTAGATGTAAACTTACCGAAGTTCGATGGCTTCTACTGGTGCCGTCAAATTCGTCATGAATCTACTTGCCCGATTATTTTCATTTCTGCTCGTGCTGGTGAGATGGAACAAATTATGGCGATTGAGAGCGGTGCGGATGATTATATTACAAAACCATTCCACTACGATGTTGTAATGGCGAAAATTAAAGGTCAATTACGCCGTATTTACGGTGATTATGCTCCAAATATTTCAGAACGAATTGTTGAAGTTGAAGGGCTAAAATTATTCCCGGAACGACCAGAAATCCATTTTGGAACGAAGCAAGTTCTTCTTACAAAGAAAGAAGCTATCTTAGCTGAAATGTTATTATCGAAACACCCTCGTACAGCAAACCGCGAAGATCTATTAGCTGCGCTTTGGGATGATGAAAGCTTCGTTGAAGAAAACACGTTAAACGTAAACATTACACGTCTTCGTAAGAAATTTAATGAGCTTGGTATTGAAAACGCAATTGAAACAGTACGCGGATTAGGGTATCGTTTTAACGCAACTTGGAGTGAATAAGCATGAAGTTATTTTTGCGTGATCATTTTGCATTTTTTCTATTATATGCATTAAATTTCGGTATCATTTTTATTCTCTATGATGCAGTTGATGGATTTCAAAACAATAAATTTTATTTCATCGTATTAAGTTTATATTTATTTATTTGCTTCCTTGTTTATCGTTATGTTCGCAACCGCAGAATGTATCACAGATTAAGTGAGCCACCGGAAAAAATGGAAGATGCGTTTATTGAAAGAGCGACCGCACCTATGCCACACGGCGTAAATGAGCTTGTTCGGACTCAATATCGTTTGTTCCAAAAAGAACTGCAATCATATGAAGTCAAACAACAAGAACACCAATTGTTTATTAACCACTGGGTACATCAAATGAAAACGCCAGTTTCTATTATGCAGCTGATGGTACTAGAAATGGAAGATGAACATCTCATTCCGAAGTTTAAGAAAGAACTAGAAAGATTAAATCAAGGACTTGATATGGCGTTATATATGGCGAGACTCAATAACTTCCACGAAGACTTCCATGTAGAAACGATTTCACTAAAGGATGCCGTAACAAAAAATATTAACGGCTTAAAAGAACTCTTTATTCGTAACGGTGTATTCCCTGTTCTAGAAGTTCATTCTGATCTTATGGTTGCTTCTGATGCAAAGTGGCTGAAATTCATTATTTATCAGTTAATGACGAATGCGGTTCGCTATTCTGGCGAGCGAGGCAAGAAAGTCTTCTTATCTGGCTATCGAAATGGGAAAGATATTATTTTGGAAATTCGTGATGAAGGTGTTGGTATCCCGCAGGAAGATATCCGAAGAGTATTTGAACCATTTTATACAGGGAAAAATGGACGTACTTTCGGAGAATCAACTGGTATGGGGCTTTATATTGTCAGTAAAATTTGCTCTTATTTAGGTCATTCCGTGAAGTTAGACTCTGAAGTAGGTAAAGGGACTAGCATTAAGATCATCTTCCATAATGCTTTAAATCATCAAGCAGACGGCTCGGGGAAGGTGATTGAAGAATGAACATACACAATTTCAGCGAAATGTATGAGAACTCACTCTCATACATTTTTTGCAACATGACTACATCTATATCTTCGATTTGGAGGTATACAGCATGACTTTTTGGCAGTTTGCATTTAAAAACGTAACGCGAAATTCCCGTGCTTATTTTGCCTATTTTTTAAGCAGTGCGTTTTCCATTGCGATTTTCTTCTCATTTGCGGTGTATTTATTTCATCCTCGGCTACAAAATTTTAGTACAGTTGATGGAATTACAGGGTTAATGATATTTTCAGAAGTGGTCATTGTGTGCTTTTCCTTTTTCTTTCTGCTTTATTCCATCGGTACTTTCTTAAAAGTTCGTAAAAAACAATTTGGAGTTTTAACCGTTTTAGGAATATCGAGAAGGCAATTAAAACGTCTTGTTTTTATGGAAAATATGTTGATTGGGATATTGTCCATCTTTGTTGGCATTCAACTTGGACTCGTATTCTCACAATTTTTCTTGTTAGTAACAGGAAAAATCACACACGTCCCAGGATTGTATTTATATTGGCCTTCAGGGGCCATCCTTTTAACTGCAACAGTCTTCCTTGGACTCTTTATCGTTGTTTCTGCTTTTACTCCTATGCTCATCCGAACAAGAAAAGCAGTACGCCTTTTAAAAGAAGGAAAAGTAAAGCAAAAAGAGCAAAAACCATCTATACTTATTTCTTTATTTGGTGCTTTATGTTTGCTGTCGGGATATATACTAGCCGGAAATCCAATGTTCTTTCTATCTTTAGATCCAAAGATAGGATCGATTTACATGTTTTCTAGCATTTTCGTCATTCCGTCACTTGTGGCAATTGGAACATACTTTTTCTTTTCACAAATTTGCTTCCTGCTCATTCGGATTTTGAAAACAAGACGAAAATTTTACATGAAGCGAATTAATATGCTGTGGATTTCAGATTTAGCAAGCCGTATTCGAACAAATATTAATATGCTTTTTATTGTAGCTATGCTATCTACTCTCGCATTTACAATGATTACATTCATATATGGGTTTGGGAAATTCATAAAGTTGGATGTTGCCAAAAATAATCCATTCCCGTTCACCTATATTTCATACGATGCCAATCCACTTGCTTCACAGCATATGGACTGGTTAGAAAAACGACTTAGCGAAGAACAATTTACCTATAAAAAGTTCAAAACAGACTTATATGCAGTTTCATTACAAAAGGACAAAACCACTCCTTATGAAAGAGAAGCATATGTATTAAAAGAAAGTGACTATAATAAACTTGCGACTGCTTTACATCTCAAGCACCTTTTTGTAAAAGAGAATGAAACATACATCCTACCTGGATATGGATATCAAAACATATTGAGTCCACTGCAAGAAGATTTCAAACAAAAAAACGTTACACTTTCGCAAAATTCACTTACATTACATGTAAAAGATTATGAGAATTTTAGCGTAACACCAGCTGGTCTGACACTACAATTACTAATTTTATCTGATGATACAGTACATGCTTTATCGAATAACATGAGACATATGACACTGTATAACTTTCAAGTACAAGACTGGGAAAAGACATATGTAATCGCTGAAGAATATATTAATAAATTGGAAAAAGATCGAAAAAGTATCGCATCTAAAGAACCTTTATATATCATGTGGGAAGCGAGTGATACGCTATACCAAATTAAACTAGGCGCCGCTTCATTCTTCTTTATTGGTACTTTCCTTGGTGTCATTTTCTTCATTGGTGCCGGGAGTGTCCTTTACTTCCGTATGTATACGGACTTAACAAGTGAACAAGAAAAATATATTACGATTACAAAAATCGGGTTAACAGAATCTGAAATGAAGCGTTCCGCTACCATTCAGCTAGCGATCTTATTCTTCGTTCCGTACATCATGGCTTCCATTCATACAATGTTTGCTACAAAAATGCTACAAGAAGTCATAAATCTATCATTATTTGCTGAAATTACAGTTGTTCTTACGATATTTGGAACGGTTGAAATTATCTTTTTCTTGTTAATTCGTTCCTTATATATGCAAAAACTATCTCGACATATTAGTCTTTAAAAAATAGAAAGGTGATTCTTTATGGAAGAAGTCTTACACATTAAAAATGTCTCTAAAGTGTATGAGGGCAAAGTCCCTCATACCGCTTTAAAAAATATTAATTTACATGTAGATAAAGGAGAATTTGTCGCAATTATGGGGCCTTCAGGAAGCGGTAAATCTACTTTCTTAAATGTAATTTCAACAATCGATTCTCCTACTGCAGGCGAAGTTTTTATTAACGGGAAACAGCCGCACACATTCCGCAGGGAAAAACTAGCTGTTTTCCGCCGCCAAGAACTAGGGTTTGTTTTTCAAAACTTTAACTTATTAGATACGTTAACAATTGGTGAAAATATCGTATTACCATTAACGTTAGACAATGTTCCGCTAAAAGAAATGGATAAGAGATTAGATATTGTTTCAAAGAAACTTGGGATTGACCACATTTTAGACAAGCGGATTTTCGAAGTTTCTGGTGGACAAGCACAGCGCACTGCGGTAGCTCGCGCTGTTATTCATAATCCATCTCTCTTGCTTGCTGATGAGCCTACAGGAAATTTAGACTCTAAAGCAGCAATCGACGTAATGGAACTTTTTACAAAATTAAATAAAGAAGAACAAGCAACGATCTTAATGGTAACACATGACCCGTTCGCAGCGAGCTATTGCAACCGCGTGATTTTTATTAAAGATGGTGAACTTTATAATGAATTACACCGCGGACTATATCGAGAAAAGTTCTATCAAGAAATACTTGATGTATTAGCATTATTAGGAGGAAGACGTGGATGACATTTTGGCAATTTGCATTAAAAAATGTCATGCGTAATTCTAAAGCATATTTTGCATATTTTTTAAGTAGTGCTTTTTCGATAATGGTTTTCTTCTCACTTACTGTATACTCGTACCATCCGCGTTTACAGAACTTACATGAACAAGGACCTCTGATGAATTTAATCGGAATGGCGCAATTTGTTATCATCATGTTCTCGTTCTTTTTCTTGCTGTATTCGATTGGAGCATTTTTAAACGTACGTAAAAAACAATTTGGTATTTTAACAGTTCTCGGTATCTCTAAGAAACAATTAAAACGCCTTGTATTTATGGAAAATATGATGATTGGAATATTAGCCATTTTTGTTGGTATTCAAGGTGGTCTTGTTTTTTCTAACTTTTTTCTATTGGTTACGTCCAAATTAACAGGTGCAACAGGGCTCTACTTATATTGGCCTACAAGGGCAATTATCGTCACAACTGTAACTTTCATCGTTCTATTTTTTATCGTTTCTACGTTTACACCTATGTTTGTTCGTACACGTAAAACGATTCGTCTCATTAAAAACGAGCAAAAGTTAAGAAAAGAAAAACGGCCTTCTATTCTCATTTCTTTATTTGCTTTAGCTTGTTTAGGACTATGTTATTATATCGCGGGGTACCCAAAAGGATATGTCACCGAAAAAAACATACAAGATGGCTCCGTATTCTTTATTATTTTATCCATTTTGCCACTTGTAACAATTGGAACGTATTTATTATTTTCTCAAACGATTCTTCTCTTTATATCTATTTTAAAAAAGAGAAGAAGATTTTATATGAAACAAATAAATATGTTATGGATTTCAGATTTAGTTGCACGTACGCGTGGTAATATTAATATGCTCTTTATTGTTACCATGTTATCTGCGCTTGCTTTTACAATTATTACACCGCTCTTTGCTATGAATAATTACACAAAAGCAACTATTTTAGAACGTTATCCTGTTCCGTTCACCTATACATCTGATCCAGGAAATTCATTCGAACAAAAACATATTGCTACGATAGAGCAAGAGCTTACCAATTATCAATTTCAGTATCAAAAATATAAATTTGCAGTTTTAAAAGATAAAGCTCTAGAACAAGACGTTGCTATTATGAAAATGAGTGATTATAATACACTAGCTACGCTGTTAAAAAAACCAGAAATTCAGTTAGGACCAGACGAAACATATATAATTTCTAGGTTTTCACCAACTCTATTAAATTTAATAACCAATCCATTTGCAAAGCAAGAAACAATAACTTTGGAATCTAACAAAAAAAAATTTCTCATTAAAGGATTTTTAAATCAAGGAGTAGAGCCACAATACGCTCTTCCTGACACAATTGTGATGCAAGATCATGTCATTGATAATATGATTCCGCATATTGAAACCATTACCATTTATAACTATATTGTTGAAAATTGGGAAGACACTCTTATCCCTACCAAAAATGTGGTGAATAGTATAGATAAAGATCGAAACGATTTATTGGAGAAAACAGAGAAAGAAAAACAACATAACGCTATCCCATTCAGTCTTTTTACATCTAGTGACGAACTAGCATACAGTAAAAAGAGTAATGTCTCTAGTTTCTTTATTGGCACTTTTCTCGGTATCATCTTCTTTATTGGAGCAGCAAGTGTCTTGTACTTCCGTATGTATAATGATTTAACAAGAGAAGAGCAAAAGTATATTGCCATTACAAAAATTGGACTAACAGAGTCCGAGATGTTTCGTTCTGCAACGATTCAATTGGCAATTTTATTTTTCGTACCTTATATAGTCGCTGCCTTCCATACAATATTTGCCATCGTTTTTTTACAAAACATACTCGCAATTTCTCTACTCAAAGAATTATCATTTGTACTTACTTTATTTGGGATGATCGAGATTATTTTCTTCTTTTTAATCCGTTCCCTTTACATGAATAAATTATCACAACGCCTTAAATTGTGAATAAAATAGCCTTGTGCATGCGCACAAGGCTATTCTCAATAGTTTTTGTTAGCAGTATCCGTAACCACCACCAAAGCCACCATAGCCGCCGCCATATCCACAACCGCCACCGTAGCCACCACCGAAGCAGCTAGCACCGATGATAATCAATAAAATAAACAATACGATTAGAAGCGCAAAACCGCCTCCACAGCCGTGTCTTATGTGTCTATGGTGATGTTCATGTCTGTCATCGCATCTGTCATCGCACTTATCACTCATTACTCTATTCCTCCTTTAGTATCATTCGTAACAACAAGGGGATCCTATCATGTTCTAAATGAGCGGATTCAATTTATATTATGTTTACATGGGAAATCGGGAGCTTGTTTTTCCCAAAAACAGGCTTGTTTTACGAAAAGATACAACGAAACCTTGGATTTACTGATAAACCATCAATAAAGAATGCAATGCCTGCGAATCACAAAAGAACCTACGATAATTGAATCATCGTAGGCTCTTTATCCCGCTATTTGTGGGCAGTAACACTCCCACCTCATTCAGTGAAAGCAAAGAAGTTAAGCAGGTGATGAACTGCCCGTAAAAGCCCGATTGGTGAGGGCTAATAATCAGTGAGGGATGAAGCTCCCCACTGATTAAAGTTTCACTTTATATACGCTGTACAAACAACTTTCCTTCTTGCAATATACGCTTTTGTAGTTGTTGATTAGAGAGTGTATTTAAATGTACCACATCAAATTTCACTCTTCCCTCCAGCTCTTCTGTCAACTCAAAACATAACCATTGAAATTGTTTGTGCGAAGCATTCTTCGTTTCAATCGCAATGTGATGACTACATTGATCTGTTACTTCTTTCCTTACGTGAGGCCCAAAAATATATGCAACTTTTACAAATGACACCTTTAACAAATATGCTTGTATAACCCGCAATATATCTTCCTGCTGCCTCATACATTCACCTCTCACATACAATCCGTTTTCTCGTAATCTCTTCTAATCTTTCCCGGTTTACGCCATATCCAAACCCAAGCTCTTTTGGAACAATTACTTTCCCGCCTTGCAATGTTACTTCTGGTGAAATAATATCTCGCTCCCAGTGTCTACTTGAAGCTGAAATATCACCCGGAATCGTAAAGTTTGGGAGTGATGCTAACGCAATATTTTGCGCACGTGAAATCCCCATTTCAACCATACCGCCGCACCAAACAGGAATACCATGTTCCTTGCAATAATCATGAATTTGGATTGATTCTGTTAAACCGCCAACTCGTCCCGGTTTAATATTTATAATGCGGCAGCTTCCAAGTGTAATAGCTACTCTTGCATCTTCTAAGCTATGAATACTCTCGTCCAAACAAATAGGTGTCTCTATTTGTTTTTGGAGCTTAGCGTGATCGAGAAAATCGTTATCCGCTAAAGGCTGTTCAATCATCATTAACTGAAATTCATCCAATCGTTTTAATCGCTCAATATCCCCTAACGTATACGCTGAATTTGCATCGACCATTAATGGAACCTTTGGAAAGACTCTTCGTATTTCCTTTATTAGCTCATAATCAAATTCCGGTTTGATTTTCACCTTAAAACGTTGATATCCTTCTTCTGCATACATTTCAATTCGTTTTAACATATTAGAAATCGTATCTAACCCAATCACAACACCGACTTCAATTTCTGACTGTGTTCCTCCAAGTAAAATCGCTAATGACCTGTTTTCGTGTTTCGCATACAAATCCCATACAGCGCCTTCTATTCCCGCTTTTGCCATACGGTTACGCTTTATATGCTGAAAGAGACTCGGAATTTCATTTGGATGTGTAATTTCAGCTTTCAATACATCTGGTATTAAAAAATCTTGAAGCATATGAAGTACCGTTGTTACAGTTTCTTCTGTATACCATGGTTCTGAGAACGCAACAACTTCCCCAAACCCGATATATCCGTCCGTATCCTCAAGTTCAATGACAATACTTTCCCGCGTTTCATACGTTCCGTAACTTGCTGCAAAAGGAATCACAAGAGGCATTTCTGTTACATAAAGCGTCGCCTTTTTAATTCTCATTTACATCTCCTCCAGCAGGTGCCTTAGTTCCCGCCTTAACAATTTTTTCGAAGCATTACGTGGTAATTCAAGTAAGAAATGCACTTCTCTCGGTACTTTATATCGCGCTAATTTTTCTTCACAAAATTGAATCAGTTCTTCTTCTGTTATATCGTCAGCCTTAACAATAAACGCAGCAGGCACTTGTCCCCACTGTTCGTCTGTTTTCCCAACAACTCCAGCTTCCGCCACTTTAGGATTTGCAAGCAGTACTTCTTCAATTTGCGCTGGATAAATATTTTCTCCGCCTGAAATAATGAGATCACTACGACGATCTAATACATATAAAAATCCTTCTTCATCTAAATACCCAAGATCTCCAGTATGAAGCCAACCGTCTATTATTGTTTCACGCGTTGCGTCTTCACGTTTAAAATAGCCATGTGTCACATTCGGTCCTTTTACAACAATCTCTCCTTCAACATTCGGTGGCACTACTTCTCCATCCTTCTCAATTCGAAGCTGGCATGAGAAAAGCGTTTTTCCTGCTGAACCAACTTTCGTTAACATGTAATCAGCTGAAAGTGTGCAAATTTGCGAGGATGTTTCTGTCATACCATATGTTTGGTACACAGGGATTCCTTTTGTTACACATGTTTCTAAAAGTGGCTTTGGTGCTGGTCCTCCGCCTAATAACATGCAACGTAAAGAGCTCGGATATGTTTCCTCCCCAAGTCTTTCTAATAAGTCCATTAACATCTTAGAAACGACAGATATGATTGTTATTCCCCGAGTTTTTATTGCCTCATGAATGAAATCAGGATCATATTTCGGAACGAGTAAAATCCGCATACCGTACATAATATTTTTCATTAACAGAGATAATCCGCCTACATGAAACATTGGCATGCACGCTAACCAACAATCATCATCGCGAAGCCCTAAGTTAAGTGATGATCCAACAGCACTCGCCCAGTGATTACCGTATGTTAAGATAACCCCTTTCGGTTTGCCTGTTGTTCCTGACGTATAAATAATTGTCATCGATTCTTCTAAAGAAAACTCCTCTTGAACGACTGCAGTTTTCTTCGGTCCGTTCACTACCTCTTCAAATGCATATACTAGTACCTGTTCTGTTTCAAATTCTTGGTCCGTTACTAAGCAAACAACTTCAGCATCATCCATTTGCCAAAGTAGCTCTTCTCTTGAAAGACGTGTATTTAGAAGTACAGCTACTGCCCCAATATAAGATAAGGCGTGAATTACTGTAATCATCTGGGTACCATTTTTCATCAGAACAGCCACTTTTTGACCTTTTTCTATCTGTAAGTATGAAAGGTGTTCACAAACAGATCCTACTTTTTCATGCAGTTCTAAAAATGTAATCTTCTCCTCTTTTGTCTCAATCGCAGTGCGCTCTGGTGTTAAAAAAGAACGTTGCATTAACCAATTGGGCATTGTCTCCATTACACATTCTCCTTCCATTAAAGAAAGAGACTTGATGTACAATCAAGTCTCTTGTTTTTGTTTCCGCTTTTAATCTTATCCAGCTACAGCAGCTAGAATAGTCGATGGCTTTGCTGCTTCCTGCGAGGCAAACTACGCCTCTTCGTCTGAAGCTCCATCCCTCTCACATTCTGAACGAGCCGCTTCCGCTTTTAATCACGGAAAACGAGGGAATTGTCCGAAGTCTGGACGGCGTTTTTCTTTGAACGCGTCGCGGCCTTCTTTTGCTTCGTCAGTTGTGTAGTACAATAACGTTGCGTCTCCCGCTAGTTGCTGGATACCAGCTAAACCGTCTGTATCTGCATTGAATGCAGCTTTTAAGAAACGAAGTGCCATTGGGCTGTTTGCTAAGATTTCTTCTGCCCATTGGACTGTTTCTGCTTCTAGCTCTTCTAATGGTACAACTGTGTTTACTAAGCCCATATCAAGTGCTTCTTGTGCACTGTATTGACGGCATAGGTACCAAATTTCACGAGCTTTCTTATGACCTACCATGCGAGCTAAATAACCAGCTCCGTATCCGCCATCAAAGCTACCTACTTTAGGACCAGTTTGTCCGAATACAGCGTTGTCTGCTGCGATTGTTAAATCACATACGATATGAAGTACGTGTCCACCGCCAATTGCATAACCTGCTACCATTGCGATAACTGGTTTAGGGATTGCGCGAATTAAACGTTGTAAGTCTAATACGTTTAAGCGTGGGATTTGGTCTTCACCTACATATCCACCATGACCGCGAACTTTTTGGTCGCCGCCAGAACAGAATGCACGTCCACCTTCACCTGTTAAAATGATAACGCCAACATTTGCATCATCACGTGCTTGTGCAAATGCATCGATTAACTCCATTACCGTTTTAGGACGGAATGCATTATGTACTTCAGGACGGTTAATCGAAATCTTTGCGATACCATTGTATGTAGAATAAATAATATCTTCATAATTGCCTTCTTTTACCCATTCAATAGCCATTATTCTTACCTCCTTTTTATTGTGCTAATGGTTGTCCACTAGCCTCTATAAGTTCTACTTTCCTCAAAAGAAAAAAGTGTCACTGTATGGTTTTGAGAAATCCCTCTACTATTGTACCAAACTTTTGCGGTTGTTCCACATGAATTGCATGGCCAGCCCCATCAATTTTGACAAATTTCGCGTGAGGGATGCGTTTTTGTATATTTTGTAAGATGTGAAAGAACTTCTGATCGCTCTCTCCATTCATTAACAAGACAGGCATTTTGAGCTCTTCAAGCTGACTCCACCAAGAAGGCTGAGCTCCTGTTCCCATGCCCCGAAGGCTATTTGCGAGTCCTTTCGGGTTATTAGCAAGTCGCTCTTTCCTTACTTGTTCTTGCACACCTCGTGATAACTTTTTTTGCGTTGCAAACAGCGGGATATTTTCCCATCTGTTTACGAAAGCTTCTATTCTTTCTAATTCAATTCGATCTGCAAGCTGTTCATCGCGCTCGCGGCGCTCTTTCCGGTCCGATTCCATCTCAAGTCCAGCTGTGCAGTTCTCTAATAAAAGAGATTTCACGCGGTTTGGATATAAGCATGCCATCGTAATCGCCAGTCTTCCGCCCATTGAATAGCCGAGTATATGTGCTTTTTCAATATTCAAATGATCGAGTAGTGTCGTCATTTGAAGTGCTACATTTTGAATATCATAATGCATAAGTTCCTCGGGACTTTCCGTTTTTCCATGTCCCACAAGATCAACTGTGATGACTTGGAACTGTTTACTCCATGCAGGAATAAACGAATGCCACGTTTCCATGCTCCCCGTAAAACCATGAAGAAGTAGAAGTGGCTCTCCACTACCGACCACTTCATATTCATACGTTATACCTTGCAGCGCTACTTTCATTCCGATTCACCTTGCAAAATTTCCGTAGCAACCTTCGATGTACTTGCCCATAAATCACGGTGCAATTGTAAATTCTCTTCTCGGTTTGTACAAATTTCCACAACGTGTAACCCTTTTTCCGTTGTTCCTTTTTTTACTTCATGACGAAATGCTTCCCAGTCATTTACACGCGAGAATGAACCACCGTACATTTTGACAACATGTTCATAATCAAGCCCAAGCGGCGTTCCGAATAATGATTCAAAATGTTCTTTTGACTTGTATTGTGGTAGGAATGAGAAGATGCCACCACCATCGTTATTAACAACGACAATTGTTACGTTTAAATCATGTAATTTTGCTGCTAAGAGTCCATTTAGGTCATGATAAAATGATAAATCACCAATGACTAATACGAGTGGTTCACAAACAGTGCTCGTTCCTAAGGCTGTTGAAATAATCCCATCAATCCCATTCACACCACGATTTGCCATGACATGAATTTTTTTATCTATGTTAAAGAAAAATGTATCTGTGTCACGAATTGGCATGCTATTGCTGACAAATAACGTCGCTTCTTCTTGTAACACATGCACAATGTCTGTAATCACTTTTCCTTCAAACGCTGTTTCATATGTTTCGATTTCACGAAGCTTTTTCTTCGTTGCATCGTTTATATGTTTCCACATCTCGCACCAATCATTCTGTTCTCGCTTTTGCATATTATCTGTCATTGCTTTACAAAACGAGACGTCGCTTGCACATACCACTTCCGTTGCTACAAGAGCTGGATCTCTCCATTTTCCTGATTCATCTACAACAATATGGACAGCAGCCGTTTGTTTCTTTATATATTGCGTTAATGCCTTAGATACTGGCATACCACCGAAACGAATAATGACATCTGGCTTCCATGTATCCTTCAAGCATTCATTTCGTAAAAATGTATCATAGCAATCGATTACCAATGATTTATCGTGATTACCGCTCCGAAGACCTGAAAGCAGATCTGCCAAAATTGGATATCCAGTTTTCTCAGCAAGCTGCGTGATAACTTCAGCAATCTCTGGATGACTATCGTCTCCACAAATAATAAGCCCCTTTTCCATACTCAAAAGGCGCTCTGTAAGAGAACTTACATATTCACTCGTCATCGCCATATTCCCTTGATGAACTGCCCCTGTATATTCACCTCGTCCTTTTTCCCATAATTCCTCTAAAGAAAAGTCAGGGATCAACGGCTCTCGAAGTGGAAAATTAATATGGACAGGTCCCCTTGGCGCAAGAGATGCACTTGCAACAGCACGCCCGGCTGTCATACGGGCATAATGATACATCGGCTCTCTAGCTTCTGGCAGTGCCATCTCCATAAACTGTTTCACAAAGGAGCCATATAAGTTCAGCTGATTCATTGCCTGCGGGGCACCAACATCTCTTAGTTCATGTGGTCTATCTGCTGTTAAGACAAGCAATGGCACACGCGAATGAAAGGCTTCACAAATTGCTGGATAATAGTTCGCTGCCGCTGTTCCTGATGTGCATAAAATCGCTACAGGACGCTTCTTCGCTTTCGCAATACCGAGCGCGAAAAAAGCAGCTGATCGTTCATCTACATGCAAATATGTTTTTATCTGTTCATGTTGCTCCATTAGCAAGGCTAGCGGCGTTGACCGCGAACCTGGACTAATGACAACATCATATACATTTAGACGCGCCAGTTCGTCCACAAACGCGCCTAAATAATATGATAATGCTTCTATATGATTATTCATTTCATTAATTCCTCCAAAGCACCAAGCATCGGTCTAAACTTCAAACTTGTTTCTTCATATTCAAGCTGTGGTACTGAATCAATCACAATACCGCAGCCGGCAAATAAGGATGCCTTGTCACCATTTAATAGCCCGCAGCGCAGGGCTACCGCAAATTCGCCGTTCCCTTTGTCATCTATCCAGCCGATTGGTGCTCCGTACAATCCACGGTCTAATAACTCTACATCACGGATGAGCTTCATCGCCGCGTGGCGTGGCGTACCACCAAGTGCTGGCGTTGGATGCAGTTCTTCCACCATTGAAAGAAGTGATGCTTCACCTTTCGCTTCAACCGGTGTATATAAATGTAGTAAATTTTTTGTTGTTAATAAACCTGGACGATGCGGAATAGTAACGGATTCACAATGCTCTGTTAATACGCTACGAATCATATTGACTACATAACCATGCTCTGCTAAATTCTTTTCATCATGAAGAAGCGCATCACCATTTTGCTTACTTTCTTCTATAGAATTACCATGACCAATCGAACCAGCAAGGCACATCGATGTAAATTTTCCGCCTTCTTTTCGAATTAATCTTTCAGGCGTTGCTCCTAAAAAGCATGCTCCTTTATAATCGAAGGAAAACACGTAACAATCCGGTTGCCCAATACGGAGCGCCTCTAAAACACGAGCAGAATCAATATTCTGATCCATCGTTAGTTTTAATTCTCTTGCCAATACAACCTTTTGTACAATTCCTTTTTTCATTTCATCCTGCACTTTTACAATTGCATTCATCCAGCTCTTTGGATCAACTTCTACTTTAGAAGTTACTGTTAATTTTGCTTCTGTAAGCGGACAGTTGCATTCTTCTAAAATTCTTTTTTCCAAAGAAACAATTTCTTCATACACTCCCTGTGCAGAGTCTTCAGCTGAAATAAATGTATTCATTGTTAACCATGCTTTTTCATTTTTTACCGTTAAAAGAAAAGCCGGTAACGATAATGTTGTATCTTTAAACTCTTCCCAAAGATCCGTTTGTTCTTTTTCTGGATCAAATGAAAAACTACCAAATAAAAGTGGACCCGTTCCAAATTCATACTCTTCTCTGTGAACAATTGCTTTCTCTTGCACTTTACTCCACTTTTCGTGGGCATTTTGAAAGCGTTTGTCAGAAGAATTTGCTATAGTGAAAACAGAGCCAATTCCAGCAAATATGACATGCTGAGATGGGTCTGCAAAATAACATCTATTTTCGGATGCAATCCTTTTTCCTGCTGCATAAAAAAGAAGCGGATCCATCCAATCTATTTGTTTTACAAAACTGACCAATGTTTTTTCATTCGTCGCATGTTTAATAGCTGCCAAAATCACTTCTTGTAAATCTTTTTGTTTCGTCTGAATCACAAAGTCTCCCCCCTATGGGCGAAAAATAGTCATAAATACGCTTGATTTTAAGATACACCTCAAACGAAAGCCCTGTCAACGTTTAGCATTTCTGAGAAATTCCCCTTCTCTTCCTAGAAAATAAACGTTGACACTAAATGATGCTTTTCCTACACTTAATTGTGTATATTATGTGACAAGGAGGATTCAACATGGAAATGAAAGTCGAAACGAATTCCTCTCCTATGTCGCCAAAGCCAAGTAAACAAACAGGCTGGCGCATTTGGTGGAGTTTATTACGTCCTCATACATTAACAGCAGCTTTTGTTCCTGTTTTTATTGGAACAGCTTATGCAATGCAAGTAGGGGGTATCAATCAAATACATCTCCCTCTTTTCTTTATCATGCTTCTTGCTTGTCTTCTCATTCAAGCAGCAACAAACATGTTTAATGAATACTTTGATTATAAAAGAGGATTAGATCACGAAGGTTCAGTTGGTATCGGTGGTGCCATTGTCCGTGACGGAATTCAACCAAAAACAGTCCTTAATTTAGCATTTGGATTTTTCGGTATCGCAATGCTTTTAGGCGTTTATATTTGTATGAACTCTAGCTGGTGGCTTGCTGCAATCGGTCTTGTTTGTATGGCTATTGCTTACCTTTATACAGGCGGCCCACTTCCGATTGCCTATACGCCTTTTGGAGAATTAACAGCAGGATTATTTATGGGTGTTATTATTATTGGTATTTCATTTTTCATTCAGACAGGAACTGTAACATCAGAAATTATTTTAGTATCTATTCCAAATGCGATTTTAATTGGAGCGATTTTACTTTCCAACAACATTCGTGATTTAGATGGAGATAAAGAGAATGGCCGTAATACATTAGCGATTATTGTTGGACGTGAGAACGCAATTGGTGTTCTTGCTTCCATGTTTATTGTTTCCTACATTTGGACAATTGCCCTAATCATTGTCGGAATCGTGTCCCCATGGATGCTGATTGTTTTCCTAAGTGCCCCGAAAGCATTTAAAGCGACAAAAGGATTTATCGGCAAAAGTATTCCAATGGAAATGGCACCTGCGATGATCGCGACGGCAAAAACAAATACAATCTTTGGTTTCTTAATGGGAATCGGACTATTACTTGGTTATTTCCTATAAAAGAGGAGCTGCTAGAGCAGCTCCTTTTTCCTTTTTCCATTTTCAAAATATATCGGCGATTTTTTAAATATATCGACCGTTTCTCCTCATATATCGGCACTTCGACACAACATATCGATCGCTCGACATTTTACAACACGATCGACTCACTCAAATACCGGGATATTTCCCGCAATCAAGCTCATACTACATAAAGAAACCGAATTGTAGGAAGGTGGATACTATGTTAACTCCACAACAAATCAATCATTTTAAATCCATTTTAGAAAAGCAACTGCACGAAATTGAACAAACGCTGCAAAGTCATGAAGGCGAAGACCGCGCCTCTGAACGGGAATCTGTTGGAGAATTATCCGCTTATGACAATCATCCCGGCGATATGGCTACCGAATTATATGAACGCGAAAAAGACTTCGGGCTTATTGAATTTTGGCATAAGCAACTGCAAGATACAAAGCATGCCTTACAAAAAATCGAAGCTGGCACATATGGGGTTTGCGAAGTTTCTAGTGAAGAAATTCCACTAGAAAGATTAGAAGCGATGCCAACTGCTACGACCTGTATAGAACATACAACGAATAAATTAAACTTAAGCGCACGTCCCGTTGAAGAAGAATTAGTAGAGCCACCGTTTGGCAAATACGATATGGACAGTGCCGTAGGATACGATGCAGAGGATGCTTGGCAAGATGTTGCTTTATACGGAACATCAGAAACACCATCTGATTTAGAACGCCGCGACTCGAAAAACTTTGATGAGATGTATGTAGATGCTGAAGAACCACGCGGTTACGTAGAAGACTTTGAAAACTTCATCGGAACAGATATGTATGGAAAGAATCCACAGGTGTATGCAACAGAAGAGCATGAAGAATATGAACAGATGCTGGATGATTTTGAAGAACGAACTTATAAAGGTGAGTTATCTCCGAATGAGTCTAGTTCAAAAGAATAAAAAAGCATTCCGAAATTCGGAATGCTTTTTTCTCGCTAGCTAATTAGTTTTTTGTAACGTTAGCAGCTTGTGGTCCACGGTTACCTTCAACGATTTCGAAAGAAACTTCTTGACCTTCTTCTAAAGTTTTGAAGCCGTCGCCTTGGATAGCTGAGAAATGTACGAATACATCGTCTCCACCTTCAACTTCGATGAAACCGAAACCTTTTTCGCCATTAAACCATTTAACTTTACCTGTTTGCATGTCATGTACCTCCTAAATAAAAATGAAACTATGAATCCACATGAAAAGGTGGATATAAAGGACATGAATGTATCTCAGACCTGATGCCTTGAATTAAACACGCTTTATTTCCGTACCACATTATGTAGCTCAATAGTGATTTCACTATATCACGCTCTATCAAAAACGTCAAATGAGAACACTTTCATTTCAGCATTTTTCTCATATTTTTTAAAAAGGTTCACAAAATATGTAAACTATATGTAAAGTGAAACTTTAATCAGTGGGGGTTTTCTTCATCCCCACTGATTAGTAGTTGAACGAATCGGGCTTTTACGGTCAAATCCTTTTTCAGCCCCATGCCAAGTGAAAACAAAGAGAGCAAACGCGAGCAGGTCACCTGTTGTTTTTCGTAGCAGTGACTTATATGTTGAACAATCAAAACAGATTTTTGTTTAAAAATTAACAAAACGATAGTTTTCTAATCTCATTAATTTCTGTACAATATTAGTATCCACTACATATGAGGTGAAAATAATGAAAGCACATGAAATTGAGTATAAATTATATGGCGATGATATGCAGTTTGTTGAAATTGAATTAGATCCAGAAGAAAGCGTAATTGCAGAAGCTGGAGCAATGATGATGATGGAAGACCATATTGAAATGGAAACAATCTTCGGTGACGGTGCTGGAAAGTCTAGCGGCCTATTCGGTAAATTAATGGGTGCCGGAAAACGACTCGTTACAGGTGAGAGTATGTTTATGACCGTATTTACAAATACAGGTCATGGCAAACGTCACGTATCATTTGCTGCACCTTACCCTGGAAAAATCGTTCCAGTTGATTTAACAGAATATCAAGGCAAAGTAGTTTGTCAAAAAGATGCATTCCTTTGCGCCGCAAAAGGTGTTTCTATCGGAATTGAATTCACGAAAAAAATTGGTAGCGGCTTCTTCGGCGGTGAAGGCTTCATTATGCAGAAGCTTGAAGGTGATGGCCTTGCTTTCATGCACGCAGGTGGCACAGTATACAAACGTGAGCTTAAGCCCGGTGAAAGACTCCGCATTGATACAGGGTGTCTCGTTGCAATGACAAGAGATGTTAACTACGACATTCAATTCGTAGGAAACGTAAAAACTGCGTTATTTGGCGGAGAGGGTTTATTCTTCGCTACATTAGAAGGACCAGGAACAGTTTGGATTCAATCCTTAACATTAAGCCGTTTAGCAGCGCGTCTTACAAGCCCTGCAGCTCAAAGTAGCGGGGAAGGTAGCGTTTTAGGTGGACTTGGTCGCCTTCTTGATGGAAAAGAATAAGGTCCAAATCGCTATGTCATAAGACGTAGCGATTTTTTTCACTTATCTTTTTCTCCTGTAGGACTGTACATACCATGTTGAATCATATAATACTCCATTGCCGCATTTAACCATTCCTCTTCTTCCTTTGTATATGGTGATGGAATCATATTTTCATACTCATCTTCCATATTTTCTAATCCATTCAAAGAGCATATCGTTTCTTCTCCCACATATGTAAGAGTTGCCTTCATATGTTGATCGACAAGCTTTTGTACTTCTGGATCATGGACTGGTTTTCCAAATAATCTCTTTACCTCCTTCGACAACTGAATAAATTCTTTATCCAATGCCACCATCTCTTCTTCAGATTTATCGTATAATCGATCAACGACTTCCTTATCCATATATTCCTCAAGCCATAGGCGTTGTTCACTTTCTTTTTGTATATTACAAATTAAACTCATTAAAATGTCACTATCTACTTGCCCTTCATCTTCTAATAAAGTAATTGTTCGATTAATTGCTTTCAAAGAAATTTCGATATGCTCCTTTTTCTCTTCAAAAGCTTGTTTCTGACTTTGTAATGTTTCTTTTAAACTTACATTAAAGCTAGACATATTTATCATTACAGATATTTCGTCTAGACTATATCCTAAAAATTTTAGACTTACTATTTTTTGCAACGTTAAGATGTCTTGCTTTTTATATATTCGACGTCCGGAACTAGGATGTTTTTCGGGTTTAAGTAATCCAATTTCATCGTAATAATGTAGCGTCCGTATTGATATGCCTGTTCTTTTCGAAAACTCTCCAATTGAATAGTTTTCACTTTTACTCATCTTAAATTCCCCCTACATTCTTTTTACCGATGTGGTTACTCAAATCATACTACCTCACGTAACTGAAGGTTCAAGTGTTAATTTGTAAAAAACATTCATTTTTCATTGCACTTTGTTTTCAAGCCACTCAAAGAATGATTCCCCATCCCCACTCATATATTGAACTATTACTTCTTCTTTAGGAGGGCTTCTCTGATGCGTGCTCCTTTATCCTTTGATAAAGATACTGCCATATTGCTAGCTTCTTGCTGCGAGTTAACATATGATCAATATAAACAAAATGGGATTTTTCAAATACCTGAAGGATTTCAATATGTACAAGGTTTTCAGGCTAAGGTTATGCAAACAACAGAGTGGTTTGGATTCATATTAGAATCTGAAGATACAGTCATCGTAGCGTTTCGAGGGACCCAATCCGATCCAGAGTGGGTCATTGATTCACTTGTGAACCAAAAACCTTATCCATACGCCTTAAATAGCGGAAACGTCCATAACGGCTTTCTCTCTGTTTATGAATCTTGCCGTGATACGATTATGGATATGCTCGTATCTTTACCATCACATAAAAAACTACTCGCCACAGGGCATAGCCTAGGCGGAGCACTTGCCACACTACACATATTAGATGCACGCGTTAATACTGCGTTTGCACAATACGGTCTCTATAACTTCGCCTCTCCAAAAGTCGGTGATATCATTTTTCGCAACTACTATAAAATGCAAGTAGCAAGCAGCTTTCGCTTCGTTAATTTATTCGATGTGGTCCCGCTTCTTCCACCGCGCAAAGTACATTTTAATGACCAAGACTGGGAGTATACACATGTTCATCACAACTTGACATTTACGAAAAATACAAAATCTATCGTCAACAACCACGCCATGACAACATACAAAACATGTCTGACTTCTCATTTTTGATACGGAAACATTTGGAAAAAATATACTATTATATTATAATAATCTATGTAATTACTTTTGGATGAGAGGACCTTACATGCTAAAATATTTCTTTGCAATTTTTCTCGTTATAATTTTTACGGTCACAGGTTTCTGTACATTCTCATACTTTGCTACAGAGGAATATGGTGGGACTGGTGTTTTGTATTCAGTAAATCCTCATATCTCAGTAGCAAACTAAGTAAAAATAGCTTGGAAAATTCCCAAGCTATTTTTACTTTACGAATTCCACTCATTCTTCTTTCATGTTTTTTCATCAATATTTTCCAATAAATAAAAGCCCCTCAAAATCTTCACAAGGGACTCTATCTTATTCCTATATATCCATTTTGATTTTCCAACATATAAGTCGCCTCTATCCATGGCCGGATGCTTTATCCTACCTAAAAAGAATGGGGGGTTATGTCGGTTTTTTAATTTGTATTTATATATATTCCATTCACGAAAGCTTAACCCTATCACCAATACCCCAAATCTCATTACTATACTGCAGAATCGTTCGATCACTAGCAAAGTGTCCTGATTGTGCAATATTGATGATAGACATTTCTAGCCACTTTCTTCGGTTTTCATATGCTCTTCCTACATCTTCTTGACGCTCTGCATATGGACTAAAATCACGAAGGACAAAGTACTCGTCATTTTGAATAACAAGAGAATCATAAATTGCTTCAAATTCGGCTCCAACATTTGTGAAAAAGCCATTTATTAACGGATCAACTACTTTTTTTATGTGCATATTATGGTGATAGTAATCATTTGCACGATATCCACCATTTTGATAATAATGAAGCACCTCTTCCGCTGTTAAACCAAAGATAAAACAGGCTTCATCTCCTACTTTTTCTCTTATTTCAATATTGGCCCCATCCAGCGTTCCGAGCGTAATTGCACCATTCATCATAAACTTCATATTCCCTGTTCCTGATGCCTCTTTACTTGCTGTAGAGATTTGCTCACTTACATCTGCTGCTGGGAAAATATATTCAGCTAAAGAAACTCGATAGTTTTCTAGAAAGATAACTTTCATATATTGACTCACATATGGATCTTGATTTACCTTTCTAGCAAGTTCATTTATTAATTTAATAATTTTTTTTGCATAATAATAGCCTGGCGATGCCTTCGCTCCAAAAATAAATGTACGCGGATAAAACGAAAAGCTTGCGTCTTCTTTTAAACGATTGTACAAATACAAAATATGTAAAACATTTAATAGTTGCCTTTTATAAGCGTGCAATCGTTTTACTTGTACATCAAAAATGGAACTCGGGTCAACGATAATCCCCATCTTGTTTTGAATTTGCTCTGCTAAAATATATTTACGCTCTTGCTTTACATCATGCAACTTGTCTTGAAAAGCAGTGTCATGTTGAAAGCTTTGCAGTGATTGCAACTGAATCGGTTGCTTCTTCCATTCCGTTCCAATTGCTTCTGAAATGAGATTTGCAAGCTGCGGGTTCGCCTTCATAAGCCAGCGCCGATGCGCGATTCCATTTGTCTTATTGTTAAATTTCTCCGGATAAAAATCATAAAACAATCGCATTTCACGTTGCTTTAAAATTTCTGTATGAATTTTTGCCACGCCATTTACACTATAGCTTCCGACAATTGCTAAATGTGCCATTTTGACAAGATCATGCGCGATAATTGCCATATCTTCACTCCGCTTCCAATCATACGGATATCGCTCCCATAGTTCATGACAAAAGCGTTCATTGATTTCTTCAATAATCATATAAATTCGTGGTAATAACGGTTTAAAAATATGGATTGGCCACTTCTCAAGTGCTTCTGATAATGTCGTATGATTCGTATAAGAAATTGTCTGAGTCGTAATATCCCATGCTTCTTCCCAAGCAAGCTTTTCTTCATCTAGTAAAATACGCATAAGTTCTGGAATTGCTAAAACGGGATGCGTATCGTTAATGTGAATCGCGATTTTCTCATATAAATTACGAAGCGTTCCATTTCGCTCTCTATGCATGCGAACAATGTTTTGTAAACTTGCTGATACAAGGAAATACTGCTGCTTTAAACGTAGTATTTTCCCTTCATCATGCGTATCATCCGGGTATAAAAATTCTGATACCACTTCTGTTTCACGTTTATATTTCAAAATATCTTTACAATTTTGTGGAAAAGGAACCGGCTCTGCATTCCAAAGGCGAAGTGTATTCACAGTATCTGTTTCATATCCAACAACCGGAACGTCATATGGAACTGCCATAATCACTTCCGCATTCGTATGACGAAATTCAAGGCGACCATTCATTTCTATCGGTTCTACATTTCCAAAGTAGCTCACTTCTACCGCTTGATCGTGTCGTCTTACTTCCCAAACATTTTCATGAAGGAGCCACTGTTCTGGTAATTCTACTTGATATCCATCCACAACTTTTTGATCAAACAAGCCATGCTTATAACGAATACCACATCCGTGCCCTGGAAGATTTAAAGATGCAAGTGAATCGAGAAAACAGGCTGCAAGGCGGCCAAGTCCTCCATTGCCAAGCCCTGCATCCGCTTCACTTTCTTCCAATTCCTTTAATGAAATTCCAAGCTCTGAAAGGCCTTGTTCACATACATCACGGATACCTAGATTTAGTAAGTTACTACCGAGCAAACGACCAAGTAAAAACTCAATAGACAAGTAATACATTTGCTTTTGATTCCCTGTCCGGTACCTTTCATTTGTTGCAATCCAATGCTGATTCATATACTCACGTACCATACGACCAAGTGTATTATACTGGTCACGACTGGTAGAATCTTTGAAACTTTTTCCATACATCGTTTCTAGTTTTTCTAAAAAGGCTACTTTAAAGCTTTCAACATGAGTAAACATTTTTTCACCACCTAAGAGTGTTTCAGCAAACTTTTATATAGTTCCTTATATTCAAGAGCTGACTTTTTCCAGCTATAATCCTCTGTCATCGCTTGTTTTACAAGCTGATTCCATACCGGTTGATTATGATAATACTTCAGTGCACGACGAACCGTATGTAACATGTCATGAGCGTTAAAATTTCTAAAGCTGAATCCATTTCCATTCTCTGTTTTCTCATTATAAGACTGAACTGTATCGTTCAATCCTCCCGTCTCTCTTACAATTGGGATCACACCATATGCCAGTGCAATGAGCTGTCCGAGTCCACATGGTTCAAATAATGATGGCATTAAAAATAAATCGCTCCCTGCATATACTTGATGCGCTAGCTCTTCATTAAACCCGATATACACTTTCACTTTTTCTGGATACTCATATGCCATCCATTCGAAAAACTGCTCATATTCAGAATCTCCTGATCCTAAAATGATACATTGTACATCGTCTTCCATCATTTCATGAAAGACAGTACGTACTAAATCAAGGCCTTTTTGCTTTGTTAATCGCGTTACCATCGAAATAATTGGCGTATCTTCTTTTTCTGGCAAACCAAAGTAGCGCTGTAATGCGCGTTTATTTTCTTGTTTTTCATACAATGATTTTGCATCATACTGCGCAGTAATATAAGGATCCGTTTTCGGATTATATACGCTCGTATCAATACCATTTACAATTCCGCTCAGCTTATCATTATATTTCCGTAACAAACCATCTAATTTTTCACCAAAAAATCCATATTGGATCTCTTCTTTATACGTCGGGCTAACCGCTGTAATGCGATCTGAAGCGATGATGCCGCCTTTCATAAAGCTAACGTTCCCATAAAATTCAAGCTGTTCACTATCAAAATATTCATCACCAAGTTCCAGTAAATCATGCATAACTTCACGAGGAAACACACCCTGGAACTGCAAATTATGAATCGTATAAACAGTTTTAATATGTTCATACAATGGATGATCCCCATACTTTTCACGCAGTAAAAAATTCGCCATCGCTGTATGCCAATCATGACTGTGAAGGATGTCCACTTCAAAATCTAGGTGCGGCATACACTCTAACACCGCCTTAGAAAAGAAAGAAAAACGTTCTCCATCATCATAATGTCCATAAAGAGAATCCCTTTTAAAATAATATTCATTGTCGATTAAATAATACGTAATCCCGCCTTGCTCCCCTTTTAAAATCCCGCAATATTGATTTCGCCAACCGAGCTGCACATTGATTACCTTATGAAGCGTACATGCTTCTCGCAAGTGCTTGGGAATAAGGCTGTAGTTTGGTAGGATAATACGGACGTTTACTCCTAATTTTTTCAATTCTTTTGGAAGTGCACCCGCCACATCTGCTAAGCCACCAGATTTAATAAACGGTACGCATTCTGATACTGCAAATAAAATATTCACGTGTTGTTCCACTGTCTGAAAAGCGTGTACACCATGATCCGCCCTTCTTACAGCTTCCTCCCTTCGGATTTTAAATTCATATCATGATGAGCCAGTGAATCCCTATTGGATAGAATTTCACTGGCTATATATATCCATTTTGATTTTTCGACATATAAGTCGCTGCTACGAAGAACAAAAGATGATTGCTACTTGTTTTGTTTTCTTTCTTTGTTTTCACTTGGTATGGGGCAGGAAAAGGCACTGACCGCCTCTATGCATAGGCGGATGCTCTCTTCCACCTTAAAAAGAATGTTTTTTATCAGTTTTCCAATTTGTACTTAACTTACATAGAGCTTTTAAGAATAACTAGTAATATTTTGACTTTGAACACTGCCCTTTTCCAAAACGTATGGATTATCAGGCGTTCCTGTTAAAACCACACCATCCTCAATTTTAACATCCTTATCAATAATAACGCCGTCTAATATACAGTTATCTCCAATTTGGCTCTTTTGCATAATGATGCTATTTCGAATAACCGAACCTTTCCCAACCTTAACAGAACGAAATACAACACTATTCTCAACTTTTCCTGCAATAACACTGCCGTTTGCAATCATTGTGTTTTGCACCTGTGCTCCTTTTATATAACGTGTTGGTGGTTCATCCTTTACTTTTGTAAAAATCGGAGCTTCTTTCGTAAACAACTGCTTCCAAATAGAAGGCTGCAAAATTTCTAAACTATGTTTATAATAATTTTCAATCGAATCGATTACTGCTACATACCCTGTATGCTCATATGTAGTAATGTACAGCGACTCTCCTCGTTTCTCTTTGACTACATCAAACAAACTATAGTGTTCCATGTCTTTATATGTTTCAAATAAATCTAATAATAACTGTTTCTTCAGCACATAAGTTTGCAGTGATACGCCTTCATGGCATACTTCTGTAACATCCGCGCCCGTATGTATATGTCTTTCTAATATCTTTTGAAAATTTAATGCTGTAACAAGATGACTATTTGTAATAACAACATACTCTTGTCTGCTGCGCAGAAAATAGTCAATATGTCTTCTAAAATGAGCGAAGGAACCAAACTCATCTTGATTACATTGGCAATTCGGAGGAAATAAAAATAAGCCGTCGCGTTTTCTATCTAAATCCCATTGTTTTCCTGATCCGAGATGATCCATCAAGGAACGATTTTTATGACTCGTAAAAATCGCTACACTATGAATATGGGAATTAACCATATTTGAAAGCATAAAATCAATGAGACGATAACGTCCTCCAAATGGTAGTGCTGCCAGTGAACGGTGCCCTGTTACTTTCTTTAAGGAAGAAAAACTCCCTGTTGCATTAATAATTCCTAACATTGATTCTCCCATTCATCTTATCCTCCTTCACTATTTCCCCTCAGCTATTAGTACGACATCATCGATATTTTTTTCTGGACGAATAATTGTCCCATCTTCAATGACCATACCCGATCCGACAATCGCTCTTTCAATGACAACATTTTTACCGATGCATGCATCTGGCATAATTACCGAATCGATTACCATACTCCCTTCTCCAACCGTCACTCCTTGGAATAAAACAGAGTGTTTTACATCTCCTTCAACAACGCATCCTTCATTAATTAATGATTCTTCTACCTTTGCGCCTTCAGCAATATACTGCGGCGGCTCATTTGGATTCACCGAATAAATGCGCCAGCTATGATCATTTAACTGTAAGGTCGATTCTTCTTGAAGCAAGTCCATATTTGCTTCCCATAAACTTTTTACAGTTCCAACATCTTTCCAATACCCTTCAAATGGGTAAGCAATGAGCTTTTTCTCCTCGTCTAATAAAAGCGGGATGACATCTTTTCCAAAATCATTACTAGATTCTGGATTTCTTGCATCCATCTCTAAATATTCTTTTAAAAGAGCCCAATTAAAGATATAAATTCCCATCGAAGCAAGATTGCTTTTTGGAAATTGTGGTTTTTCCTCAAATTCAACAATTTCCATATCCTCATTCGTATGCATAATGCCGAATCGACTTGCTTCATCCCAAGGTACTTCAATAACTGAAATCGAAACATCTGCTTCTTTTTCAATATGGTAATCTAACATTTTACTGTAATCCATTTTATAAATATGATCTCCTGACAAAATCAGAACATATTCCGGATCGTACTGATGCAAATAGTTTAAGTTTTGATAAATAGCACTCGCTGTTCCTGTATACCATTTCACTCCTGAAGATTCCGAGTACGGAGGCAATACGGTCACGCCGCCATTCACACGATCTAAATCCCAAGCATTACCGATTCCAATATAACTATGAAGCTCAAGCGGCTGATACTGCGTTAAAATTCCAACTGTTTCAATACCAGAGTTTGCACAATTACTTAATGTGAAATCAATAATTCGGTACTTACCGCCAAACGGAACAGCTGGCTTTGCTAAATTTTTTGTTAAAGCACTTAAACGACTACCCTTTCCTCCTGCTAGTAACATCGCTACGCACGTCTGCTTTTGAACCATCTTGTTTTTTGCTCCCCTTTCTCGTTTTCACTGGTCTTAAAATGGATACGCCAAATGGTGGAATTGTTATTTCTACATGAGCAGACTGATTATGATACGGCTCTAGAATTGTCTTTAGGCGCTTTTTATTTACCTGCCCTGAGCCGCCATATATTGCTGCGTCACTATTTAAAATCTCGTTATAATACTTGAACTCTGGTACACCTACTTTATAATTTTCATACACAATATTAGTAAAATTACATATCACAACAAAGATATCGTCTTCCTTATCCCCTTTACGAATAAACGAGAAAATACTTTGTTCTTTGTTATCGGCATCAATCCACTGAAATCCTTCCTGCGAATGATCCAATTGCCAAAGTGGTTTAGAGCGCTTATACAATGCTATGAGCTCTTTAAAGTAATCATGCATATAACGATGCATTTCAAAATCATGCAAATTCCAATCTAGACCCTCGAGATCTTTCCATTCGTCAAACTGACCAAATTCCCCACCCATAAAGAGTAATTTCTTTCCAGGATGCGTAAAGAAATACCCGTATAATAAACGCAGTTGTGCAAACTTTTCCCAGTAGTCTCCTGGCATTTTATTTAACAATGATTTTTTTCCGTGAACGACTTCATCGTGAGAGAGCGGTAATATAAAGTTTTCGGAGTAAGCATATAGCAAAGAAAATGTCATTTTCTCATGAATATATTTCCGATATTCCGGTGCACACTCCATGTATTTTAGAACATCATTCATCCAGCCCATATTCCACTTATAATTAAACCCTAGTCCGCCTTCATACACTGGCGCAGTCACAAGTGGCCAAGCTGTCGAATCTTCTGCGGTCATCAAAAATTCTTCGTCCTCTGCAAATACTGCCTCATTTAACTCACGCAAGAAGGAAACGGCGTATTCATTACTTTGCTGCTTCCCTTCTTTTTCCCAGTACAACATATTCGCAACCGCATCGACACGAAAGCCGTCAATATGGTAATACTTCATCCAAAACAGTGCATTTGAAATTAAAAAATTACGCACTTCCTGTTTTCCTAAATCAAAATTTACTGTGCCCCAAACGTGATTTTCCTGTACATCCAAATCTTTATATTCATAGGTCGGCGCTCCATCAAATAAATACAACCCATGAGCATCTTTACAAAAATGACCCGGCACCCAATCTAAAATGACACCGATTCCATATTTATGACATTCATCGACAAAATACATGAAATCATGCGGTGTACCAAACCGGCTTGTCACCGCATAATATCCGGTTCCCTGATATCCCCAGGAACGGTCATATGGATGTTCCACAAGCGGCATAATTTCAATGTGGGTAAATTGATGTTCCACCACATAAGGAATGAGCTCCTCTGCCATCTCTCGATATGAGTACAGAGAGCCATCTTCTTTCTTTTTCCATGAACCAAAATGCAACTCATAAATTGCCATTGCTTCCTTATAAATTAATTTTCGTTTCTTCTTTCGAAACCAATTTTTATCATTCCATTTATATCCCTTTATATCAAAAATAACAGATGCCGTATTTGGTCTTACTTCTGCATATGTTGCATAGGGATCTGCTTTTAAAATTGTTTCACCATCTGGAGTTTCAATCGCATACTTATATATTTCATTTTCCCCCAAATGTGGTATAAACAATGACCAAATACCCTCTTCTGCCATTTTTCGCATCTTATGCCCTTCAATATCCCACTCATTAAAATCGCCAACTACACTCAGAGCTTTCGCATGAGGAGCCCATACTGTAAATCGTACGCCTTGTATTTCATCTTCCGTTACAAGATGCGCGCCAAATATGTTATAGCTCTCATAACACTGCTTTGTATGAAATTCATACACATTCTCTTCTATACAATTTGTTACACCCAATATGTTCACCTCGCTAAGATGACAGAATTTTTATTACTTTGTAAATATTCGATAGGAAACTGAAATATCCTTGTGTATTTTTAAATAAATATACGTTTTTCCGCGGAAATTAAAGGTAACACTTTAATTTTTCGTCAAATTTATCGAATTTTGACGAATATTCATTGAAAGCGTTTTATTTTTTGTTCGTCCTTTTTTATTTTCCACAAAAATATACAATAGTAAGAAGGTCTCTATTTTTCTAGTTTCTTCCCTTCTTTATTATCTTGAAACAAATGTTTTCTCATAAAGTGAAACTTTAATCAGCTCTCACCAATTGGGTTTTTACGGGCAGTTTATCTCCCACCTAACTTCTTTGTTTCCATTGAATTTTGAGGTGAGATTATTACTGCCCACGAATAACGGAGTAAAACATTTACTGGAAATCATACTTTCTAACTATCCCCTCACTTAAATACTATATTTTATCTAATTGTTAGTAAGGCGATATATATTTTACTCTAAACATGGGGGCTTATTATAGCATAGCGCTTCTCCTATTTTAACAACCCTGAAACATCAAAATAACGCATTACAAGCTGGTATAATATATTTATCTAATCCTACTGTTACCGTCAATATGAAAGATTTAAAGCCAGGTAATTCGTTCAAGAAGAACTTCAAAACTGAAAACAAAGAAAAGTACCGACTCTCGGTACTTTTCTTATTTTTTCATTTCTTATTTACTTGTAAACCATAACTGTTTGTAACGGAGTAAAACTTATCTTTTCATAAATCTCTTGAGCAAAGTTTGTGGAAAATACATTAAGACGTACTTCCTCATATCCATTTCTTTTCAACTCTTCAATCCCAGCCTGAACTAGCTTTTTGGAAATCCCTTTACCCCGAAATTCAGATAAAACCAATTTCCCTTTCTGTAAAATAATCCGTATTTGTCCCTACTAATATCCATCCAGCTATTGAATCATTCTCTTTGTATACAAAATAATACGCCCCTTTTTCAATAAGACCTGTCATCATCTGTATCGCCTTTTCTCCGGAAATTGTTCCATGATTTTGAATACCTTCATTAGCAGATAATGCTGCATTAGATAGTATGTATGTTGTTTCTTCAGCATTAGCTCTTTCTATCATAACTTTATTCCCCTCATTTTTATTACGCTCTCATGAAATAATTCTTTATGAGCGCTATCCCCCCCATTTCATGGATTTAATTTCTATATAAAAAAATAAAAGCACTCTATACAAACTAGGGTGCTTTTCCTATAAATGATCCTTTTCCAGCAAAAGGGGGTGTATATTTGGGGATATACAGGGAAACTGGAAAAGGAATTTATATAAAGTTATATAAAAATTCAGAAGCCGGAAGCAATTTCCCGCTTCTGAATTATTTATCAATTATCCTTATAGTACTGGTGCCATTGTTTCTTTTAATACTTTTACAGAGTGAGTAAATTTCGCTTTTTCTTCTTCATTTAACTCAAGCTCCACGATTTCACGTACACCTTCGCGGTTAATGACAGCTGGAACACCTACATAAGCATCTTTCTCGCCGTATTGACCTTCAAGGTATGCAGATACAGTTAGTACACTGTTCTCGTTGTTTAAGATCGCTTTAGTTACACGAAGTAGTGACATACCAATTCCGTAGTAAGTTGCACCTTTACGCTCGATGATGTGGTAAGCAGCATCGCGTACATTTGCAAAGATTTTATCTAAATCATCTTGGTTATACTGTTCGTTGTTCGCTAAGATTGTTTCTAGCTTTTGTACACCTACAGTAGCGTGGCTCCATACTGGAAGTTCAGTGTCACCGTGCTCACCAATGATATATGCATGAACGTTCCGTGGATCTACATCTAAATAGTCACCTAACATGTAGCGGAAACGAGCAGAGTCTAAAGTTGTACCAGAACCGATTACGCGTTCTTTTGGTAATCCAGATTCTTTCCAAGTTACATAAGTTAAAATATCAACTGGGTTAGTTGCGATTAGCAAAATACCATCAAATCCGTTATCCATAATGCCGCGAACGATTTGCTTAAAGATTTTTGTATTTTTCTCAACTAAATCTAAACGAGTTTCACCTGGCTTTTGTGGTAATCCAGCAGTGATAACAACTAAATCTGCATCTTTGCAATCTGCATAACTACCGCTCCAAACTTTTGTTGGTGATGGAGAGAATGGTACCGCATGGCTTAAGTCCATTGCTTCCCCTTCCGCTTTAGCCTCATTTACATCCACAAGTACAAATTCTTCAGCTACACCTTGGTTAATCATTGAGTAAGCATAACTACAACCTACTGCACCTGTTCCTACTAATACTACACGATTGATACCTTTTTTCATGGTAAATTCCCCTCTCTATTGTTCACATTTATTTTTTTTATTATTGTTTAAGTAATTAATTAAAATACTAATTTAATGTTGTTTAACTTCTTTACATTCATATTGTAGCACGATTCATTGTGAATATATTCACAAATTATGACCTATTTGTGAACTTTCTCACAGACAGTAGAAAGTTATGATATTAGGTGTGGAATCGATTTTAATGGAAGCCTTTTCTTTAGATTGTGAAAAGCTTATTTCCTTATATTTTATCGTTTACCTATTAAAGATTAGATCATACATAATTTGCAAAAGCTCTATATCCTTCCCATTACAATTTCTTTATACTCAAAAACGAAAAAGCTATCCTTTCAGCAGTATTTCCAGAAAGAATAACTTATTTTTTCGTTTTTGGAACCATCCTTTTTCTTAGTTTGTTGACAGTATGAGGGTGCCTCTACAAACTATTAGTAACATCTCCACCTTATCTTTTTTCCGGCATTAAACGGGTAGATACCCCAATTCGATTCCATGCATTAATAGTAACAATCTGCATAACGATTTCAGCAATTTGTTCTTCTTCAAAGAAATTTCTTACCTCTTCATATACCTCATCAGGAACGTGCGTTTCCGCTACTAGTGTAATTGCCTCTGTCAAAGCAAGCACAGCACGTTCTTCCTGCGTAAAAAATGGTGTCTCACGCCAAGCATTAAGAGCATAAATACGTTGCTCTGTTTCCCCTAGTTTTCGTGCATCTTTCGTATGAATATCAATGCAATACGCACATCCATTGATTTGAGAAGCACGGATTTTAATTAGCTCTTTCAATATTTCATCGATACTTGTAGTCATCAAGTATTTTTCTAAACCTACCATTGCCTTATAACCTTCCGGATTTACCTTTCCCATTAAAAATCTTGTTTCCATCTTATATTCCCTCCATAAAATTAGTTTGTACTTTGGTACCAGGATATTTAATAAGGTCTTTCATGAATTATTTCAAATTACTATCTGCCGTAAAATATTTTCATTCATGACAGAAGCTCTAATAGAAAACATACAAGCATCCCTTTTATATCCTGTCACTTATAAGACAAATTAGCTTTTCAATTTGTGACAAAATAAAAAAGAGATCTAAAAAAAAGATCTCTTTTTCAATTACATGCTATAGAACTGGAATATGCTTTAGTTTATCAGGATTGACTACAATGTAAATTCTTCTAATGGATTCTCCGCTTTCATCCCACTCAAAGCATATGGCCTTCTCTGCACGGCCCTTATTCCTTGCTAAAATACCAAATTGACCATTTATGATAGTTGGGAGAAGCTCCAATTGGAAGAATCCTCGTGAAACAATAGACTCCAAAAATATCTGGATACGCTGTTTGCCCATAATCGGAAATATAGCAGCACGTACTTTACCGCCTCCGTCAGTGACAAGTGTTGCATCTACTGTCAGTAAATTAATAAATCCCTCAAAATTTCCTGTTTCTGAGCCTTTGATAAAGGTATGTATCATCTTTTCTGTATGATCCAATTGTTGCGGATGTACGGGTACTTCATGCCTTATCTTCTCTTTACAACGACTAAAAATCTTTCGGCAATTTGCCTCTGATTTGTTTAAAAGCTCCGCTATTTCACGATACTCGTACTTAAACACTTCTCTTAAAACAAATATAGCTCTTTCAACAGGTGTTAACTTCTCTAACAGTACAAGAAATGCATAGGATACTCTTTCGGTTTGCAGTAGTGTTTCCATTGGATTTAATTTCTCCGTATCTATCTCTGGCTCAGGAAGCCATTCTCCTGTATACATTTCTCTCTGTTTCCGCGCAGACTGTAGTACATTCAAACAATGGTTTGTTGTCACCTTAATTAAATATGCTTTCATATTTCTAATTTGTTCTTGCTCCATATGCTGACTTTTAATGAGTATATCCTGTGCAACATCCTCTGCATCACTAACAGAGCCAAGCAGGCGGTATGCAACAGAGTAAACTAAGGGTTGATACGTTCGATACAAAGTTTCAAAATCCATACTATCACTCCATTCTATAGCGTGTTCCAATATAAAAATATATGATTTGTTATAATTCTTTCTGTTACAAAAGGAACGATTCTTCATTTTATACAAACTCTTATATATTGCTGACATGATAATATTGGTTAATTTTTATTCATTGGTATAGATAACAATGCTTTATAGATTGTATCTTGAACAATATCTTCCGCTTCCACTGCATTTACACCGATTTTAAGAAGATATCTATAAATATTCTTAGACGTTTGTATAATTATTTCTTCAACTTTTTCATATGCCATTGCTCTCTCCTTTCTATTAGTTAGACGCCTCAAAAAGAAAAAAGTATACAAAAATTATCAATTTTAATAAAAAAAGCAGACTTTGATAAGTCTGCTTTTTCTTGAAGAAAATATCATTATAAACAAAAAGAGATAGCACATTATGCTATCTCTTTAAGTATGACCCGTACGGGATTCGAACCCGTGTTACCGCCGTGAAAGGGCGGTGTCTTAACCACTTGACCAACGGGCCAGTTTCTGGCAGAGAAGAAGGGATTCGAACCCTCGCACCGCGTTAGCGATCTACTCCCTTAGCAGGGGAGCCCCTTGAGCCACTTGGGTACTTCTCTATATAATATGGCTCCGCAGGTAGGACTCGAACCTACGACCGATCGGTTAACAGCCGATAGCTCTACCACTGAGCTACTGCGGAATAATGGTGGGCCTAAATGGACTCGAACCATCGACCTCACGCTTATCAGGCGTGCGCTCTAACCAGCTGAGCTATAGGCCCCCAATGGAAAAAGCGGGTGAAGAGAATCGAACTCTCGACCAGAGCTTGGAAGGCTCTTGTTTTACCACTAAACTACACCCGCATGAAACTAAAATGGTGAGCCATGAAGGACTCGAACCTTCGACCCTCTGATTAAAAGTCAGATGCTCTACCAACTGAGCTAATGGCTCATTTTGAAAGTGGTGCCGGCTAGAGGACTTGAACCCCCAACCTACTGATTACAAGTCAGTTGCTCTACCAATTGAGCTAAGCCGGCTTGCTATTTCAAAATGGTGGCTCGGGACGGAATCGAACCGCCGACACGAGGATTTTCAGTCCTCTGCTCTACCGACTGAGCTACCGAGCCTTTATGTAAAATGGCGGTCCCGACCGGGGTCGAACCGGCGATCTCCTGCGTGACAGGCAGGCATGTTAACCACTACACCACGGGACCATTGGTTGCGGGGACAGGATTTGAACCTGCGACCTTCGGGTTATGAGCCCGACGAGCTACCAGACTGCTCCACCCCGCGACGATACAATATTCTTTTAAAAAAATGGAGGAGGTAGAGGGATTCGAACCCCCGCGCGACTCTCGCCGCCTGTCGGTTTTCAAGACCGATCCCTTCAGCCAGACTTGGGTATACCTCCAGGGAATTTACTTTAAATGGTGGACCTTGTAGGACTCGAACCTACGACCGGACGGTTATGAGCCGTCTGCTCTAACCAGCTGAGCTAAAGGTCCCTTATGGTAGCGGCGGAGGGGATCGAACCCCCGACCTCACGGGTATGAACCGTACGCTCTAGCCAGCTGAGCTACACCGCCATAATAAAGTTATAAGTGGAGCCTAGCGGGATCGAACCGCTGACCTCCTGCGTGCAAGGCAGGCGCTCTCCCAGCTGAGCTAAGGCCCCATGTTTTAAAAATATCGGGAAGACAGGATTTGAACCTGCGACCCCCTGGTCCCAAACCAGGTGCTCTACCAAGCTGAGCCACTTCCCGTTAATAAAAGCGCGCCCGAGAGGACTCGAACCCCTAACCTTTTGATCCGTAGTCAAACGCTCTATCCAATTGAGCTACGGGCGCATATGGTGCCGAGGGCGGGGGTCGAACCCGCACGGTGGTCACCCACCGCAGGATTTTAAGTCCTGTGCGTCTGCCTGTTCCGCCACCCCGGCATGTCATATTGAAAATTGGAGCGGAAGACGGGATTCGAACCCGCGACCCCAACCTTGGCAAGGTTGTATTCTACCACTGAACTACTTCCGCAAGACATGTATGAGATATTTTATTAAAAGTGCGGGTGAAGGGAGTCGAACCCCCACGCCAAAGGCGCCAGATCCTAAGTCTGGTGCGTCTGCCAATTCCGCCACACCCGCATAATATAATTTTTAAAGAAAAAATGGGGCGACTGATGGGAATCGAACCCACGAATGCCGGAGCCACAATCCGGTGCGTTAACCACTTCGCCACAACCGCCATAGTTGCTGGTGCCGGCTAGAGGACTTGAACCCCCAACCTACTGATTACAAGTCAGTTGCTCTACCAATTGAGCTAAGCCGGCAATATATGGTGGAGGATGACGGGATCGAACCGCCGACCCCCTGCTTGTAAGGCAGGTGCTCTCCCAGCTGAGCTAATCCTCCATTTGCCTGGCAACGTCCTACTCTCACAGGGGCAATGCCCCAACTACCATCGGCGCTAGAGAGCTTAACTTCCGTGTTCGGTATGGGAACGGGTGTGACCTCTCTGCCATCATTACCAGACTTATTTCATTTGAGACAATCATTATTATACTTGATTCATTTAAAATGTCAACAAGTTTTTTTACGTTCTCTCAAAACTAGATAACATTTGCTTCATATTATATGGTTAAGTCCTCGATCTATTAGTATTCGTCAGCTCCACATGTCACCATGCTTCCACCTCGAACCTATCAACCTGATCATCTTTCAGGGATCTTACTAGCTTACGCTATGGGAAATC